>DASSQD010000023.1:0-48070 GCA_035702665.1 Burkholderiales bacterium
CGAGTCGGAGGGCGTGACGCCGCCGTGCAGGTGCGGCACGGTGACGATCGGGCTCTGAAACTCGGGGTAACCGCCGGGGAAGGGCTTGAACGGAGCCGTGGGTATCGGCGCGTTGTTGGGGTTGGCCGCCATGATCGTCGGGTCGACCGGGAACATGTGAGGGCCATCGAGGTTGTTGATGTAGTGGACGAAGATGCGCCGGTTGGCCGTTGCCTCAAACGTCGGTCCGGGCGTCGAGAATACCGTGTCGATTTGTTGCGGGTCCCCAGGCTTGGCGGTGTTCACCTTGCCGCCGTAGCCGTAGATCTTCGTCTTCGGAAATCCCGGCGGCAGGATCTGCTGAAACACGATATTTTCCGTGACCTCATAGAGAGGGACGTCCCGGCCTATGGACTTGTCGAATTTCGTCCCTATGGGCACGAAGACCGGAGGCCTCGACAGCTGATTCACGAACTTCGGAACGGTGTTGGGATCCAGAGGTTGCACGTTCCGGTCCGGATTTCCGGTCGGCTGCAACATCCAGTTCTTCACGTGCATGTGCGGCGTGTCCCGCATCTGGTGGTGCACGATCGGCGCCATCTGGCCCGATGAGGTGGCCGCCAGAACCGTGGTGGACCACCGCCACCACATTGGCGACGTGAGCGCTGCGGTGAATAACAGCAGTACGAAGATGCCTAAAGCGAGTCGATGCTTTTTGACGATCGCACTCATGAATACCTCCGGTGTCAGATCATAGGCCCCCCCATGTTGCCCTCGGATCTTCAAAAAGGGCGGAACTAGTCTGGGGGTTTTGCCTGCGCGCCGTAAGATTACAAAGTCGACAGCGCGACAATCGAGTTGTTATCACCCCGAATGTCCGCTGTCGGGCATTCACGACAATATGTGCTTGGGGCGAGGGGGTCGACCCGGGCTTGGGGTCCACTCCGGAAAGACGAATAAGCCCTTTCAGGAGCTCTGGGGCTTGGATTGGCGGAGAGGGCGGGATTCGAACCCGCGTTAGGCTATTAACCTAAACACGCTTTCCAGGCGTGCGACTTAAACCACTCATCCACCTCTCCGGTCGCAGGCGGATTTTACGCGACCGTGAGGCGAAGCGGCACGCCCGCTAGGTCGATTGCTTGAGTTGCTCAAGGATGCCGGGGTTCTCCAGCGTCGAGACGTCCTGCTTGATCTCCTCGCCCTTGGCGATCGAGCGCAGCAGGCGCCGCATGATCTTTCCCGAACGCGTCTTCGGCAGGTTGTCGCCGAAGCGGATGTCCTTGGGCTTGGCGATCGGGCCGATCTCCTTGCCGACCCATTCGCGCAGCTCGTCGGCCACCTTCTTCGCCTCGGCGCCGGAGGGGCGCGGTCCCTTCAGCACGACGAAGGCGACGAGCGCCTCGCCGGTGAGTTCGTCGGGGCGGCCCACCACCGCGGCTTCGGCGACAAGCTTGGCGTTCGCGACCAGTGCCGACTCGACTTCCATGGTGCCCAGACGGTGCCCTGAGACGTTCAGCACGTCGTCGATGCGGCCGACGATGCGGAAATAGCCGTCGTTGTCGATGCTCGCGCCGTCGCCTGCGAGGTAGAACTTGCCCTGGAAGTCTTCCGGCCAGTAGGTCTTCTTGTAGCGATCGGGATCACCCCAGATCGTGCGCAGCATCGACGGCCAGGGCTTCTTGATCACCAGGATGCCACCCTTGCCCTTCCCGACCGAGTGGCCGGTCTCGTCGACTACGTCGGCCGAGATGCCGGGGAGCGGCAGCGTCGCCGATCCCGGCTTGGTCACCGTCACGCCTGGCAGCGGCGTGATCATGTGGCCTCCCGTCTCGGTCTGCCACCAGGTATCGACGATCGGGCAGCGCTTGCCGCCGACGGTTTCGTGATACCACATCCACGCCTCGGGATTGATGGGCTCGCCCACCGTGCCGAGGATGCGAAGCGACTGGAGGTCGTACTTCTTCGGCAGGTCGCCGCCCGCCTTGATGAGCGAGCGGATCGCCGTGGGCGCGGTGTAGAACACCGACACCCTGTGGTCCTGGATCATCTTCCAGAAGCGGCCCGCGTCCGGATAGACCGGCACGCCTTCGAACACGATCTCGGTCGCGCCGACCGCGAGCGGCCCGTAGGTGCAGTAGCTGTGGCCCGTGACCCAGCCCACGTCGGCGGTGCACCAGAAGACGTCGGTCGGCTTGTGGTCGAACACCCATTTCATCGTCAGCGCGCACATCAGCAGGTAGCCGCCCGTCGAGTGCTGCACGCCCTTCGGCTTGCCGGTCGATCCCGAGGTATACAGGATGAAGAGCGGATGCTCGGCGTTGACCCAGGTCGGCTCACAGGTGTCGGCCTGCCCCTTGATCGCGTCGTCCCACCACTTGTCGCGCGGCGACTGCATCGCGACCTTGCTGCCGGTGCGCCGATACACGATCACGTTCTTCACGCCTTCGCATCCGCCCATGGCGAAGGCCTCGTCGATCGCGGGCTTCAGCGGAATCTCCTTGCCGCCGCGCATCTGGCCGTCCGCCGTGACGAGCGCCACCGCGCCCGCGTCGATCACGCGCTCCTGCACGCTCTTCGCCGAGAAGCCGCCGAACACCACCGAATGCGTCGCGCCGATCCTCGCGCAGGCCTGCATCGCGACCACGACCTCGATCGACATCGGCATGTAGATCAGGACGCGCTCGCCCTGCTTGATGCCGAGCGATTTGAGCGCGTTCGCGAATTGGCAGACCTTGTGATAGAGCTGCTTGTAAGTGATCTTCGTGACCTTGCCGTCGTCCGCCTCGAAGATGATCGCGGTCTTGTCGGGCTGGGTCTTGAGGTGCCGATCGAGGCAGTTGTAGGAGGCGTTCAGCTCGCCGTCGTGGAACCACTTGTAGAACGGCGCCTTGGATGAGTCGAGCGTCTTGGTAAAAGGCTTGTGCCAGGCGAGGTTCTCGCGCGCGAGCCTCGCCCAGAAGCCCTCGAAGTCGCGCTCCGCCTCGTCGCAAAGCGCCTGGTACGCGGCCATGCCCGAGACGTTCGCCTGCTTGACGAACTCCGGGGACGGTGGGAACAGGCGGTCTTCCTGGAGCACCGACTCGATGGTTGCTGCGGCCATGCGGAACCTCCTTGGATATCTTGGGGAAAGTCTACCGGCCGCCCCGGTGTCCCGCAACCGAAAACGCGCCTTATACTTAGCCTCATGACAACGATCGAGCAGGAAGACCTCGTCCAGAGCGTCGCCGACGCTCTCCAATACATCAGCTACTACCACCCGCGCGACTACGTCCAGCATCTCGCGCGCGCCTACGAGCGCGAGCAGTCGCCCGCGGCCAGGGATGCGATCGCGCAGATACTCACCAACTCACGCCTGTGCGCCGAGGGCCACCGGCCGATCTGCCAGGATACCGGCATCGTCAACGTGTTCCTCAAGATCGGCATGGATGTGCGCCTGCAAGGCTTCGGAGGCTCGGTCGCCGACGCGGTCAACGAGGGCGTGCGCCGCGCCTATCTGGATCCCGACAACAAGCTGCGCGCCTCGATCCTCGAGGACCCGCAGTTCGCGCGCCGGAACACCAAGGACAACACCCCCGCCGTGGTGAGCATGGAGCTCGTGCCCGGAAGCAGGATCGAAGTCGACGTCGCCGCGAAGGGAGGCGGGTCCGAGGCCAAGGCGAAATTCGCGATGCTCAACCCTTCCGACTCGGTGACCGACTGGGTGCTGGAGACGGTGCCCACCATGGGCGCGGGCTGGTGCCCGCCCGGCATGCTCGGCATCGGCATCGGCGGCACCGCCGAGAAGGCGATGCAGCTCGCCAAGGAAGCGCTGATGGAGCCGATCGACATGTCGGACCTGCTCGCCCGCGGCCCCAAGGACAAGTACGAGGAGCTGCGGGTGGAGCTGTACGAGAAGGTCAACCAGCTCGGCATCGGAGCGCAGGGCCTCGGCGGCCTGTCGACGGTGCTCGACGTCAAGATCCGCTCCTTTCCGACGCACGCGGCGAACAAGCCTATCGCCATGATCCCGAACTGCGCGGCGACGCGCCACGTGCATTTCGTGCTCGACGGCTCCGGCGCCGCCGAGTTCGAGGTGCCGAGCCTGGAAGACTGGCCCAGGATCGCATGGACCCCGAGCGCGCAGTCGCGGCGCGTCAACCTCGACACGCTGACGCGCGAAGAGGTGATCCAGTGGACGCCCGGAGAAACGCTGCTCCTCTCCGGGAGGATGCTTACCGGGCGCGACGCCGCCCACAAGCGCATCGAAGACATGCTCGCCAAGGGCGAGAAGCTGCCGGTCGACTTCACGAACCGCGTCATCTACTACGTCGGCCCGGTCGACCCGGTGAGGAACGAGGTGGTCGGCCCCGCCGGCCCGACCACGGCGACGCGCATGGACAAGTTCGTCGAGACCATGCTCGGGAAGGCGGGCCTCGTCGCCATGATCGGCAAGGGCGAGCGCGGCCCGGCCGCCATCGAGGCGATCCGCCGGCACAAGGCCGCCTCGCTCATCGCGGTCGGCGGCGCGGCGTATCTCGTCGCCAGGGCGGTCCGCAAGTCGCGCGTGCTCGCCTTCGCCGACCTAGGCATGGAAGCGATCTACGAGTTCGAGGTGAAGGACATGCCGGTCACGGTCGCGGTCGATTCGAAGGGCGACTCCGTTCACCAGAGCGGGCCGGCGCAGTGGGAGAAGCGCATCAGGGAGCTGAAGATCCCGGTCACCGTGGCATGACCCCGGTTCCCCGCTGGGCCGGGGTCGCGGCGCTGCTCGCCATCGCGACGACCTTCGGCAGCAACCATGTCGCCGCGCGCGCGGCGTTCGACCACGGCGTCAGCGTGACGACCGCGGTCGCCGTCCGATCCGGCGGAACCGCCCTGGCGCTCCTCGCGCTGCTGCTCGCGTTGCGCGTGCCGCTGCGCCTGCCCGCGCTCACGCTCGCGCGCATCGTCGCCATCGGCGTCATCCTCGCGGTGCAGAGCTGGTGCCTGTACTCGTCCGTCGCGCGCATCCCGGCGGCACTGGCCCTGCTCGCGTTCAACACCTATCCCCTGCTGTATTCGCTGATGTCGGCGGCGGCGGGCATGCACCCGCTCGCGCCGCGCGCGCTCGCGGCGATGCCGGTCGCGCTGTTCGGCCTGGCCCTCGCGCTCGACGTGATCGGCGGTGCGGACAAGCTCGCGGCCCGCTGGACCGAGATCGGCGCAGGGGTCGCGTTCTCCGTCGCGGCGTCCCTGTGCTTTTCCGCGGTGCTGTTCCTATCGGCGCGCTGGGTGCCGGGCGTGGACGGCCGCCTGCGAAGCTGCATCATAAGCGCAACGGCGGCGGTGCTCGCGACCGCGGCCGGCGCGCTGGGCGGCCAGCTGACGCTGCCCGCCGACGCGACGGGCTGGGTCGGCCTTGCGCTGCTGACGATCTTCTACGGCACTGCGATCACTTCGCTGTTCGTCCTCCAGCCGCGCCTCCAGGCGGCGACCGACACGGCGGCGCTCAATTTCGAGCCGATCGCCGTCCTCGTTCTCGGCTGGGCGGTCCTCGGCCAGAGCCTGGAGCCGCGGCAGGTCGCCGGCGCGCTAGTGGTGATCGGCGCCATCGTCGCACTCGGGACCGCAAGGCGTTAGAATTGGTCTAATCATGGCTAACATCATCGGCGGCATCGGCACCTCCCACGTCCCGACCATCGCGGGGGCCTACGATCGCGGCAAGCAGAACGACCCGGACTGGAGTCCCCTGTTCAAGGGCTACGAGCCGGTCAAGTCCTGGATGGCGGCCAAGAAGCCCGACGTGCTCGTCTTCTTCTACAACGACCATGCCAGCACGTTCTTCTTCGATCACTACCCGACCTTCGCTCTGGGCGTGAGCGACGAATTCCCGATCGCCGACGAGGGACTGGGCCAGCGCAAGGTGCCGCCGCTGAAGGGGCACTCGGGCCTCGCGAGGCACATGGCCGACTGCCTGGTGAACGACGAGTTCGACATCTCCGTCTTCCAGGACCTGCCGATCGACCACGGCGTGCACTCGCCCCTCACCATGTTCTGGCCACCCGCCCCCGACTGGCCCGGACGGATCGTGCCGATCGAGGTCAACGTGCTGCAGCACCCGATCCCGACCCCCATGCGCTGCTGGAAGCTCGGCCAGGCCGTGCGCCGCGCAGTGCTCTCCTATCCGGAGGACCTGGACGTCCTCATCGTCGGGACCGGCGGCCTGTCGCACCAGATGAACGGCGAACGCGGCGGCTTCAACAACGAGAAGTGGGATCTGAAGTTCCTCGACCTGATCGCCGACAATCCTAAAAAGCTGACCGCGATGCGCCACGCCGACTACATCGAGCTCGGAGGCACCGAAGGCGCCGAGGAGATCATGTGGCTCGCGATGCGCGGTGCGCTGTCGCCGCGCGCGAGGAAAGTCCACCAGAACTACTACCTGCCGATGACCACCGCGATGGCGGTGGCGGTGTTCGAGGAGCCGGCCGCCAAGGCAAAGAACGGCAAGCGGGTCCGCCGCGCCGCATGAACCCGCAGCTCAAAGGCGTCGAGAAGCTCGAAGGCACCTACGTCTTCGATCTCGAGACGAGCGCCAAGGCGCTGCGCCTCAACCGCTTCCTCCACGGTTTCACCGTCCCCGAGAACCGCAACGCGTTCAAGGAAGATCCGGAAGCCGCGTTCGAGAAGGCCGGGCTGAGCGCGGAAGAGCGCCGCATGGTGCGCGAGCTCGACTGGGCGGCGCTGATGCGCTATGGGGCGAGCTTCTTCTGTCTCGAAAAGCTCGCCCGGGTGAAGGGCGTCTCCAACCCCGAGATGGTCGCGGGCTTCCGCGGCGAGACGCTCGAGGAATTCCTCAAGACGCGGCGAGTCCCTGGAGCACGATAGTCATTTTCCGTAAAGCCAGCACGCGACGCTGCGCGTCTCCGACAGCTTGAAATTCTCCGGATAGCGCTCGCGGCACTCGGGCATCACTTTCGGGCAGCGTGGATTGAAGTGGCAGCCCGAAGGCGGATTCACCGGCGAGGGCAGCTCGCCCTCGAGGCGGATGACTTCGCGCGTGCCGCCCGACTCGATCTTCGGCACGGCCGCCAGCAGCGCCTGCGTGTACGGATGCCTGGGCGAGCGCAGCACCTCCTCCGTCGTTCCGTGCTCGACGATGCGCCCGAGGTACATCACCGCCACTTCGTGCGCCAGATAATCGACCACGGCGATGTTGTGGGTGATGAACAGGTACGACAGCTTGAACTCCGTCTGCAGTGACTTCAGCAGATTCAGGATCTGCGCCTGCACCGAGACGTCGAGCGCGCTCGTCGGCTCGTCGCAAACGATGAGCTTCGGCCGCACCGCCAAGGCGCGCGCGATCGCGATGCGCTGACGCTGACCGCCCGAGAACTCGTGCGGATAGCGCTCGACCGAGTCGCGCGCGAGACCGACCTGGTCGAGGATCTCGGCGACCTGCTTCGCCCGCGCCGGAGCGTCCGGCTCGATGCCGAGCGAAGCTATGCCTTCGGCGAGGATGTCCGCGACTCGCATGCGCGGATTGAGCGAGGCGTAGGGGTCCTGGAAGATGATCTGGAAGTCGCGCCGGCGCGCGCGCAGCGCCGCGCCGCGAAGCCGCGTGAGGTCGACGCCGGCCAGCTCGACCGTGCCCTCCGGCCGGATGAGCTGCAGGATCGCCTTGCCGACGGTGGTCTTGCCGCAGCCTGACTCGCCGACCAGGCCGAGCGTGCGTCCCGCCCCGATCTCGAGCGAGACGCCGTCGACGGCTCTGACGTGTCCGACCGTGCGCTTGAACAGGCCCTTGCGGATCGGAAAGTGCACCTTCAGGTCGCGCACCGACAGGAGCGGCGCCGCCTGCTCCATCGGGGAGGCGGCCGATGAACCCGAGTCGACCGGATGCGCCGCGCCCGCGCGCTCGCGCTCCCTCAGGAAGCATCGGACCTCGTGCTCGGACGAGATCTTCGTCCAGCCCGGCGCCTCGGCGGAGCAGCGGCCGAAGGCGAAATCGCAGCGCTCGGTGAAGCGGCAGCGGCGGAATTCCTGGGTGAGCGGCGGCACCTGGCCCTTGATCACCGCCAGATCGGCGCCTCGCTTGCCCGAGCCCGGCAAGGCCTCGAAGAGCTTGCGCGAATACGGATGCTGGGGCGCGGCGAAGAATTGCCGCGCTTGCCCCACCTCGACCAGCTGACCCGCGTACATCACCGCGACGCGGTGCGCCATCTCCGCGACGACCCCGAGGTCGTGGGTGATGAGCAGGATCGCCATCCCGTTCTTCTTCTGCAGGTCGCGCAGGAGGTCGAGCACCTGCGCCTGGATGGTGACGTCGAGGGCGGTCGTGGGCTCGTCCGCGACGAGGAGATCGGGACCGGCGGCCAGCGCCATCGCGACCATCGCCCGCTGCTTCAGCCCTCCGGAGAGCTGGAACGGATACTCCTCGGCGCGGCGCGCCGCGTCGGGCACGCCGACGGAATCTAGGAGCGAGCGCACGCGTTCATCGATCTGCCGTCCGCGCAGCCCCGTGTGCCGCTCGAGCACTTCCCGGATCTGCGTGCCGACGGTGAGCACCGGATTCAGGCTCGTCGCCGGTTCCTGGAAGATCATCGCGACGCGCCTTCCGCGCACCGCGCGCATCGCCGTCTCGGGCAGCGCAAGCAGATCCGTTCCGGACAGCTCCACAGTTCCCGCGACGATTCGCCCGGTCTCGGGCAGCAGGCGCATGAGCGAAAGCGCAGTCATCGTCTTTCCGGATCCGGATTCCCCCACGATCGCGAAGGTCTCGCCCTTGCGGATTTCCAGGTCGACGCCGTCCACCGCGCGCACCGCCCCGCCGGGCGCATCGAGCTCGGTCCTCAGGCCCCGCACGCGGAGCAGCATCTCGCTCACGCGGCCGCCACTGCGCCCACGCGCACGCGCGGATCGAACGCGTCCCGCACCGCGTCGGCGAACAGGTTCGCCGAGAGCACCAGGACGAACATGAAGAAGAACGCCGCGGCGATCGTCCACCACACCACGGGCTCGCGCGACATCTCCAGGCGCGCCGCGTTGATCATGGTGCCGAAGCTGATCATCGAGGGGTCGACGCCGACGCCGACGTAGGAAAGAACGGCCTCGGCGAGGACGAGCCCCGAGAAATCGATGACCAGCGAGATGATCACGATGTGCATCACGTTGGGCAGGATGTGCCGTGTGATGATGCCCGCGCTGCGCACGCCGAACGCCTGAGCCGCCTGTATATACTCCAGCTCCCGCAGCTTGAGCGCCTCGCCCCGCAGCAGCCTGGCGAGAGTGATCCAGCCGGTCAGGCCGAGCACCAGGCACAGCACCAGCAGGCGCAGGTCGGCGCGCTGGGCCGCGGTCGCCGCGAGATCGGGATGGCGGTCCAGGAGCACCTGCGCCATGAGTATGCAGGCGGCGATCAGCAGTACCGCCGGGATCGAGTTGATGCCGGTGTAGATGAACTGGATCACGTCGTCGACCAAGCCGCGGAAATACCCCGCCATGATCCCCAACGTGACCGCGAAGGGCAGCACGACGAGCGTGGTGACGGTGCCGATGACGAGGCCGGTGCGGATGCTCTTCAGGGCGAGGTAAAGCACGTCGCGCCCCACCTTGTCGGTGCCAAGGACGTGATAGTCGGGGCACAGGACTGCAATCGGACCCGCCACGGCGAGCACCACCCCGACCGTGATCAGGATCGCGCGCCACGGCACGTGGGCCGCCGCCTTCGAGACTCGCCCGGCGCCGCCCGCCAGCAGCCCCCATACGAGCGCGGCGAGCCCCAGGCCCTTCAGAGCCCCGCGCAGGATGTCTCCTCCGCGGTCGGCCTCGTCCTTGAGGTGCGCGCCTCCGAAGGCGAGCCTCGGAAAATCCCGCACCTGACGCAAGGTCCCGTCGGGGCCTGGAATTTCCAGCGTCTCGCGCGCGAAGGCGCGTGTGGCGAAAGGCGCCGAGTAGGTCTTCTCGCGGTGCGCGCGCAGCGGCTCCGCGACCGCGTCGAAAACCGAGATCACCTCGGTCGAATACGCCACCTCCCGCCCCGGCTGGCGCTCGAGCGCGCGCCGGTAGTGCACCGAGTCGAGCAGGCCGATGCCGAGGAAGACCGCGAGGATCACCAGCGCCGACATTCCCTGAACGCTGCGGGTGACGCGCCTCCACGGCGCGCGCAAGTGCGGCTGGTGGTGGACGTAAGAGAAGTAGACCGCGACCGCCGCCGCCAGCGCGAACACGAGGGCGTCGGTCCAGAGGACTACCGGCACGCGCGCCCCCTCATTCGAGCCGCACCCGCGGGTCGGCCAGCGTGTACGAAATGTCGGTGAGCAGCAGGCCGAGGATGTACAGCACCGAGCCCAGGAACACCATCGAGCGTACGATCGAGAAATCCTGGGCCTGGATCGCGTCGATGGTGTAGCTCCCCAGGCCCGGGATGCCGAAGAACGACTCCATGATCAGCGCGCCCATGAACAGCGTCGGGATGACCACGACCGCGCCGGTGAGGATCGGGATCATGCCGTTCTTCAATACGTGCCTGAACATCACGGTCGTCTCCGCGAGGCCTTTCGCGCGCGCGGTACGCACGTAGTCTTTGCCCATTTCCTCGAGAAAGATGGTGCGGTACCAGCGGGCGCCCGAGCCGATGCCCGCGATCGCGCCGATCGCCACCGGGAGCGCGAGGAACTTGAACGCGTCCGGCCCGGATGAATAGCCCGAGATCGGCACGAGGTTCCAGACCTTCGAAAGAAGGTATTGCCCGCCGATGATGTAGAACAGGGTCGAGATCGACATCATCGCCACGCACAGGATGACGCCCCAGAAGTCGATGTAGGTGGCGCGAAAGAACGCCATTGCCAGCGCGAAGCTGATGTAGACGGCGAGCCCGACGACGAACACCGGCAGCTGCACCGCGAGGCTGGGCCACATGCGCGTCAGGATGGCGTTGCGGATCGAGCGGCCGTCGTCCGCGTTGCCGAAATCGAAGACGAAGAGCCGCACCGATTTCTCGTAGAAGATCGTGTCGGTGACGCGCGCCAGCCCCTGCGCGCGGCCGTTGTAGAGCATCGGCTTGTCGTAGCCGTGCTCGGCTTTCCACTTGTCGACCGCCTCCTGCGTGACGCGCCGCACGCCGAGCTGCAGCCTCGCCATCTCGTCGGGCGTGTTTACGACGAAGAACAGGGCGAAAGTGACCAGATTCACGAAGACGAGGACCGGAACGACGTAGAGCATCCGGCGGACGATGTAGGCGATCACGTCGCCGCTTTTTCGACGAGGCCCGCGGGCCGGGCCGCCATGCGCTCGCGCCTGCGATAGCTGACGTAGGCCGGAGCGCTCGCGAGCAGCAGGGCCGCCAATATCAGGCCGAGCGGCCACACGACCGGCCGGTTCCACTCGTCGCGCATGCGCTCGCGCAGCGCGGGATCGACGCGCGCGTACTTGAGCGTGCCGCGAGTGATGACGTTCGGCTTGCCCGGCCGCACCCACGCGTGCTGCAAAGCGTAGGTCTTGGGGTGGTAGCCCCACACCCAGGGCGCGTCTTCGCGCGCGATCTTCACCATCTGATCGATGAGCGCCTGGCGCTGGAGGCCGCTCTCCATGTTCCTCATCCTCTCGAACAGCTGGTCGAACTCCGGGTTCTCGTAGCGCGCCTTGTTCTCGCCGTCCTGGGTGCCGTTGGGCCCGTAGAGCAGGAACATGAAGTTCTCGGGGTCGGGATAGTCGGCGTGCCACCCGAGAAAAAACATCTGCGTGTTGCCTGAGCGGATCTTCTCCTGGAAGCGGTTCCAGTCGGTAGAGCGTATCTCCAGCTGCACGTCGATCTTGGCGAACTGCCTGCGGTACCACGCGAGCTGCGCCGCGTCCTCGGGCCCGCGGGCCGTGGTGTCGAGGTACAGAACGAGCGGCTGACCCGTTCTCGCGTCCCTTCCGTCGGGATATCCGGCTTCGGCAAGGAGCTTGCGCGCGGCCGCGATGGACTTGCGCACCGGCCTGCCGCCGACCCAGTCGTAGACGACCGGGTTGTAGCCGGCGGCGTCCTCACGGTAGCCGAAGATCCCGGGCGGCAGCGGCCCCATGCCGGGAACGCCGCGACCATTGGCGAAGATCGAGATGAATTCCTCCCAGTCGATCGCGATCGACACCGCCTGCCGCAGCTTGCGGGCGCGCGCGCGGGCGCGCTCATCGCCCTTGCCGCCACCCACCACGGCGTCGTTGAAGTTGAAGGCGAGATAGAACGTGGTCGGCTCGACCGCGGTCACCAGGCGTATCCCGCGTTCCTGCATTTCCGGCGTCACCGCGGCGTCGCCGCTCACGCCGACCCGCACCGCCTGGTCGAAGTTGTCCGAGCCGATGCCCGCGCTGTCGTAGTAGCCCTGTAGAAACTTGTTCCACAGCGGGATGCTCTCCTTCTCCCGCGTGAAGACGAGGCGCTCCGTGAACGGCACGCGCCTGCCCGCGTCACCGAGGAATCCCGCCGCGGCGTCGCCCGGCGCGCCCTCGGAGGGGTACGACTCCCCGCGAAAGCTGGGGTTCGCGTCGAGGGTCATGCGGAAGTTCGGGTCGTACTGGGCGAGCATGTAAGGACCCGTCCCGACCGGGTAGGAATCGAGGGTCAGGTTGCGCCCGTCGTTCATACCGCGCTGCGAGTAGAAGCGATCCGCTTCCCATGGAACGGGCGCGAAGAACGGCATCGCGAGCCAGTAGAGGAACTGAGGATACTTGCCCTTGATGCGCACCCGGTAGGTATAGCGGTCGAGCGCCTTCACGCCGGAGAGCTCGTACGGCCGCAGGTCGATCCACGGCCGCCCGGGATCGGACACTCCGTAGCGTTTCTGGTACTCGGCGACGAGCGCGTCGTTGTCGCGCTTGAGGCGATCGCCCAGCTCCTTCAGGCCGACGATGTAGTCGGTCATGTGGCTGTAGATGGGCGAGACCAGCTGCGGGTGGGCGAGCCGCTTGATCTCGTAGACGTAGTCCTCGGCCACGAGCTCGCGCGTTCCCGTCTTCGGGAAATCCGACAGCGTGTACTTCGAGCGAATCTCGCTTTCGGGAAGCGCGACATACAGAGGCTCTCCCCTGTCGTCCCTGGCGAATGCCGGATGCGGCTGGTACATGACGCCATGCCGGATGCGGATGTCGTACTCGCTGTACGCAACGCGCCCGGCGTCAGCGTCCGCGGGAAGCAGGCGGCCCGCCCCGTCGTAGTACTTCGGGCGCGGAACCTCGGTCGCCGTCGCGGGGATCAGCTCGTACGGCCGCTTCAGGTAGTGATACTGCAGCGGCGGCTCGTAGATCTGCTGGATGATGTCGTATTCGTCGGAGGTATACGACTGCGCCGGGTCGAAATGCCGCGGCCGCTCGATGAAGAAGGAGTAGTAGATGTTCTTGCCGCGGTCCACGGCGGGATACGGATCGTTCCACACCAGACCGCACCCGGCGAGACCGCAAGCGAACAGCATCGCCGGAACCAGAGCGCCGCGCATGGCGGCCAAGTGTAGCCTATAATCGCCCGCACATTTCAAGGGACATCGCATGGGATTCCTCGCCGGAAAGCGCGTTCTCGTCACCGGCCTGCTGTCGAACCGATCGATCGCGTACGGCATCGCCAAGGCGGCGCGGCGCGAGGGCGCCGAGCTCGCCTTCACCTACCAGAACGATCGCTTCAAGGACCGCGTCGCCGAAATGGCCGCGGAATTCGGCAGCAAGCTCGCGTTCCCGTGCGACGTCGCCAACGACGCCGAGATCGCGGCGCTGTTCTCCGAGCTGGCGAACGCCTGGGACGGTCTCGAAGGGTTGGTGCATGCGATCGCGTTCGCTCCGCGCGAGGCGATCGCCGGAGATTTTCTCGAGGGCCTGTCGCGCGAGGCCTTCCGCGTCGCCCACGACGTCAGCGCGTACAGCTTCGCCGCGCTCGCCAAGGCGGCGCTGCCGCTGATGCAGGGCCGGAGGGCGGCGCTGCTCACGCTCAGCTATCTCGGCGCGGAGCGCGTAGTGCCGAACTACAACACCATGGGCCTGGCCAAGGCGAGCCTCGAGGCGGGCGTGCGCTATCTCGCGACCAGCCTGGGGCCGAAGGGAATTCGCGTGAACGCCGTCTCCGCCGGTCCGATCAAGACACTCGCCGCGAGCGGAATCTCCGGATTCGGGAAGATCCTGAAGTACGTCGAAGAGAACGCGCCGCTGCGGCGCAACGTCACCACCGAGGAGGTCGGCAACGTCGCGGCCTTCCTGCTGTCCGACCTCGCCTCCTCCGTGACCGGGGAGGTGGTCCACGCAGACTCGGGATTCAGCACGGTGGTGGGCGGGATCGCGGCCGACGCGGGTCCACCCGCCGGCTAGCGGCCGGTCCCGTAGCGCTCTACTGGACCTTCTGCTCCAGCGCTTCCTTGTTGACGTCGACGCTCGTGTCGGCGCGCAAGCCTTCCAGAAACGACTGGAACTCGAGCGCCCCGCTCATGCGTCCGAGCTCGCTCTGGATGCTGCGCTCACGGTTCTCGTCCGGCTGGACGTCGACCACCTTCGAGATACGGTAGAGCGTATAGCCGTCGCCCGAATCCACTCCCGCGTAGGCCGGCAGCTTGTTCGCATCGGCCGCGAACACCTGGGACAGCGCGGCCGGCGCAAGGCCTTTCGGATCCTCGCGGCTGACGAGCTTGCTCGCGCCGAACGCCGCCTTGGACGGGTCACCCTTGCGCAGTTCTTCGAGCAGCGCCGCGCCCCGCTTCCGCGCCTCGGCGAGGGCTTCCTGCTGCGCCAGCTGCTTCGCGATCGCCTCCTTCACGGCATCGAAGGGACGCAGGCTCGCGGCCTTGTGCTCGGTCACCCGCGCGGCCACCAGCGTGCCGGGGCTGGTTTCCACCGCCTCGGTGTTGCGATGGTTCTTGATCGAGTCGTCGGAGAAGATCGACGCGAGCAGCCGCGGGTTGTTGAGCGCCGGAACGCTCGCCACCTGCCGCGTGATGCCCTGCGCCGTCTGGATCGCGAGGTGGAACTTGTCCGCAGCGGGCTTGAGCGAATCCGGCTGCTCGTACACGATGTTGCTGAACGTTTCCGCGGCCTCCGCGAAGCGCCTTCCCGCCTGCTGTTTCTTCAGCTGCAGCTCGATCTCGGGACGGACCTGCTCGAAGGGCTTTACCTTGCCGGGCTTGACGCCGGTCACCTTGATGATGTGAAAGCCGAAGTCGGACTCAACGATATCGCTGATCTCGCCCGGTTTCAGGCGGAACGCCGCCTCCTCGAAGGGGCGCACCATCATGCCGCGGGAGAAGTAGCCCAGGTCGCCCCCCTTGGCAGCCGAGCCCGGATCGCCGGACTCCTTCTTCGCGACCTCGGCGAAGCTCCCCGGAGAAGAGCGCAGGTTCTTCAGAACATCCTCGGCGCGCGCGCGCGCCTTGCGCTTGTCGTCGTCGCTCGCGCCCGGCTTCACGGAGATCAGGATGTGGCTCGCGCGGCGCTCTTCCGGCTGCCCGTACTTCGACAGGTTCGCCTCGTAGTACTTCCTGAGTTCCGCGGGGTCGATCTGCTCGGAGGCGAGCAGCGAATCCGCGCTCAGCACGGCGTACTCGACCTGGACCTCCTCGGGCAGTTGGAAGCGCCCGGGATTCGCGTCGTACACGGCCCGGACCGCCTCCGGCTTGATTTGCACGCCCTTGGCGTCCGCCAGTATGCGCTGCTCGGAGATCTCGCGCTGCTGGGCTCGCAGCCGCGCGAACTGGGCGGCGGCGGACGTCGACACGAAGCCCGACTCCGCAACGGCGCTCGATATCTGCTGCACCACCAGATCGCGCCGCAGCGCCGCGTCAAACTGGTCCGGGCTCATCCTCTCGTTCTGAAGGGCGATGTCGTAGCGCTCCCTGGAGAACTTTCCGTCCACCTGGAACGCCGGAATCGACGTGATCGTATCGACCAGGGTCTGGTCGGACACGGTCAGGTGGTTGCGCGCGGCGTGCTGCGCCAGCAGCCGCTGCGAGATCATCCCGTCGAGCACCTGGCGGCGCATCGCAGGCGAGTCGAGCATCCGTGGATCGGCGTTCCCGCGCAGCATGGCGCGCAACTGGTCCTGCTGCTGCCGCAGCGCCTCGGTGAACTCCTGCTCGCTGATCTTCTGCCCGCCGACAGCGGCGACCTCCCCGACGCCTCCGACGCGCTGCGTCCACTGGATCCCCCAGAAGGCGAACGGCGGAACGATCATCAGGGCCAGTACGATCTGGAGAAGGCGCTTGTGCTTGGTGACGAAATCGAACATGGATCAGCGCGTGTGCCTGGGACCGGCCGGGCGCCCGAGGCCGCCCGATCCGGTCCTGCTGTGTTGGCGGAGCGGACGGGACTCGAACCCGCGACCCCCGGCGTGACAGGCCGGTATTCTAACCAACTGAACTACCGCTCCTAAAGTTTCAATGGTGGGCGCTGACGGGCTCGAACCGCCGACATTCGCCTTGTAAGGGCGACGCTCTACCAACTGAGCTAAGCGCCCCTCGCGGAACAGCGCGACCCGCTCGGGCGGGCCGGCTCCGGAAGGGCCGCTAGTTTACTGCATCCTTGAGGGCTTTTCCAGGACGGAACTTGGGGACCTTGGCCGCCTTGATGCTGATTTCCAGGCCGGTCTGCGGATTGCGCCCCGTCCGCGCAGCGCGGCGGCCGACGTAGAACGTGCCGAACCCCACCAGAGTCACCATGCCGCCCTTCTTCATCGCCGTCTTGATGGCGGTGACGGTCGCGTCGAGCGAGCGTCCCGCTGCGGCCTTGGAGATGTCGGCGGACTTGGCGATGTGATCGATGATTTCCAGCTTGTTCATGGGGTCCCCTTGGCGTTCGGTTGGAGTAGATCCTGCTTGACGGCGTTCACGGCACCCTCCCTGATGATCCTGGCCGTGGACTCAGCAAAGACCGGTCCCTGGTGCCACGTCCTGGCGAGAAGCGGCACGCGCGAAGAACCGGGCTTTGCTGATTTCGCGGGGTTGATTCGTCGCGCAAGCTGGAAAGCAGCGCGCGCTCCGTGCCGCAATATATATCAACTGCAAAAGCGCCGTGTCAAGCGTTCACGCCGATCAACAAAATTATTTTTCTCGCGGCAAGACGCGCGCCAGCTTTTCTTGCCGCTGGCACGCGTTTGGTGGGGAAGTTTTGTCGCGACGCGGCGCCTCGCGCCGCTGCACGGCTAGTGAGTCACCACCGATGAAGCCTTGTCGTCGCCCACCGGCGGAATCGGCGGCACGTCCGACGCGGGCTTGCGCGGCTCCGGCTGACGCTCGAGCGCGAACTCGAGCACTTGATCGACCCACTTCACCGGCACAATATCCAACTTATTCTTGATGTTGTCGGGGATTTCTACGAGATCCTTAACGTTCTCCTCGGGAATCAGAACAGTCTTGATCCCGCCGCGGTGCGCCGCCAGAAGCTTCTCCTTCAGGCCGCCGATCACCAGCACCTCGCCGCGCAGCGTGATCTCGCCCGTCATCGCCAGGTCCGCGCGCACGGGGATGCCGGTCAGAGCCGACACGATCGCGGTCGTGATGGCGATGCCGGCGCTCGGGCCGTCCTTCGGCGTCGCACCTTCGGGAAGGTGGACGTGGATGTCCTTCTTCTCGAAGTCCTCGCCGGGGATGCCGAGCTTGTCGGAGCGGCTGCGCACGACCGTGTGCGCCGCCTGGACCGATTCCTGCATGACTTCGCCCAGCTTGCCGGTCCGCTGTATCTTGCCCTTGCCGGGCATGAGCGCCGCTTCCACGGTCAGCAGCTCGCCTCCGACCTCGGTCCACGCGAGGCCGGTCACCTGCCCGACCTGGTTCTTCTTCTCGGCAATGCCGTACGTGAAGCGGCGGACGCCGAGATACTTGTCGAGGTTCTTGGGCGCGACCAGCGCCTTCTTCTCCTTGTCCTTGCTCACCAGCTGCTTCACGACCTTGCGGCAGATTTTCGAGATCTCCCGCTCCAGGCCGCGTACGCCCGCTTCGCGAGTGTAGTAGCGGATGATGTCGCGGACGGCCGATTCGGACACCGACACTTCCTCCTTCTTCAGCCCGTTGTTCTTGAGCTGCTTGGGAAGGAGGTAGCGCGCGGCAATGTTGACCTTCTCGTCTTCGGTGTAGCCGGAGATGCGGATCACCTCCATGCGGTCGAGCAGCGCCGGCGGTATGTTGAGCGTATTGGCGGTCGCGACGAACATCACTTCCGACAGGTCATACTCGACCTCGACGTAGTGGTCGGTGAAGGTGTGGTTCTGCTCCGGATCGAGCACCTCGAGCAGCGCCGACGACGGATCGCCGCGGAAGTCCATGCCCATCTTGTCGACTTCGTCGAGCAGGAAAAGCGGGTTGCGAACGCCCACCTTGCTCATGTTCTGCAGGATCTTGCCGGGCATCGAACCAATGTAGGTGCGCCGGTGGCCGCGGATCTCCGCCTCGTCGCGCACGCCGCCGAGCGACATGCGCACGAACTTCCGGTTGGTGGCACGGGCGATCGACTGGCCCAGCGAGGTCTTTCCGACCCCGGGCGCTCCCACTAGGCACAGGATCGGCGCCTTGACCTTGTCGACGCGGGTCTGCACTGCCAGGTACTCGACGATCCGCTCCTTCACCTTCTCCAGCCCGTAGTGGTCGGCGTCGAGGATCTTCTCGGCGGCGGCGATGTCGCGCGAGATCTTGCTGCGCTTCCTCCACGGCAGGTTGACCAGCGTCTCGATGTAGTTGCGCACGACCGTCGCCTCGGCCGACATCGGCGACATGAGGCGCAGCTTCTTCAGCTCGGCCTCGGCCTTCTTGCGCGCCTCCTTGGGCATGCGTGCGCCCTTGACGCGCTTCTCCATCTCCTCGAAGTCGGCGCCGTCCTCGCCTTCGCCGAGCTCCTTCTGGATCGCCTTGACCTGTTCGTTGAGGTAGTACTCCCGCTGACTCTTCTCCATCTGCCGCTTCACGCGGCCGCGGATGCGCTTCTCGACCTGCAGGATGTCGATCTCCGCCTCGAGCTGCGAGAGCAGGTGCTCGAGGCGCGCCTTGACCTCGAACATCTCGAGGACCTGCTGCTTCTGCTCGAGCTTGAGCGGGAGGTGCGCCGCGATGGTGTCGGCAAGGCGCCCGGCTTCCTCGATGCCCGCAAGCGAGGTGAGTATCTCCGGAGGGATCTTCTTGTTGAGCTTGACGTACTGGTCGAACTGCGCGACGAGCGCCCTGCGCATCGCCTCGATCTCGGTGACCTCGCCTGCGTCGGCCGGGACTCCAACCGCCTCGGCCACGTAGTGGCTGCGCAGGTCTTCGATGCCTTGGATGCGCGCGCGCTGGCTGCCCTCGACGAGCACCTTCACGGTGCCGTCCGGCAGCTTCAGCATCTGGAGGATGTTCGAGATGCAACCTATCTTGTAAAGATCCTCGGCGCCGGGCTCGTCCTTGGCCGCGGACTTCTGCGCGACCAGCAGGATGCTCTTTCCCGCCTCCATGGCCATCTCCATGGCCTTGATCGACTTCGGCCGCCCGACGAAGAGCGGAATCACCATGTGCGGGAACACCACCACATCGCGCAGCGGAAGCAGCGGATACTGGTTGGATGCTGAAGCGCTTTCGTTGGCCATGGGGCTCTCTACAGAAGGGTCACGCGGTACATTGGGGCGGAACGCCCCGCTTCAAGCCGTGGACCGCGCCGGAACGGCAATCGCCGTTCAAGCGGTGCCCGCCACCTTAGGCGGCTCGGCGTAGATGAGAAGCGGCTTGACCTCGCCCACGATGGTGTTCTCGTCCACCACCACCTTGCTGACGTTTTCCATCGTCGGCAGATCGAACATGATGTCGAGCAGCACTTGCTCGAGAATCGAGCGCAGCCCGCGTGCCCCGGTCTTGCGCGCCAACGCCTTCGTGGCGATTGCGTGCAGCGCCTGTGGCCGCACTTCCAGATCCACGCCTTCCATGCCGAAGAGCTTCTGGTATTGCTTGATCAGGGCATTCTTCGGCTCGGTAAGAATTTGGATCAGCGCCTGCTCGTCGAGTTCCTCGAGCGTCGCTACGACCGGGAGCCGGCCGACGAATTCCGGAATAAGCCCATACTTGATAAGGTCTTCCGGTTCGACGGTCTTGAGCACCTCGCTGATATCCTTGGCGCTCTTCAGGCTCCTCACGTCGGCAGCAAAGCCGATGCCGCTCTTCTCGGAGCGGCTGCGGATGATCTTCTCCAGGCCGTCGAAGGCCCCGCCGCAGATGAACAGGATGTTCGTAGTGTCCACCTGCACGAAATCCTGGTTGGGATGCTTGCGCCCGCCCTGCGGCGGCACCGAGGCGATGGTGCCCTCGATCAGCTTCAGCAGGGCCTGCTGTACGCCCTCGCCCGAAACGTCGCGCGTGATCGACGGGTTGTCGGACTTGCGCGAGATCTTGTCGATCTCGTCGATGTAAACGATGCCGCGCTTCGCCTTGTCGACGTCGTAGTCGCAGTTCTGCAGCAGCTTCTGAATGATGTTCTCGACATCCTCGCCGACGTAGCCTGCCTCGGTCAGCGTCGTAGCATCGGCGATCACGAAGGGAACGTTCAGGAGGCGCGCCATGGTCTGGGCAAGCAGCGTCTTGCCCGAACCGGTCGGACCGACCAGCAGTATGTTCGACTTGGCGAGCTCGACTTCGTCGTTTTTCGAGAGGTGCTTCAGCCGCTTGTAGTGGTTGTAGACAGCCACCGAGAGGATCTTCTTCGCGAGCTCCTGGCCGATCACGTATTCGTCCAGGATGCCGCAGATCTCGCGCGGGGTCGGCAGGTCCGACTTCGCCGGCTTGCCGCCCTTGTCCGCGGCGCTCTCCTCGCGGATGATGTCGTTGCACAGCTCGATGCACTCGTCACAAATGAACACCGAGGGACCGGCGATGAGCTTCCTCACCTCGTGCTGGCTCTTGCCGCAGAACGAGCAGTAGAGGAGCTTTTCGCCGCCGGTCTTTTCGGTCATCGTGTCTCTCCGCCCTCAGGCCGCCTGGGTCGCCACCTCGGCCCGCGAAGCGAGTACCTTGTCCACCAGACCATACTTCACCGCTTCATCGGCCGAAAGGAAATTGTCACGGTCGGTGTCCCGTGAAATCTGCTCGACGCTCTGCCCTGTGTGCTTCGCCATGATCTCGTTGAGGCGCGCCCGCAGGTAGAGGATTTCCTTCGCGTGGATCTCGACGTCCGACGCCTGGCCCTGGAACCCGCCCATCGGCTGGTGGATCATGACGCGCGAGTTCGGCAGGCAGAAGCGCTTGTCCTTGTCGCCCGCCGCGAGCAGCAAGGCGCCCATGCTCGCCGCCTGCCCGATGCACAGCGTTGAGACGTCGGGCTTGACGAACTGCATGGTGTCGTAGATCGCGAGCCCTGCCGACACCGATCCCCCGGGGGAATTGATGTAGAAGAAGATGTCCTTGTCCGGGTTCTCGGATTCGAGAAACAGCAACTGCGCGACGATGAGGTTCGCCGAGATCTCGTTGACCGGCCCGACGAGGAACACGACCCGTTCCCTGAGCAGTCGCGAGTAGATATCGTAGGCGCGCTCGCCGCGCCCGCTCTGCTCGATGACCATGGGAATGAGGCCCAGGTCATGCGGTTCCTGACGGGTAGCCTGGCCCCGCGGGTTGCCCGCCTGCCACAGAACGCCGCTCATGTCGCGGCTCCCATCAGTGCTTCGAAGCCAATCGCGTGGTCCTCCACCTTGGCGCGCTCGAGAACCCACTTGACCACGTTCGCCTCGACCGCCAAGCCTTCGAATTCGCTCAAACGCTGCGGGTCCGAATAAACCCATCTTACCACTTCGAACGGCTGCTCGTAGGTCTGCGCGTGCTCGGTGACGAGCGCTCTGACCTGGTCGGGCTTGGCGCCGAGGGATTGCTCCCTGACCAGCTCGCCGATGACGAGCCCCAGCGCCACGCGCCGCTTGGCGCGCTCTTCCAGAGCTCCCGGGTCGACGGGCACTTTCTCGAGCTTCACGCCGCGCGCCTCGAGCTCCGCCCGCGCCTGCTGCACCATGCGCTGCACCTCGATCCCGACCAGGGACTTCGGCAGCTCAAACGTCGTCGAGTCGATGAGCACCTGCATGACCTTCTGCTTGGTCTCGCTCTCGACGCGCTTCTTCACTTCGACTTCGACGTTGGCCCTGACCTCTTCGCGCATCTTCCCGACGTCGCCGTCGGCCACGCCCAGCGCTTTGGCGAACTCGGGACCGAGCTCGGGTACCCTGGGCGCCTCGACCCTGGTCACGCTGGCCTCGAACGCGGCGGCCTTGCCCGCGACTTCCCGCCCAGCGTAGTCGGCGGGAAATTGCACGGGAAAGGTCTTCTGCTCGCCTGAGCGCACGCCGACGAGCGCGCTCTCGAAGTCGGGCAGCACGCGCCCTTCGCCGAGGACGACGGCCATCCCCGAAGCCTTGCCTCCCGGAAACTCGTTGCCGTCGATGCGCCCGACGAAGTCCACGGTCACGCGGTCGCCGCTCTGCGAGGCCCTTTCGACGGCTTCCCAGGTGACGCGCTGCTTGCGCAGGATCTCGATCGTGCGATCGACATCGGCTTCGTCGACCGCGTGGACCGGGCGCTGGATAGTCACCGTGGACAGATCGCCGAGCTTGACCTCGGGATAGACCTCGAAGGTCGCGCTGAAGGCGAGCTGCTTCTCGTCGGCGCCCTCCTTGCGCTCGATGCGCGGGTATCCGGCGACTCTCAGGTTCTTCTCGCGGACGACTTCGGAGAAGCTTTTCTGCACCGCGTCGCCGATGACTTCCGAGCGGACCTGCGGCCCGTACTGCTGCGCGACGATCTTGAACGGCACCTTTCCCGGGCGGAATCCGTCCATGCGCACCGTGCGCGAAAGCTTGCGCAGCCGCTGCTCGACCTCGCGGTCGATGTCCTCCGCAGGAACCGCCATGCTCAAGCGCCGCTCGAGCTTGCTCAGTGTCTCTATGTTCGTCTGCATTCCCTTTTTCCCTGATGCGCGTGGTGCGAAGGGGGGGACTCGAACCCCCAAGCCTTGCGGCGCTGGAACCTAAATCCAGTGCGTCTACCAATTCCGCCACCTTCGCAAGGCGGCTTCCCGTGTCATTCTACCGCAAGGCCCCTATACTGTCAGCCTAAGATCCTGAAACTCCTTGATAAATGGGGTCATGTCCGCCGGTCACTACGAAAACTTTCCCGTCGCCTCGCTCCTGCTTCCGGCGCGCTTACGCCGGCCGGTGGCGGTCATTTACCGCTTCGCGCGCGCGGCCGACGACTTTGCCGACGAGGGCGATCTGACGCCGGCGGCGAGGCTCGCGCTCCTCGACGACTACCGCGCCGAGCTCGACCGAATCGACACCGGGCGCCGGCCGCAGGCACCACTGTTCGCTGAACTCCGCGACGTCGTCGCGGCGCACCGGCTTCCTCTCGCCCCGTTCCGCGACCTGCTCGACGCCTTCTCTCAGGACGTCACCAAGCAGCGCTATGCGAGCTTCGCTGAAGTCTTGGACTATTGCCGCCGCTCCGCCGATCCCGTCGGACGGCTGATGCTCCATTTGTACGAAAGGTCCGACGCGGACAACGTCGCCTCGTCGGACTCGATCTGCTCGGCGCTGCAACTCATCAACTTCTGGCAGGATGTCGAAGTGGACTTCCGCAGGAAGCGCATCTACCTGCCGCAGGACGAAATGGAACGGTTCGGAGTCGCCGAAGCGCAGATCGCCGCCCGCGACGCATCCGGCGGATGGTGGAGCCTGATGCGGTTCCAGATCGAGCGCGCGCGATCCATGCTGCTCTCGGGCGCACCGCTCGCCTCCCGTCTCCCCGGACGGATCGGCCTTGAGATCCGTACCGTCGTCCAGGGCGGCCTGAGGATCCTCGAGAAGCTCGAGCGCGTGCGCGGCGACGTGTTCCGGCATCGTCCGGTGCTCGAGCCCCTCGACTGGCCGCTCCTCCTATGGCGCTCGTTGCTTGCCCGATGACGCCCGACGAATACTGCAAGCACAAGGCCGCGCAGAGCGGATCGAGCTTCTACTACTCGTTCCTGTTCCTCCCGCCCGAGCGACGCCGAGCGATCACCGCGCTCTACGCATTCTGCCGCGAGGTCGACGACGCGGTCGACGAACCGAGCGACGCATCGGCGGCGCGCGCCGCGCTGTCGTGGTGGCGCGGCGAGGTCGCGCGCCTGTTCGCCGGCGATCCGCAGCACCCGGTGACGCGCGCGCTGGCGCCCTGGACTGCGACCTTCGGCATCGGCGAGGCCCAGCTGAACGAGATCATGGACGGCATGGAGATGGATCTGAGCCAGACGCGCTATATCGATTTCACCGGTCTGAAGGCCTATTGCCGCCGCGTCGCGGGTGTGGTCGGCACGCTCGCCGCGAGCATCTTCGGCTACCGCAACGCCAGGACCCTGGAGTACGCCGACAGGCTTGGGCTCGCCTTCCAGCTCACCAATATCATCCGCGACGTCGGTGAGGACGCGCGCAAGAGCCGCGTCTACCTACCCATGGACGAGCTCCGCGAATTCGGCGTAACGGCCGCGGACATACTCGGCGCCAGACATTCCCAAGACTTCGTTCGCCTCATGCGCTTTCAGGCCGATCGCGCGCGGCGCTGCTACGACGAGGCGCTCGCGCTGCTGCCTGCGGAAGACCGCCAGGCGCAAAGGCCCGGGCTGGTGATGGCCGCGATCTACCGCACGCTGCTCGACGAGATCGCCGACGACGACTTCCAGGTCCTCAGGCAACGCATCGCGCTGACCCCGGTCCGCAAGCTCTGGATCGCGTGGCGCACCTGGGCCACGGCTTGAACCGCGTCGCGGTCGTCGGCGCCGGGTGGGCGGGACTCGCCGCAGCGGTGACGCTCGCCGGGCGCGGCGTGCCCGTCACTGTGTTCGAGGCCTCGCGCAGCCTGGGCGGCCGCGCGCGGCGCGTCTCGATCGACGGCGTCGACCTCGACAACGGCCAGCACGTTCTCATCGGAGCGTACCGCGAGAGCCTGCGGCTGATGCGGCAGGTCGGCGCGGACCCTGAGCGGTTGCTCCTGCGCATGCCCCTGGATCTGCGTTTCGCCGACGGCTTTCACCTGCGTGCGCCGCGCCTGCCCTACCCGCTCAATCTCGCCATCGCGTTGCTCGGCGCGAAAGGCCTCCTCCTCGCGGAGAGCCTGAGCGCCGTGCGCTTCATGGCGTCGCTGCGCCTGCGCAAGTTCAGGATCGATCCCGATCGGAGCGTCGCCGAGCTGCTCGACCAGCACGGGCAGCCCGGCGCTCTGCGCTCGCACCTGTGGGAGCCGCTGTGCGTGTCGGCGCTCAACACGCCGGTCCACTCGGCCTCGGCGCAAGTCTTCACCAACGTGCTGCGCGACGGCCTCACCGGGAGCCGCGAGGCGAGCGATTTCCTGATCGCGCGCACCGATCTCGGCAAGATCTTCCCCGAGCCGGCCGCGGAGTACGTCAAGGCGCGCGGCGGCGAGATCCGGCTCGGCGAGCCGGTGCGGCGCGTGGCGCGCGTTCACGGCGGCTTCCGCGTGAACGGCGCCTTCGAGTTCTCTTCCGTGGTGATCGCCTGCGCGCCGCAGCATGCCGGGCAATTGCTCGTGCAGCTTCCCGAGCTCGCCGACGCGCTGTTCCGCATCGGCGCTCTTGCCTACGAGCCGATCGCCACCTGCTACCTGCAATATCCGGAGTCGGTATCGCTGCCCGCGCCGATGCTAGGCTTCACCGGAGGAATCCTGCAGTGGGTCTTCGATCGCGGCAGAATCGGCGGGCCGAAAGGCCTGCTCGCCTCGGTCATCAGCGCTTCCGGAGAGCACGAAGCGCTGCCGAAAGACGCGCTCGTCTCGCAAATCCATTCCGAGCTGCAAGCGGCGCAGGGGCCGTTGCCCGAGCCGAAGTGGTCGCAAGTCATCACCGAAAAGCGCGCGACGTTCTCGTGCAGGCCAGGGCTCGAAAGGCCGGAAGGCTCCACGGCTCTGCCCGGCTTGCTCCTCGCGGGCGACTACGTCGCGGGCGACCACCCCGGGACGCTCGAAGCCGCCGTGCGCAGCGGCGTCGCGGCGGCAACGAGAGTGACCGTCGATTCCGCGGCGTAACGTTCCAAATGAGGCGCGCGCGCCAACTCTCGCTTAACGACGCACCGTTCGTCTCCAGCCGGCACAGAGCGGAATGACGAGAGTCAGCGCGTAATAGAGATAGACGTCAGCCTTGTAATACCCGTCCTCGGGCTCGAATGCTTTGACGATAAGCAGATAGTCGCCGACGACGGCAATCAGCAGCCAGACGAGTGCCACAAGACCGTAATACGGCAGCGAGTTGCCGTTCAACTTCTTGAACGCGACCCATATCGTGATGGCTGTTCCAATCGGCATGATGATCCATCCGATGAGGCTTGCCGGTACGAGAGTGAACAGCATGATGCCGAGGGCGTAGCCGACTAGCCAGAGGACGAAGCCCCAACCCAAGGCGTCCTTCAAGAATTGCCTGTTCATGTGGCTCGTGTAATGTGCGAACCCCGCAGGCCTACAGGCCGATCGCCCGGAGATCGAGCTTTTTCCCCCGCACAGGCGGGCACCAGTAGTACGCGCCCGTCACCGGCCGGGTAAACGTAAACAGCGCATCCACGGTCCCGTCCTCGGCGCCCGCCATGCGCTTGAGCTGCGCCTCGAAGGCCTGGAGCGATCTTCCGAAGGCGACGAAGACGAGCCCGGCCTGGGTTGCGTCCGCCCAGGGCATCGAGCGGCGCCAGACGAACGCCTCGGGGGTGAAGCTCTCCTGCGCGGTGCGCTTGACGTGCGCCGACGCGGGCGCCTGGTCGATCTCCCTGTTGTCCTTCTTCCGGCGGCCGATGCTGTTGTCCTGCTGTTTCTGCGGCATGGCGGCGAAGGCGTCCAAGTCGTGGACCCACTGCTGCACGGCGACGAAGCTCGCTCCGCCCCGTCCCGGCCGCTTGTCGCTCACGATCGCGGCTTCGACGGCCTTCCTGCCCTTCGGGTTCTCGGTACCGTCCTCGTAGCCGGTCAGGTCCTGTCCGCGACCGTACTTGAACGCATCGATCGCGCCCGTCGTCTCGAACGCGCTCGCGAGCGTTTTCTCGATCGCGCGTGCCCGCAGCAGGATCTCGCCGCGGTCGTCGCCGCGCAGCCAGCACCACAGCGCGGCCGGTGTCGAGGGCACCTCGACGCCGTGGCCCCGGTAGTGGGGAAACGGCTTGAGGCCGTCGATCTCTCTTTGCAGCGCAAACGCGAGGAGCGCCCCGACGCCGACGACGCAGGCCCGGCCGTCCGCGGCGGCCGCAAGGGCCTTCAGCTCCGCGTGCGGGCGCGCGCCCTGCTTCAGCGCGAAGGTGAGGTAGCGCGCGTGCGCGGGAAGGGCGGCCAGGATTCCGGCTTGTGCGTTGTTCATCGCTCGCGCCTTCAGTTCCGGAAATTGCGAACCGCCTCGGCGACGCTCGCCACCGATACGATCTCGATGCCGTCGATCCTCTGCTTGGGCTGGTTGGCCCTGGGAATGATCGCGCGGTTGAAGCCGAGCTTCGCCGCTTCCCTGAGACGCTCCTGCCCCCGCGGCGCGGGCCGCACCTCGCCCGCAAGCCCGATCTCGCCGAATACCGCGAGCTTCTCCGGAATCGGCTTGTCCGTGAGAGAGGAAACGATCGCGAGCACGACCGCGAGGTCGGCCGCGGGCTCGGAGATGCGCACGCCGCCTACCGCATTGACGAAAACGTCTTGATCGTAGCACGCGATTCCCGCGTGGCGATGCAGCACCGCGAGCAGCATCGCGAGTCGGTTCTGCTCCAGCCCCACGGTCAGGCGCCTCGGGTTGGGCGCGTGCGCGGCGTCGACCAGGGCCTGGATCTCGACCAGCAGCGGCCGCGTTCCCTCCTGCGTCACCAGCACGCACGACCCGGCCACCTCGCCCGTGTGCTGGGAAAGAAAGATGGCCGAGGGGTTGGTCACACCCCTCAGCCCCTTGTCGGTCATGGCGAACACGCCGAGCTCGTTCACCGCGCCGAAGCGGTTCTTGAAAGCGCGCACCAGACGGAAGCTCTGGTGCGTGTCGCCTTCGAAGTACAGCACCGAGTCGACGATATGCTCCACCACGCGGGGGCCCGCGATCGCGCCCTCCTTGGTGACGTGGCCCACCAGCACGACCACCGCCCCGCCCGCCTTCGCGTAGCGGGCGAGTTGCGCCACGCACTCGCGCACCTGGGAGACCGACCCCGGGGCGGACGTCAGCTGCTCCGAGTACAGCGTCTGGATGGAGTCGACGACCGCGATCTCCGGCCTCGCCTTCTCCAGCGTCGCAAGGATACGCTCCAGCTGGATCTCGGCGAGCAGCTCGAGCCTGCCCGGGTCGAGCGCCAGGCGGCGGGCGCGCAGGGCGATCTGCTCCACCGACTCCTCGCCGCTAATGTATACAGCCTTGCGCGACGCGCTCATGGCGGCGAGCACCTGCAGCATCAGCGTCGACTTGCCCACGCCCGGGTCGCCTCCGAGGAGAGCCACCTCCCCTGCGACGAACCCGCCCCCGAGCACGCGATCGAGCTCGTCGATCCCACTCACCATGCGCGGCACTTCGCGCGCGCTCACCTCGGCGAGGCGCTTCAGCTCCGAGCTCTTTGCGACCCCGGAGAAGCGGTGCTTGGACGTCGCCTCGGCGACGCTCTCGACGAGGGTGTTCCACGCGCCGCAATGCGGGCACTGCCCCTGCCACTTGGGCGACTCGCCGCCGCACTCGGCACAGGCGTAGACCGTTCTCGCCTTCGCCATCAAGCCGTCTCCGAGACCGGCACGCGCGGCGACAGCGCGCACAGCAGCTCGTAGCTCACGGTACCGGCGCTCGCAGCGACCTCGTCCGCCGACAATCCCTCGCCCCATAGCGTCACCGGCGAGCCGACCGCGGCCTGCGGGACGCCCGTGAGGTCGGCGATGATCATGTCCATCGCGATCCGGCCCAGCGTGCGAGTTCGTTTGCCGCATATCAGGATCGGCGTGCCGGTGGGCGCGTGGCGCGGATAGCCGTCGGCGTAGCCGCACGCGACGATGCCGATCCGCATCGGCGCCGACGCGGTGAAGCTGCAGCCGTAACCGACGCTGTCGCCTTCCCGCAGCTCGCGCACCGCAATCAGCTCGGAGGACAGCGTCATCACGGGCTTCAGGCCCAGCTTCTCCGCGCCTTCGTCCGCGAACGGCGAGCAGCCGTAGAGCATGATCCCCGGCCGTACCCATTCGGAATGCGCTTCGGGATAGCGCAGGACCGCGGCGGAGTTGGCGAGGCTGCGCGGAAGGCCGGTTCCCGCGGTCGCCGTCTCGAAGCGCTCGAGCTGCCAGCGCACGCCTCTCGCGCCGTCGGCGTCGGCGAAATGGGTCATGAGCGTGACCTCCCCCGCGCAAGCGCGCAGGCGCGCCAGCGCGCGGGGAAACTCGGCTTCCGCGAAGCCGAGGCGGTTCATTCCGGTGTTCAGCTTGGCATACACCGCGACCTTCGCCGGCGGGCGCGCGCGCTCGAGCATCGCGAGCTGCTCCTCGTCGTGCACCACCGTGGTGATCGCATTCGCGGCGATGGGCTCGAGATCCTTCTGCGAATAGAAGCCCTGCATCAGGAGGATCGGGCGTTTTTCCCCGGCGCGGCGCAGCTCGAGCGCCGCTTCCAGCTCGATCAGCCCGAGGCCGTCCGCCGCCAGGGCCTTGGCGGCGCGGGAGAGCCCGTGGCCGTAGGCGTTCGCCTTCACCACCGCCCAGACGCGCGAACGCGGCGCCCGGCGCCGCGCCACGGCGAGGTTGTGGCGCAGCGCGGCGGAGTCGATGCGGGCGCGAATCGGACGCATGGCGCGGCTATTCAACCATAAACCCACCGCGGGCGTGGTATAAAGCGGCGCAGAATGAACCGATCGTTCTACACCATCATGGCGGCGCAGTTCTTCAGCTCGCTCGCCGACAACGCCTTGCTGATCGCGGCGATTGCGCAGCTGCTGGAGCTGGACGGCCCGGCGTGGATGGTGCCGCTGCTGAAGTTCTTCTTCACCGTTTCCTACGTGGTGCTCGCCGCCTTCGTCGGCGCATTCGCCGACTCCATTCCCAAGGGGCGGGTGATGTTCGTCACCAACACCATAAAGCTCGCCGGCTGCCTGCTGCTGCTCTTCACCGACTACGTGGAATTCGCGGGCATTCCCGGGTACGCGCTGGTGCTCGCGGCCTACGCGGTGGTCGGATTCGGCGCCGCCGCCTATTCGCCGGCGAAGTACGGCATCCTCACCGAGCTACTGCCGGCGGAGAAGCTGGTCGCAGCCAACGGCTGGATCGAAGGCCTGACGGTCACCTCGATCATCCTCGGGACCGTGCTCGGCGGAGCGCTGATCAGCCCGCACATCGCCTCGATGCTGCTCGCGATCGACGTCCCGCACATCGATACGGGAATCGAGACTCCGGCGGAGGCCGCGACCGCCGTGATCTCGGGCCTGTACATCATCGCCGCGGCGTTCAATCTCTTCATCCCGGACACCGGCGCGCGCTACGGCAAGCAGCAAACCAACCCGGCGCTGCTGATGCGCGACTTCTACCTCTGCCTGGTCATGCTCTGGAAGGACAAGCTCGGGCAGATCTCGCTAGCGGTGACCACGCTGTTCTGGGGAGCCGGAGCGGTGCTGCAGTTCCTCGTGCTGCAATGGGCGGCCGTGCATCTAGGGCTGCCGCTCGACAAGGGCGCGGTGCTCCAGGGCGTCACCGCGGTGGGCGTGGCGCTCGGCGCGGTACTCGCCGGCCGCTTCATCTCGCTCAGGCGCTCGCTCGACGTGCTGCCCGCGGGCGTGGCGATGGGCGCGGTCGTGACGTTCATGATCTTCGTGTCGAACATGGCGCTGGTCTACGTCCTCCTGATCCTCATCGGCATGATGGCGGGGTTCTTCGTCGTCCCCATGAACGCGCTGCTCCAGCACCGCGGCTACGTGCTGCTCTCGGCGGGGCACTCGATCGCGGTGCAGAACTTCAACGAGAACATCTCGATCCTGGTCATGCTCGCGATCTACTCCGCGATGATCAAGGCGTCGCTCTACATCAACACCATCATCCTGGCGTTCGGCTCGTTCGTCGTCGTCACGATGTTCGCGGTGATCCTGCGCCACCGGTACAACCAGTCGCAGGGCGATTCGCTGCATCTCATCGGGATGAAGACCGACCGCCGGCGCGGCTATCCTTGATATTGCGCGCCCGCGCCCCCACGTTCGCTCGATCATGGGCGCGAATCCCCGCTTCGACGAGACCCTTCTCGACGCCTACTCGTCGGCGGTGGTCGCGGCTTCCGAGCGCGTCGGCCCGGCCGTCGTCCACCTCGAAGTCGCGCAGGCGCAGGGCGCCGAGACGCGCCGCGGGACCGGCTCCGGATTCGCATTCACGCCGGACGGATTCATCCTGACCAACAGCCACGTCGTGCACGGCGCGCGCCGCATCCGCGTGAGCTTCGCCGAAGGAACAAGCCAGGACGCCGACCTCGTCGGCGACGATCCCGACACCGACGTCGCCGTGATCCGCGTCGCCGGCCACCAGCTTTCCGCGGCCGAGCTGGGCAGCTCGCGCGCCCTGCAGGTCGGGCAGCTCGCGATCGCCATCGGCAACCCCTACGGCTTCCAGCACACCGTGACCGCCGGCGTGGTGAGCGCGCTCGGCCGAAGCCTGCGCTCGGCCACCGGCAGGCTGATCGACGATGTGATCCAGACCGACGCGGCGCTCAACCCCGGAAACTCGGGCGGGCCCCTGGTGAACTCGCGGGGCGAGGTGATCGGCGTGAACACCGCGATCATCCCGTTCGCGCAGGGGATCTGCTTCGCCACCGCGATCGACACGGCGAAGTGGGTGGTCGAGCAGCTGCTGCGCTTCGGTCGCGTGCGGCGCGGCTACATCGGCGTGGCCGGGGCGACGATAGCGCTCTCCCGCCGCGCGCAGCGCTTCCACGGCCTGGACGCCGGCGCCGGCGTGCGCGTCGAGTCGCTCGAGCCCGGCGGCGCGGCCGAGCGCGCCGGGGTCGAGCCCGGCGACGTCATCATCGGCTACGACGGCGAGAAGGTCGCCGGCGTCGATCAGCTGCACCGCCTGCTGAGCGACGAGCGCATTGGCAAGGCGACGCGAGTGGCGCTGCTGCGCCGGACCCAGAAACTCGAGCTGCCGATCCAGGCCACGGAGAGGCCCGCGCGCGCCTAGAGCACGACCGGCTTGTCGGGCAGCTCGTTGCGGCCGTCTCCCGAGGGAGGGAAGTGCTGCGCGAGCAGGTCGCTGACCGCGCGCACGCCGATCACCGCGCCCCGCTCGAACTGGCCGCGCGCGAACTCCCTCTGCATCTCGCCGCAGATTGCTTCCCACGCCGCAGTCCCAACCTTCGAGTGAACGCCGCGGTCGGCGACCAGCTCGACGCGCCGGTCGGCGAGAAGGAGGTAGATCAGGACCCCCGCGTTGTGCTGCGTGTCCCACACCCCGAGGCGGCCGAACCATCCGATCGCGCGCTCGCGCGGGCTCACTCCGAGCAACAGCTCGCCGAGCGGCAGCGAGGCTTCGATCGCGAAGCGCAGCTGGCCCTCGTGGCGCCGCTCCTCTTGGCCGATGACTTTCTCGATCGACCGCAGCACGGCCCGCGGGAACGCGCGCCTCGCCGTCCATTCGGGCGTCGCGAGGTGTTTCAACACACGGACGACATCCATCACCAGCTCCCGCCTGCGCCGCCGCCCGCGGTGCCGCCCCCGCCCCCGCTGAAGCCGCCGCCTCCCCAGCCCCCGCCGCCGAAGCCGCCTCCGCCGAATCCACCCCCGGAACTCCAGCCGCCGCCCCAGCCGCCTCCGCGCCGGAAGGCGTTGCTCGAGAGCCCGAAGACGAAAGCGATGAAGCCGACGATTGCGCCGATCAGGATCGAGCCTACGACAAGCCACGCGAGAACCCCCGCGACACCGCCCGTGAGGGCGGCTCCGAGGGCGCGACCGAAAAGCACGTTGAGGAGGGCCTGCGCGACCATGAGCGCGATGAGCGCGGGAATGATCCAATCGACGTGCTCGAAGAGCGCCGGTTCCCGCCCGCCACGCCGCGGAGGCGGCAGCGGCTCACCGTCGAGCACGTGCATGATGCGGTCGGCACCCGCGTAGATGCCGCCGTAGAAATCTCCCTGCTTGAAGCGCGGAGTAATGTCTTCTTCGACGATACGCTTCACCGCGGCATCGGGAAGAGGTCCCTCCGCCCCACGCCCCGTGACGATCCAGATACGCCGGTCGTCCTTGGCTACCACGATGAGGACACCGTCGTCTATCCCCTTGCGGCCGAGCTTCCACTCGTCGTAGACACGCACACCGTACTCGACGGTCGTCTCCGGCTGCGTCGAGGGCAGCATCAGGACCGCGACCTGGCTGCCTTTCGCGCGCTCGAAGTCGCGCAGGCGCGATTCGAGCGTCTGGACCTGGGTGGACGAGAGCGTCCCGGTAAGATCGGTGACCCGCGCCTTTAGCGGCGGCACCGGGACTTCGGCCGTCGCAGACAGCGCGAGTAGCAACGCGGCGCCGGCCGCGAGGTAAGCGACCCAGCGTCTCAGCATGGTGATTACTTCTTGCCGAAGTCGACCGTCGGCGGCTTCGCGATCGCCTTCTCGTCCTCGACGGCGAAGTTGGGTTTGGGCTGGTAGCTGAACATCATCGCCGTCAGATTCACCGGGAACTGGCGGATGAGCACGTTGTACTCCTGCACCGCCTTGATGTATCGGTTGCGCGCCACGGCGATGCGGTTCTCTGTGCCCTCGAGCTGCGCCTGCAGGTCGCGGAAGTTCGCGTCCGACTTGAGCTGGGGATAGTTCTCCGCGACGACGAGGAGGCGCGAAAGCGCCTGGGTCATCCCGGCTTGCGCTTCCTGGAACTTGCGGAAGGCCTGGGGATCGTTGATCAGCTCGGGCGTCGCCTGGATGCTGCCCACGCGCGAGCGCATCTCGGTGACCTGGACCAGCACCTGCTGCTCCTGCGCGGCGAAGCCCTTGACCGTGTTGACGAGGTTAGGGACGAGATCGTTGCGTCGCTGGTACTGGTTGAGCACTTCCGACCATGCCGACTTCACCTGCTCGTCCGCGCGCTGGATGTCATTGTAGCCGCAGCCCGCCAGGGCCGAGACCGCGAGAAGCAGGAAAGCCGTCCAGAGCTTGCGCATGGGGTACCTCCCGAATGGCGACGGCGCGTACATGGAGGCGGCCTCCGGGATTACAAGGCGGCGATCGCGCGCTTCGCGAAGCACAGGTCCTCCCAGGCCTTGGCCTTGTCGGGGAGGTTGCGCAGCAGGTAGGCCGGGTGGTAGGTCACGATCAGCGGCACGCCCTGGTAACGGTGCAGGCGTCCGCGCAGGCTGGCGATGCTCGCCTCGGTGCCGAGCAGGCTCTGCACCGCGAAGCGTCCCATCGCGAGGATCAGCTTGGGCTGGATCAGCTCGAGCTGGCGCAGCAGGTGGGGCGAGCACTGCGCCACCTCGAAGGGCTCGGGGTTGCGGTTGCCCGGCGGACGGCACTTGAGCACGTTGCAGATGTAGACGTTCTCGCCGCGCGCGAGGCCGATCGCCGCGAGCATGTTGTCGAGCAGGCGCCCGGCCTGCCCGACGAAGGGCTCGCCGCGCTGGTCTTCCTCGGCGCCCGGCGCCTCACCCACGAGCAGCCAGTCGGCGTGCTCGTCTCCGACGCCGAACACCGTCTGGGTGCAGGTCTTGCGCAGGCCGCAGGCTTCGCACGACTTCACTGCCGCCTTCAGCTCCCGCCAGTCCATCTTCAGGATGCGCCCCGCGCGCTCGTCGGCGAGATCAAGCTTGACGCTTCCCTTGATGCCGGGAATCGGGTCGAAGCGGACCGGCGCGGGGCGCCGCGGCGCGGGCGGCGGCTCAGGAACAAGGGACGTGGAAGCTTCCTTCCGGCCGCGCAGCTTCCACACGGGGCCGAGCCCCATCTCCTCGAGGTAGCGCTCGCGCTTGCTGTCCAAGGACCGGCTCACAGATCGAGCGCCAGCACCAGCGCGTCCTCGCGCCCCTTGCGCGTCGGGTAGTAGCCGCGCCGCACGCCGATCTGGCGAAAGCCGTATCCGACGTAGAGCCGCTGGCCTACCGCGTTGGTCGGGCGGACTTCGAGGAACAGGACCTTCGCTTTGTGCTCGCGCGCGGCCTGCACGACGCTGTGGAGCAGATGGCGCCCGTGGCCGCGGCGCTGCGAGCCCGCGGCGACGCTCAGGTTGAGCAGATGCGCCTCCCCCGCGGCGAGCATCAGCACCGCGTAGCCGATCAGGTGCCGGTCCTGGCGCATCACCCAGCAGGCGTAGCCGGCACGCAGCGAGTCGCGGAAATTTCCGAGGGTCCAGGGAAACTCGTAGATGCTCTCCTCGATCTCGAGCACGGCGCGCAGGTCGGACTCGCGCATCGGCTCGATGCCCCGCTCGGGCCGCAGCACCGCGCTCACGCGCGCTCCCCCGTCTTCAGCGCCACCTTGTCGCGCAGGTACACCGGCACCGCCGTGGCCGCGTCCTTCGCCTCGCCCGCGGCGAAGCGCGGCATCGCCAGCTTGAGCACGGCCCGCGCGCTCGGCGAGGCATCGGGCCGGACGGAGGGAACGCGGTCGCCGAGCCGGGCCGCGAGGCGCTCGCCGTGAGCGGCGAAGCCGTCGCCGCAGCCGGTCCAGCCGCGCCCCGGCGGAATCGGTATCGCGTCGGGCCTGTACAGGCCGGGAGCGGCGACCTCGTCCCATCCGTCGCGCCGCCTCACGTAGGCGGCGTGATACACCTCCCCCATGTGCGCGTCGATGCACGCGATGATCTTCTCGCCCGTCGCGTCCTCCGCGAGCGCGAGCAGCGAGCTCACGCCGACGACGCCGATACCGCGGGCGAGCGCGAGCCCCTGCGTTACGCCGGCCGCGATGCGCAAGCCTGTGAACGATCCGGGCCCCTCGCCGTACGCGATGCCTTCGATCTCCCCGAGCTCGATGCGCGCTGCGGCGAGCACATCCCCGACCATGCCGAGGACTCTCTCGGCCTGGCGCTGGAGCGCCGGCTCGCTCCGGGAGAACAGCGCCCCGCCGCGGCTCGCGGCCACCGAGCACGAGTCGGTCGAGGTATCGATCGCCAGCAGATTCACGCACGGAATTCTAGCGGATCGCACGCTTGACGAGAGGCTCGCTCTGCAACCATCATTCGGCTACTCGTCGAAGCAAGCTCCCGGAGGAAACCATGCGGCAATTGCTGATATCGCTCGCGCTGGGGCTGTGGCCGCTTGCCGCGGCCGCCCAGGACGCGTACCCGACGCGCCTCGTGACCATGGTCGTCGCCTTTCCGCCGGGCGGCGTCGCCGACATCACCGCGCGGCCGACGGCGATCGCGATGGAGCGCGTGCTGAAGCAGCGCGTCGTCGTCGAGAACCGTCCCGGCGCGGCCGGGGCGACCGGCAACGCCTACGTCGCGCACGCGAAGCCGGACGGCTACACGATCATCATGGCGCTGTCGTCGATCTCGGTGATCCCCGAGGCCGAGCGGCTCCAGGGGCACAAGCCGCCGTACGAGCTGTCCGAGCTCGCGCCGATCGCGTTGATCTCGGCCGACCCCGTCGTGCTGGTCGTGCGCGAGGAGGCGCCGTGGAAGACGGTGCAGGACTTCGTCGCCGACGCGAAGCGACGCCCGGGCAAGATCAGCTACAGCTCTTCCGGCATCTTCGGCGCGCTTCACATGCCCTACGCGCTGCTCGAGAACGCCACGGGCACGACGCTCTGGCACGTGCCGTACAACGGCGGCGGTCCCGCCGTGCAGGCGCTGCTCGGCGGCCAGGTCGACTCGACCGTCGGCGGTCCGGCGGCGATGATCGGGCAGATCCGCGCGAAGAAGTTCCGGCCGCTTGCGAACTTCGGCGGCAAGCGGCTCGCCTCGCTCCCCGACGTGCCCACGCTGAAGGAGCTCGGCATCGACGCCGAGTACTACATCTGGGCGGGGATCATGGTGCCCGCGGCGACGCCGGCGGCGACCCAGCAGAAGCTGCGCGACGCGGTGCGCCAGGCGGTGAACGATCCGGACTTCAAGAACGCGATGGCCAAAGTCGAGACGCCCGTCAGCTACCTCGACGCGCCCGAGTTCAAGAAGTACTGGGACGCCGACGCGAGGAAGCTCGCCGCCGCGGTGAAGACGGTCAAGATCGAGGAGCAGAAGAAGTAGCATGGCGGCCGCCCAAGGCAAGGTCATCATTACCTGCGCCGTCACCGGCGCGATCCACACGCCGACGATGTCGCCGTACCTCCCGGTGACGCCGGAAGAGATCGCCGAAGGCGCGATCGGCGCGGCCAAGGCCGGCGCGGCGATCGTGCACCTGCACGCGCGCGAGCCCGCCGACGGCCGGCCGACGCAGGATCCGGCGATGTTCATGCGCTTCCTTCCGAAGATCAAGGCGGCGTCGAACGTGGTGATCAACCTCACCACGGGCGGCGCGCCGACGATGTCGGTCGAGGAGCGGCTGCAGCCCGCGCTCAAGCTCAAGCCCGAGGTCGCCTCGCTCAACATGGGCTCGATGAACTTCGGCCTGTACGAGATGCTGGGCCGCTACAAGGAATGGAAGCACGACTGGGAGAAGCCCTACCTCGCCGGCAGCGACGAGCGCATCTTCAAGAACACCTTCCGGGACATCGCCCACATCCTCGAGTCGTGCAGCGGCAACGACACGCGCTTCGAGATCGAGTGCTACGACATCGGCCATCTGTACACTGCGGCGCACTTCCTCGACCGCAAGCTCGTGAAGCCCCCGCTCTTCATCCAGTCGGTGTTCGGCATACGCGGCGGCATCGGCCCGCACCCCGAGGACGTGATGCACATGAAGCGCACGGCCGACCGCCTGTTCGGCGACGCCTACCTGTGGTCGGTGCTCGGCGCGGGCCGCAACCAGATGTTCGTCGCCGCCATGTCGGCGGTGATGGGCGGGAACGTGCGCGTCGGCCTGGAGGACAGCCTGTGGCTGGGGCGCGGCACGCTCGCCAAGACCAACGCCGAGCAGGTCACCAAGATCCGCCGCATCCTGGAAGAGCTCGGCCTCGCGGTCGCCACGCCCGACGAGGCGCGCGAGATGCTGAAGTTGAAGGGCGGCCGCAACGTGGCATTCTGAGAGGTGATCACTTGGCGAAGCGCTACAAGATCGCGGTCATTCCCGGCGACGGCATAGGCAAGGAGGTCATGCCCGAGGGCGTGCGCGTCCTCGAGGCCGCAGGACGCAGGTTCAGCATCGAGTTCGATTGGGACGAATACCCCTGGAGCTGCGAATACCGCGCCAAGCACGGCCGCATGATGCCCGAGGACGGCCTCGCGACGATCCGCCACCACGATGCCGTGTTCTTCGGCGCCTGCGGCTTTCCGGGCGTGCCGGATCACGTTTCGCTGTGGGAGCTTCTCGTCCCCATGCGCCGCGGCTTCGACCTGTACGTGAACCTGCGCCCGGTGCGGCTCATGCCCGGCATCCAGTCGCCGCTCGCGGGACGCAAGCAGGGCGACATCGACTTCTGGGTGGTGCGCGAGAACACCGAAGGCGAGTACTCCGCGATCGGCGGCCGGATCTTCGAGGGCACCGAGCGCGAGTCGGTGGTGCAGCAGAGCACCTTCACGCGCCACGGCACCGATCGCATCCTCAAGTACGCCTTCGAGCTGGCGCGCAGCCGCCCCAAGAAGCATCTGACGTCCGCGACCAAGTCGAACGGCATCTCGATCACGATGCCCTACTGGGACGAGCGCGTGCGCGCCATGGCGCAAAGCTACCCCGACGTGAAGACCGACCAGTTCCACATCGACATCCTCACCGCGCACTTCGTGCAGCACCCGGACTGGTTCGACGTGGTGGTCGGCTCGAACCTCTTCGGCGATATCCTCTCCGACCTCGGGCCGGCGTGCACCGGCACTATCGGCATCGCGCCCTCGGGCAACATCAACCCCGAGCGCAAGTTTCCTTCCGTGTTCGAGCCGGTGCACGGCTCGGCGCCCGACATCTACGGCAAGAACATCGCCAATCCCATCGGGCAGATCTGGTCGGGCGCGATGATGCTCGATCACCTCGGGCATAAGGACGCGGGCGCGGCGATCGTGCGCGCGATCGAGCGCGTCCTCGTCGAGGGGCCGCGCACGCGCGACATCGGCGGCAAGGCCTCGACCACCGAGGTCGGCCAGGCGATCGCGGCCGCGGTCTAGCGCGGCGCGGACTCAGCGCTGATCGGGCTTGGGCCGGCCGTAGATGTCGCGGCCGTGATCGACGACGTCGCGCCGCAGCTGGCGGCGCTGCTCGGGAGTCATGCGCGCGTCGCGGTTGGCGTCGCGCTGCTGCTGCCTGATGTCGCGCGGCGCGGCCTGCTGCGGGGACGTCGGACGCCCGGGACCGGCCTGGCGGCCGCCGCCCTGGGCGTGCTGGGCCGAAGAGGCGAGCGGAACGAGCGCGAGCAGCAGCGCGCTGCCTGCGGCGACGAGCACTCTCGCCATCAGCCCCTCTCTTCGCATGTCTCTTTCCTCGAGATCTAGCGGTGTTTACCTTAGGCCGGTTTTGTAAGTCATTTACGACGCCCCGGGAGGCGATTGTAACAACTTGTTTCCAGGCTTCCCTACGCAACGCGCGGTTACGCTCGCGCTGCAGCCCCGCAGGCCGGCGAGTTACGATACGCCGATGACCGAGCCCAAGACAAGAATCCTGGTCGTCGACGACGATCTGCGCCTGCGCGACCTGCTCCAGCGGTACCTGAGCGAGCAGGGCTTCGGCGTGCACACCGTCTCGGACGCGGCAGGCATGGACAAGTTGATCGGGCGCGAGCGCGTCGACCTCTTGGTGCTCGACCTGATGCTCCCCGGCGAGGACGGCCTGTCGATCTGCCGGCGCCTGCGCGGCGGCAAGAACACCGTGCCGATCATCATGCTGACGGCGAAGGGCGAGGACGTCGACCGCATCGTCGGCCTGGAGATGGGCGCGGACGATTATCTGCCCAAGCCTTTCAATCCGCGCGAGCTGGTGGCGCGCATCAACGCCGTGCTGCGCCGGCGCGCCGCGCCTCTGCCCCCGGGCGCGCCGGCGGTCGAGCCCGAGAAGGTGAGCTTCGGGAACATGACGGTGAACCTGGCGACGCGCACGCTCGACCGCGACGGCCAGTCGATCTCGCTCACCACCGGGGAATTCGCGCTGCTCAAGGTCCTGGTGACGAACCCCAGAACGCCGCTGTCGCGCGACAAGCTGATGGAGCTCGCGCGCGGGCGCGAGTACGAGGTGTTCGACCGCTCGATCGACGTGCAGGTCTCGCGCCTTCGCAAGCTCGTCGAGAAGGACCCGGGACACCCCGCCTACATCCAGACCGTGTGGGGCTTCGGCTACGTCTTCGTGCCCGACGGCGCGCCGCAATGAGCCCGGAGCAGGTCCAGAGCCCGGCCCTCCCGTCCGCGGCCGAGCCGCCTTCCTCGCGCGCGTCGACGCCCGCGCCGCGCTTCCGCCTGTGGCCGCGCTCGCTGCTGTGGCGCACCTTCATCCTGCTCGCCGTGCTGACGGTGGCCACGACGCTCGGCTGGCTCCAGATCTTCCGCGCCTACGAGATCGAGCCCCGCGCGAGGCAGATCTCGCAGAACCTCGTCAGCATCGTCAACCTGACGCGCCTTGCGCTCATCAGCTCGCAGCCCGAGCTGCGCCGCGAACTGCTCTCCGACCTCGTCCAGCGAGAAGGCATCCAGGTCTACATCGCCGAGGCGGGTGAGCGCACCGTCGAGGCCGAGCGCCCGCTGCTCCGCCTGGTCGCCGAGCTCGTCAGGCGCCAGCTCGGCGAGGACACGCGCTTCGCGGTCGAGCGCGAAGGCAAGAGCGGATTGTGGGTGAGCTTCTTCATCGGCGACGACGAGTACTGGGTACGCGTGCCGCGCGAGCGCATCGAGCGGCAGATCGCGGTGCGCTGGCTCGGCTGGGGCGCGCTCGCGCTGATGCTGTCGCTGCTCGCCGCCTACGTGATCGTGTCGCGCCTCAATCGGCCGCTGCGCGCCCTCGCCCGGGCGGCGGGCGCGATCGGCAAGGGCAAGACTCCCGATCCGCTCGCCGAGTCGGGCCCCGAGGAAATCCGCACGCTTTCGCGCGCCTTCAACCAGATGTCGCGCGACCTCGCCCGGCTGGACGCCGACCGCGCGCTGATCCTCGCCGGCGTGTCGCACGACCTGCGCACGCCGCTGTCGCGCCTTCGGCTCGGCGTGGAGATGAGCGGGGCCGATGCGCAGCTGAGAGACGGCATGACCGCGGACATCGAGGAGATGGACCGCATCATCAACCAGTTCCTCGATTTCGCCAGGACCGACGGCGGAGAGGCGATGCAGCGCGCCGATCTCGCCGCAATCGCCGCCGAGGTCGCCGAGCACTACCGTCGCCACGGCCGGTCGGTGGCGACCGATCTCGCGCGCGTGCCCGAGCTGCGCGTGCAAGCGATGGCGATGCGCCGGGTCGTGCTGAACCTCGTCGACAACGCGCTGCGCTACGGAGGAAGGGATGTCGCCGTCGCGGTACGCGCCGAGGGCCGCGACGTCGTGCTCGAAGTCGCCGACCGCGGGCCCGGCATCCCCGCGTCCGAAGTCGAGCGCCTCAAGCGGCCGTTCACGCGCCTCGAAGTCGCGCGCAGCGACAAGGGCGGCGCGGGCCTCGGCCTGGCGATCGTCGAGCGCGTGGTGCGCGCGCATCGCGGCACGTTCGAGCTGCTCGCGCGTCCGGGGGGCGGCTTGCTCGCGGAGATACGGCTCCCGGCCGCCTGATCCGCTCCGGGTGACGCCGCGCGGGCGGTCTCGGGTACACTTCGCATCCAAGGGGGTCCCGAGAATGAAGCAATGGCTTGCCGCACTGTGCCTTGTCGCCGCGCCCGCGGCGTTCGCGCAGCTCTGTCCCGAGAGGAACCTGCTCTACTGGCAGGCCTTCCCCGCCGGGGGAGAATCCGACATCTCCGCGCGGCACCAGCAGCTCGTGCTGAAGAAGAAATGCCCCGCGATCGAGACCATCATCCAGTACAAGCCGGGGGTCGGAGGCGCGGTGATGTGGAACCAGATGAACTCGCTGCCGGGCGACGGCCTCAACGTCGTCGGCATCAACCTGCCGCACATCGTGCTCGCGCCGTTCGAGGGCCTGGTGCAGTATAAGACGGAGGACATCACGCCGACGTACTGGTTCCACTACACGCCCGACGCGCTGGTCGTGCTCGATTCCAGCCCCTTCAAGACCTTCCAGGATTTCGTGAAGGCGGCGAAGGCCGACCCGGGCAAGATCACCCTCGGAGGATCCGGCCTCAACTCGGCGAACCACGCCGCGCACGAGCGTCTCGACGCCGAGTTCGGCATCAAGACGCTCTACGTTCCGTACAAGGGCACCGGCGACATGACCGTCGCCATCGCGGGCGGCCACATCAACGGCGCAATGGGCTACTCGGCATTCGCGATCAACAACAAGGGCAAGATGCGCGCGCTGGCCGTGGCGATGGACAAGCGCCACCCGCTGCTGCCCGACACGCCCACGTTCAAGGAGCTGGGCGTGGACTGGGTCGACGGAGCGTTCCGCGGCATCGGCATGCCCAAGTCCACCCCTCCCGCGCTGCGCAAGCGCATGTCCGACCTGTGGGCGTCGCTCAACGGCGATCCCGAGATGAAGGAGCTCGCCGCGCGGAGCGGCTTCGAGCTGGTGAACGTCGGGGTCGACCAGATGGACGCCTTCATGGCGGAGCGCATCAAGGTCTACACCGCGGTCGCCAAGCGCATGGGCCTCGCGAAGTGACGGGGTTGTGCCAGAATGTGACGGTCGCCGGCTGCGGAGACCGCCATAGGCAAGAATAAACCGCAGAAAAGGGAGATCCACGCATGAATCGCTTGCGCGCATCCCTGTTGCACGGAAGCATCGTCGCGCTCGCCGCCGCGTGCGGTCTGCCGTGCGCCGGGCAGGCGCAGGTCGCCAGCCCCCCGCCGGGCAAGGCGCTCGTCGTCATGTATCGCGCGGACAAGCAGCCCGTCGCCGCGAGGGTGCCGGCGATCGCCAACGCCGACCGCCTCGGCGACATCGGAAACGGCGAATTCGTGAACGCGGTCGTCAATCCCGGCCGGACCTTTCTGCGCGTCGGCGACAAGATCCTCACCACGCTCGCGATCCAGACGAGCGCCAACCGGACTTCGTACGTGCTCATCCAGGCGGTCCCCGGACTGTCGCCGGTGCGGGTGGAAATGCGCGAGATGGACGAAGCCTCGGCCCGCCGCGTGCTCGCCCAGAGCAGGCCCGCGGGGGCTGGCGCGGCAGCGGCCCCGCGCGTCGCCGCAGCGGCTCCCGCGCCGCGCTCGGTGGTGGCTCCGGCGGTGCCTCTGGCGGCGCCCCGGGCCGCGCCGCCTCCCAAGCCCGCGGCGCCGCCGCCTCCTGCCCGCGCCCAGGCCGCGCCGCCTCCCCCGCCTGCGCCGCGCCGGTCGATGACGCCCAAGGAGCCGCCGCCGCCCGTCGACGAAGAGGAAGAGCAGGCGGCCGAGCGGAGCAAGTGGAGCGTCGCCATCATCGCCAAGACCGGCGCCTTCAAGCTGTCCACCGTGAGCCAGTCGATCGGCGGCCTGATGACCTCGTACGACAAGAGCTCCAAGCCGGTCGCGGCCTTCGAGGTGGAGTTCCGCCACAAGGAGGGATTCGCCATCGGCGCCGAGGCGCTCTACTACAAGAACAGCCTGACCGCTCCCGGGGCCGGAACGACGTTCGCCGGCGACCAGACAGTGATCTCGGGGATGGTGAACGGGAAGTACTACTTCGGCGGAGACTCGGGCACGTTCCACCCCTTCGTCGGCGCCGGATTCGGCTTCGCCGGCGCGGCGTTCAGCGGCGACATTCAGGGCAAGTCGAGCGGCCCCTCGTTCCAGGGGATGGCGGGCGCGGACCTGCGCTTCGGCGACTTCGGGCTGTACCTGGAGTACAAGTACGTGAGCGCGACCACTCAGGACAGCGCCAACCAGAAGATCAAGGTCGGCGGCTCGGGCATCCTCGCCGGCGTCAGCATCGCGTTCTGAAGACCCGGCCCGGGACCTGCCACGCGTTGACGATCTCGTAGCGGCCGGCTCCGGCCTGCAGCCGAGAGCGGGCGAGGACGAAGCCGTCGACTTCCCAGCGGACCGGCGTGAGCGCCGGCATCGCGCTCGGCTCGCGCGCGCCGCGCAGCAAGGTCACGTGCGTCGCGAAGGGCTTCGCGTCGAAATCGATCCCGGCGCGCGCGAGCGCGCCGCGCAAGTCGAGCGCCAGGCGCTCGATCGCCGCGGGCGGCGCCGACGCTCCCGCCCATGCGATGCGGTTGCTCTTCCAGAATCCCGGGCGATCGAGCAGCAGCGCCGCCGCGACCGGCGCGACCGCCCCCGCCGCACGCTCGACGTCGGCGACCCGGCCGGCCTCGACCGTGCCGAGAAAGGCGAGCGTGAGATGCAGGTTCGGCGCACGCGTAGGCCGGCCGCCGCACAGTGCTTTCAGCTCGCGCGACCAGTGGGCGAGCTGCGCGCGCACGCCTTCATCGGGCCACAGCGCGAAGAACAGCCTCATTCACTCGAGCAGCGCGACGACCTCGGCGGCGATGCCTTCGCCGCGCCCGATGGCGCCGAGCCGCTCGGCGGTCTTCGCCTTCACGTTGATGCGCTCCGCCGGCAGGCCGAGATCGGCGGCGAGGACGGCGACCATCGCCGCGATGTGCGGCGCCATCTTCGGCGCCTCCGCGTGGATGGTCGCGTCGAGGTTGGCGATCGAGAACCCCGCGCCGCGGACCTTCGCCGCGACCTGGCGGAGGAAGACGCGGCTGTCGGCGTCCTTGTAGCGCGGGTCGCTGTCCGGGAAATGCCGGCCGATGTCGCCGAGCGCGGCCGCGCCGAGCAGCGCGTCGCACACCGCGTGGATGAGCACGTCGGCGTCCGAGTGGCCGGCGAGGCCCTTGCCGAAGGGGATCGTGACGCCGCCGATGACCAGCTTGCGACCCTCGACCAGCGCGTGCACGTCGAAGCCTTGCCCGATTCTCATTTCGCGTGGCTCCGCAGGATGCCCTCGGCGACGCGCAGGTCGGAGGCGAAGGTGATCTTGAGGTTCTCGGTGCTGCCTTCGACGAGCTTCGGCCTGTAGCCGAGCGCCTCGATCGCTTCCGCCTCGTCGGTGACGTGCAGTGCGTCGCGCAGGGCCTTGAGCAGCATGCCGTGGCGGAACATCTGCGGCGTCTGCGCGTGCCACAGATGGTCGCGCGGCTCGGTCTCCAGGATGCGCCCCTCCTCGCCCGCGCGCTTGAGCGTATCGGACACGGGAACCGCGAGTATGCCGCCGACCTCGTCGCGCCCGGCGTCGTCGATGAGGCGCAGCAGCTCGGCGCGCCCGAGGCAAGGCCGCGCCGCGTCGTGCACCAGCATCCAGTCGTTGGGGTCGACCGCGCTCGCCGCGGCCACGAGGCCGTTCAACACGCTGTCCCTGCGGCTCGCGCCGCCACAGTACAAAGGCGCGATGCGCTCGCCGAAGGCGCTCCAGTCGTGCCTGCGGAATTCGGTATCGGCGGGAGCGAGCACCACGAACACCACCTCCACCTGGGGCGCGGCGAGCAGTCGCTCGACCGCGTGGCGAAGCATGGTCTGTCCCGCGAGGAGCGAATACTGCTTGGGGCCGGCGACGCCGAAGCGGGACCCCGAGCCGGCCGCTGGAACGAGGCCGAAAAATCTGGAAGTCACTGAAATCGGCCGGGATTCGACACGATACAATTATAGCCGCTTGCATGAGATGAACGACGCCGTCCTCCCGGAAGCGCGCAAAAGCGAGGACGGCGCTCGCCAGCACGGCTCGAGCGATGCGCTCGCGCTCGCGCGCCTGGCGCAGGCGTCGCGGCCGGCGGCGGTGTTCTGCGCGCAGGCAACCGAAGCGCAGCGGCTGAAGGACGAGATCGCCTGGTTCGCGCCGCAGCTCTCGGTGGTGCTGCTGCCCGACTGGGAGACCCTGCCCTACGATCAATTCTCGCCGCACCACGATCTGGTGTCCGAGCGGCTGGCGACGCTGTACCGCATCATGCGCGAGGACTTCGACGTCGCCCTCGTTCCCGCGGCGACCGCGCTTACGCGCCTGGGGCCTCCGTCCTATCTCGCCGGCCACAGCTTCTTCCTCAAGGCGGGCGAGGCGCTCGACCTCGCGGCGCTGCGCTCCCAGCTCGCGCTCGCCGGCTACAGCCACGTCACGCAGGTGGTGGCGCCGGGCGAGTACTGCGTGCGCGGCGGCCTGGTCGATCTCTTTCCCATGGGCAGCGCCCTTCCCTACCGCGTCGATCTCCTCGACGACCGGATCGAGTCGCTGCGCAGCTTCGATCCCGACTCGCAGCGCACGCTCTACAAGGTCCCCGAGATCCGGATGCTGCCCGCGCGCGAGTTTCCCATGGACGAGGCGGGGCGCAACCGCTTCCGCCGCGGCTTCCGCGAGCGCTTCGAGGGCGACCCGACGAAGCGCTCGATCTACAAGGACGTGAGCAACGGTGTCTCGCCCGCCGGCATCGAGTACTACCTGCCGCTGTTCTTCGAGCAGACCGCGACGATCTTCGACTACCTGCCGAAGAACGCCGCCGTAGGGATGCACGGCGGCGTGCACGATGCCCTGGGCGAGTTCCTGCGCGACGCCCAGGCGCGGCACCAGCTGCTCGCGGGCGACCGCACGCGGCCGCTGCTCGCGCCTTCCGAGATTTTTCTCGACGCCGAGGATTTCTTCGTGCGCGCGAAAGCCTTCGCCCGCGCCGGGCCTGGCGCCGCTCTCGGGTCGGCGCTCCCCGAGCTCGCGGTCGAGCGGCGCGCGCCCGATCCCCTGCATCGTCTCAAGGCCTTTCTCGCTGCAACCCCCGGCCGCGTGATGCTCCTCGCCGAGTCGCCGGGGCGGCGCGAGACCCTCCTCCAGTATCTCGCCGAGTACGGCCTGAAGCCCGAGGTGGCGGGCGGGTTCGAGGACTTCCGCCGCTCGAGCGCGAAGTTCACCCTCGGCGTGGGGCCGCTGCTGAACGGCTTCGCGCTCGAGGCCGAAGGCCTCGCCTTCGTCACCGAGTCGGAGCTCTACGCCGGCACGGCGCGCACGCGCGCCGCCCGCGAGCGGGCGCGGACCTCCTCGGTCGAGGGGATGCTGCGCGATCTTTCCGAGCTGCGCGCCGGCGATCCGGTGGTGCACGTGCAGCACGGCATCGGCCGCTACCGCGGCCTGGTCGATCTCGACCTCGGGGAAGGCGCCGCCGAGTTCCTGCTGATCGAGTACGCCGAGAGCAACAAGCTCTACGTGCCGGTGGCGCAGCTCCACTCGATCGGCCGCTATTCCGGCGGGCCTCCGGAGCAGGCGCCGCTGCACAAGCTGGGCGGCGACCAGTGGGAGAAAGCGAAGCGCAAGGCCGCGCGCGCGGTGCGCGACACCGCCGCCGAGCTGCTCGACCTGTACGCGCGGCGCGCTACCCGCAAGGGCCACGCCTTTCGTATCAACTCCCACGATGTCGAGGCCTTTGCCGAGGGCTTAGGCTTCGAGGAGACCCCGGACCAGGCCGCCGCGATCGCCGCGGCGATCGAGAACATGAAGAGCGGAAAGCCGATGGACCGCCTGGTGTGCGGCGACGTCGGCTTCGGCAAGACCGAGGTCGCGCTGAGGGCGGCGTTCGTCGCGGTCGCGGACAACATGCAAGTGGCTGTGCTCGCGCCGACGACGCTCCTGGCCGAGCAGCACTTTCACACCTTCGGCGACCGCTTTGCCGACTGGCCGGTGAAGCTCGCCGAGCTGTCGCGCTTCAGGAGCGGGAAGGAAACCGCGACGGCGCTCGAAGGCCTCGCCAGCGGGGAGATCGACATCGCGATCGGCACGCACAAGCTGCTGCAGAAAGGGGTGAAGTTCAGGCGCCTGGGCCTCGTCATCGTCGACGAGGAGCACCGCTTCGGCGTGCGCCAGAAGGAGGCGCTCAAGGCGCTGCGCGCGGAGGTGGACGTGCTGACGCTCACCGCGACGCCGATCCCGAGAACGCTGGCGATGTCGCTCGAGGGCCTGCGCGACCTCTCGGTGATCGCCACCGCCCCGGAGCGGCGGCTCGCGATCCGCACTTTCGTCACGCCCTGGTCTCCCGCCGTCATCCGCGAGGCGGCGCTGCGGGAGCTGAAGCGCGGCGGCCAGATCTTCTTCCTGCACAACGACGTCGCCACGATCGAGGTGATGCGCGAGAAGCTGACGAAGCTGCTGCCCGAGGCGCG
>DASSQD010000024.1:0-15851 GCA_035702665.1 Burkholderiales bacterium
ACGAACTGGCAACAGATCCAATGCATGAGAATTCTTATCCCGGCTTTCGTGGGCATTGGCCTGCTGGCGGGATCGGCCGCCGCATCGGCCCAAGGCTATCCAAACAAGCCGCTGCATTTGGTGGTGCCCTTCCCGCCCGGAGCCGGCACCGATATGTTCGCGCGCGTCATCGCGAACAAGCTGAGCGAGAGTCTGGGCCAAACCATCGTGGAAAACAAACCTGGAGGCGGCGCCACTATCGGCACGGACCTCGTGGCCAAGTCGGCTCCGGACGGCTACACCCTGTTGCTCTCCACCGCCAGTCATGCGATCAACCCGGGCGTCTTTTCCAAATTGCCCTATGACACGCTCAAGGACTTCGCAACCGTGACGCAGGTCGCGAACGTTCCTACCGTGCTGGTCGTGAACCCTTCTGTGCCCGTGAGGTCGGTCGCAGAATTGGTGGCGTACGCCAAGGCGAGGCCCGGAGTGCTCAACATGGGGTCATCCAGCAGCGGCACGGTGTTCCATCTTGCCGGCGAGATGTTCAAATCCATGGCCGGTATCGATATGGTCCACGTGCCGTTCAGCGGAGGTGGGCCCGCCTTGAACGCGCTGCTCGGCGGCCAGATCGACTTGTTGTTCGAAACCAGTCTGACCGTGCAGACGCACATCAAGGCAGGAAGGCTCCGCGTCCTTGCCGTGGGCAGTTCCGAGCGGGCGCCGGGAATGCCGGATGTGCCGACCATGGCGGAATCTGGCTTTCCCGGCTTTTCCGCCGTGAACTGGTACGGCATATACGTCCCGGCCGGCACCCCGCACGAGATCGTAACAAAACTCAATCAGGAAATTGTAAAAGCGCTGAACCTTCCCGACGTGCGGGAGCGCTTCACCTCGCAAGGCGCCACCTTGATCGGCAACACACCGGAGCAGCACGATGCGTTTCTCAGAGCCGAGATGGGAAAGTGGAGGAAGACGGCCAGATTGGCGCACGCAAAAGTCGACTAAGTTGGTTCCGGTTCACGGCACACCTTTACCCTGCCAAAGGAAATCATGAACGACATGACCTTACGACCCAAGGAGGCGTACCACGAGAAGGCCCGCCGGGACCTGGAGAACTACGTTCGCGGTCCCGAATGGACGCCGGCGCAGCGCGTCGCCCTCGCCTGCCGCATGCTCGACGCCGACGGCCACGAATCGGCGCTCGCCGGCCAACTCACGATGCGTGGAGAAAGGCCCGGCACCTATCGGGGACTTTCATTCGGGCTCGGTTTTGACGAGGCCACGGCGAGCAATATCCTGCTCTTCGACGACGACCTCAATGTGCTGGAAGGCAAAGGCATGGCCAATCCGGCCAATCGTTTCCATCTGTGGATCTACAAGGCGCGTCCGGACGTCAACGCGATCGTTCACACGCATCCACCGCATGCGTCCGCCCTGGCGATGATCGCCGAACCCCTGATCGTTTCGCATATGGATACCTGCGTTCTCTACGAGAATTGTGCGTACCTGGCGGACTGGCCCGGCGTACCGATCGGAGACGAAGAGGGCCGTATCATTGCCGAGGGCCTGGGCGACAAGGAGGCAATACTGCTAGCGCACCATGGCATCCTTGCGGCCTGCGCCACGCTGGAGAAGGCGACCGTCCTCGCTTTCTACATGGAACGCGCCGCGAGGTTGCAACTGCTGGCCCGCCCGGTTGGGCCGATCCGTGCGGTCCGGAGGGAGCACGCGCTCGAAGCGCGCGGCTATCGCGGCGCGCCCAAGTACATCGGCGCCACTTTCAACTATCTGGCACGCAGGGTGCTGCGCGACAGTCCGGAGTGCCAGAGTTGACGCCCGGGCCGAGCGACGGCTAGTCAACCCCGCTTCTTCTCAAACTCCCCCATATACTCCACCAACCTCTTCACCCCCTCGATCGGCATGGCGTTGTATACAGACGCGCGCATGCCGCCGACGGCGCGGTGGCCTTTGAGCTGGAACATGCCGCGCGCTTCGGCGCCTTTGAGGAATTCGCCGTCGAGCTTGGGGTCGGCGAGGGTGAACGGGATGTTCATGCGCGAGCGGTCGGATTTGCGCACGGGGTTCTTGAAGAAGGCGCTCGCGTCGAGGAAGTCGTAGAGGAGCTTGGACTTGGCGATGTTCTTCTTTTCCATCTCCGCTAGGCCGCCGTTCTTCTTCAGCCACTGGAACACGAGCCCCGCGATGTACCAGGCGTAGCTCGCGGGCGTGTTGGACATGGAGTCGGCCTCGGCCTGGACTTTGTAGTCGAGGACGGTCGGCGTCCCTTCCATGGCGTGGCCGAGGAGGTCTTCCCGGACGACGATGATGACTAGGCCCGCCGGGCCGATGTTTTTCTGCGCGCCGGCGTAGATCAGTCCGAATTTCGAGACGTCCAGAGGTCTTGAGAGGATGTGGGATGAAGCGTCCGCCACTAATGGAACCTTCCCCGTCTCCGGGATCCAGTGGAACTCCACCCCGCCGATGGTCTCGTTCGAGGTGTAGTGCACGTACGCCGCCTTCGGGTCGAGCTGCCAGCCCGACTGCTCGGGCGCGAAGGTGAAGTTCTTCCCCTCGGAGCTCGCCGCGACGTTCACCTCGCAGAAGCGGTTCGCCTCCTTGATCGCCTTCTTCCCCCACTCGCCCGTATAGATATAGTCGGCCGACTTCTTCCCGCGGAGCAGGTTCATCGGCACCGCGGCGAAATGCAGGGTCGCGCCGCCCTGGAGGAACAGCACCTTGTAGTTGGAGGGAACCTCGAGGAGATCGCGGAAGTCCTTCTCCGCGGTCGCGGCGATCTCGATGAACTCCTTGCCGCGATGCGACATCTCCATCACCGACATGCCCGAGCCATGCCAGTCGAGCATCTCGGCGGCGGCCTGCGCGAGCACCTCCTCGGGAAGGACCGCGGGACCCGCGCTGAAGTTGAAGACGCGCGTCATGCGCCTCAGGCGGCCTGCTCGGCGGCCGCGGGGACGTCCTCGGTCGAGACGCGCCGCAGCTCGCGCCGCTGCGAGTAGTCGTAGCGGCGGCCGCGGTGGACGACGCTCCGGTTGTCCCACATCACGAGGTCGCCGGCGCGCCACTCGTGGCGGTAGACGAACCGGGGCTGGGTCGCATGCTCGAGCAGCTCCGCGAGCAGCAGCCGCCCCTGCCCCACGTGCATGCCGACGATGTGGGTCGCGTGGACCCCGACGAAGAGCAGCTTGCGCTTCGAGCCCGGGTGAACGCGCACCAGCGGCCACTCCACCGGCGGGAGCGTGTTCCTCTGCTCCTCCGTCCAGTCCGTGTCGCCGAGCGCGATACGCGAGTGCAGCGCGTAGTGCTGCGCGCGCAGGCCCTCGACCTCGCGCTTGAGGTCCGCCGGCAGCGCGTCGTAGGCGGCGCGCAGGTCGGCGAACTCGGTCTCGCCGCCCCTGGCCGGGTTGACGATCGAGTGCAGCATCGAATAGCGCGCCGGGGGCTTCTGGAACGAGCTGTCGCTGTGCCACAGCTGGTTCGCGAGCTGCGAATACATCTTCTTGCTCGCGAGGCTGGCGATCCCGCCGGTGCCGTCCACATTGGAGATGTCGATCGACTCGTCGTGCCTGAGGCGATTGGGGCGCTTCAGCACCTTGCCGAGGCCCAGGTCGAGCGGCCCGAAGGCGCGGCCGAAGGCGAGCTGCGCCTCCTCGGAAACGACCGGCCCGCGGAACACCAGCACCGCGTAGCGATCCATCGCGGCGACGATCTCGCCAGCGGTCTTCGCGTCCGGCGGCTCGCGCAGATCCACGCCGCCCGCCTCCGCGGCGAAAAGGGGATGCAGGGGCTGGAGCCGGAGACTCATCCTGGCTGACCGTTCTCCTCGTCCTCTTCGCGCTCGGCGACGCGCTCGATGCTCGAGAGCTTGGTGCCCTCGTCGAGGTCGATGAGGCGCACGCCCTGGGTGGATCTGCCCTGCTCGCGGATCTGCTTGACCTTGGTGCGGATCAGGACGCCGCCGGTGGAGATGAGCATGATCTCGTCCTCGTCGCCCACCAGTATCGCGCCGACGAGCTTGCCGTTCCGCTCGGTCGTCTGGATGCCGATCATCCCCTGCGTGCCGCGCCCGTGGCGCGTGTACTCGGCGATCGCGGTGCGCTTGCCGAAGCCGTTCTCCGTGGCGGTCAATACCGTCTGGCTCTCGCTGTCGGCGACCAGCATCGACACCACCTTCTGCTCCTTGCCGAGCTTCATGCCGCGCACCCCGTGCGCCTGCCGGCCCATGGGCCGCACGTCCACCTCCTCGAAGCGCACCGCCTTGCCCGAGTCGGAGAACAGCATCACGTCGTGCTTGCCGTCGGTGATCGCCGCGCCGATGAGGTGGTCGCCGTCGTCGAGCTCGACCGCGATGATGCCCTTCTCGCGCGGGTTGGAGAACTGCTCGAGCGGGGTTTTCTTCACCGTGCCGAGCGCCGTCGCCATGAACACGAAGTGCTTGTCGTCGTACTCCTTCACCGGCAGCACCGCGTTGATGCGCTCGCCCTCGGTGAGCGGGAACAGGTTCACGATCGGCTTGCCGCGGCTGGTGCGCGTGCCCTGCGGCACGTTGTACACCTTGAGCCAGTACACCCGGCCGCGCGAGGAGAAGCACAGCAGCGTGTCGTGCGTGTTGGCGATGAACAGCCGCTCGATGAAGTCGTCTTCCTTGGTCGTCGCCGCCTGCTTGCCGCGCCCGCCGCGACGCTGCAGCCGGTAGTCGCCGAGCGGCTGCGACTTGATGTAGCCCGCGTGCGAGAACGTCACCACCACGTCCGCCGCGGCGATCAGGTCCTCCATCTGCAGGTCCTCGGCCTGCTCGACGATCTCGCTCTTGCGCTCGTCGCCGTACTGGGTCTTGATCGCCTTCAGCTCGTCCGCGATGATCGCCGTGATGCGCGCGGGCTTGGCGAGGATGTCCATGAGGTCGGCGATCTGCCCGATCAGCTCCTTGTACTCGGCGACGATCTTGTCCTGCTCCAGCCCGGTGAGGCGCGCGAGGCGCATGTCGAGGATCGCCTGCGCCTGCGCGTCCGACAGCCTGTAGCCGCTCGGCTGCAGGCCGAACTCGGCGCCCACGTCCGCGGGCTTGGAGGCGTCGCTCGCGGCGCGCTTGAGCATCTCCTCGACCACGGGCGACTTCCACGCCTTCGCCATCAGCGCGACCTTGGCGTCGGCCGGGGTCTGCGCTCGCTTGATCAGCGCGATGATCTCGTCGACGTTCGACAGCGCGACGGCGAGGCCTTCCTGGATGTGGGCTTTCTTCCTCGCCTCGCGCAGGTCGAACACCGTGCGCCGCGTCACCACCTCGCGCCGGTGCGCGAGGAAGGCCTCGAGCATCTGCTTGAGGTTGAGGACGCGCGGCTGCCCGTCGAGCAGCGCCACCATGTTGACGCCGAAGGTGTCCTGGAGCTGCGTCTGCTTGAACAGGTTGTTGAGGATCACCTCGGGCAGCTCGCCGCGCCTGAGCTCGATCACCACGCGCATCCCGGACTTGTCCGATTCGTCCTGGATGTGGGCGATGCCCTCGATCTTCTTGTCGTTCACCAGCTCGGCGATGCGCTCGAGCAGGTTCTTCTTGTTCACCTGGTAGGGCAGCTCGTCGACGATGATCGCCTGGCGGTTGCCCTTCTCGAGGTCCTCGAAGTGCGTGCGCGCCCGGATCACGATGCGCCCGCGGCCGGTCTTGTAGGCCTCGCGCACGCCCGAGACGCCGTAGATGATCCCCGCCGTCGGGAAGTCCGGCGCCGGGATGTGCCGGATCAGCTCGTCGATCGCCGTGTCGGGCTTCTTCAGCAGCTGCTGGCAGGCGTCGACCACCTCGCCGAGATTGTGCGGCGGGATGTTGGTCGCCATGCCGACGGCGATCCCCGAGGAGCCGTTGATCAGCAGGTTCGGAACCCGGGTCGGGAGCGCGGTGGGCTCCTGCTCCTTGCCGTCGTAGTTCGCCGCGAAGTCGACGGTCTCTTTTTCGATGTCGGCGAGCAGCTCGCCGGCGATGCGGTCGAGGCGGCACTCCGTATACCGGTAGGCCGCGGCGGCGTCGCCGTCGATCGAGCCGAAGTTGCCCTGGCCGTCGATCAGCGTGTAGCGCATCGAGAAATCCTGCGCCATGCGCACCAGCGCCTCGTAGGTCGCGCTGTCGCCGTGGGGATGGTACTTGCCGAGGACGTCGCCGACCACGCGCGCGCACTTCACGTACGGCCGGTTCCACACGTTGTTCGTCTCGAACATCGCGAACAGCACCCGGCGGTGCACCGGCTTCAGCCCGTCGCGGACGTCCGGAAGCGCGCGTCCGACGATCACGCTCATCGCGTAGTCGAGGTACGAGCGCCGCATCTCCTCTTCGAGACTTACGGGGAGCGTTTCCTTGGCGAACTGATCCATGAGGCCTTCGGATTCCGGCTGCGGCACAGCCCGGAAAAGGAGTGAATTTTATCAGCTTTGGTGTATGATTTCCGCAGCAAAAATCGCCGCCCGGAACGCAGATCCCTCGGGCTACGCCCTCGGAAGACAAGTCGCCACTGACATGCAGGCGGTCGACCTACTAATCAGCGCGCGCTGGGTCGTCCCGGTCGATCCGCCGGGAGTCACGCTCGCCGATCACAGCGTCGCGGTCTCCGGCGGCCGCATCGCCGCGGTGCTGCCCACCGCGGAAGCCGAGCGCGCCTGCGAAGCCGCGCAGCGCGTCGAGCTGCCGGATCACGCGCTGATCCCGGGGCTGGTCAACCTGCACACCCACGCGTCGATGACGCTCATGCGCGGCCTCGCCGACGACCTGCCGCTGATGGAATGGCTCAAGGACCACGTCTGGCCGGCCGAGACGAAGCACGTCTCGGCCGAATTCGTCTACGACGGCACGCTGCTCGCCTGCGCCGAGATGCTGCGCGGCGGGATCACATGCTTCAGCGAGATGTACTTCTTCCCCGAGTCCGCGGCGCGCGCTGCGCTCGACGCGGGGATGCGCGCGGCGCTGGGCATCATCGCCTTCGAGTTCCCGACCGCGTACGCCTCCGACGCCGACGACTACATCGCCAAGGGGCTGGCGACGCGCGACCGCTACGGCGATGCGCCGCTGCTGTCGTTCTGCATGGCCCCGCACGCACCCTACACCGTGAGCGACCGCACCTTCGCGCGCATTGTCAGCCTCGCCGAGGAGCTCGACCTGCCGATCCACACCCACCTGCACGAGACGCAGCACGAGATCGAGGACAGCCTGGCGCAGCACAAGGTGCGGCCGCTGGAGCGGCTCGGCGCCCTGGGCGTGCTCGGCCCGCGGCTCGTCGCCGCGCACGCCGTGCACCTGACCGCCGAGGAGATCGCGACGCTCGCCAGGCACGGTGCCTCGGTGGCGCACTGCCCCTCGTCCAACCTCAAGCTCGCGAGCGGCTTCGCTCCGGTGGCGGCGCTGCTCGCCGCCGGGGTGAACGTCGGCCTGGGGACCGACGGCGCGGCGAGCAACAACCGCCTGGACCTGCTCGAGGAGACGCGCCTGGCCGCGCTGCTCGCCAAGGCGGTGGCGGGCGACGCGCAGGCGATGCCCGCGCACCAGGCGCTCGCCGCCGCAACACTTAACGGAGCGCGCGCACTGGGCCTGGAGGCCTCCATCGGCTCTCTCGTTCCGGGGAAATATGCAGACTTGTGCGCGATCGCCTTCGACGGCCCGGAGCTTCTCCCCTGCTACGACCCGGTCTCGCACGTCGTGTACGCCGCGGGGCGGAGCCAGGTCTCGCACGTGTGGGTCGCCGGAGAGGCGCGCCTCGAGCACGGAAGGCTCGTCGGATTCGAAAATCGCAGCTTGAACAACCGCATTCTTCTATGGCAGAATAAGTTAGCCGCAGAAACAAAAGCTTAAGACGGGGCCTTTACGAAATCTCGAAGTCCCGGACGGCATTGTGCAGGCGCAGCTCGAGTCACCACCTACGAGAGGAAAGCATGACCAAAAAACTGAGCATCACGCTATCCGCGATCGCAGCGCTCGCGTTCGCAGGCTGCGCCAGCACGCCCGAGCAGGCGCCCGCGCCTGCACCCGCTCCGGCCCCTGCGGCCGCGCCGCAGACGCCGCCCGCGCCGCCGCCCGCGGCGAAGGCCGCCGCGCCCAGGCCCGAGAAGGTCACGAACGCGTCGACGGTCAATTTCGACTTCGACCGGTACGTCATCCGGCCCGACGCGCGCACCAAGCTCGACGATCTGGTCGGCAAGCTGCGCAACGTCACGCTCGAGGTGGTGATCGCGGTCGGACACGCCGACCGTCTCGGCAGCGACGCGTACAACATGAAGCTGTCGGTGCGCCGCGCCGACTCGGTGAAGGCCTATCTCGTGAGCAAGGGCATCGCCGCGAGCCGCGTCTACACCGAAGGCAAGGGCGAACGCCAGCCGGTCAAGGAGTGCAAGGGCGACAAGAAGACCAAGGAGCTGATCGCCTGCCTCGAGCCGAACCGCAGGGTCGAGCTCGAAGCCGTGGGCTCGGTCGTGAAATAGCGTCGACGCTCTTCCAGAAAAGCCCTGCCGCGGCAGGGCTTTTTTGTTGGTGCGCGGAGTTAGAATGAAGGCCGGATGAACGCCGACCCCAGCGAGCTCGCGAAGTTCAGCGCACTGGCGCACCGCTGGTGGGATCCGGAGAGCGAGTTCAAGCCGCTGCACCAGATCAATCCGCTGCGCCTGGATTGGATCGACCGCATTGCCAAGCTTGCGGGAAGGTCGGCGCTCGACGTCGGCTGCGGCGGCGGCATCCTCGCGGAGGCGATGGCGCGGCGCGGCGCGCGCGTCAAGGGCATCGACCTCTCCGACAAGGCGCTGAAGGTCGCGCAGCTGCACCTGCTCGAGAGCCGGCTCGCGGTCGACTACGAGGCGATCTCGGCCGAGGACCTCGCGGCGCGCTCGCCGGCTTCCTACGACGTCGTGACCTGCATGGAGCTGCTCGAGCACGTGCCCGATCCGGCGAGCATGGTGCGCGCCTGCGCGGAGCTCGCGCGCCCCGGGGCTCCGGTGTTCTTCTCGACGATCAACCGCAATCCCAAGTCCTACCTGTTCGCCGTGATCGGCGCGGAGTACGTCCTGAAGCTCCTGCCCAAGGGGACCCACGACTACATGAAGTTCATCAAGCCCTCGGAGCTCGCGCGCCACTGCCGCGAAGCCGGGCTCGAGGTGCGCGAGATCCTCGGCATGAGCTACAACCCGCTGACGAAGGTCTACTCGCTCGGATCCGACACGGACGTCAACTACCTCGTACACTGCGTGCGCCGGTGAAGCTCGAAGGCGTGAGGGCGATCCTGTTCGACCTGGACGGCACCTTCGCCGACACCGCACCCGACCTGGCGCGTGCGCTGAACGAGGTGCGCGCCGAGCGCGGACTCGCACCCCTGCCGCCGGAGGCCGCGCGGCCGCACACCTCGAGCGGCGCCCGCGGCCTGCTCAAGGTCGGCTTCGGCGTCACCCCCGAGAGCCCGGACTACGCCGAGCTGCGCGAGCGGTTCCTGGATTTCTACGAGAAGGACCTGTGCGTCGAGACGCGCATTTTCGACGGCATCCCCGAGGTGATCGCGAAAATGCGGGCGCGCAAGGTCCCCTGGGGCATCGTCACCAACAAGGGCAAGCGCTTCACCGGGCCGCTGCTGCGCCTGCTCGCCGTCGACCATCTGGCGGCGTGCGCGGTGAGCGGCGACTCGACTCCGCACACCAAGCCGCATCCCGCGCCGCTGCTTCTCGCCGCGGAGCTCGTGTCGCTTGCGCCCGCCGAGTGCCTCTACGTCGGCGACGACCTGCGCGACGCGCAGGCCGCGCGCGCCGCCGGCATGGCTTTCGCCGCCGCCGGCTGGGGCTATCTCGGAGAGGGCGGCGACCCGCGCGACTGGAACGCGGACGCCCTGCTCGCCCACCCGCGCGAGATCCTCGACCTGCTTCCTTAAGGAGGAACCCATGCCCGCGTACTGGCTTGCACGCGCAAGAGTCAACGACCCGGTCGAGTACAAGAAGTACACCGACCTCGTTCCCGCGATCCTCGCGAAGTACGGCGCCAAGGTGCTCGCGCGCGGCGGGCGCTTCCAGACGCTCGAGGGACCGGAGAAATTCAACCGCTTCGTGGTCATCGAGTTTCCGACCTTCGAGCAGGGCGTCGCCTGCTTCAATTCCAAGGACTACCAGGACGCGGCCGCGTTCCGCCGCCGCAACAAGGCGGGCGAGAACGAGCTGGTGATGGTCGAGGCCGGGGAAGGCGCGCCGGCGAAGGCTACCTGACTCCCTTCAGCGCGGCGGCGACGATCGGCTTCGCCCAGTCGGGGGTGCGCGCGAGGTCGTCGGGGTTCCTGATCTTCCCCTTCTCCATGTGCAGCACGAGCAGCGGCTCGGGCGCCCGGCCTCTCGCGGGATCGGCCTCCGCGCTGTTGTCGTAGACGCGAAGCGACGCCAGCTTGGGGAGCAGGTGAACGAGATTCAGCCGGCTGTGCTCGTAGCGGCGGCGTATGTCCGCCTCGGGGATGTCGTGGCCGCCGGCGCGCACCCGGGCGCGCACGCGCGCGAGGTGGAGCTCGGGGCTCGCGAGCCCGATGTAGAGCACGTGCACCTCGGCGCCGCGCTCCGCGGCCTCGCCGAGCAGCCGCGCGAGCGTGCTCCCGCCGAGCGTGGTTTCGAAGGCGAAGTCGAGGCGCTCGGCGACGGCGCGCTCGAGAAGCCGCCGGCCCTGGTGCCAGGCCGCCGCGTTGGCCTCCGACGGCCTCAGGCCCGGCCGCGCGGCGATCAGCGCGCGCGCCGCTTCGTCGGGATTGTAGTACTCGCCGCCGTACGCGCGGACCGCGGCGCCGCCGATGCTGCTCTTGCCCGCGCCGTTGACGCCGGCGAGGACGTGGATGCGCTGCGGTTCGATTATCTTCGCCGCTTGCGCGCCCGCCTCGCGGCCGCCGCCCTGCCGAGCTCGGCCGGCGAAGCCCTGAACGCCGCCTCGACACCGCGCTTCGCCTTCGGCGACTGCATGCGCGCGAGGAGCGCGTCGAACTCGGCGTCGAGCTCGCCCAGGCTCTGCGCGCGGGCGTTCACCAGCGCCCGGAATTCCTCGTAGTCGACCAGCACCGCCCGGGGCGCGTCGTGGCGCGTGATCGCGACGGCGCCGCGCGCCGCCTGGTCGAGGACGGTGCCGAATTCGTTCTTCAGGCGGGTCGCGGCGACGCTCGGGACGTCGACCAGCTCGCCGAGGCGGTTGCGGAAAGTCAGCGTGCTCATGGGAATACCTCCGGAGCCATTATACCCATATTGGCTATTTTGTACACAATAGCCCACTTGCGCCCGGCTTGAATGGCGGGGCTCCGGCCCCATCTGTGCGATAATTGCACGGCAAGAAATCGGGGGCGACCTGGTTTCGACGCGGGTATCGAAGCAGCACAGGGCATGCCGAGGACCAGAGCACCTCGTAAATCCATCTGGAAATCCATAAACGCCAACGACGAGCGTTTCGCTCTAGCCGCCTAATACCGGCTAGACGCTGCACTGGTTTGCTGATGGACCAGGCTCCCTAAAAGGAGTGCAGCGTCATTCACATCAGCCTCTCCTCCCGGTCTGGCCGCTTGGCCGGGGGGATCCGTCGAAGCGGCTGGCCGAGCGTCAGCCTGCCGGTGGGCGGGCGCGAAGCGAGATCCAAACCACCAGGCTAAGCATGTAGGCCTGACTGTGTAGGACTTGCGGACGCGGGTTCGATTCCCGCCGCCTCCACCACAGACTCATTCGCCGGTGAAGCGATGGATCATGCGCCGGTTTCGCTTGGTCGGGCGGCCGTGCGTGTCATGCGCTGGATGCGGCCCAGCTCGACGCATGAGCAGCATGTGCTCCCGCCGCGAGCCGCTCTCCTTGTCCTCGGCATAGAGCTTCGCCGCCTCGGATGCCGGCCCGCGCCGCGCGGACACGCCGCGCACCTCGACCAGCCATTGCAGCTCGCCCAAGCGCACCTCGAGCCGATCGCCGGGCCTTACGCCCTTGCCCGGCTTTGTTCGCTCGCCGTTCAGCTTCACCTTGCCGCCATCGACCGCCCGCGCGGCGAGGCTGCGGGTCTTGTAGAAACGCGCCGCCCACAGCCACTTGTCGATGCGCAACCGACCAAGTTCGTTGTTTCCGTCGCCGGTCATGCTCCAAGCATAGACCAACGCGGGGGGCGAGAAAATCCTCGCGCTTATTTGCCCTGCTTCAGCAGATGAGGCGCGTTACATGACGAGATCGCACCACACCGTCACTTCGCAGCGACCGTCACCGTCACGCCGTTGTTCGTCGGGTTCGAATCCGTCTGCGGGGACACGGTGTGGACCGATGCCGTGTTCACGATCTGCTGCGGAGCGCCGGGCGCCCTTACGGTGAGCGTGACCGCGACCTGACCCGCCAGGCCGCCGTTCTGCAGCTCGTTGAGCGGGCATGTCACCGTCTGTCCCACCACGGTGCAGTTATTCACGGCCACGGTCTGCTGCAGGAGCAGGTTCACGACCGTTACCGAGGAGCTGACGTACGTGAGCGAGTCCGGCAGCGTATCGACGAAGGTGATCCCGCGATACGTGCCCCACGGTCCTGCGTTCTTGACCTGGTAGGTGTACGTGTAGGTCGAGCCGATGGCCGGGGAGCCCGTGCTCGCGGAGCCGCTGATCTGGATGTCGGTCGCTGCCGGGGCCACGACGTTGCTGTTCGTGATCACGGGAGTGGCAAACACCTGTTTCCCGGTCACGGGGCTGTTGTAGCCCGAGTACACCGAGTAGTCCGCCGGGCCGCCGGCGCCGGGGCGCAGCGTGACCGATCCGGAGACGCTCTGGCCCGGCTGGAGCGTCACGCCGGTGCTCGGCGTGCACCAGACGCCGAACTTGGCGATTTCCTCCGGGAACTCGCTCGCGCTCTGGCCGCCGCAGCCCGGAGAAAGGCTGATGAGCGTCGGTCCCGGCGGGTAGCAGTTGCCGCCGCCGCACCAGTCGCCCCAGTGGCTGCCGAGAATCACTCCAGTGAGGGTGGCGGTCGCGGAATTGTTGGTCGCAACCCAGGTGTAGGTGTTGTTCACTCCGACGGCGTCGGACCCGTTGGACGACCACAAGCTGAGCGACAGCAAGCCGTCGGGAGAGGTCTTCTCCTGCAGCAGGGTTTGCGCATTCGCCGGCGCGGCGGAACACAAGGCGAGCACCGCGGCCGCTGCGGCCAGTGCGCCCGAGAAAGTCGTCTTCGAGAACTTCATTGGCAAATTTCCTTTAGGTTGGCGTGTTGCTTTTGAAAAACCGGGCGAGGCGAGCTGCGCTTCGCCCGGCTTGAGCGCTATGCGAACTTGAAATTAGATTGCTGAACTGCCGGTCTGCCATGCTGCATCGAGGTCATTCCCACCCGACGCGTTCACATCGGCGGCATTGGCGGCGGCGTGAACTTCTTCACCTCTTTCGCGAGCAGCGAGCCGTCGGCCTGCTTGACGACTTCCGCCAGGGCGAAATCCCCCACCTTGAGATCGGCGAGACTGTTGATGCCCCGCTCGAACTGGGTGTTGGCGTCGGTCGTGATCTTGGTGCCGCCAATGGTGAAGCTGGTGGCGTCCACGGCGGTCACCTGGCCGGTGACGTGCATCTCCTCGGCCTCCCGATCGTCGCTCTGCAGCACGCGGATGCGGGTGGCGTTGATGCTCTTGTCGGCCTGAACGGCGCCGCGCACCAGCAGCCGATCACCGACCACGAGGTCGGCCAGCGTGAGCGGGGTGTCGCCCTTTGCGATCATGGTCGTGGAGCCGACGTTGACCATGATGCCGCCCACCGTCAGCGTATTCCCGGCGATCTGCGTGAGCGTGCCAACGAAGGCCGCGCGCTGGGCGTTCTTCTCCTGCTCCTCGATGCGGATCTCGCTGGCGGTCACGCTGCCGTCGGCGTTCAGCGTGCCTTCCACCTCGACCGGCGTGCCGAGCGTCAGGTCGGCGAAGGTGGCGGTGGCACCGTCCTTGCCGATCATCGTGGCGTCGGTCACGGCCACCCTGCGGCCGGCGACGGTAAGGACCGTGCCGCTGACGGCGTCGATAGTGCCTTCGAATTCAGTTTCGGTCTGCTCGTTGTCCTCCGTGGCGTCGTCGCCGGACACGCTCACGCTCATGTGCCGGAACTCGCCCGAGACCACCGGCGGCATCGTCAGCACGGCGTTGTGCCCCTCGCCGCTGAATTGCAGCGTGGACGCGCCGGCGGGCACGTCGGTCAGCAGAAAGGCGCCGCCGGCGCCGGTGGTCGCCGCAGCGGCCATGCTCTGCATCCCGACCTGGACGCTCTGCGGTCCGCTGGCCGTCAACGTGCCCTGGACGACTCCGCCGTTCGACGACGGCATGCCGCCGGGGTCGCCGGACATGCCGCACGCCGCGACGAGCAGCGCCAGTACCAGAACGCTTGGCAATCTTGTAGGAATCTGCATGGTCTTCTCCGTAGGTGGTGGACTTCCTGGGGTTGTGATATATTATTTGGGAAAAATATACCAAATATTGAGGATCGGTCAAGAACTATATTTGGACGCCAGTACCCTGTGATCAGCGCCATGAGGCAAAGGCCTTGACAAGTATGGATATTTTGGGATATCTGTCCCAACGCCGATGAAGGTCCCAAGCCACCGAGCCCCGGAGATCTCGCGCGCGCTGACCGCCGCGCTGCAGAAAATCCTGAAGCCGCTGTTCCGCATCCTTCTGCGGAACAACATGTCGTTCAAGGCGTTTACCGATATCGCCAAGCGCGCTTATGTGGAAGTCGCGACCCATGATTTCGGCATCCCGGGCAAGAAGCAGTCGGTGTCCCGCGTGGCCCTGCTCTCGGGCCTTACGCGCAAGGAAGTCCAGCGTCTGCTCGAGCTGGAACAGCCCTCGGACACCGAGGCCGGCGAGCGCTACAACCGCGCGGCCCGCGTCGTGGCGGGCTGGGTGCGCGACTCCGATTTCTCGGACGCATCGGGCAACCCGCGCGACCTGCAGATCTCCGGAGACGCTCCATCGCGCGGCGCGACGTTCGCCGATCTCGTGCGCCGCTACAGCGGAGATATTCCGTACCGCGCGGTGCTCGACGAGCTGCTGCGCGTGAACGTGGCGGCGCGAATCGGCGAGGACTCGATCCGCCTGAACTCACGCGCCTACGTTCCCCAGGGCGCCGACACGGACAAGATCAACATCCTCGGCACCGACGTCTCCGACCTGGTCGCAACGATCGATCACAACATCCACCGTCGCGACGCCAAGGCGCGCTTCCAGCGAAAAGTCATGTACGACAACGTGCCCGCCGAAGCCGTCGAAGCGTTCCGCCAGCTGAGCGCCAAGCAAGCGCAGCAGTTGCTCGAGCATCTCGACAAGTGGCTTGCCCGCCACGACCGCGATACCAACCCCGCCGCGCCCGGAACCGGCCGCGTGCGCACGGGCGTCGGCATCTACTACTTCGAGGAAAACCTCGATTCGAACGAACCCGAGGATCCGGAGCAATGAAGCCCATTTCTTCCGGGGGACGGTCCCCCGATATCACACTTACGGATGGAGCTTGGCGTCACCGCCAGGGAAGGACAACGAACATGCGAACCCGATGCTTTGCAGCTTTCTTTCTGACCGCAGCGCTGTCCGTCGCGGGATGCGGCGGCGGCACCGGCGGCACCGGAATGACCAACAACCCGACTCCCACGACTTCCATCGGCACCATCACCAACTTCGGGAGCGTATTCGTCAACGGCGTCGAGTTCAACACGAGCGGTACGACCATCCTGCTCGACGACCATCCGGCGGCACAGAGCGATCTTCGCGTGGGCATGGTGGTGACCGTGAGCGGGTCGCGGTCGGGCAGCTCGGGCAGCGCCGCGCGAATCGACGTGGACGGCGCGGTAAGAGGGTTCGTCGAGGCGAAACCCGACGCCAATCACTGGACCGTGATGGG
>DASSQD010000025.1:0-3047 GCA_035702665.1 Burkholderiales bacterium
CGTTTGGATTTCTTATCGCGAGCGCATTGGTAGCTGCAGCGGTCAGACCTCCAAGCGTGCTCCCAAGCTGGTTAAGCAATGCGGTTGCGGCCGAAGCGCTCTGCTGCGGTGGAAGAATCCGCGCTGTCCCGGTGTAGTAGATTGGGAGCAGCAGGCCGACGATGGCCGATACGACCGCCGCAGCCAACGGCACGCCTAGGACAATCCGCTTGTTCTTGACCAGAAGGACTGGTAGATCGAGGAGACTCAGCTCGCCGCTTCCGCTAGTCGACTTCTCGTCCGCTCGTTCTATAGCGGCCTGGTCAGGCATGTCTCGCTTCGGTTCTTACGGATAGACGAGGTAGCTCTACAGGCTCTGATGCAACACCGCGATCGCCGCAGCGCCCAGGCCGAACTGGTAGAAGATCTGGGAGATGTCCTTCAGCGCGCGCGTGACCGTGGTGCGGTCGAGCTCTTCCGGCACGACGATGGCGTCGCCCGGCATCAGGCGGCTGCCTTCGAGCGAGGCGGTAAAGAATCCTTCCTGCCGCTTGCTCTTCACCGAGCCGTCGGCGCGCAGCACGTAGATGCTGCCCTGGTCGGCCGCCTTGGTGGGCCCGCCCGCCTGGACCAGGTAATCGGCGACGCGCTTGTCCGGCTTGTAGACGAAGGAGCTCTCGCCGTAGACGGAGCCGACGACGCTCACCATCGAGGGCGGCGGCGGGACGACGAAGCGGTCGCCGTCTTCGAGCGGCATGTCGGGAAGGTCATCGACCTTCGCGGTCTCGGGGAGCTCGAGCACGATGCGGCCGATCGGGCGGATCTGGCGCAGGCGCGCGAGGAGGATCTGCTGGTTCTCGGCCTGCTGCTTGAGCGAGGCGGCATCCTCGGGAGACGTCACGTTCTGCGCGCGGAGCGCGTTGAACCGGCTCATGTCCCTCTCGAGGCGGTAGAGCGCCTCGTCCAGGGTCTTCTCCTGCTGCAGCCGCGTCGACTCGCGCGTGAACCGGGCGCCGAAGAGGTAGGCGTTGGGAGTGAGCCCGCCGACGCGCGCCACCAGCTGCTTGAGCGTCTCTCCCGGCACGATCTGGTGGACGCCCGAGCTCTTGAACTCGCCCTCGAGGCGGATGTACTGGGTCTGCTTCGAGATGGGAACCTTGATGTCCTCCTTGGAGAACACGGTGACGATGTCGCCCGGCTTGAGGAGCACGTTGTTGTCCGGGTCGCCGTCGACCACCGCCTTGGCGAGGTTGAAGGCAATGAGCGAGGTGGACAGGTCGTCGCGGTTGATGCGCTCGACCACCGCGTAGTCCCAGTTCACTTCCTTCTGCGATGGCTTGATCTGGTTGACGAGCCGCAGCGTCTCGGCCTTGGCGGCCTCGACGGTGGCCTTGCTGGCGTCCTGGATGCGGGTGATCTGGACCGCGCTCGAAGCCTGGTTCGGGTCGAGAAACTTCGCGGCCTCGGCCTCGGTCTGCGCGCGGCGTATGTGGTCGCCGACCGTCGCGTCGGGCTCGCCGGGGCGCTGGCGCCTCTGGTTGAGCTCGTCGACGGTGAGGTTCGTGCCGGTCGCGCTCTGCTGCCTGAGAATGGCGGCGACGCTGTCGTCCAGCCCCACCGCCTGGTTGCGCTTCACCCAGTAGTCGCGCGAGAGCAGCGCCTCGCGGTCCGGGATCAGGTCGCGCACGCGCATGCCGTCGCGCCAGGGAAAGCGCCCGGGCTGCGCGACGGCCCCGCGCAGGACGACGGCGTTGTCGAAGCGCGGCACGACCGAGTACACCGTCACCATGTCCCCGTCGCGGATCTGCCGCGACAGCCCGCCCATGTCGAGCGGGAATTCCTCGACGGCGCGTGCCTTGTGGTCCTCGATGCGTTCCACCGTCGCCTTCTGGCCCGCCGCCGTGGTGGCCAGGCCGCCCGCCCAGCGGAAAACGTCGAACAGCACTGTGTCCTGCTTGAGCTCGTAGACGGCCGGGATCTTGACGCTTCCGGTGACCGCGACCAGGGCCCCGGCGGGCGGAATGTAGATCACGTCGCCGGGAAGGAGCGGCGCGTCCTTGGACTTGTCGCCCGACACGATCAGGTCGTAGAGATCGAAGTCGGCGACCACGCGGTTGCCGCGCTTCAGCTGGATGCTGCGCATCGAGCCCCGGGGCGAGGGGCCGCCCGCGGCGAACACGGCGGTCACGAGCGTGGAGAGCGAGCTGACCGTGTAGGTGCCCGGGCGCTTCGCCTGGCCGACGACGAATATCTGGATCGAGCGCAGCTTGCCGAGCGTCGCGGTCAGCTGGAAATTGCGGAAGGTGCGGCCGAAGACCGTCTTGAGGTACGCCGGCAGATCGTTCGCCTTCACGCCGGCGACGCTGATCACTCCGACCTTGGGCACGCTGATCGAGCCGTCGCGATCCACCACCGCGTTGAAATCGACGTCGATCTGGCCCCAGGCGCGGATCTGGATTTCGTCTCCCGGCCCGATGACGTAGTCGGCCGTCACGGGGATGTTGTCGACCGGGGCGAAGGTGCTGGGCACCGTGCGGAACAGGTTCTGGCCGAAGATCGGCAGATCGCGGCCGGTCGATTCCATCACGAACTTCTGGAATTCGTTGCGCTCGCGCTGCTCGGCCTGCACTTCCTGCTGCAGCTGGTCGAACTCGAATTCGTTGATTCGCTGCTGCAGATCGGTGCCCGGGAAGACGGAACGCGCGCCCGGCGCCAGCGCGTTGCCAATACCTTGTTGCGTCACCGGCCGGTTGACGATCGTGGTCTGCGGACTGCGGATGTCCTGCAGGCCGGGAACGGCGCCGCCCGGCGCCGTGGCCGGATTCATTTGGCCGGTGGAGCGCGCCTGGTTGAGCAGATACTCCTGCTGCGCCTCGGACTGCGGGTTTTCGAGCTGCGCCCGCGCCGGCGCACCGATGCCGATCGCAACGAACGTGACTAGGCAGAAAAAAATGTTCCGCATGGTTGAGTCCCGTCCCCAAAACTGAACCGTCGACGAAAGACTTGCGAGTCTCCTCCAGGAGTCGCAAGCAGGGCGTTGAATCCTATACCTATTTCTGCGGGGAGTC
>DASSQD010000026.1:0-17358 GCA_035702665.1 Burkholderiales bacterium
GTTCGAGCGCCAGGTCCACTACCACTCGCTGATGCAGGCGGCGCCGGTGCAGGCGCCGCCGCGGGATTCGGGCGGCAGCGCGAAATGAGTCGCACATGAACATTTTTCTTGCGGAGGTCAGTCGATGAGCACGTACGCCACGGTAGTCAAGTTCTTCCAGGACAGCGGAGTATTCATCTATTTCAGCATACTGATCATGGCCGTCGGCCTGGCCATATCGCTGGAGCGGTTCATCTATCTCGGGCACGCGCGGCGCAGCAACCGCAAGGTCTGGGACGAGCTGCAGCCGCTGCTGCGCGGCGGCAAGTTCCAGGAGGTCTACTCGGTGACCTCGCAGTCGAACGCCGCGATCAGCAAGATCGTGAACCACGGCCTGGGGCGCGTGAAAACGGCGCGCCGGCGCGAAGACATCGACGCCGCGATGGAGGAGGGCATGATGGAGATCGTGCCGCGGCTGGAGAAGCGCACGCACTACATCGCCACCTTCGCCAACGTCATCACGCTGGTGGGCCTGCTCGGCACCATCATCGGCCTGATCAAGGCCTTCACCGCGGTGGCGCAGGTGAACCCGGCGGAAAAAGCCGAGCTGCTGTCGGCGAGCATCTCGATCGCGATGAACAACACGGCGTTCGCGCTGATGGTGGCGATCCCGTTCCTGCTGATCCACGCCTTCCTCCAGGCGCGCACGAGCGAGATCGTCGACGGGCTGGAGGCGGCCAAGATCAGCTTCCTGAACCTCGTCGAGCGCGCGAAGGCCGAGGCGTCGCAGGCCAAATGAGCACCCGCGTCCGACGCCCGCGCAAGCACCCGGCGGGGCTGGACATCACCGCGTTCATGAATATGATCGTGGTGCTGGTGCCGTTCCTGCTGACGACCGCGGTGTTCTCGAGGCTGGCAGTGCTGGAGCTGACCCTGCCGACGCAATCGTCCGGGTTCGAGAACCTCAAGGGCGACCTCCAGCTCGAGGTCGTGATCCGGCGCGACGCGCTCGAGATCGGCGACCGCATGGGCGGCCTGCTGCGGCGCGTGGAGAACACGGGCACGGGGTACGACTTCCAGACGTTGTCGTCGCTGATGCAGCAGCTCAAGGCGCGCTATCCCGACAAGGTCGCGGCGACGATTCTCGCCGAGCCCGACACCTCGTACGACACGCTGGTGCACACCATGGACGCGGTGCGGGTCGCGAGGATCTCCCAGCCTGGCCGCGCCGGCCAAGTCGAGCTCTTCCCGGAGATCTCCGTCGGCGACGCGCCGTCCGCCGGGAGGACGCGGTGAAGCTCTCGCCCATCCAGAAGCGGGCCGAGCGGGCTTCGAGGAACAGGTCCCTGGTGGACCTCAACCTGGTCTCGCTGATCGACATCTTCACCATCCTGATCTTCTTCCTCCTGGCGAACGCGTCCGAGGTGGAGGTGCTGCCGAGCGCCAAGGCGGTAAGGCTGCCCGAGTCGACGGCCGAGAAAAGCCCGAAGGAAACCGTAGTCGTCGTCGTGAGCAACGAGGACATCCTCGTCCAGGGACGCCGCGTGATGTCGGTATCGGACGCGATGAAGGGTGAGGGCGACCTGATCGAGCCGCTCAGGGCGGAGCTCGCGTACGAGGCGGGGCGGGCGATGATTCGCAAGGAGAAGGAGACGCAGAGCAAGGCGCTCACCATCATGGGAGACAAGGAGATCCCGTACCGGCTGCTGCGCAAGATCATGGTGACTTGCGCCCGCGCCAACTACGGCGACCTGTCCTTTGCCGTGATCCAGAAAGGCAAGGCGTAGTGACTGCCGCCGCCGCCGTCCAATTCCGCTACCGCATGGCGGTGCTGCCGTGGACGGTCTCCGAGGAGGAGGAGCGCCGCTTCCGCCGCATCCTCAAGCGTACCTTGCTGATATGCATCCTCATCAGCCTGATCATGCCTTGGCTGCCGGTGCCGAAGATCGATCGCACCCAGCCCGAGGAGCTGCCGCCGCGCCTGGCGAAGCTGCTGCTCGAGCGCGAGACGCCTCCTCCGCCGCCCGTCCGGAAAGTGGAGCCCGAGGCCGCCAAGCCCCAGCCCGAGGCGAGCAAGCCCGAGCCGGCGAAGCCGCCGGTCACCGAGGCGCGCAAGCCCGAGCCCGCGAAGGCGCCCGGGGAGAAGATCGAAGCCGCGCGCCGCAGGGCCTCCGGCGTCGGGCTGCTCGCGATGAGAAACGAGCTGGCGGACCTGCGCGGCGCGCCCATCGCCGCGCAGTTTGAAAAGCCCGTCAAGCCGGGCCCGGGCGTGGGGACCGGCTCGGGTCCGGGCGTAGGAGCGGGGAAGAGCCCGGGACTGCCGTCGCGATCGCTCATCACCTCCAACGCGAGCGGGAGCAGCGGCGGCATCAACACCGCGTCATTGAGCCGCGACACGGGCGGCGGCGGGCTCGCGGGCCGCTCCACCACGGCGGTCCAGGGCGTGATGGGCGGCGACGGCGGCGGAGGCCCGGGGGCCGGCGGCACGGTGCGCCGCGGGGCGAGCGGCAAGGCGTCGCGCTCGATCGAGGACATCAAGCTCGTCTTCGACCGCAACAAGGGCTCGATCTACGTTCTCTACAACCGCGCCTTGCGCGACGACCCGACGCTGCAGGGGAAGGTCGTGGTGAAGCTGACGATCGCCCCGTCGGGGCAGGTCATGGACTGCCAGCTCGTCTCGAGCGAGCTGCGCGCGCCCGATCTGGAGCGCAAGCTGCTCGTGCGCATCAAGCAGTTCGACTTCGGCCCCAAGGCTGTCGACACCATGGTGGTGACCTATCCCATAGACTTCCTGCCGTCGTGACGCGGCGGGCCCGCGGTAAGATTCACACTGCGTTCTTACTCCGGAGCCGATCATGACGGGATTGCCGAGATTCTCCGCAGCCGCAGCAATCACGATGCTCCTGCTTCTTCCTCCCGTCGCGGAGGCGCAGAAATGCGACCGCAGGGCGGTCGTGGCGTCGGCGACCGACGTCTACGAGCGCGTTCCGCAATTCGTCACGGGGAAGGGATGGCAGGGGAATCGCATTGCGTCCCTGAGGTCCTCGACGCAGGTCTACGTGTGCAGCGAACGCAGCGCCGACTTCGGTCTTTCGAGCAAGGCCTGGCTGCAGATCGCGTTCCGGGTTTCCAGGGGAGGCAAGGAGGAGTGGGTGTACGGCTGGATCCTCAAGGAGGCGGTCACCGCCGCGGGCATCGAGCCGGGCTTCTCCATCCTAGGCGTCGCCTTCGCCGACGAGGCGCCGACCGGCGGACGCAAGGTCGAATGGGAACTGGGCGCTCCGCCGCCCGCCCCGCCTTCGACCGATCCCGGCCAAGCCGCCCAGGGAGGCGGCTCGACATCGCTGGGCGATCTGACCGTGCTCTACGGCCCGCTCTTCATAGCGATGCTGCTCGGCATGGTCGCCAAGACCGCGGTGGACTGCCTCGATGCGCCCAACCGGAAGGGCGCGCTGATCGAGCATGTCCGCAACGGCTCCATCGCCATCCTCGTCTCGCCGATCGTCTTCCTCGGGTTTCTCCAGGCGGGCGAGTTCGGCGCATCGACTCAGGCGTTCCTGGTGCTGTGGCTGCTCGCGTTCCAGAACGGGTTCTTCTGGCAGACGGTCCTGAAGCGGAACGTCGACAAGAAGACCTAGGCCGGCGCGAGCACGATCTCGATGAGCGCGAGATTCCCCCTGGAAACGGCGTCGAGCCCGCGCGACAGGGCGGGACGCACTTCGGCGGGACGCTCGACCGTCTCGCCGTAGCCTCCAAAGGCGCGCGCGAGCGCGGGATAGTCCGGGCGCGGCGCGATCGACAGTCCGGCGAACTGCTTCGAGCGCACCGCCCAGCCCTGCGGGTATTCGCGGACCACGTCGAGCTTCTGGGACAGGTAGCCGGCGTTGTTGAACAGCACGACGAGCAGCGGCAGCTTCAGCTCCTGCGCCGCGCCGAAAGAGGCGATGACCGGGTTGTAGAAGAAGGCGCCGTCGCCGATCGTCGCCACGACGGTCCGGTCGGGGCGCGCGACCTTGGCGCCGAGCGCAGTCCCGATGCTCATTCCCAAGCCGCCGTAGCTCGCCGAGATGAAGCCGCCGGGTCCGAGCCGCTCCAGCTGGCGGACGACATCGTGGCGGTGGGTGATGGTCTCGTCGACCACGATCGCGCCTTCGGGCAGGACGGCGTTGAGCTCGTGGCCGACCCAGGCCGAGTCGATGGCAGCCCGGCCGCCGCCGGTCCGGCCCTTCTCGCGGAACGGCTCTCGCGATTGGGCGTTGCGCGCCGCCCACTGCGACGCGAGGTGGGAGCGCGATCCCTTCGGCACCGCGCGCGCAACGCGCTCGCACAGCAGCGCAAGCGAGGGCTCGAGCGCTCCGGCCACCGACAGATCGCTGCGGAAGCCCCAATAGGGAAGGTGGACGTGCAGCGGGTCCTCGCCGAGAAACGCGACGCGCGCATTCGACCGAGAGAGCACCGACGGAGGATGCGCGGGCGCGACGGTCTCGACGCAGAGCAGCAGGTCCGCGTCTTCGAGCAGCGCCTTCATGTCCGGGGCCACGCCGCCGTAGAGCGGATGTCCTCTCGGGAAATTCAGGTAGCCGGGCTGCCACGCGTCGAAGACCGGCGCCGCCAGCGTTTCGGCCAGCTCGACCAGACGGTCGACCGCGGCGATGTTCTTCCCGACCTCTTCGGTGAGGATCACCGGACGCTCTGCGGAGCCGAGCATCTGCGCGAGCCGGTCGAGCGCCGCGGGATCGGCCGCGGGAGAGTGCACCGGCGCGGCCGAGCGCTGGGCCTCCTCCGGACGCGCATCCATCAGGTACTCGGTGGGAATCGACACGAAGGCCGGGCCGCAGGGGGCGGAGGTCGCGATCCGGCACGCGCGCTCGACGGTCGCCGAAAGCAGGGCGCTGTCGTTGAGGCCGAAGCTCCACTTGACGCCGGGCGCGACGAGGCGCGCCGGTCCGCCGACGTCGGCCAGGAGGCGCAGCCACTGAGGGCCGATCCCGTATTCAGGCCGCTCGCCGAAGGTGATCGATTCGCCCGCGAGCAGCACCATGGGTATGCGCTCGTGCAGGGCCGCGCGCATGCCCATAGTCGCGTGGAGAGCCCCGACGGTGGTGTGGAGGACGACAGCACAGAGCTTGCCGGTGCTCTTGGCGTAGCCGCTGGCCATCGCGATCGCGGTCTCCTCGTGGCGCGAGGACAGGTAGTCGGGGAATTCCTCGCGAGCGGAAGGCATCGCGAGCGCCTCCCACAGCGGCGCCCAGTCCGATCCGGGCGAAGCGAAGATCTTTTCCACTCCCATCCTGCGCAGGGTGCGGAGGAGGGCGTGCGCGCCGCTCAAGGTTCCGGGGCTGTCCATCTCAGGCGCCATGTTCTCATGAACCGGGAAACACGAGAGACTTGATCACGACCGGCACGGCGCCGGAGGCCGGAATCATCTCGCCGATGTCGATGAAGTCGAACTCCTTGAGCGCAATGCCGTCGATCGACACGACGGGATTCGAAAGGTGCAGCTGCTCGACGCAGTGAATGCCGATGAGGCCGCCGATATCGCCGTCCCCGACCAGGATCAGCGGCAGGCCGCGCGCGAGGGCGGCCTCGAAGCCCGAGACGACGCCGCGGCAGAAGGCATCCAGCCTCGCGAAGGACGCGGATTCCCGCCAGCGATAGCACAGGGCGACGGGGCGCTCGCTCGATGCCAGATCCAGGCGCCGCAAGGCGGCGCGCACCGCGTCGGCGATGCGCCCGGCGTCGACGGTCTCGCCGTCGAGGGGCAGCTCGGGAGCGATCACCGGAGCGTTCCGCAGGGGGAGCACGCCCGGAGGCTCGACGAAAATCGTGCCCCCGCTCACCTGGACGGTGTACTGCGAGGCGCCGATCACGGTGGCGCGGATTCCCTCGTGGGAGGGCTCGATTCGCGGTCCCCATTCGCGCACGCGCGCGAGGATCGCGCGCGCAAGCGGCGCGCCGAGGTCGCCGAAGCCGCGCGCCTCGCGCCCGTACACGTATTCGGAGACCCCGCCCGAGAACGTGAGCGCATCGGGCTTCCGCTCGTTGCGCAAGGGGGCGAGGCGCAGCAGCGCGGCGGTCCGCGTATCGAGCGAAGCGCGGCTCATCGCATCGAACAGCCGGTCGGCCATGCATCCGATCATCCGGCCCAACCCCTCGGGGTCGGCCGGACGCCCGATCTCGAGGACGAGGCCCGCCTCCGCGGCGAACGCAAGCGCCGCCGCCTCGATCCTGGCCACGCGCCCCAGGGAATCGAAGGAAACGATGCGCGCGCCGACGTCGATCGCAGTGAGCTCGGCGATCTCGCCGCCTTCGCACACCGCGATCTTCGTGGTGCCGCCGCCGACATCGACATTCATGACGCGAGCCCGCTCGCGGATCGAGCGCGCGACCGCGCCCGAGCCGTAGGCGGCGAGCGTGGCCTCGAGCGCGTCGCCCGCGCTCACTGAAACGAACTTTCCCGCCTGCGCGGCGAACAGCTCGCCGATCGCGCGAGCGTTCGAGCGCCGCACGGCCACGCCGGTCAGGATCAGCGCGCCCGTGTCGATCGTCCCGGGGTCGATGTTCGCCAGACCATACTGCCGCTCGACGAAGGCTCCGAGCGCGGCGGCGTCGATCGCGGCGTCGTCGGCGTAGGGCGTGAGGAGAATCTCGGACTCGTGCAGGACCTTGCGCTCGGCGACGACGTAGCGGTTGTCGAGCCGCTCGAGCGTCAGCTGCGAGAAGACGAGGTGCGAGGTCGAAGACCCGATGTCGACGCCGACGCTCGAGAGGCGGATCTCGTCCTCGACTTCGAGGCTTCTGCCGGTCCCGCTGAAGAAGACCCTGCCTCCCGCTTCTTCAGCCATCGGGACGACTACTTCTTGGGCTGAACGTACCAGCCGGGGTCCATGCGGCTCGGTACGCCGTGCTTCTTCAAGGTCTCTTCGTATTCGGCGCGGATGAAGGGATCCTCCATCCAATAGGGGATCGACGTTCCGCCCTCGGGGATGTCCATGCCCGTGTAGTCGATCGCGCGCTCGCCGGGCACGCCCGGATCGCGGCCGGGATTGTGCGGGCCGAACCAGGCGGTGAGGCGCAGAGGATCACTCGAGCCGCTGAAATGCTGGTGGTACCAGCGCGCGCCGCCGGGCGCGGCGCTCACCATGCCTACGGGCTCGTAGTCGACGCGCTTTACCTCGGCCGCGCGGCCGTCCTTCCACGGGTTGACGCCGAGGCGCTCGGGCCAGGTGTAGGTGTAGCCCTTGCCCTTCACGCAGATCAGCACCGCCGCCGAGGTGTGCGCGTGGCCCTTGGAGTAGCGGCCGTTCTCGTGCTGGCCGATCCAGAAGTAGAAGCAGTTGTTCGTCATGAAAGGCTCGACGCGCCGCCAGCCGGGCGAGCGGCGGTTGTCCAGGGGCAGTTCGCAGTTGACGATGTCGGGGATGAAGTTCGTGCGCCGCATCGCCAGGCCGCGCACCGGGTCGGGCTCGATGTCGTCCTTCGGCTTGAAGAAGTCGTCGGCACCGCTGAAGCGATCGCGGAAGACGAAGGGATTGTTGAACACGGCCTCGACGTTGTTGATCATGTTGAGGACGTTGGGCGCCGTGGTTCCCGCGAGGAGAAGCGCTCCGCCCGAGGTCGCGTTCACCAGGCGGTGCCACGCGTTCATCGGGATCGAGAACATCGAGCCCTTCTGCCATTCGAACACGTGCTTCTTGCCGTCGCCCTCGAGCCACACTTCGGTGGTGCCGCGCCCCTCGACGACGAGGAAGATCTCCTCGTACATGTGCTTCTCGGGGTTCAGGGCGCCCGCGGGAGGCACCTCGATCACGTAGCACCCCCACTTGGTCTCGGTGCCGTGGAGCTGGATGAAATGGCCGCGGCCCCCGGTGCGCTTCCACGGGGCAAGGGCGAGGTCCTGCACCTTGCGGATGCCGATGCCGCGGAACACCGGGATGCCCTCGGCCTCCATGAACGCGTCGTACGGCGTGGGCTGCTTCTTGAACTCGCCGAAGCCGGCGCGGCGGCTGCCGCTGGGCTCGTGCCAGTGCGTCTGGTCTTTTTCGTGCGGCATGCGAAGGGTTCCGATATGCAGAACGGAGTTCCGCAATTATATAATTCCCGGGATGGTCCGTCTGACGGCACTGATCGTCCTCTGCCTTGCGGCCGGCGCGCAGGCGCAATCGCCGCAGGCGTCGGTCTATCTCTACGGCGGCGGCGACCGCGCCCAGCGCCTGGCCGACGGCGCTCGCAGAGAAGGGACGCTCGTCGTCTACACCTCGCTCGCCACTTCGGAGTCGGTCCCGCTCGCGCAGGCGTTCGAGAGGAAATACGGCGTGAAGGTCGAGCTGTGGCGCTCGCTGAGCTCGCAGGTGATGCAGCGGGCACTCAACGAGGCCAACGCGCGCCGGCACGCCGTCGACGTGATCGAGACCAACGGGCCGGAGCTCGAGGCGCTCGCGCGCGAGCGCGTGATCGCGCGTTTCGACAGCCCCTACATCGCCGACATCCCGTCCTGGGGTGTGCCGGCGCACCGCCTGTGGATCGCCGATCGCGTCGATTTCTTCGTCGTTGCGTACAACACCGGCAAGGTGAAGCGCGACGAGCTGCCCGCCACGTACGAGGGCTTTCTCGACCCGAAATGGAAGGGGCGGATCGGCCTGGAGGCCACGGACCAGGAGTGGCTGGCGGGGCTCGCGAAGCGGCGCGGCGAGAAGGGCGCGCTCGACTTCTTCGGAAAGCTCGTCGCGATGAAGCCCGACGTGCGCAAGGGACACGTGCTGCTGTCCGAGCTGGTCGCGGCGGGAGAGGTGCCGGTGAGCCTCACCAACTACGCCTCCAACGCCGACTCGATGAAGCGAAGGGGAATGCCGATCGACTGGAAGCCCGTAGAGCCGGTGGTCGGCAGGCCCCAGGCGCTCGGGCTCGCCGCGTCCGCGCCGCATCCGAACGCGGCGCTCCTGTTCGCCGATTTCGTGCTGTCCCCGGAAGGACAGCAGCTGTTCAATTCCATGGGGCGGTTTCCCGCGAGCGCGAAGGTGAAGAGCCCGCTGGTCACGTTTCCCTACGTGATGCTCGACCCGGTGGCGCTCGTGGACGAGGATGAAAAATGGCTCAAGTACTGGAACGAGCTGGTGTCGGCGAAGTAGGCCGGACGAGGAAGCGCACGCGGCTCTCCTCGGTCGCCAATTCGCTGCGGCTGATCAAGGCCTTCTCCGAGGACCGGTACGAGATCGGCATCAGCGAGCTTGCCAAGCGCCTGGGCCTCGCCAAGAGCACCGTCCACCGCCTGGCATCGACGCTGCTCGACCAGGGGATGCTCGAGCAGAACGCGGGCGACGGCAAATACCGCCTGGGGCTGACGCTCTTCGAGCTGGGGGCGCTGGTCCGGCGCAAGATGGACTTCACGGCGGAGGCGCGGCCTTTCCTGCGCACGCTGCTCGAGAAGACCGGCGAGACCGTCCACCTCGGGATCCTCGACCACGACTCGGTGCTCTACGTCATCTCGCTCGAGAGCAAGCAGGCGCTGCGGATGGGATCGAAGGTCGGCACCCGGGTGCCGGTGCACGCCACGGCCGTGGGCAAGGCGCTGCTCGCGTTCCAGACCGAGGAGGAGGTCGGGCGCATCGTGTCGCGCGGCCTGCCCGCGAGCACGCCGAATACGCTCGTCGACGGCAAGGCGCTGCAGCGCGAGCTGGCTCTTGTGCGGACGCGCAACTACGCGATCGACGACGAAGAGAGCGAGGTGGGCTTGCGGTCGATCGCTGCGCCGATCCGCAACGACGCGGGAAACGTGATCGCGGCGATCAGCATCGCCGGGCCGGTGCACCGGATGACGAAGAAGACGCTCCTCGGCTGGGTGCGCGAGCTGGTGGAAGCGGCCGAGGCGATTTCCCAGCGGCTCGGCTGGACTAGATCCCCAGGCGCTGCCAGATCGTAGAGGTCGGTCCGGCCTGGTTCATCGTGTAGAAGTGCAGGCCGGGCGCGCCGGCGGCGAGCAGGCGGTCGCACAGCCCGGTCACCACGTCCAGGCCGAAGCTGCGTATCGACGCGACGTCGTCGCCGAAGCTCTGCATCTTGAGGCGCAGCCAGCGCGGGATCTCCGCGCCGCAGCTGTCCGAGAAGCGCGCGAGCTGCGAGAAATTGCCGATCGGCATGATGCCGGGGACGATGGGCGCCGCGATGCCGAGCGCCTCGCAGTCGTCGATGAAGCGGAAGTAGGAATCGGCGTTGAAGAAGTACTGGGTGATCGCCGAGTCCGCCCCCGCGTCCAGCTTGCGCTTGAAATTGGCGAGATCGTCCCGCGGGCTCCTCGCCTGCGGGTGGAACTCGGGATAGCAGGCGACCTCGATGTGGAAGTGGCGGCCGGTGCGCTCGCGGATGAATTCCACCAGCTCGTTGGCGTGGCGCAGCTCGCCCGCGCTCGCTGCGCCCGAGGGCAGGTCGCCGCGGAGCGCGACCAGGTGGTCGATGCCCTTGCTCCGGTACAGCTCCAGGGTCGTCGCCACGTCGGCGCGCGTCGCGCCGACGCACGAGATGTGCGGGGCGGCCGGGTGCCCTGCGGAACGGATCTCGAGCACCGTCTCGAGCGTGCGGTCGCGGGTCGATCCGCCGGCGCCGTAGGTGCAGGAGAAGAACCTCGGCTTCAGCTGCGCGAGCTGCCTCCAGGTCGCGCGCAGCCTCTCCATGCCTTCCGGGGTCTTCGGAGGAAAGAACTCGAAGCTGAAAGCCAGCGGATGCCTGCGCTGCGATTCCACGTCAGCGCTCGTACGCGAGGTTCGGAGCCAGCCAGCGCTCGGTCTGCTCGATCGCCAGCGCCTTGCGGCGGGCGTAGTCGGCCGCCTGGTCCTCGCCGATCTTGTCGACCGCAAAATAGCGCGAATCCGGGTGGGACAGGTAGAAGCCGCTCACGCTGGCGGCCGGAAGCATGGCATAGCTCTCGGTGAGCACGATGCCGGCCTCCGGCGCGTCGAGCAGACCGAACAGGGGGCCTTTCTCCGTGTGGTCGGGGCAGGCGGGGTACCCGGGCGCCGGGCGGATGCCGCGATACCTCTCGGCGATCAGCTCGGCCCGGGAGAGCTTCTCGCCCGCGGCGTAGCCCCAGAATTCCTTGCGCACGCGCTCGTGCAGCAGCTCGGTGAAGGCTTCGGCGAGCCGGTCGGCGAGCGCCTTGAGCATGATGGCGCCGTAGTCGTCGTGCCTCGCCTCGAAGGCGCGCACGCGCTCCTCGACCCCGATGCCTGCGGTGACCGCGAACGCGCCGATGTAGTCGGGAACGCCCGAGCTCTTCGGCGCGACGAAATCGGCGAGGCAGAGGTTCGTCCGGTCGGAGGCCTTCGCGGCCTGCTGCCGCAGGCAGTGCCACACCATCGCGACGCCCTCGCGCGACTCGTCGCGGTAGATCTCGATGTCGTCTCCGACGCTCGACGCCGGGTAGAGCCCGAATACCGCGTTCGCGCCGAGCAGCTCCTCCGAAACGATGCGCTCGAGCATCGCCTTGCCTTCGGCGAGCACGCCGCGCGCCGCTTCGCCGACCACCGGGTCCTCGAGGATCTTCGGATAGCTGCCGGCCAGGTCCCAGGTCTGGAAGAAGGGCGACCAGTCGATGTACCGGGCGATCTCTCCCAGGTCGTAGGCGCGCAGGATCTTGCGTCCGAGAAAGCGCGGACGCGGCGGAGCGTAGCTGCGCCAGTCCGTTCGATGGGCGTTGGCGCGCGCCCGCGCGAGGGGTACGAGGGCCTGGCCCTTCTTCGCGGCGTGCTGCGCCCGGATCTTCTCGTAGTCCGAGCGCACCGAGTCCGCGTACGCTTGTCTGGAATCGGCGGAAAGAAGGCTGGAGCACACCGACACCGATCGGGAGGCATCGGGAACGTAGACGGTGGAGCCGTCGAAATTGGGCGCGATCTTGACCGCCGTGTGCACGCGGGACGTCGTGGCGCCGCCGATGAGCAGGGGGATCCTGAAGCCCTGGCGCCGCATCTCGTGAGCGACGTGCGCCATCTCCTCCAGCGACGGCGTGATCAGCCCCGACAGGCCGATGATGTCCGCGTTCTCGGCGCGCGCGGTATCCAGTATCGTCTGCGCCGGCACCATCACGCCCAGATTGATCACCTCGAAGTTGTTGCACTGGAGGACGACCGAGACGATGTTCTTGCCGATGTCGTGCACGTCGCCCTTGACCGTGGCGATCACGATCTTGCCCCTGGGCTTCAGGTCGCCGGACTTCCGCTTCTCCGCCTCGATGAAGGGCACGAGGTGCGCGACCGCCTGCTTCATCACGCGGGCGGATTTCACCACCTGCGGCAGGAACATCTTCCCGGAGCCGAACAGGTCGCCGACGACGTTCATGCCGTCCATCAGCGGCCCCTCGATGACCTGGATCGGGCGCTCGTACTTCCCGCGCGCTTCCTCGGTGTCCTCGACGATCCAGTCGACGATGCCCTTCACCAGGGCGTGGGCCAGGCGCTGCTCCACGGTTCCCTTGCGCCACTCGAGCTCGTCCGCCTCGGTTCTCGACGACGCCTTCACCGTGCCCGCGAACTCCACCAGGCGCTCGCCGGCGTCGGGCCGGCGGTTCAGCACCACGTCCTCGACCCGCTCGCGCAGCCCGGGGGGGATCTCTTCGTAGACGCCGAGCTGACCGGCGTTCACGATGCCCATGGTCATGCCGGCGCGGATCGCGTGGTAGAGGAACACGGTGTGGATCGCCTCGCGCACGGCGTCGTTGCCGCGGAAGGAAAAGGAGACGTTGGATACGCCGCCGGAGATCTTGGAATGGGGCAGCTCGCGGCGGATCGCCCGCGTCGCCTCGATGTAGTCGCGCGCGTAGTTGTTGTGCTCCTCGATGCCCGTGGCGACGGCGTAGATATTCGGATCGAAGATGATCTCCTCGGGCGGGAAGCCGACCTCCTCGACCAGGATGCGGTAGCAGCGGCGGCAGATGCCGACGCGGCGCGCGAGCGTGTCGGCCTGGCCCTTCTCGTCGAAGGCCATGACGATCACGGCGGCGCCGTAGCGCCGCGCGAGCCGCGCCTGGCGGACGAACTCGGCTTCCCCTTCCTTGAGGGAGATCGAATTCACCACGGGTTTTCCCTGGACGCATTTCAAGCCGGCCTCGATCACGGGCCACTTCGAGGAGTCGATCATCACGGGAACGCGGGAGATGTCGGGCTCGGAAGCGACGAGCGACAGGAACGTCGTCATGGCCTTCTCCGAGTCGAGCATCGCCTCATCCATGTTCACGTCGATCAACTGGGCGCCGTTCTCGACCTGCTGGCGCGCGATCGCCAGCCCCTGCGGATAGTCGCCGGCGAGGATCAGCCGCGCGAAGGCGCGCGATCCGGTGACGTTGGTGCGCTCGCCGACGTTGACGAAAAGCGAATCCTCCCCGATGTTCAGCGGCTCCAGGCCGGCGAGACGGAGCTTCCCGTCGGCGGGCCGGGGCTTGCGGGGCGGCAGGGGCCGGACGGCGTTGGCGATCGCGCGGATGTGATCGGGCGTGGTGCCGCAGCAGCCGCCGACGATGTTGAGGAAGCCGCTTTCGGCGAACTCCCGGAGCTGTCCCGAGGTGTATTCCGGCGTTTCGTCATAGCCCGTTTCGGACAGCGGGTTCGGCAGCCCGGCGTTGGGATGGCAGCTGATGTAGGTGTCCGCGGTCCTGGACAGCTCCTCGATGTAGGGGCGCATGAGCCTCGCGCCGAGCGCGCAGTTCAGTCCCACCGCGATCGGCCGCGCGTGGCGTATCGAGTTCCAGAACGCCTCGGGCGTCTGCCCGCTCAAGGTGCGCCCGGACTGGTCGGTGATGGTGCCCGACACGATGACCGGGAGGCGCCGCCCGCGTTGCTCGAACAGGGCCTCGATCGCGAACACGGCGGCCTTGGCGTTCAGCGTGTCGAAAACGGTCTCGAGCAGAATGATGTCCGCGCCGCCGTCGGCGAGGCCCGCGAGCGCCTCGCCGTAGGCGCCGGCCAGCTCGTCGAAGCGGATGTTGCGGAACCCGGGGTCGTTCACGTCGGGCGAGATCGACGCGGTCTTGTTGGTCGGGCCGAGGACGCCGGCGACGAAGCGCGGCTTGCGGGGATCCCGGTCGCTCGCGCGGTCGGCCGCCTCGCGCGCGATCCTCGCCGCCGCCTCGTTCAGCTCGTACGCCAGGCCCTGCAGCCCGTAGTCCGCCTGCGAGGGCGCGTTCGAGTTGAAGGTGTTGGTCTCGATGATGTCGGCGCCGGCATCGAGGTAATGGGCATGGATCTCGCCGATGATCTCGGGACGGGTGAGGGATAGCAGGTCGTTGTTGCCCTTCAGCTCGCGCGCAGACTGCGCGAAGCGCCGCCCGCGGAAGTCGCCCTCCGAAAGGCGGTAGCCCTGGATGGTCGTGCCCATGGCGCCGTCGAGGACGAGGATGCGCCGCTCGAGGAGGGCGCGGAGCTCGCTGGTTCTGTCAGGCTGCATTTTGACCCGGATGACATGATCGCGTGTCCTAGAGTATGAATCCAGTGAAAGTTCTTGCGAAAAACATGAAAACGACTCATAGTTCTCCCTCATGCTGGAGCTGCGTCACCTGCGCTCGCTGATCGCGCTCGCCGAGACCGGAACCGTGTCGCGCGCGGCCGACCGCGTCCACCTCACGCAGTCGGCGCTGTCCCACCAGCTGCGTGCGCTCGAGTCCCACTACGGCGCGCCGGTGGTGAAGCGCCACGGCCAGTCGGTGAAGCTCACGGAGTCCGGGAACCGGCTGGTCGCGCTCGCCCGCTCGGTGATGGGCGAAGTCCAGACCGCCGAGCGCGACTTGGCGAAGCTCGCCAAGACCCCGGCGCGGACCCTGCGCATCGCGCTGGAATGTCACACCTGCTTCGACTGGCTGATGCCGATCATGGACGTGTTCAGGAAGGAATGGCCCGAGGTCGAGCTCGACCTCGTCTCCGGGTTCCATCCCAACCCGGTCGACATGCTGATCGAGGGGAAGACCGACCTCGTGATCGGCTCGGAGAACAAGCCGCGCCGCGGCATCGTGTTCCATCCGCTGTTCCGCTTCGAGGTGCTCGCCGTGCTGCCGACGGACCACCCCTTGCGCGGGAAGCGCTACCTGAGCGCCGGCGATTTCGCGCGCGAAACGCTCATCACCTATCCGGTCCCCGAGGACCGCATCGACCTCATACGTAAAGTCCTGAAGCCTGCGGGCGTACGTCCGACGAGGCGCACGACGGAGCTGACCGTCGCGATTCTCCAGCTCGTCGCGAGCCGCAGGGGAGTGGCGGCGCTGCCCAACTGGGGGATCAAGAACTACGTCGACTACAAGTACGTCATCGCGCGCAGCATCGGCAAGAACGGACTGTGGAGCAACCTGCACGCCGCCACCACGCCGGAGACGGCGCGCCACCCGTTTTTGCGTGATTTCCTAGAGACCGCTAGGCGCGAATGCTTCTCGCGGCTGGACAGCGTGGTGCCCGTGCAGTAGCTCCCATCTAACGCTCAGCTTCAGGCGCGCGCCGCTTGCGGCGCGTCGCTCTGGAAGCCGCTGTTCGCTGGCCCGTGCATTTGAATGCCTTCGAGAGACGCTAGCGGTCTCACGGCCTGCATTTTTCTCTTGACATCGCGACGTGATACCTAGTAACGTTAGGCTTTATGCATAGCAACGCTAGGTAATCTCAACGCAGTCCGAGGAGAAATTACACATGACCGGCAGACGTGACATGCTTGCTCTTGCGATTCTCGGTGGGACCGGGTTTGCCGCGCCACTGCGCGTGGCTCTCGCGGCGGAGGACTGTCCACCGCGCAGCCGTGCGGAGGCCATTGGGGCCGCGCTTCTCGATCGATATGTGGCGGCGGCGAACGCACACGACACGAGCTCCTTCCCCGAGATCTTCACCGAGTCCTACATCCAGCACTCGGGCCGCAGCCCAAACGGCCTTGCCGCTCAAATCGAGAATTTTCACGGGATCTTTACCCGCATGCCGGACGTCCAGATGCGGGTCGAAGACCGGATCATCGCCGGCGACAAGGTCGTGGCACGCAATACCTTCTCCGCGACGCACACCCAACCGCTGCAGGGCATCGCCCCGACTGGACGGCGCTTTACGCTCAGGACCATCGATATCTGGCGTGTCGAGAACGGCAAGTTCGCCGAGCATTGGGACATCGTCGACGCGGCCGGCCTGCAAAAGCAGCTCCGCGGCCAGTAGCCAGGGCGTTTCTATGGAAGGCGAAATGCTGAAGGGGCATCTCGACATGATCGTGCTCGCAGCGCTGTCGGCGGGCCCCGCCCACGGCTACGCCGTTATCGAGGAAATCAAGCGCAGGAGCGCCGGCGCGTTCGAACTCCCGGAGGGAACGATCTACCCCGCGCTGCATCGACTCGAGCACGCGGGCCTGCTCGCCAGCCGTTGGGTGACGACCGATTCCGGGAGGCGGCGACGCGTCTATGCGCTGACCCGGCGCGGCCAGCGCGCGCTCGCCGAACAGCGTGCGATCTGGGAGCAATTTTCCGATGCCGTTGGCGGTCTGCTAAAGGGAAGCCGGCCATGGAAAAATCCGGCGTGATTTCGGAGTATGCGGAGCGGCTTGCGCGCGAGCTTGCTTTCGATCGATCGCTGTCGCGACGCGTGCGGCACGAGGTTGAGGATCATTTGTGGGAAAGCGTCGCGGCAAATCCAGCGGGCGACAGGCTCGACGCCGAGCGGCACGCCGTTGCGAATTTCGGCGACCCTCGTGTCATCGCCGCCCAGTTCGCCGTCGCGTCGCTCGCGAAACAAGCCAGAAGGGTTGGCGTCACCGCTATTTTGGTGATCGCGGCCGTTTTCATCGCAATGGGGGCCCGTCTCACATGGTATGGCGTGATGGAGTTCCCGGCCCTCGGCCAGTTTCGTGCGCTCGGCGGACTCGCCCTCTCGATCGACCACTTTGCTTTCTGGCTTTCCGTCCTCGTCGGGATAGCGGGCTGGATGTACATCGACAGCCGCCGTATTCCCGCAACCTTCACCGATGAATACCGTACGCAGCTTCGTCGCTTCTTTCTTCTGAGTTCGGCGGCAACGGGCGCACTTATCGCATCAGTCGTCAGTGACGGCGTTCTCACGTCCTTTCGCCTACTCGAAGCGGGATGGTCGGTCGAATTCCTAGTTCCTGTCTTGTCGATGGCGATCGAAATCGCCTGTGCAGCGGTGCTGGTTGCGTATATCCGGGCCATGATCCGGCGAACAGCGTCCACAGGTCGAACAGCGCGCACCGGATAAACTTCAAGTCGGGCGATGGCCTCGAGCCTGCCCTGTCCTGCGGGGCGGCGCATCGCACACGGCCACCGAACGCAATATCATCCGAGCGTGTAAGGTTAGCCTCGAACCTTGCAAGGTTCCCGCCTCACGATTGCTCCCGCCCTTTCATCCAGCGCACGGGAATCCCGGTGAT
>DASSQD010000027.1:0-16649 GCA_035702665.1 Burkholderiales bacterium
CTGCGGTAACGGCACGCGACATCACGATCGCCGCGGATGAATTTCGCGACACTCGCTGCGCTCATCCCCAGCTCGCGCTCATCCAGGATCGGATTGATGCTCTGCGCCCACAGGCTGTCGTGCGCGCCGTCCCAGCCGAACCAGCGGTGGTAGCGCACGTTGACGACGCTGGGCGCGTTGCGGTCGACTTCCGCGAGGCCGATCGCGCGCGGCAGTCCGTCGGTCCAGTTGCGCTCGGGCAGGTGGCAGCGCGAGCAGGAGAGCTCGCCGTTGGCGGAGAGCCGCCGCTCGAAGAACAGGCGCTCGCCGAGGTCGATCGCGCTCTTGTTTCCGGAGACGCGGTTGCTCGGATCGGGCGTCCAGGGCGCGGGCCAGGGGCCGTGCGCCGCGATCTTCTTCGCTTCCTCGACAGTGAAGGTCAGCGCAAAGGCTGCCGCGCTCGCGGCGAGGAGCAGAGCGCAGGCGACCGTCGGCAGGATTTTTCCGGGCAAATCGACCTCCTGGACAGCGTCGATTCTACCTTGCATGATGCGCGCAAATGGATCAACTCGAGCCGATCGAGAAGGCGAGCGTCGGCGAGCTGCGCGCCGTGCAGCTCGAGCGGATGCGCCGGACGCTCGCGCACGCCTACGAGAGGGTCCCGCACTACCGCAAGGCCTTCGACGCCGCAGGCTTGCGCCCGGGCGAGCTCAAGACGCTCGCCGATCTCGCGAAGTTCCCGTTCACCACGAAGGCGGACCTGCGCGAGAACTATCCCTTCGGCATGTTCGCCGTTCCGATGAAGGACATCGTGCGCGTGCACGCCTCGAGCGGCACGACCGGCAAGCCGACGGTGGTCGGCTACACCCGGGAGGACATCGGGATGTGGGCGTCGGTCATGGCGCGCTCGATCCGCGCGGCCGGCGGGCGCTCGACCGACATCGTCCACGTCGCGTATGGCTACGGGCTGTTCACCGGCGGCCTGGGCGCGCACTACGGCGCCGAGGCGCTCGGCGCGACGGTCGTCCCGGTGAGCGGCGGCATGACCGAGCGGCAGGTGCAGCTCATCCGCGACTTCAAGCCCGACATCATCATGTGCACGCCCTCGTACCTGCTGGTGATCGGCGACGAGTTCGAGCGCCAGGGCCTCGACCCGTCGAGGTGCGGCATCCGCGCCGGCATCTTCGGCGCCGAGCCCTGGACCGAAGGCATGCGCGCCGAGATCGAGAAGCGCTTCGCAATCGCCGCGCTCGACCTGTACGGTCTGTCGGAAGTCATCGGGCCGGGCGTGGCGCAGGAGTGCATCGAGACGCGCGACGGCCTGACGATCTGGGAGGACCACTTCTACCCCGAGATCATCGACCCGGCGACGGGCGCGCTGCTGCCCGACGGGCAGGACGGCGAGCTCGTGATCACCTCGCTCACCAAGGTCGGCATGCCGGTGATCCGCTACCGCACGCGCGACCTGACGCGCCTCATGCCGGGCACCGCGCGCACCATGCGGCGCATGGCGCGCGTCGCCGGACGCAGCGACGACATGCTGATCATCCGCGGCGTGAACGTGTTTCCCTCGCAGATCGAGGAGATCCTCCTCGCGAACGACAGGCTCTCGCCCCACTACGTCCTCGAGGTGCGGCGCGACGGGCATCTCGACGAGCTCGACGTGCGGGTCGAGCGGCGCGCGGACGTGCCGGCGGGGATGAAGACGCAGGTCGAGCACGAGGTGGAGCGGCACATCAAGGGATTGATCGGCGTCTCCGCCGCGGTGCGCGTCGCCGAGCCCGGCGAGTTGCCGCGCTCGCAGGGGAAGGCGGTGCGCGTGATCGACAAGCGGCCGAAGGCCTGATGGACGCGCCGCGCGACACCGCCGATTTCGCGCTCGACTGCGCGCGCTATTCCCGCTACTGGGAAACGGCAACCGCGCGGCTCGCGAAGCTGCCCGCGAAGCCTTCGCGCAGCGCCGCTGAATCCGAAGCCGCGGAGGGCATCAAGCGCGAGGCGCGCGAGGCGCGCGGCCGCTTCCTCGCGGCGCACGCCGACGCCGTCTACGACCGGCTCACGCAGAACCGCTCGCGCTTCGTCAGAGTGGAAAAACTGGTCTACGACGCCGCGTCCGTCGTTCCGGGCCTGGTGCCCACGCGCGCTCAGGTCGAGGCCGAGTCAGCGCTTCCGCAGCGCGACAAGGACGGCGTCGAGATCGACCAGGGAATCTTCGTCTCCGCGGTGCTCGCGAGCGCGGCGTCGGGCCGGCACCTGTGCCACGCGATGCTGCTGCCGCGCGCCGAGTCCCTGGCGCGCCTTTCCGAGCTCGAAAAGAGCGGGCGCGTCGACATCGGCGCGGCCGAGGTCATCCGCCGCGGCAACGCGTCGTACGTCATCCAGAAGAACCCGCGCCACCTGAACGCCGAGGACGACACCACGCTGGACGCGGCCGAGATCGCGACCGACCTCGCCATCCTCGACCCGCAGACCTCGATCTGCGTGCTGCGCGGCGGATCGGTCGAGACCGGAAAGCACAAGGGCAAGCGCGTCCTCGGTGCCGGCATCAATCTCACTCACCTCTACCACGGCAAGATCCCGTTCATCTGGTTCCTGGAGCGCGACCTCGGCGTCGTCAACAAGATCTACCGCGGGCTCGCGAGCGAGGCCGCGATGCCCGACGACGTCGCGGGGAGGACCCTGGAGAAGCCGTGGATCGTCGCGGTCGAGGGCTTCGCCATCGGCGGCCACTGCCAGTACCTGCTGGTGATGGACTATGTGCTCGCGGCGAAGGACGCCTACCTGACGCTGCCCGCGCGCAAGGAGGGCATCATTCCCGGCGCCGCGAACCTGCGCCTGCCGCGCTTCGTCGGCGACCGCATCGCGCGCCAGGCGATCATGGCCGAGCTGCGCATCGAGTGCGACAGCCCGGCGGGCCGGCTGGTGTGCGACGAGATCGTCGCCCCCTCGGACATGGACGGCGCGATCGAGGGTGCCGTGGAAAAGCTCACGGGCTCGGGCGTGGTGAGCGCGGCCTCGAACCGGCGCGCGTTCCGCGTGGCGCAGGAGCCGCTCGACCTCTTCCGGAACTACTTCTCGGTGTACGCGCTCGAGCAGGCCTACTGCCACTTCAGCCCGGCGCTGATCGCCAACCTCGAGCGGAACTGGAACGCGAAGAACCGCAGGCTCGGCTGAAGCCCGGCTAGCTCTCGTCCGAGCCGTTGTCGGTCCAGCGGCGGCGGGGGCCGGAGTAGCGCAAGTCCTCCTCGTCGTCCGGATCCTCGTCCCCCAGGTCCTCGTACTCGTCCAGCTCCTTCAGCAGCGACTGCAGCCGGCGTTCCGCCGCGGAATCCCGGTCGGCCTGGCTGGAAAGGCGCTTCGCGACCGCGGACGCGTTTTCGAAATCGCGCCGCGTCCTCACCGGCCGCGCAAATCCGTTGGGTTTCACTCGCTTGGTCATCGATACCTCCCTCCGGCCGCAAGTTTAGACCTTACTCGGCAACTTGGTCGATAATGTCCGCCGGAAAAGGGGGGATATGAGCGGCACGCGCAGAATCCGCGAATTATTTCCGCGAGCGCTGGTCGCCGCGGTGCTTCTCCTGGCTTCCGCAGGGGCGCCCGCGCAGGTGTTCCCCTCGAAGCCGGTGCGCATCGTCGTGCCCTTTCCCCCGGGCGGCGGCGCCGACACGCTCACGCGCATCATGGAGCCGAAGCTCGTGGCGCTCTGGGGCCAGCCGGTCATCGTCGAGAACCGGCCCGGCGCGAGCGGCCACATCGGCGCGAACTTCGTCGCCAAGTCGGCGCCCGACGGCAGCACGCTCCTCATGAGCTCGACGGCGTCGCTCACCGAGAAGAACGTCGACCAGTTCGCGCCGGTGTCGCTGGTGTCGGCCTCGCCGTACGTGGTGACCGTGAATCCCGGGGTCCCCGCGGCGAACATCCGGGAGCTGATCGCGCTCGCCAAGTCGGAGCCGGGGAAGCTGAGCTTCGGCTCCTCGGGGACGGGCGCCGCCTCGCATCTCTCGGCCGAGCTGTTCAAGTCGATGGCGGGCGTCGATCTACTGCACGTGCCCTACAAGGGCACCGGGCAGGCGGTGACCGATCTCCTCGCGGGCCACGTGAACCTCATGTTCGCGCCGGCGCAGACGGTCATGCCCTACGTGAGGGAAGGACGCTTGCGCGCGCTCGCGCTGACGGGCGCGAAGCGCTCCGAGAGCCTGCCCGATCTGCCCACCGTCGCCGAATCGGGCCTGCCCGGCTACGCGGCGGTAGGCTGGTTCGGCCTGCTCGCGCCGGCCGCGACGCCGCGAGCGACGGTCGCGAAGGCCTCCGCGGACGTGAACCGCGTGCTCGGCGAGCGCGAGGTGCGCGAGAAGATGCTCGGGCTCGGCGCCGATCCCTCGGGGGACACGCCCGAGGAATTCGCGCGCTTCATCCGCGACGACCAGGCGAAGTGGGGAAAGCTCATGCGCAAAGCCGGGATCACGGTGCCGCAATGACGCGAGCCGTGGAGCGCTTCGCGTCATTCGCCGAAGCGCAGCGCGCGCGGCCGCTCGCGCCCGAGGTCCTGCATCACGCAAAGCGCGCGGTGATCGACTGGCACGCGGCACTGTATCCGGGGTCGGTGGCTCCGCCTGCGACGCTGCTCGAGCGCGCTCTCGGAGACGAGATCGACAAAGGTGAATCGCATCTCGCAGACGGCCGGCGCGCCACGGTGCGGGCGGCGGCGCTGATCAACGGCGCGGCCGCGCACACCGCCGAGGTCGACGACATCTTCCGCGAGGGTATTTACCATCCGGGTGCCCCGACCATTTCGGCCGCGCTGGCCCTCGCGCAGGCGCGCGGCGCATCGGGTGAGGCCTTCCTGCGCGCCGTGATCGTCGGCTACGAGATCTCGACGCGCATCGCGCAGGCGATGGGGCGCGCGCATTACCGGTTCTGGCACAACACCGGCACGATCGGATCGTTCGGCGCCGCGGGCGCGGCATCGGAGCTGCTCGGCCTCGATCGCCAGCGGTTCGCGCACGCGCTCGCGACCGTGGCGACGTTCGCCGCCGGGCTGCAGCAGGCCTTCCGCTCCGACTCCATGTCCAAGCCCCTGCACGCCGGGCGCGCCGCCGAAGCGGGAGTCACCGCCGCGCTCGCCGCAAGGGAGGGCGTGACGGGTGCGCTCGACATACTCGAAGGGGAGGCAGGGTTCGGCAGAGCGATGGGCGAAGGGCCCGACTGGGAGCGCGCTACCGCGACGCTGGGCGAGAGCTTCCAAATCTGCGGCATGACGTTCAAGAACCACGCCTGCTGCGGCCACGCCTTCGCCGCGATCGACGGCGCGCTGGCGCTGAAGGCGCAGATGCGCGTGTCGGCGGGCGACATCGCGCGCGTGCGCGTCGGCGGCTACCGCGCGACGCTCGAGGTCGCCGGCATCGCCGAGCCCGCGACCGCGTCCGAGGCGCGGTTCTCCACGCCCTACCTCGTCGCGACCGCGCTCACGCACGGCAGCGTGCGCCTCGCCGCGTTCGAGCCGGCGAGGCTGGAGAACGCGGAGACGCGCTCGCTCATGCGCCGCGTCGAGCTGGCGCTCGACCCCGCGGTCGACGCCGCCTTTCCCGCGCGACGCTCGGCGCGCGTCGCCATCGAGGCGCGCGACGGCCGCCGTGCCGAGCACTTCCAGGCGACGCGGAAGGGCGATCCGGACCTGCCGCTCTCCGACGCAGAGCTGGAGGCCAAATATCTCGAGCTCGCCGGCCCGGTGATCGGAGAGGAGAAGGCGCGCGCGCTCCTCGCCAGGCTGTGGACGCTCGAGCGCGAAGCGCGGCTGTGACCCTCGCGCAGGCGCTGTTCGCGCCGCGCGCGGTCGCGCTGATCGGCGCGTCCGGCGATCCGGCCAAGAACGGCGCGCGCCCGCTGCGGTTCCTGCGCAAGCACGGCTACGCCGGGCGCATCGTGCCGATCAACGCCACGCGCGGCGAAGTGCAGGGCGAGCGCGCGTACCGCAGCCTGGCCGAGGCGCCCGGCGAGATCGACCACGCGTTCGTCATGACCTCGGGCGATTCGGTCGAGCGCGTGATCGAGGAGTGCGGCGCGCGCGGCGTGCCCGTCGCGACCGTCTTCAGCGACGGCTTCGCCGACGCCGGCGCGGAAGGCGCCCTGCGCGAACGGCGGCTCGTCGAGCGCGCCAGGACGCTGGGGGTTCGCGTCCTCGGTCCGAACAGCATGGGCGTGGTCGACGTGCCCGGGCGGCTCGCGCTCACGGTGAACGCCGTGCTCGAGATGGACGCGCCGCCCGCCGGGACGACGAGCCTCGTGTCGCACAGCGGGACGATGCTCGGCACGCTGCTGTCGCGCGGCTCGGCCCGCGGCCTGGGCTTCTCCAAGCTCGTGTCGGTGGGGAACGAAGCCGACCTCGGGGTGGCCGAGCTGGTCGAGCTGCTCGTCGAGGATCCCGGCACCCAGGTGATCCTGCTGTTTCTCGAGACGATACGCGGCGGAGACGCGCTCGCCGCCGCCGCGCGCAAGGCGCACGCCGCGGGGAAGCCGGTCGCCGCATACAAGCTCGGGCGCTCGCCGCTCGGAGCGGCGCTGGCGCGCTCGCACACCGGGGCGCTGGCGGGCGAGGACGCGGCGCTCGACGCCTGGTTTCGCGACTGCGGCGTGGTGCGCGTCGACCAGCTCGAAACCCTGGTCGAGATCGCGCCGCTGCTCGCCGGACGCGCGCCGCCGGACCTGCCGCGCAGGCCGCGCGTGGCGGTGGTGACGACCACGGGAGGAGGCGCCGCGACGGTGGTCGACCGGCTGGGGATCTCGGGCATCGAGACGGTCGCGCCCGGGACCCGTTCTCCGATCGTCGATCTGACGATGAAGGCGACGGCGGAACAGTACACCCGGACCCTCGACGATCTGCTCGCGTCGCCCGGATGCGACGGCGTGCTGGCGGTCGTCGGGTCGTCGGCGCAGTTCCATCCGCAGCTCGCCGTCGAGCCCATCGTGCGCTCGAGGAAGGCCGCGAAGCCTCTGGCGGTCTTCCTTACGCCGCACGCGGAAGCGTCGCTCGCGCTGCTCGCGAAACAGGAAATCGCCGCGTTCCGCACGCCCGAATCCTGCGCCGACGCGCTCGCGGCGTACTTCGCCTGGCGCTCGCCGCGCGTCGCGCCCGCGGGCACCGTGCAGTGGCCCGCCGCGCTGCCGCGGAAGGGGCGGCTCGACGAAGCGCAGGCGCTCGGCCTGTTCGCGTCGCTCGGCATTGCGGTCGCGAAGCATCAGGTCGTCGCCGCGCCCGACTGTGCCCACTCGATCGAATACCCCGTCGCAGTGAAGGCGCTCTCCGCCGGCGTCCTGCACAAGACCGAGGCCGGCGCGGTCCGCCTGAACGTCGGCGACCGCGCGGCGCTCGATCGCGAAGTGAAGGCGATGCTCGAGCGGGTCGCCGCGAAGGCGATCCTGGTGCAGAGAATGGAGCCGGGCCTCGCAGAGGCGATCGTCGGCTACCGTCACGATCCGCTCGTCGGCCCGCTGGTGCTCGTCGGGGCGGGGGGCGTGCTCGCGGAAATCTACCGAGACTTCGCGCTCGCGCTCGCGCCGGTGAGCGAGGACGAGGCGCTGGCGATGACCGAGAAGGTGAAAGGCTTCGCCGTGTTGCGCGGCTACCGCAACCTGCCGCGCGGCGACCTGCGCGCCCTGGCGAAAGCCGTCGCTGCGGTCTCGCGGCTCGCCGGAACCTCCGTCGCGGAGGCCGAGATCAATCCCTTGATCGTGAAGCCCGACGGCGTCGTCGCCGTCGACGCCCTCGTGGTGATGAAGGAGTGAGCATGGATTTCCGCCTTACGCCGGAGCAGGAAGCGTTCCGCGATTCGGTGCGGCGCTTCGCGGAGAAGCATCTCGCGAAGGGTGCGCGCGAGCGCGCGCATTCGCCCGACTACCCGTTCGACGTCGCGAAGCTGATGGCAGGGCAGGGCCTGCTGGGCATCACGGTCGCCGAGGCCGACGGCGGGCAGGGCGGAGCCCTGATCGACGCCGTAATTGCCATCGAGACCGTGGCGTCGGTATGCCCGAGGAGCGCCGACGTGGTGCAGGCAGGAAACTTCGGCCCGATCCGCGTGCTGGCGGAATACGGCACGAAGGAGCAGAAGCAGAAATACCTGAAGCGCCTGCTCGCCGGGGAGGCGGTGATCAGCGTCGGCATGACCGAGCCCGAGGCGGGCACCGCGGTGACCGACCTGCGGACGACCGCGACGAAAGACGCACGCGGCTACCGCCTGAACGGCTCGAAGATCTTCACCACGCACTCGAAGTACGCCGAGCTGATGCTGGTGTATGTGCGCTTCGGTCCGGGCATCGAGGGCATCGGGTCGGTGCTCGTCGACACCAAGGGGCACGGCGTGCGCTTCGGCAAGCCCTCGAAATTCATGTCGGACGAGGAATGGGTGCAGACGTATTTCGAGAACGCCTTCGTCTCCGAAGACAGGGTGGTGCTGAAGGAAGGCGGTTTCAAGAAGCAGATCGCCGGGTTCAACGTCGAGCGCATCGGCAACACCGCGCGATCGCTGGCGCTCGGGCGCTACGCCTACGAGCGCGCGCGCGAGTGGGCGATGCAGCGCAAGCAGTTCGGCAAGCTGCTGTGCGAATTCCAGGGCCTGCAGTGGAAATTCGCCGACATGAAGATGAAGCTCGACGCCGGACAGCTGCTCCTCTATCGCGCCGCGGCGAACGCCGACAAAGGCTTCCCGTCGGCGGAGGAAACCGCGATAGCAAAAGCCTTTTGCAACCAGGCGGGCTTCGACGTCGCCAACGAAGCGCTCCAGGTCATGGGCGGCCTGGGGTATACGCAGGAAGAGCTGGTCGAGTACTGCCTGCGGCGCTGCCGCGGATGGATGATCGCCGGCGGATCGATCGAGATCCTGAAGAACCGGATCGCCGAAGCGGTGTTCGAGCGGACGTTCTCGCAACGAGCGGAGAAAGGTTGATCACGATGCGAGACGGCGCGGTTTCTAACCAAGGACGACTGGCCGGGACTCTCAGAGCTTGTCGGGAAATCCGGATGTAAGGTAAGTCCGCTGCACACTATGAGTACGAGGTGAGGACCTTGCAAGGTTTGGATGTAACCTTACACGCTCCGATGATATTACGTTAGGCCTCAGCAATGTCCGGCAATCGCATAACCATTCTTCATGACTCCTTCGGAAAGCGTCCCGAGCTGAGGAAGGAATGGGGGTTTGCGGCGCTGGTCGAATTCCGCGGGAAGCGCATTTTGTTCGATGCCGGGAACAGCGCGCGAACGTTTGCCCAGAACACCGAGGCACTCAAGGTCGACCTGCGCACGCTCGACTTCGCCGCGATCTCGCATCGACATGGCGATCATACGAGCGGTCTCAACCACCTTTTTGGGCTGAATCCCGGGATAACGGTGTACACGCCCGACGAGACCTACGGCGTCTTCGGCTCCAGTCTCCCGGGTGTGTTCTATCCGCGCTGCCACACGCTACCCCCGTACATGCAGTACTACGACGGCAAGCCGCCGGAGTCGATTCGACATGGATCGCCATGGCCTGACGCGAAATTCGTTTGGATCAAGGAAACCACCGAAATCTCCCCCGATGTCTGGCTGGTAGCCGCGGTCTCGGACATGCCGGGCACGCGGGAGATGCGCGAGCTGTCGCTCGCGATGCGAACGTCCAAGGGACTGGTTCTAGTCGCCGGCTGCTCCCATCCAGGCATAGAGAACATTCTTGCAGCGTCGCGCACGATCGAGGACCGAGTGCACTGCATTTTTGGCGGCCTCCATCTCGTGCTGACGAGGGAGCCGGAAATTCAGCGCATTGCAAAGGCATTGCGTGAGAAATGGAAGGTGGAGCAAATAGCGCCAGGACACTGCACCGGGGAGCCCGCATTCCTGGCATTGAGTGAAGTGTTCGCAGGACAGTATGTGTTTGCCGGGTTGGGAGACTCTATTGAGCTTCCATAGGCTAGGCCTAACCGCGCATTGCAGCCGACGCAAACGGCGCGCGGCTGAATGCGAACGTTGGAGCTTGCAGATGAAAAGCGCGCGTCTCGCCGCTATCGCCGTAGTCGTGCTCGTGGGTGTTGCGATTAGTTCGTTCAGTTTCGGGGTCAAGACGGAACGGCGGGACTTGAATAAGGCGCTTTACTCGACTCAAGCGATGCTTTGGTTCAATCATCTCCTTACGTTTCGTGAGATTGAAGATCTTCTGGCAAGAGGCTGCTCTGCCGAGGGACTTGACGCAACGCGAATTGCGATGGACCAAGAGATGCAACTTCTCTCAGAGTTCCATAGGAACGGCGGTGATACTTCAATCGACAAGTACATTTCCGACCGTGATCCCAAATTGTTGAGCCAGCTGGACACCTTCAAGGGTAAGTACGTTGGCACTTGGGCGAAGCCCACATGCAACAAATAGCAAGCTCCAACAGCGCGGCCCATCCGGAGCCTCTGAAGGGGCGATAGCAGGTAGGGGAAATGGACCGTTCTACGGAGGAGCGCTATGGGCGTCTTGCCCAGATCTTTCACTGGGCCACGGCAATCCTGGTGTTAGCTGCATTCATCTATGGGCCGGGCGGTTCTGAGCAGCGTGTCTATTCGGCGGCTCGGGATTTCGATCGACAACTCCACGAAACGCTCGGCCTGTGCGTGTTCCTACTCGTGGTCGCACGCCTCGTGTGGCGAGCCTTTGATCGGCACCCGAAACTGCCGCCCGTGCCCAACTGGATGGGCATCGCAGCGAAAGTGACGCAGTGGACGCTCTATCTGCTCCTCTTTGCTTTGCCGATCACTGCAATCAGCGGTGCATGGTTGGAAGGGCACTCCCTGACGCTGCTTGGGGGCATGCAGGTAGCGCCGCCAATGTCGAAGTCACACGACGTAGGCGCGTCGATCGCGAAACTTCATGCTTGGCTCGGCGACGCGATCATGTGGCTGACGGGGTTTCACGCCGCGGCGGCGCTCTATCACCATTTCGTCCTGAACGACAGCGTGCTGCGCTCAATGCTGCCGCGCTGGTTTGCTGCACATTGACAAGCGTCGCTCGGTGCAGCTGTATGGATCTAAGTGCCCATTCTGCCGGGCAGCGTCTACTCCGCCCGCGCCCCCGAGGTCTTCACCACCTCCGCCCAGCGCGCGACTTCCTGCTTCAGCGCCGCCTGGAATTCCTCGGGCGTATTCCCGACCGGCTCGGCGCCCTGGTCGAGCAGCTTCTTCTCCATGTCGGGCGAATGCGCTCCCTTCTCCACGGCGGCGGCAAGGGCGTGGACGATCGGGCCCGGCGTTCCGGAGGGAGCGAGCAAGCCGTACCACAGCGGCACTTCGACGCCTTCGACGCCGGCCTCCTTCATCGTGGGCACGTCGGGGAGGAAGGAAGTCCGCTTCGCGCCGGCGACCGCCAGGGCGCGCAGGCGCCCGGCCTTGACGTACTGGCCGATGGCGACGGGGTTGACGAAGGAGAGCTGGACCTCGCCCGAGATGAGCGCGGTGAGCGAGGGCGCGCTGCCCTTGTAGGGGACGTGAACGATCTTCGTCCCGGTGCGCAGCTTGAACAGCTCGCCCGCGAGGTGCTGCGTCGAGCCGGGCCCGGCGGAGGAATAGTTGAGCGCGCCCGGCTTCGCGCGCGCGAGCACGAGGAGGTCCTGCACGGACTTCACCGGCAGCGACGCCGGGACCACGAGGATATTGGTGCTCTCGGAGAACACCGACACGCCGGCGAAATCGCGCAGCGCGTCGTAGGGCGGATTCCGGTACAGCGACATGTTGATCGCCACCGCCGGGCTGGTGAAGAGCAGCGTGTAGCCGTCGGGCGCCGCTTTCGCCACCGCCTCGTTGGCGATGTTGGTTCCGGCGCCGGGACGGTTCTCGACGATGAACTGCTGCCCGAGGTATTCGCTGAGCTTGGAAGCGGCGAGGCGCGCGTTGATATCCACGCCGCCGCCGGGCGTGAATCCGACCAGCATGCGCGCGGGCCGGGCCGGGTAAGCCGGCGACTGCGCGAAGGCCGCGGCGTGCGCGAGGCACGCGAGGGCCACGAGGCGGGCGATCTTTCCGTTCATGTCGGTCCTTTCATGGCGCCCAGTCGGGCCCGGCTGATGTCGAACGCCGCGGTGATGAAGGCCATGAGCCCGCGTCCGCGATCGTTCATCGCGAGGATGGCGTCGCCGGTGACGACCGCGCCGAAGAATCCCTCGGTGTGCCAGTGGCCGGGAGACGGAGCGTCGGGAAGCTTTTCGCCGTCGAAGCGCGGCCAGGGGCTGATGTACGCGTAGGGCTGGGCGTAATACTCGTCCCCCGGGGAGAGGCCGACGCCGATCGAACGCGCGTTTGCCGGCTGGCCGTCCTCCAGCTTGATCAGCGTAGCGATGTCGAAATGGTGCGGCCAGCACAGCACCGGACCGGCGCGCGGGCCGGCGAGCTTGGAGGAGAATTCCTCGAGCGCGTCGGCGGCGCCGCCGAACCAGCGCGCCAGCTCTCCCAGCTCGCGGCCCAGCCTGCTCAGATCGTGCGTCCCGCCGGCGAGCGGGTGGGCCGGAAGCTCGTAGGGAAGCGGCACGTCGCCCGCGAGCGTGAGTCCCAGGGCGCGCAGCTTCACGTCCAGCCAGGCGCCCGCCTGCGCGTCGGTCTTGCCCCCGAACTGGAACGCGTCGAGCACGTTGTCGCCGCGCGTGATGATCATCTCGAGCCGCGGGACGCGGATGCCGATGCGCACGTCGCCGCCCTTCGCCGGCAGCCCCCGCGTGAGCAGCGCCGCGTGCGAGTGGTCCCAGGAGAAGGCGGAGTGGCTGTCGTCGGGCATCGCCTTCAGATTGGCGCGGGCCGCCCGGGTCGGCCATTGCGCGGCGTGGTGCGCGAGGGTGCGGGCGAAAACGATCGCGGCGGGCGGGGTTCGTCCCAGCTTCGACCAATCGAATCGCATCGCGTCTCCCTCGGCCCCAACCTTACCAGATTGCGCGCCTGGCATGCGACGGTACGCGGGAGTATTATCGTTTCGGGGGGAGAGCCGCACGGGGGAGCCATGCAGGTGAGCGAAATCCTCAAGGTGAAAGGCAACGCCCTCTTCACGATCGCGCCCGACGGCAGGCTGAGTGAGGCCGTGTCCGTGATGGCGGAGCACAACATGGGATCCCTGGTGGTGATGGAAAAAGGCCGGATGGTCGGCATGCTCACGTTCAGGGAGATCCTCGCCGCCCTCGACAAGGGCCGCGGCGCGCTGGGCGACGCGAAAGTGGGGGAAATCATGGAGCACGATCCGGTGACCGCGAGCCCCGGCATGGAAGTGAACGACCTGCGCCGCACCATGATCGAATCGGGCGCGCGCTACCTTCCGGTGATGGAACGCGATCGGCTGATCGGCGTGGTGTCCTTCCGCGACGTCGCCAAGGCGGTGCTCGAGGAGCAGGATTTCGAGAACCGCATGCTCAAGGGCTACATCAAGAACTGGCCCGAGTAGAGTCGCCCGGATTCCCGGTTTCATGAAGCTGCCGCGCGGCCGCGCCCGCCTCGTGCTCGTTTCCCTCGCGACGCTCGCCGTTCTCGTCGGATTCGCCGCGTGGTTCATGACGGCGACCCCCGGCGAGAGCCACCGCGGTCCCTTGCCGCCGCTCGACGCGGACGGCCGGGGGCTCGCCGCGAACCTCAGGAAGCACGTCGCTGCGATCGCGAGCGAGGAGCACAACGTCGACCATCCCGAGGCGCTCGAGCGCTCGGCGCGCTACATCGAGGCGACGCTCTCGGCGCTCGGCTACGCCGTGTCGCGCCAGGAGTTCGAGACGGAAGGAGTGAAGGTGCGCAACCTCGAGGTCAGCCGCGGCACGGGCAAGCGGCTCGTCGTCATCGGGGCGCACTACGACTCGGCGCGGGACGCGGTCGGCGCCGACGACAACGGCTCGGGCGTGGCGGCGCTGCTCGAGCTGGCGAGGTTCCTGAAGACCGTCGAGCCCGCGCGGGGGCTGGAAGTGCGCCTCGTGTTCTACGTCAACGAGGAGCTGCCGTGGTTCGCCACCGATAAGATGGGCAGCGGGGTGCACTCGAAGGGCCTGGCCGGCGAGGGGAAGGAAGTCGCGGCGATGCTCTCGCTCGAGACGATCGGCTGGTACAGCGAGAACTTCGACAGCCAGCGCTACCCGTTTCCGTTCAGCCTGTTCTACCCGTCGAAGGGCAACTTCGTCGGCTTCGTCGCGAACCTGCGCTCGCGCGGCCTCATGCATCGCGTCGTCGGGACGTTCAGGCGCGCGGTCGCGTTCCCGTCCGAAGGCGTCGCGGCACCCGAATCGATACCTGGAATCGGCTGGTCCGACCAGTGGGCGTACTGGAAATTCGGCTGGCCGGCGCTGATGGTGACCGACACGGCCGTGTTCCGCTATCCGCATTACCACACCCTGCGCGACACGCCGGACCAGCTCAGCTACGAGCGGCTCGCGCGCGTCGTGAAAGGACTCGAGGGCGTGTTGCGGGATCTGGCCGCGTCGGGCTAGATTCCGATGTCCGAAAACGGCGAGACGGAGGCGGTCGCGGCGCGCATAATGCGCGCATGACGCTCGACTCCGGAATCTGCTACCGCGCCCTCCGGGCGCGCGACGCCCGGTTCGACGGCCGCTTCTTCGTCGCGGTCTCCTCGACGCGCATCTATTGCCGGCCGATCTGCACCGTCAGGCCGCCGAAGCGCGAGAACTGCCGCTTCTTCACAAGCGCCGCCGCGGCGGAGTCGAGCGGCTACCGGCCGTGCCTGCGCTGCCGTCCCGAGCTCGCGCCGGGCAACGCGAGCGTGGACGCGACGACGCGGCTCGCGCAGGCCGCGGCGACGATGCTCGAGGACCGGACGGCCGACGAGGAAGGGCTGGAAGCTGTCGCCGCGCGGCTCGGCGTCACCGACAGGCACCTGCGCCGCGCGTTCGGCGCGGAGTTCGGCGTGTCGCCGGTCGAATTCGCTCAGACGCAGCGGCTGCTGCTCGCGAAGCGCCTGCTCACCGACACCGCGCTGCCGGTGACCGAGGTCGCGTTCGCGAGCGGCTTCGGGAGCGTGCGGCGCTTCAACGCGCTGTTCAGGCAGCGCTACCGCCTCAAGCCGCGCAGCCTGCGCGGCCGCGGCGCCGCGACCGGGAGCGACGCGCTCGATTTCGAGCTCAGCTTCAGGCCGCCGTTCGACTGGCCCGCGGTGAGCACGTTCCTCGGCGCGCGCGCGATCGCCGGCGTCGAGCGGCTGGAGGACGGCTGCTACCGGCGCACGGTCCGCATAGCGAGCGACGGAAAGGAGCGCCGCGGCTGGGTCGCGGTCGGGCTGTCGCCGAAGAAACCGACGCTGCGCGTCGCGGTCTCCGCGTCGCTCGTGAAGGCGCTGCCGCCGGTGCTCTCGCGCGTCAAGGCTCTTATGGACCTCGCGTGCAACCCGGCCGAGGTTGCTCAGGCGCTCGGCGCGCTCGCAAGGCCGCACCCCGGCCTGCGCGTGCCCGGCGCGTTCGATGGTTTCGAGATCGCGGTGCGCGCGATCCTCGGCCAGCAGGTGACGGTGGCCGGAGCGCGCACGCTCGCCGGCCGCTTTGCCGACGCGTTCGGCGACCCGATCGAGACGCCGTTCGCCGGGCTCGCGACGCTGTTCCCGACCGCGCAACGCGTCGCGGCGCTCCCGGCCGGGCGCATCGCGCGCCTCGGCATGCCGCGCGCGAGAGCGCGCACGATCGTCGCGCTCGCACGCGCGGTCGCCGACGGCCGCCTTGCGCTCGTGCCGAACGCCGATGTCGACGCGACGCTCGGGGGCTTGCGCGCGCTGCGGGGAATCGGGGAATGGACCGCGCAGTACATCGCGATGCGCGCGCTGTCCTGGCCGGACGCGTTTCCGCACACCGACTTGGGCGTGATGAAGGCGCTCGGCGGGAAGGGCGCGAAGCGCGTGCTGAAAGCGGGCGAGGCGTGGCGGCCGTGGCGCGCCTACGCGGTCATGCACTTGTGGCAATCACTGGCAAAGGAGCAACGATGAAGCACTACGATTTCTACGACGGCCCGCAGGGCCGCATGCTGCTCGTCGCGAGCGACGAGGGGCTGTGCGGCGTCTACTTCGACGGCCAGAAATATCTTCCCGAGGTCGATCCGGAGTGGCGGCGCGATGCCGGCCATGCGGTGCTGCGTCGGGCGAAGGGCGAGCTCGCCGAATACTTCGGCGGCGAGCGCAAGCGCTTCGAGACCGCGCTCGCGCCCGATGGCACGCCGTTCCAGCGGTCGGTGTGGAAGGCGATCTGCACGGTGGAGTTCGGCGAGACCATCACCTACGGAGAGCTCGCGCGCCGCGCGGGATACGCCGGCAGCGCCCGCGCCGCGGGCGCGGCGACCGGGCGCAACCCGATCGGCATCATCGTTCCCTGCCACCGCATCGTCGGTGCGGGAGGGAGCCTCACGGGGTACGCGGGCGGCCTCGACAGGAAGCGTGCCCTGCTCGCGCTCGAGTCGGGCGTTCGCAGCCTTCCGTTGGCGGCTTGACGCCCGCGAGTCAGCCGCGCTTGCGATCCCACACGTAGCGCACGAACCGCTGCCAGCGGTTCGTCTTCTGCGCGAGCGGGTTCCGCATCTTTTGCGCCTCGCGGTCGCGCTCGACCGATTTCCGCACCTGCTCATGGACCTGGCGCAGCGTCAGGCCGCCGGGTCCTTTCAGTTTGTCCGGATCGTTTTCCGCCATGGCATCAAGGGGTTCGGCGAATTCACTATG
>DASSQD010000028.1:0-27488 GCA_035702665.1 Burkholderiales bacterium
CGCGCCGGGCCCTTCCCGAGCCGTAGCGCTGCCGAGAAGGCTCGCGACAAGCTCAAATCCTTGGGTATGGACGTAGGGCAGGTGGCGCAACGATGACCTTGTTCGACTTCGGCGTGCTCGGCATCTTGGTGGTGTCTATCGCGATCAGTCTCCTGCGCGGGCTGTCGCGCGAGATGGTGTCGTTGGGAGTGTGGGTGGGAGGCTTCGTCCTCGCGACCTATTTCGGAAGCTACGTGGCGGGCTTCCTCCCGCAGAGCCTCCAGCCTCTGTGGGCCGCGCTGATCGGGTTCCTGGTCATTTTCGGCGTGGTGCTGCTGGCTGGATGGATCGTGGGCATGGCGTTGTCCTCCGCGGTTCGCGCCTCGGGACTCGCGCCCGCGGACCGGGCCCTGGGGTCGCTGTTCGGGCTGGTAAGGGGGCTCCTCGTGGTCCTCGTCATCGTGCTGCTCGCCGGTCTGACGCCGCTGCCGCGCGAGGCTTTCTGGCGCGACGCGTTCCTTTCCGGACCATTCGAGACGGCGGCGCTCGCGCTGCGTCCGTATCTTCCGGCGCGCCTCGGGCAGCATCTGAAATACCGCTGAGCCAAGAGGAATAGCGCAAATGTGTGGAATTCTCGGAGTGGTGGCTAAGACGCCGGTCAACCAGCTGCTGTACGACGGCCTTCTGCTCCTGCAGCATCGCGGGCAGGACGCGGCAGGAATCGTCACCTCCGAACACAAGACGTTTCACATGCACAAGGGGCCGGGAATGGTTCGCGACGTGTTCCGCACGCGGAACATGCGATCGCTGCCCGGCGCGACGGGCATCGCGCACTGCCGCTATCCCACCGCGGGCTCGGCGTTCAACGCCGGCGAGGCCCAGCCGTTCTACGTGAACTCGCCCTTCGGAATCGTCCTCGGGCACAACGGCAACCTGACCAATTCCGAGCAGCTCAAACAGGAGATGTTCCGGCAGGATCTCCGGCACATCAACACGAATTCTGACTCCGAGGTGCTGCTCAACATCCTCGCGCACGAGCTCGAGCTTGCCGCGAAAGGCCAGAGACTGGACCCTGAGACCATCTTCACGGCGGTCGCAAACGTGCATCGGCGCTGTCGCGGCGCGTACGCCGTGGTGGCCATGATCGCCGGCTACGGCCTGCTCGCATTCCGCGATCCCTTCGGCATCCGGCCGCTGGTAATCGGCCGCAATCAGACGGAGGAGGGTCCGGAATACCTGGTCGCCTCGGAGAGCGTGGCACTGGCCGCGTTCGGTTTCGAACTGATGCGCGACGTGATGCCCGGCGAGGCGGTGTTCATCGAAGAGGGCGGCAGGTTCAATAGCCGCCAGTGCGCGGCTAAACCGGTGCTGGCCCCGTGCATCTTCGAGTACGTCTATCTCGCCAGGCCGGATTCGGTGATCGACGGCGTCTCGGTCTACGAAAGCCGGCTGCACATGGGGCGCTCCCTCGCCGAGAAGATCAGGCACACCATGCCCGGGCTCGAGGTCGACGTCGTAATACCGGTTCCCGATACGAGCCGCCCGAGCGCGCTCGAGCTGGCGCACGGTCTCGGCGTCTCGTACCGCGAGGGTTTCATCCGCAATCGCTATATCGGCCGCACCTTCATCATGCCCGGCCAGACGATCCGCAAGAAGTCGGTGCGCAGGAAGCTGAGCGTCGTCGGGCTCGAGTTCAAGGGGAAGAACGTCCTGATCGTCGACGACTCGATCGTCAGAGGGACGACCAGCCGCGAAATCGTGCAGATGGCGCGCGAGGCCGGCGCGAACAAGGTGTTTTTTGCGTCTGCCGCGCCGCCGGTGAGGTTCCCCAACGTCTACGGAATCGACATGCCGACGCGCGCGGAGCTCATCGCGACCGGGCGGAACGACGAGCAGGTGGCGAGCGAGATCGGAGCCGATGCCGTCGTCTATCAGGATCTGGACGCGCTCAAGGCGGCAGTGCGCGCGGTCAATCCCAAGCTCACGCAGTTCGAGACCTCGTGCTTCGACGGCGTCTATATAACCGGAGACGTGACCAGCGAATACCTCGCTTCGGTCGAGAAGCAGCGCGACGCCGGGCGGCAGGAAAGCGAGGAAGAGAGCGAAAGCAACCAGCTGGATCTCAACGTCACCTAGCTTCCGATTGACATCCCCTGCGCGGGATAGTATGGTGCGGCTTGCGCCGATTTGATCCCCAGCTTGCGGGCGCTTAATAAATACGGCTAAAGCGTGGCAACGACCCGTCTTAGCGAAAGCTGGACGGGTCTTTTGTTTTCGGGACGACGGATGCAGAAATACGACATCGAGACTTTGGCCGTCCGCGCGGGGATCGCCCGCAGCCAGTTCAACGAGCACTCCGAGGCGCTGTACCTGACCTCGAGCTTCGTATTCGAGAGCGCGGCGCAGGCGGCGGCACGATTCCAGGGCAACGAGCCCGGAAACATCTACTCGCGCTTCACCAACCCAACCGTCACGGCGTTCCAGGAAAGGCTCGCGGCGATGGAGGGCGCCGAAGCGTGCGTGGCGACGGCGTCGGGAATGTCGGCCATCCTCGCGACCGCCATGGCTTTGCTCAAGTCCGGCGACCACGTCGTTTCGTCCTCCGGTGTGTTCGGCGCCACCGTGCAGCTGTTCAGCAGCGTGCTGTCCAAGTTCAGAGTTGAAACCACCTACGTGGACGGGGCCGCCCCGGCGTCGTGGAAGGCAGCGTTGCGGGCCAATACGCGCTTCCTCTACGTCGAAACGCCCTCCAATCCTCTGACCGAGGTCTTCGATATCCGTGCGCTAGCCGACCTCGCGCACGCGAAAGGTGCCCTGCTGGTCGTCGACAACTGCTTTTGCAGCCCCGTTCTCCAGCGTCCGATCGAATTTGGAGCAGACCTCGTCATCCATTCCGCGACGAAGTATCTGGACGGCCAGGGCCGAGTGCTCGGTGGCGCGATACTCGGGAGGCGCGAGCTGGTCATGGACGGGATATACGGATTTCTCCGCACCGCCGGTCCCAGCCTGTCGCCGTTCAACGCCTGGGTGCTGCTGAAGGGGCTCGAGACCCTGGGAATCCGGATGGAGGCGCAGTCGCGCAGCGCGCTCGAGCTCGCCGGGTGGCTAGAAGCGCATCCCCGTGTCAGAAAGGTCTACTACCCGGGCCTGCGGTCGCACGCTCAGCACGAGCTGGCCGCAAGGCAGCAGCGCTCGGGAGGTGCAGTGGTTTCCTTCGAGGTAAAAGGGGGCAGGGAAGACGCCTGGAAGGTCGTCGATTCGACGCGCCTGATCTCGATCACCGCGAACCTCGGCGACACGAAGACGACCATCACGCATCCCGCTACGACCACACACGGCAGAATCTCGCCGGAGGCGCGGGCGCGCGCCGGGATCACCGAGGGCCTGCTGCGCCTCGCGGTCGGCCTGGAGTCAACGGCCGATATCCGTGCGGATCTGGAGCGCGGTCTGGGCCGGTAGCTCAGGGCAACTGCACGGGCGTGCAGCCGCGTTCGTCGCAGCGCAGGTAGCTTCCGGTGCGGTACCAGTCGGCGAGAACCCAGCGCTCGCAGGTCCTGCCGTCCACGCGATGAACGTGGCGCGCGGGCCGATGGGTATGGCCGTGGATCAGGCGAGGATAGGCGTGCTCGCGCAGCGCCGCTTCCACGGCATTCGCGTTGACGTCCATGATGTCGGGCGCCTTGCGCATCTTCTCCGACTCGCTTGTCTGGCGCACTGCCTCGATCTGCCGCTTACGCTGCTCCAACGGTAGCGCCAGGAAACCCTTCTGCCAGTTCGGGTTGCGGACCTGAGCGCGAAACTTCTGATAGTCCAGGTCGTCGGTGCACAGAGTGTCACCGTGCATCAGAAGGGTGGGTACGCCGAAAAGATCGAGCGTGTGGGGATCGCCGAGGAGTTGTCCTCCGCACCCGCCGGCGAACTCTCCGTCGAGGAGGAAATCCCGGTTCCCATGCATGAACCGCAAGGGAATGCCTGACCGCGAGTAGTCGGCCAGGGCGGCGGCTACGGACGCATTGAACGGGTCGCCGAGGTCGTCGTCGCCGGCCCAGTATTCGAACAGGTCGCCCAGGATGTACAGCGACTCCGCCTCGCGTGCGGGTCCGCGGAGAAACTGGAAGAACACGCGGTTGATGTCCGGCCTCGCGTCGCACAGATGCAGGTCGGAAATGAAGAAGACCGCCATGGGTCGAGGATCCCTTGATCCCCAGGACTCCGCGCTAGACCACCTCGGCCCGCTCGATGAGCACGTCCTCCACCGGCACGTCCGAGTGGAACCCGCGCGTGCCGGTCTTCACGCTCCTGATCTTGTCGACGATATCCTGCCCTTCGACGACCCTGCCGAAGACGCAGTAACCCCATCCGTTCGCGTTGGGCACGGTGTGATTGAGGAAGTCATTGTCCTTTACGTTGATGAAGAACTGACTGGACGCGGAATGCGGATCCGAGGTCCTCGCCATGGCGATCGAGTAGCGGTCGTTCTTCAGACCGTTGTCGGCCTCGTTCTTGATCGGTGCTCGCGTGGGCTTCTGGCGCATTCCAGGCTCGAACCCGCCGCCCTGGATCATGAAGCCGTCGATGACGCGATGGAACACCGTGTTCGAATAGAACCCGGATTCGACGTAGGCGAGGAAATTCTTGGTGGTTTCCGGGGCGCGCTTCGCGTCGAGATCGAGCGTGATGACACCGTGATTCGTATGCAATTTGACCATGCCTATTTGCCCGATTTGACGGCGACCGATTCGATGATGATCGGCCGCTGCGGCACGTTCTGGTTCATTCCCATCGTGGTCGTGTCCACCCTGGAGATTCTGAGAACCGTATTCATTCCTTCGACGACCCGGCCGAAGACCGCGTATCCGATGCCTTGCGGCGAAGGGTCCTTGTAGTCGAGAAAGCCGTTGTCCTTGACGTTGATGAAGAACTGGGCCGTGGCCGAATTCGGGACCGAGGTCCGCGCCATGGCGATGGTTCCGAGCTCGTTCTTCAATCCGGCTTTCATGGCGATTCCCGCCTCGTTCTCGATCGGGCCGCGGGTTTCCTTCTGCTTCATGTCGGGAGTGAAGCCACCGCCCTGGATCATGAAATTGTCGATGACCCGGTGAAAGATCGTTCCCTTGTAGAAGCCGCTGTTCGCGTACTGCAGGAAGTTCTGTACGGTCTTCGGGGCCTTGTCCGGATAGAGCTCCAGGGTGAAGGTCCCCATCGTCGTCTTGAATTCCACGCGAGGATTCTCGGCTCGCGCGTGCGCTGCTCCGGTAGCGAGAAAAGCGAGCGCCGCGATCTTGAGCGCGCTTGCGAGGAAGGAACGCGACGGCAATCCACGGATCAGAGGGGTCATTGTGCTATACTTTTTTCGGGTCGAGGTCGTACGTTCCATTCTATCAAGAACCCCGTAAAGTCTCGCGCAATTCAACGTCCGAGCGCTTGCCAGCGCCACGGATCATCGCCGCTTGCTGAAAATCTACGATAGCCTCAGCCGGGAGAAGCGGCCTTTCACGCCCGTGGACCCCGCTCGGGTGAGGATGTACGTGTGCGGGATGACGGTGTACGACTACTGCCACCTCGGACATGCTCGGATGCTCGTGGCGTTCGACGTCGTGCAGCGTTGGCTGCGGGCGAGCGGCTACCCGCTGACCTACGTGCGCAACATCACCGACATAGACGACAAGATCATTCGTCGGGCCGCCGAGTCCGGCGAATCCGTGGCAAGCCTGACCGAGCGCTTCATCCGCTACATGGATGAAGATGTCGCGGCTCTGGGAGTGCAAAAGCCCGATGTCGAGCCGCGCGCCACCACGCATGTGGCTCAGATGCTCAAGATGATCGGCAAGCTGGAAGAGCGCGGGGTCGCGTATCGGTCGGAAAGCGGCGACGTGAATTTCTCGGTCCGAAGATTTCCCGGCTACGGCAAACTCTCGGGCAAATCGCTCGACGACCTGCGCGCGGGCGAGCGCGTGGAAGTCGACTCGACCAAGCAAGATCCGCTCGATTTCGTGCTGTGGAAGAGCGCCAAGGCCGGCGAACCCTCCTGGCCGTCGCCTTGGGGCGACGGACGCCCGGGCTGGCACATCGAATGCTCGGCCATGAGCACCGAGCTGCTGGGACCGCATTTCGACATCCACGGCGGCGGACAGGACCTTCAATTTCCGCATCATGAGAACGAGATCGCGCAGTCCGAGGCGGCGACGGGGGACGGGAAGCCGTTTGTCCGGTATTGGATGCACAACGGCTTCGTGCGGGCACAGGAACAGAAGATGTCGAAATCGACCGGCAATTTCGCCACGATCCGGGAGTTGCTGGCGCGACACGACCCTGAAGTCATTCGTTTCTTCATCGCGCGCTCGCACTATCGCAGCCCGCTCAACTACTCCGACGAGCAGCTGCTGGATGCCAGGCAGGCTCTGTCGAGACTCTACACCGCGCTCAAGGGAACGCCGGTGCACGCCGCGGCGCCGGACTGGGCGGAGGCAGGCGCCCGCCGCTTCCGCGACGCGATGGACGATGACTTCAACACGCCGGAAGCCGTAGCGGTCCTCTTCGATCTTGCCGGGGAAGCGAACCGCGCGCGCTCTACGAGAGTCGCGTCGCAGCTGCGCGCGCTGGGCGGAGTGCTCGGACTCCTGGGGCGCGATAGCGACGAGTTTCTTCGTGCGGGGAGCGTGCAGTCCGGGATATCGGAGGCGGAAATAGAGGCGCTGATCGCCGAGCGCAACGCGGCGCGTGCTGCGAGGAACTATCGACGCTCCGACGAAATCCGCGCGCACGCCCTCGAGCGGGGTGTCGTCCTGGAAGACGGCCCTGGCGGCACGACCTGGCGCCGCGTCTGAATCCCGACCTAGTAGGCGAACCTGCCCGCCTTGCTGATGGCGGTCAGTTCTACGAACTTGGATCCGTTGTGGTTCGTCGGGCTGAAATCGACCACGTATCCGCCGACGTTGAAGCTCTGCATCGAATCGAGAGCCTTCATCACGCCTTCGCGGGTGGGATTTGCGCCCGCGCGACGGATCCCCTCGGCGAGAACCTTCGCGCCGATGTAGGATTCGAGCGAGGTAAACGAGAAGTCCTTTTTGCCGAGGGATTTCTCGATCGCCGCCTGATACTCCCTCACGACGGCGACGGACGTCCTTGAGTACGGCGGCACGACCTGGGCCACCACGACCCCGGCGCCTTGGTCGCCGAGCTCGGTCGCGAGCGCGGTCGCGCCGACGAACGACGTGCTCGCGAACTGTGACCCGGCCCCCGCTTGCCTCGCGCCTTTGATGAAGTCGCTGGTCGTTTTGTAGAGCGTCGTGGCGATAACGACATCGGGAGCGGCCTTGACCACGTCCGAGACCGCGGCGCCGAGATCTGTCTGGTTACGCTTAAGGGAGCCGATCGACGCGGGCTTCAGCCCGCGCCGGGTCAGCGCTGCCTCCACCGCTGCGAGGTTCTCCTTTCCCACCGCATCGTCGTAGTGGATGACTGAGAACTTCTTCATTCCGGTCGTGGTGTAGAAGTCGACGATCTTCTCGAGCTCGTCCGCGTAGCTTGCCCGGATGTTGTACACGTTTCGGCGGAAAGCGCGCATCGGATCGGCGCCGGTAAACGGTCCTACAAACGCGAGCTTGCCTTTCTCGACGTAGGGGAGGGCCGGGAGGCTCAAGGTGGCGCTGGCGAAGCCGATCAACGCGAGCACGCCCCTTTGCTCGATGAGAATCCTTGCGTTCTCCCCGGAGCGCTTGGCATCGTTGGCGTCGTCAAGGGAGATCAGCTCGATGGTGCGTCCGTGGATCCCGCCGGCCTCGTTGATCTGCTTGAAATAGGCCTGAAGTCCCTCGCGGATGTCGTCGCCGAGCTCCTTGTTGCTGCCCGAAAACGGCGACGATTGACCGATAAGTATGGTGGTCTTCGTCGTTCCCTGCGCGTGCGCGCCGTCCGCCGACGCCAGACAGGCGATCGTCCAAACGACCGCTGCGAGTGTACGGATCAATTTCATCTGCCCCTCCTCGTTGTGAGGAACGCCGGCCGCTTCTCGACGGCTCTTGTGTCCGTGATCCTCTCGTTGTGCGACTCCGCTGCAAATTCTAGAGCAAACGCCGGGCCCAAGGAAGAAATGTCGAGTGTTGGGAACCACCGTCGCCACGTGGTTAGTGGGCAAAGAATTCCCTGACTTTCTCCATCCAGGACTTCGCTCGGGGACTGTGCCGCGCCCGGTCCATCTGGGTGATGGTCTCGAATTCCCGCAGCAACTCCCGCTGGCGCTCGGTGAGGTTCACGGGCGTCTCGACGACGACATGGCACAGGAGGTCGCCATGCTCGCGGCTGCGTACGCCGCGGATGCCCTTGCCGCGCAGCCGGAACACCTTCCCCGACTGCGTCTCGGACGGAATCTTGAGCTTCGCGGACCCGTCCAGGGTGGGAATTTCGATCTCCCCTCCGAGTGCCGCTGCCGCAAAGCTCACCGGCATTTCGCAATGCAGATCGTCATGGTCTCGCTGAAAAACGGGATGGGGTTTGACCTGGATCTGCACGTAGAGGTCCCCGGCCGGTCCGCCGTTGACGCCCGGTTCCCCTTCGCCGGAGAGCCGGATGCGGTCCCCGTCGTCGACGCCGGCGGGGATCTTGACCGAGAGGGTCTTCTGCTTCTTCACCCGCGCTGCGCCGTGGCAGGTCGGGCAGGGATCCTGGATGATCTTTCCGTTCCCATGGCACTTCGGGCAGGTCTGCTGAATAGAAAAGAACCCCTGTTGCATGCGCACCTGTCCCTGGCCCTCGCAGGTGGGGCAGGTCCGCGGGGTCGTTCCAGGTTTGGCGCCCGTGCCCTTGCAGGTCCCGCAATCCTCGTAGGTCGGAATGCGTATCCGCGTCTCTGTGCCACGCGCCGCCTGCTCGAGTGGAATCTCGAGGTTGTAGCGCAAGTCGGCGCCGCGGTACACCGAGGGACGCGCGCCGCGCGCCTGATTGAATATGTCGCCGAAGATATCGCCGAAGGCGTCGGCGAAGTTCGCGAACCCGGCCCCGCCCGCCATGCCCGCGCGCGGATCGACGCCCGCGTGGCCGTGCCGGTCATACGCCGCGCGCTTGTCCGCGTCGGTCAGGACTTCGTAGGCCTCCTTGGCTTCCTTGAACTGCTCTTCGGCTTTCGGGTTCTCCGGATTGCGGTCCGGATGGTGCTTCATCGCCAGGCGACGATACGCCTTCTTGATGGTCTCTTCGTCGGCGTCGCGATTGACGCCCAGCACCTCGTAGTAGTCCCGCTTTGCCATGGGTGTCTATGCACTCAAGCGCGAATGAGGCCGGACCGAGCCCGGCGGCCCGATCCGGCCAAGCAATGCCGCACGTGCACCGTGCTCAGGCCTTCCGGTCCTTCACTTCGGTGAATTCGGCGTCGACTACATTGGCGTCGTCCGCCGTCTTGGAGGTCTTGGCCTCGGCGTCGCCCGCGGCGCCCTGCTTCTGCTGGTCGGCGTACATCCTTTCGCCGAGCTTCTGCGCCGCCTGCGCAAGCACCTGCGCCTTGTCGTCGATTCGCTTCTTGTCGTCCGACTTCAGCGCTTCCTCGGCATCCTTGAGCGCTCCCTCGATCTTCGACTTTTCGTCCGCGCCGAGCTTGTCGCCGTAGTCCTTCAGCGACTTCCGGACCGAATGCACCAGCGAATCCAGCTGATTGCGCGCGGTCACGACCTCCATTTGCTTCTTGTCATCGGCCGCGTGCGCCTCCGCGTCCTTTACCATGCGCTGGATCTCTCCCTCGCTCAGGCCCGAGTTCGCCTTGATGGTGATCTTGTTTTCCTTGCCGGTCGCTTTGTCCTTTGCCGAGACGTGCAGGATCCCGTTCGCGTCGATGTCGAACGTCACCTCGATCTGCGGCATGCCGCGCGGAGCGGGCGGAATGCCTTCCAGGTTGAACTGCCCCAGGCTCTTGTTGCCCGCAGCCACGTCGCGCTCGCCCTGGAGCACGTGGATGGTTACCGCCGACTGATTGTCGTCGGCAGTCGAGAAGACCTGCTGCGCCTTGGTCGGGATCGTGGTGTTTTTCTGGATGAGCTTGGTCATCACGCTACCGAGCGTCTCGATGCCGAGTGACAGCGGCGTCACGTCGAGGAGGAGCACGTCCTTGACGTCGCCCTTCAGTACGCCGCCCTGGACCGCAGCGCCGACTGCGACAGCCTCGTCCGGGTTGACGTCCTTCCGCGGCTCCTTACCGAAGAAGTCCTTCACCGTTTCCTGGACCTTAGGCATGCGCGTCATGCCACCCACCAGGATCACGTCCTCGATATCGGAGATCTTGAGCCCCGCATCCTTCAGGGCTATGCGGCACGGCTCGACGGTCTTCTCGATCAAGTCCTCGACCAGGCTCTCGAATTTCGCCCGCGTGATCTTGATCGCCAAGTGCTTCGGGCCGCTCTTGTCGGCGGTGATGTAGGGCAGGTTGATCTCGGTCTGCTGGCTCGAGGAGAGCTCGATCTTCGCCTTTTCCGCCGCCTCCTTCAGGCGCTGAAGGGCAAGAACGTCGTTCCTCAGATCGAGGCCTTGCTCCTTCTTGAATTCGTCGCAGAGGTAGTCGATGAGACGCTGGTCGAAGTCCTCGCCGCCGAGGAACGTGTCGCCGTTGGTCGAGAGCACCTCGAATTGGTGCTCGCCTTCGACTTCGGCGATCTCGATGATTGAGATGTCGAACGTGCCACCACCCAGGTCGTACACCGCGATCTTGCGGTCGCCTTCCTTCTTGTCCAGGCCGAACGCCAGCGCAGCCGCGGTGGGCTCGTTGATGATCCGCTTGACCTCCAGGCCGGCAATACGGCCCGCATCCTTGGTCGCCTGACGCTGCGAGTCGTTGAAGTACGCGGGGACCGTGATGACTGCCTCGGTGCATTCCTCGCCGAGGTAGTCCTCGGCGGTCTTCTTCATCTTGCGCAGCACCTGCGCCGACACTTCCGGCGGCGCTATCTTCTTGCCCCGGATCTCGACCCAGGCGTCGCCGTTGTCGGCCTTGACGATCTTGTAGGGCATCAGGTCGATGTCCTTCTGCACTTCCTTTTCCTCGAACTTGCGCCCGATAAGGCGCTTGATGGCGTACAAGGTGTTCTTCGGATTAGTCACGGCTTGCCGCTTGGCGGGCGCGCCGACCAGGACTTCTCCATCCTCCATGTAGGCGACGATCGAGGGGGTCGTGCGCGCGCCCTCCGAGTTCTCGATCACCTTGGGCTTGCCGCCCTCCATGATCGCGACGCAGGAGTTAGTCGTCCCGAGGTCGATTCCAATAATCTTGCCCATGGCCCTTCCTTTTGAATTCTCTGGTGAATAACCTGGAAGTCGATATGGGGATCAATCCCCTCAGTTCAAGCTTGCGCGTCCTTGGGTTTCGCCACCGTCACCAACGCGGGCCGGATCACCCGGTCGTGGAGGCTGTAGCCTTTCTGAAGAACGTTAATCACGGTGTTCGGCTCCTTCTCCGACGGGAGCATGCTGATCGCCTGGTGCTGGTGCGGGTCGAATTTCTCCCCGGCTGGGTTGATCTCCTTGAGCCCGGCCTTGCCAAACACGGTGCTCAACTGCTTGAGCGTCAACTCGACTCCGTTCTTCAGCGACTCCAGGGAAGCGGAATCGGCCGCCAGAGTCGCCTCCAGCCCGTCCTTGACGGGCAGCAGTTCCACGGCGACGGACTCGATCGCGTACTTGTAGGCGTTGGCCAGCTCGATCGCCGTCCGCTTACGGATGTTGTCCGCCTCGGCTGTGGCGCGAAGCCAAGCGTCGTGGTGTTGCTGCGCCTTGGCCTCGGCTTGCCGCAGGAGCTCCGCCGCATCGGGGCTCCGGGGTTCTCGAACTGGGGATTCTCCGACCTCGCCCGCGGCGGTCGGAGAACTGGTTTGATCCGGGTCAGGCATACGGTCTCCGCAAGGTGGGCTGGACGGTCACCACACGACAGTCCTTGCCGGCGATTGTAACTGGGGCCCTCCCGCAGGATTTCAAGAGCTTGCCCGCCCGGCTAGGTCCAGCCGGAGAGGTGCGGACGAGCAATAGCGACGAGAGCATCGATCCACTCGTCACGCTCGTTCAGGCAAGGCAGCAGATGAAACTCGCGGCCGCCCGCCTCAAGGAAACTCTTCCTGACTTCGATTCCGATCTCCTCGAGCGTTTCCAGGCAGTCTGCGACGAACCCCGGGCAGACGACGTCCACGTGTCGGACGCCTTGGCGAGCGTAGTCGGCAACCGTCGCCGCGGTATAGGGCTCGATCCAGCGGGTGCGGCCAAAGCGCGATTGGAACGTCGTTTCCCAAGCGCCGTCGGCAAGCTCCAGGCGCCGCGCGAGCAGGTCGGCGGTCTCCTTGCATTGACGCGAATACGGGTCGCCTAGCGCGACCGTGTACTGCGGGAGTCCGTGAAAGCTCATGATCAACTTCTCCGGTCGACCCGAATGCCGCCAATGCTCGCGTATCAGTGCGGCAACGGCATCCAGGTAGGCGGAATGGGCATGAAATTCCTTGATCCATCGGATCTCCGGAACATTGCGCATCCGGCGGACTATCTCGGTCACATGGTCGAGCGCGCTCGCGGTCGTGCTTGCAGCATATTGAGGGTAAAGGGGAAACAGGAGCACACGATCGTGCCCCTCGGACTTGAGCCGTGTGAGCGCTCTGGGGATAGAGGGTTCACCGTAGCGCATGGCGAACTCGACCCGGACGTCAGGGCCAAGACGCTCCCCAAGCAATCCCGCCTGCCTCTCGGTGTGCACCCTGAGTGGAGAGCCTTCAGGGTACCAGATGCTCGCGTACTTTCTCGCAGACTGCTGCGGTCGCGTATTCAGAACGAAGCCGTGGAGAATCGGCAGCCACAGCGCCCGTGGGAGTTCTATCACGCGCGGATCGGACAGGAACTGCCGCAGATAACGGCGTACGGCCTGCGCGGTTGGAGCGTCTGGCGTTCCGAGGTTGATGAGCAGGATTGCCGCCCTGGCAGCCGGGCTCTCCCGCGGCTTCGGCTCGGGAAGGTAGTTCGTCCTCAACGCCGAATCACTGCTGCGACAGCGCGCTCGACAACAGCTTGGCGGTGATGTCAACGATCGGGATCACCCGTTCGTACGCCATGCGCGTGGGTCCGATCACCCCGACCGTGCCAATGACCTGGCCGTCGACCTCATACGGCGCGGTCACCACGCTACATTCGTCGAGCGGGGCGATGCCGGACTCGCCGCCGATGAAGATCTGCACTCCTTGCGCGCGGGTGCTGAGCTCGAGGATCTGCATGAGGATCGTCTTCTTTTCGAACAGCTCGAATAGCTCCCGCAGGCGCGACATGTTCGAGGCGAGATCATGTGAATCGAGCAGGTTTCTCTCTCCCGACACGACGTAGTTGGTGGTCGACTGCGACAGAGCTTCGCTCCCCGCTTCGAGCGCTGCGGTCATGAGCGCGGTCACGTCTTCCCTGAGCTGCTTCATCTCGGCGTGGATGCGGCCGCGGATCTCATCGAAAGTCAGGCCACCATAGTTCTGGTTCAGGAAATTCGCGGCGGTCGTCAGCTCAGACGGTGTATACGCTTTCTCGGTAAACAGTATGCGATTCTGCACGTCGCCCTCCGGCGTCACGATAATCAGCAGAACGCGCTTGTCCGACAGCGCCAGGAACTCCACATGGCGGAACGCCGGCGTCTTGCGCTTGTTTGCCACGACCACCCCGGCGAAGTGCGTAAGGTTGGACAGGAGCTGCGAGGCAGCGCTGATGACCCGTTGGGGATGATCCGGATGGAGATTTACCTCGAGCTGGCTGATCTCGACGCGGTCGAGCTCCTTGACGGTGAGCAGGGTGTCGACGAAGAATCGGTAGCCGCGGTTGGTGGGGATACGACCGGCGGAGGTGTGAGGGCTTGCGACGAACCCGAGTTGCTCGAGGTCGGCCATGACGTTGCGGATCGTGGCGGGGCTAAGGTCCAGGCCCGAATATCGCGACAGGGCGCGCGAGCCGACCGGCTCGCCCTCGGTGATATAGCGCTCCACCAGGGCCTTCAGCAGCATCTGCGCGCGACGATCCAGCATACCCCGGGATTCTACCGAATCGGTCCTGTCTGCGGTGGGTTCACGCGTGTGCTCCGTCTTTTGTCACGTATGCAGGGTCATGATGTAATGGCGGTATGTCCGCTTTCAAAACCATCGCTCTGATAGGCCGCAACGACTCCACGGGCATTGCGAAGGCGCTCACTACGCTGGGTGAGTACCTGCGCAACCAAGGACGCGCGGTACTGGTGGAGACGGAAACGGCGGCGACTAACGGCGTGAGCGGCTTTCCGCTGGCCGACTATGGCGAGATAGGTGCGCGCGCCGACCTCGTCGTGGTTCAGGGTGGGGACGGAAGCATGTTGAGTGCGGCGCGAAGCTTGGCCGGTCGGGACGTTCCAATGGTCGGCGTCAATCAGGGGCGTCTCGGCTTCATGACCGATATTGCCGCGTCCAAGATGATCGATGCGATGGCCGAGATTCTTGCGGGCAGGCACACGATCGAGGAGCGCACCATGCTGGCTGCCGAGCTTCACCGCGACGGGGCGGTCACGCTCGACACGCTTGCACTCAACGACGCGGTAGTCAACAAGGGCTCGGTCGGACGGCTGATCGAGTTCGTCGTGAACATCGACGGCGAATTCGTCTACGATCTGCGAGCGGACGGCCTCATCGTCGCGACACCGACGGGCTCGACCGCCTACGCCCTGTCGTCGGACGGGCCGATCGTGCAGCCGAGCGTTCCTGGATTCGCGCTGGTTCCGATCTCGCCGCACACCTTGTCCAACCGACCGATCATGATCAGCGATCGATCGACAATCGCGATATCTTTGAAGCGCGCCGTCGACGCGCGGCTGCACTTCGACGGCCAACTGCAGCGCGACCTGCAGGAAGGTGACCGGGTAGTCATTCGGCGCGCGAGGCACACTATCAAGTTCGTGCATCCTCCCGGCTACAGCTATTTCGCGATGTTGCGCGAGAAACTCCACTGGAGCGAAGGGCTCTGATTCCGGATGCTGCTCGCACTGTCGATACAAGATTTCGCGATAGTCGATCGCCTGGAGCTGGAGTTTCATGCAGGGTTCACGGCGCTAACCGGTGAAACCGGGGCCGGCAAGTCCATCTTGATCGACGCGCTGTCGCTCGCGCTCGGCGACCGCGCCGGCGGCGAGCAGGTGCGCTCCGGTGCGGAGCGCGCCGATGTCACCGCGGACTTTTCCATAGAAGCTTTGCCGGAGCTGGGTCGCTGGTTGGGGGAACAGGCCCTGGAAGGGGACTCCAACCGGCTGCTGCTGCGCCGCGTCGTCGATCGGAGCGGGCGGTCGCGCGGGTTCATCAACGGCCACGCGGCGACCGTCAACCAGCTGCGCGAGGCCGGGGAGCGTCTCGTCGACATCCACGGCCAGCATGCCCACCAGTCCCTGCTCAGGGCCGAGTCGCAGCGCCGGGTTCTCGACTCGCACGCCGGTCTCGCAGCGCTCGGTCTGCAGACGGGCGAGGCCTACCGCGAATGGCAGAGGTTTTGCCGCGCGCGTCTTGATCACGAGCACAACGCCGCGGCGCTCAATATCGAGCGTCAGCAGCTCGGCTGGCAGGTGGATGAGCTGTCGCGGCTCGCGCTGCTGCCAGGAGAGTGGGACGCCATCCAATCGGAGCACGGCCGGCTGGCGCACGCTGCCGCCCTGATCGAAGGGGTGCGCGGCGTGATTGATATGCTCTCCGAGTCGGAGACCGCAGCGCTTGGCACGTTGTCAGGGGCGCTTTCGCGGCTGCGTCCGCTCACGGAATACGACGCGGCGCTGCGCGAACCCGTCGCCCTGCTGGAATCGGGCGAGGCGCAGCTGCGCGAGGCCGCATATGCGCTGCGTCACTACGCCGATCGGATCGAGCTCGATCCCGTGCGGCTGCGCGAAGTCGAGCAACGGCTGGAGGCGGCGCACAGCGCGGCGCGCAAGCTTCGCGTGCGACCGGAGGCCCTGCCCGAGCTCCTGGTCTCGCTCAGGCAGCGCCTGAAGGATCTCGAGATGACCGCGGACCTCGAAGCGCTGGCCAGGCAGGAACGGGCTGCGCGATCGCGCTACGACGAGCTGGCATCCCGCTTGTCCGCCGAGCGCGCCAAGGCCGGGGCGAAGTTGAGCCGCGAGGTCAATGCGGCGATGAAGGAGCTCGCGATGTCGGGCGGGCGGTTCGAAGTGGAGCTGAGATCGCTCGTGCCCGACGGCAGCGCCGCGGGGAACGAGCACGTTGAATTTCTAGTCTCCACCAACCCGGGCACCGAGCTGCGCCCGCTCGCCAAAGTCGCTTCCGGCGGCGAGCTTTCGCGCATTAGTCTCGCGGTCCAGGTGATCACCAGCAAGGCTGCCGCGGTCCCGACCCTCATCTTCGACGAGGTCGACGCGGGTATCGGCGGCGCCGTGGCCGAGGTGGTCGGGAGGAAATTGAGAGCGCTCGGCGAGGAGCGCCAGGTCCTGTGCGTCACGCACCTGCCGCAGGTTGCGGCGCAGGCGCGCGAGCAATGGTCGGTGGCCAAGGGTGCCGAAGGCGGCAGCGCGCGCAGCCGCGTCGCAGTGCTTGACGAGAAATCGCGGATCGAGGAGATCGCGCGCATGCTGGGCGGCGTTGCGATCACCTCGACGACCCGCAAGCATGCCGCCGAGATGCTTCGCTTGCGGTAAAATCGCGGAAACTCTAGCCCGGGAGGGCAAGGATATGAATGGGGCGTGTTCTCAGAAGGGAAAGAGCCAGGTCGTTGTCCTTGTGCTGATCGCAGTTGCCCTCGGCGCCGCGTACATGGCGATCGACCTTTACAGCGGGGGCGAGAAGGACATGGTGGTCGTCGAAACGCGCGGAACACAGATGGCGTCCGCTCTCTCGGCGTTCAAGCGCGACCAAGGAGCCTACCCTGACGCCCTCGAGAAGGTCGTTCCCAAGTACGCTCTTGCGGTCGCCAAGTGTCCAGGCGGCGCGCCTATGGGATACGCTCAAGCCTCGGGTGAATATACGCTCTCCTGTACCCATGTGGTCTTCAAGTACCTGCCGTACAGCTACGATTCACGCTCGAGGCGCTGGGGCGGCTGATCCGCTTCCACGCCATACGGGCGGGTTTGTGCGGAGCAGTTCTTTCCGATAGAATTCAGCGCTCTCCAGGCGCGTAGCTCAGCTGGCTAGAGCATCACCTTGACATGGTGGGGGTCGTTGGTTCGAGTCCAATCGCGCCTACCAATTTCCGGAGCGCGCGCCGGAGGCGCCGCTCGTAATTCCGCGCGTTCGAACGTACGCGAGCCGACGTTCAGCGCGCGGTTTTTGTTTCTTGACCCATGCCCAATATCCGTCTCCCCGACGGCTCAGTCAAAGCGTTCGCCGATCCGATCACGGTAGCCGAGATCGCGAAGGCAATCGGCCCGGGACTTGCGCGCGCCGCGCTCGCGGGGAGGGTGAACGGCAAGCTGGTCGACATGTCGTATCGCGTCGAACGAGACGCAGAAGTCGCCATCATCACGGATCGCGACAGAGAGGGCGTCGAGCTCATCAGGCACTCGACGGCGCATCTGCTGGCCTACGCCGTGAAGGAGATCTTTCCCGAGGCACAAGTCACCATAGGACCGGTGATTGAACACGGCTTCTATTACGACTTCTCCTACAAGCGCCCCTTCACCCCGGAGGATCTCGTAGCAATCGAGAAGCGCATGTCGGACCTGGCGGCGAAGGATCTCCCGGTGACCCGCGAAGTATGGGCGCGCGGCAAGGCGGTTGAATTCTTCAAGTCGATCGGCGAGCACTACAAGGCCGAGATCATCGCTTCTATCCCTGATGACGAGGAAGTCTCGCTGTACCGGGAAGGCGATTTCATCGATTTGTGCCGCGGGCCCCACGTCCCTTCGACTGGCAAGCTGAAGGTGTTCAAGCTCATGAGGGTTGCAGGCGCCTATTGGCGTGGCGATTCGAAGAACGAGATGCTGCAGCGGATTTACGGTACGGCCTGGGCCAAGAAGGAGGAGCAGGACGCCTATCTGCGCATGCTCGAGGAGGCTGAGAAGCGCGACCACCGCAAGCTCGGTACCCAGCTCGACCTGTTCCACCTGCAGGAGGAATCCCCAGGCATGGTGTTCTGGCACCCGAACGGCTGGGCGATCTGGCAGCAAGTGGAGCAGTACATGCGCGGCGTGTATCGCGACAACGGCTATCTCGAGGTTCGCTGTCCCCAAGTCCTCGACCGTAGCCTTTGGGAAAAGTCCGGACACTGGCAAAACTACAAGGAGAACATGTTCACGACGGAGTCGGAGAAGCGCGACTACGCGATCAAGCCGATGAACTGCCCCGGTCACATCCAGATCTTCAATAGGGGTCTGCGCAGCTACCGCGAGTTGCCGCTGCGCTACGGGGAGTTCGGCGTGTGCACGCGCAACGAACCCTCGGGAGCGCTCCACGGGATCATGCGGGTGCGCGCTTTCACCCAGGACGATGGTCACATCTTCTGCACCGAGAGTCAGATCGAGTCTGAAGTCACGGCGTTCACCGCGCTGTTGAAGCGCGTCTACGCCGATTTCGGCTTCGCCGAGATCCTGTTCAAGCTGGCGACGCGCCCGGCCAAGCGCGTGGGCTCGGACGAGGTGTGGGACAAGGCGGAAGCTGCGCTGCGGTCCGCGCTCGAAGGCGGCGGCATCACTTTCGAGACACTGCTGGGCGAGGGTGCCTTCTACGGACCCAAGATCGAATACCACCTCGAGGATTCTATAGGTCGCTCATGGCAGTGTGGAACCATGCAGGTTGACTTCTCCATGCCCGCTCTGCTCGGGGCGGAGTACGTGACCGAGGACAACTCGCGTCGGGTGCCGGTCATGCTGCACCGAGCGGTGCTCGGCTCCATGGAGCGCTTTGTCGGGATCCTGATCGAGCACTACGCTGGAGCGATGCCGCTCTGGCTGGCTCCGGTGCAGGCGGTTGTGCTCAATATCTCGGAAGGCCAGGGTGACTACGCCCGCAGCGTTGCCGCACGGCTGAGAAGCGCCGGCTTCCGGGTTCAGGTCGACTTGAGCAACGAGAAAATTAGCTATAAAATTCGAGAACATAGCTTGCAGAAACTGCCTTACCAGCTCGTTGTCGGGGAAAGGGAAAAGGCAGCCGAAAAGGTGGCCGTGCGCACCCGTGCCGGCGAGGATCTCGGACAGATGGGACTGACCGAGTTCATCGCGCGCCTCGAATCCGAGGCCAGGCCGGGCGGTACGGCTTAATTTTTCACGAATACGGAGAATCGAACATCGCCACGGAAAGAACGCAGCGTATCAACAGCGAGATCAACGCGCCCGAAGTGCGTCTGATCGGGGTCAACGGCGAGCAGGTCGGTATCGTGTCGACAGCTCAGGCACTGAAGATGGCCGAGGAAGCCGAGGTCGATCTGGTGGAGATCGCGCCACTAGCAAAGCCGCCCGTTTGCAAGCTGATGGACTACGGCAAGTTCAAGTACCGTGAGGCAAAGAAGGCCCACGAAGCTAAACTCAAGCAGAAGCAGATCCACGTTAAGGAAGTAAAATTTCGTCCCGGAACGGACGAAGGCGATTACCAGATAAAATTGCGCAACCTCATCAAATTTCTCGATGAGGGAGACAAGACCAAAGTCACTTTGCGCTACCGGGGTCGCGAGATGGCGCACCAGGAGTTCGGCGTTCGGTTGATCGAGCGCGTGAAGCAGGACCTAGAGCCGCATGCTGTTGTGGAGCAGTATCCGAAGATGGAGGGGCGGCAGTTGATCATGGTGCTGGCGCCGAAGAAGGGCAAGAAAGAGGTCAAGAAACCCGTAGCAAAACAGGTCAAGAAGGATCCGAAGCCGGCCGTGGCGTCCTAGCGCGGGGCCGGGATTCAGAAGAAGTGGTGTTCGGGCCCGACAAGCGCTTCCTCGGGAAGCCGCCCGCCGCCATAACAAACAGGAGTTGTGAAATGCCCAAGCTCAAGACCAAGCGGAGCGCTGCGAAGCGTTTCAAGATTCGCTCCGGCGGTAGCATCAAGCGCTCGCAAGCATTCAAGCGTCACATCCTCACCAAGAAGACGACCAAGAACAAGCGTCACCTGCGCGGTACGGCGGAAGTGCATTCCACCGATCAGCAGCATGTCCGCGCGATGCTGCCGTACGCTTAGGAGACCTACATGCCACGAGTCAAACGCGGCGTAGCTGCGCACGCCAAACATAAGAAGGTCATTCGCCAGGCCAAAGGATTCCGCGGTCGCCGAGGCAACGTCTTTAACATCGCCAAGGAAGCGGTGATGAAGGCGAGGCAATACGCGTATCGCGATCGTAAGCAGCGCAAGCGCCAATTTCGCGGTCTCTGGATCGCTCGCATCAACGCGGCGGTCCGCGAGCACGGCCTGACCTATTCTGCTTTCATGCACGGACTGAAGAGGGCCGCGATCGAAATCGATCGCAAAGTGCTCGCCGACCTCGCGGTGGCCGACAAGACCGCCTTCGCGCAACTCGCGGGCCAAGCCAAAGCCAAGCTCGGCGCGTAGCGACCAGCTAGCCCCCGGCGTATGGGGGCAGCACGAAGCGCGAGCCCCCTCGAGAAAAGAGGGGGACAGGTTCATGACCGACCTTGACAAACTCGTTTCCGAAGCGATTGCCCGATTCGCTGCCGTAGGCGACGCCGCCGCGCTCGAGAGCGTCAAAGCCCGTTATCTGGGCAAGTCGGGGGTAATCTCCGAGGCGATGAAAGGGCTGGCGCGGCTCGTCCCGGCCGAGCGGCGCGAGGCAGGCGCACGGATCAACTCCGCCAAAGACCGCATCGAAGCGGCGCTGATCGCCAGGCGAGATGCGCTGGCGGCCGCGCAGCTTGACGCCCGCCTCGCGGAGGAAGCGCTCGACGTGACGCTTCCCGGCCGAGGCAGAGGTACCGGCGGCATCCACCCCGTGATCCGTACTTGGCAGCGCATCGAGGCGATATTCGGCTCTATCGGATTCGACGTCGCCGACGGCCCCGAGATCGAGACCGACTGGTACAACTTTACGGCGCTCAACCAACCGGAGAATCATCCCGCGCGGTCCATGCACGACACGTTTTACATCGAAGGCGGGCTGCTCCTGCGTACTCACACCAGCCCGATCCAGGTGCGCTACGCACGCACACACAAGCCGCCGATCAAGGTGATCGCGCCCGGCCGCGTCTACCGCGTCGACTCGGATGCGACGCATTCGCCGATGTTTCACCAGGTCGAGGGACTATGGATGGACGAAGACGTTAGCTTTGCGGACCTCAAGAGCGTCTATATCGATTTCCTGCGGCGGTTTTTCGAAACCGAGGACCTCGAGGTGCGCTTCCGCCCATCCTTCTTTCCGTTCACCGAGCCGTCCGCCGAGATCGACATGATGTTCGGTTCCGGCCCGAACCGAGGAAGGTGGCTGGAGATCTCCGGTGCCGGCCAAGTGCATCCGAACGTGGTGCGCAACTACGGGCTCGATCCGGAGCGCTACATCGGCTTCGCCTTTGGGTCGGGACTGGAGCGCTTGGCTATGCTGCGCTACGGAGTGGATGATCTTCGGATGTTCTTCGAGAACGACCTGCGCTTTCTGCAGCAGTTCACCTGAGCCATGCAGTTCTCGGAGCGCTGGCTGCGCAGCTTCGTGGATCCTCCTCTTGCAACCGACGAGCTCGCGCGGCTGCTCACGATGTCCGGCGTTGAAGTCGAAACCTGCCTTCCCGTGGCTCCGCCGTTTTCGGGTGTCGTGGTCGGCCAAATCCTTTCGGCGCAGACGCATCCCAACGCAGACCGTCTGACGGTATGCAGCGTCGACGTGGCGAAGGGAGCGCCCCTTCAGATCGTCTGCGGAGCCCCGAACGTCGTGGCCGGCATGAAAGCGCCTGTTGCGCTCGTCGGCGCCAAGCTACCAGGGGAACTGGAAATCAAGGCCGCTTCCGTGCGCGGCGCTGAAAGCCGCGGCATGCTGTGCTCAGCGCGCGAGCTAGGACTGTCGGAGGACCATAGCGGCCTTCTTGCACTGCCCGCCAACGCGCCGCTCGGCCGGGACGTGCGCGAGGTGCTCGCGCTAGACGATCGCATATTCGTCTTGAAGGTTACCCCCAACCGGGCGGATTGCCTCTCGGTGCTTGGGGTTGCGCGCGAGGTCTCAGCGCTCACCCGGGCGAAGCTGCACGCACCCGAAATCAAGCCGGTGCAGGCGGCCATTGACGCCAGGTTCCCGGTAAAAATCAGCGAGGCCAGCGGCTGCGGCCGCTTTGCAGGGCGCGTCATCCGCAACGTCAACGCTTCGGCCCTCACGCCGGCATGGATGAAGGAGCGCTTGGAGCGCGCCGGGCAGCGCCCGATCTCCGCACTGGTCGACGTGACCAACTACGTAATGCTCGAGTTGGGGCGCCCGCTCCACGTCTATGATCTCGACAAGCTCGCAGGCGGGATCGACGTGCGCTTCGGGCGCAAGGGCGAGCGCGTGAAGCTGCTCAACGACATGACCGTGGAGGTGGACGAGACCGTGCTGTGCATCACCGACCGCTCCGGCCCGATCGGCCTAGGCGGCATCATGGGCGGGGAGTCGACCAAGGCCGACTTCACCACGCGCAATGTCTTCCTCGAGTCGGCGTTCTTCTATCCCGCAGCCGTTGCCGGTCGCGCGCGCCGCTTTAACTTCTCGAGTGACGCTTCGCACCGCTTTGAGCGCGGCGTGGACTTCGACAACAACGTCACGGGCATCGAACGCGCGACTCGCTTGCTTATGGACGTCTGCGGTGGTGAGCCCGGGCCTACTGTCGACACCGTGGCGAAGCTTCCCGAGCGGCGACCAGTGAGAATGCGCGTGACGCGCGCCCACAAGATCTTGGGGGTGCCAGTCCCCGCGGCCGAGATTGCGGACATCTTCGGTCGTTTGGGCCTCAGGTACAGTCGGGACGGCTCGGACGAAGACGCCTTCGTCGTCAAACCGCCGTCATTCCGCTTTGACATCGAAATCGAAGAGGACCTGATCGAGGAAGTGGCGCGTGTTCACGGCTTCGATCGAATTCCCGCGCGTCCCCCGCGCGCCCCGGCTGTGATGCGCCCGCACAGCGAGGCTCGCCGCTCGCCGCATGTTTTGCGACAGCGGCTGGCCGACGCCGACTATCAGGAAGCTATCAATTTCAGCTTCGTCGACTCGCAATGGGAGACCGATTTCGCGGGCGAATCGAACCCGATCCGGGTCGTCAATCCGATCGCTAGCCAGATGGCGGTAATGCGCAGCACGCTTATCGGCAGCCTCGTGGCCAACGTGGTGCACAACGCCGCGCGCAAGGCTCCGCGCGTGCGCCTATTCGAGCTCGGGCGGGTGTACTTGCGCGACCCCGCTGTGAAGGAGAGCGAGCGCGAGGTTGCTGGGATCCGCCAGCCGACGAGGCTGGGGGCTATCGCCTATGGCCCGGCGCTCGAGGAACAGTGGGCCGCGCCGGACAAGCGCGAGGTGGACTTCTATGACGTCAAGGCAGATGTGGACGCGCTGGTGGCGCCTCATGTCGCTCGCTACGAGGCAGCGTCTCATCCCGCCCTGCATCCGGGGCGGTCGGCTAGGGTCACCCTCGATGGGGCTCCCATCGGCTGGGTCGGAGAGCTGCACCCTCGTTGGCGGCAGAAGTACGGGCTGCCCCTGCCGGCCGCCCTGTTCGAGCTGGAGGTTGAAGCCTTGGCCTACGTCGGCGTGCCCCGGTACCGAGAGGTGTCGAAATATCCCCCGGTTGTCCGGGATCGCGCCATGGAGTTTGACGATAGCCTTCCCGCAGCCCGAATCTTGGAGGAAATGAAGCGAAACCGACCCCCTTTGGTGCGGGAAATACGCTTGTTTGACTTCTACCGGGGCAAAGGTGTAGAAAGCGGTAAAAAAAGCCTTGCATTTCGGGTAGTTATGCAAGATACTGCAAGGACGTTGACCGATGCGGAAGCGGACGCCGCAATGGCGCAACTTACAGAGCTTCTCGCCGCGAAATTCGGTGCTAAATTACGTACTTAAGTAATGAAGTGGAGGGGGATATTCACCCTTCCAAGGGAGCAGAAATGACGCTGACGAAAGCCGAGCTCGCGGACATGCTTTTTGAAAAGGTCGGCCTTAACAAGCGCGAGGCGAAGGACATGGTCGAAACGTTCTTCGAAGAGATCCGTCTTGCGCTCGAAAGCGGCGAGAGCGTCAAGCTATCGGGGTTCGGAAATTTCCAATTGCGCGACAAGCCGCAACGGCCTGGCCGCAACCCCAAGACCGGCGAGGAGATTCCCATTACGGCGCGGCGCGTCGTTACGTTTCACGCCAGCCAGAAACTGAAGGCCCTGGTCGAGCAAACTCATGGAAAGCAAGGCGACCAAGGATAGCCTGCCCGCGATTCCGGCAAAGCGCTACTTCACGATAGGTGAAGTCAGTGAGCTGTGCGGGGTGAAGCCGCACGTCCTGCGCTACTGGGAGCAGGAGTTCACACAGCTCCGGCCGGTCAAGCGCCGCGGCAACCGCCGCTACTACCAGCACCACGAAGTGTTGCTGATCCGCCGTATCCGGGAGCTTCTGTATGAGCAGGGATTCACCATCAGCGGTGCGCGCAATCGACTGGACGAGAGCCTCAGCGCCGTGCCCGCTCGGGCGCTGTCGTCGACCTCGTCTCCCCGCGCTGCCGATGCGCGCGGTGTCAACCTCTCGAACCTGAAGCAGGAGCTGAAAAGCGTCATCGAGTTGCTCGCCGAGAAGGCGTCCGGTTCGGCGCGCTGATATACTCTGCCCTCTTCGGGGCGTAGCGCAGCCTGGTAGCGTACCTGCATGGGGTGCAGGTGGTCGCGAGTTCGAATCTCGCCGCCCCGACCAATCCGAATTTCGGCCCTTTCACGTGAACTCTCTAGCTCTTGCATTGCGATCGATCTGCATGGTCCTGCTCGCGATGGTCGTAACCGTCGCCCTTGGGCAAGGATATCCAACACGGCCAGTCAGACTCCTAGTCCCGTTTGCGGCCGGGGGGGTCGCCGATATCACCGCCCGGGTCGTCTCCCAGCACATGAGCGCAGCGATGGGGCAGCAGGTGCTCGTCGAGAACCGTCCAAGCGCCGGGGGCATCGTTGCCTCCGAGGCGGTCGCCAAGGCCGATCCTGATGGCTACACGCTGCTCTTCCTCACCAATGGGAACGCGGTGAGCGTGTCGCTCTTCAAATCCTTGCCGTACGACACGCTCGCCGACTTTGCGCCGGTCTCGACCGTCGGGTTCTTCGACTTGGTGCTCGTCGTGGATTCGGCCTCGAAGATCGGGTCGGTGCGCGAGCTGGTCGCGTATTCCAAGGCGAACCCGAACAAGCTCAATCTCGGCACGATCAATCCGGGCAGCACCCAGAACCTCGCCGCCGAGCTCTTCAAATCGATGTCGGGAATCGATGCGCAGGTCGTTCCCTTCAAGGCGACACCGGCGGTCATCACTGCTCTCAAGGGCAACGACGTACAGGCCGCGTTCGAGATCCTTGCGCCAGTGATGGCCCAAATCAAGGGCGGGGCACTGAAGGCTCTCGCAGTGACTTCGGACAAGCGCTATTCCGGGCTGCCTGACGTGCCTACTGTCGCCGAGAGCGGTGTTCCGGGGTATCAGGCGTCGTCATGGAACGCGGTCGCCGCTCCGGCGAGAACTCCGAAGGCGGCGATCGAGCGCCTAAACCGCGAGATCAACGCGGCCGTGTCCGCGCCCGAAGTGCGCAAGCGTCTGGGCGAGCTGGGCGTCGAGGCGCGGGGGGGGACGCCCGAGGCCCTGCACAACCTGCTCGTGTCTGAAATCGCCAAGTGGAAAGGCGTCATCGAGCGCGCGGGGATCGAGAAGCAGTAGCGGAATGACCAAACCGATTCCCGGCCCGGATCCGAAGCCGGTAAAGCCGAAGTACACGCCGCCGCCCGGGGCCTGCGATGCGCATTGCCACATCTTCGGACCTGCAGACAGGTTTCCGTACTCCCCAGAGCGCCGGTACACGCCGCCAGACTCCCCCAAGGAAAAGCTTCGCGAGCTGCACCGTCATCTCGGCCTATCGCGCGCAGTACTCGTGCAGGCGAGTTGCCATGGGGGAGACAACCGAGCGATGCTCGACGCGATCGCCTGGTCGCGCGGCGCTTGGAGAGGCGTCGCGATGGTCTCCGATGACATCACCGAGCCCGACCTGAAAGCCCTCCACGACGGTGGTGTGCGCGGCGTGCGCTTCAACTTCGTGCGCCACCTAGGCGGGGCGCCTGATCTCCGAGTGTTCGAGCGCACGCTGGCGATGATCGCGTCCCTCGGGTGGCATGTCGTCCTGCATTTCGACGCTGAAGATATCGAAGCTCATGCAGACCTGTTTCGCGGCATGCGCGTGCCTTTCGTCATCGACCACATGGGCCGGGTCGATGCCGCTCACGGTCTTCAACAGAAGCCCTTCGCCATGCTGCTCGATCTGATGAAGAACCCCCTAGCGTGGGTGAAAGTAAGCGGCCCCGAACGCATCTCCGCGGCGGGGCGCCCGTTTCGCGATGCGGTGCCTTTCATGGCTGCGCTCGCTGAGGCGGCGCCGGATCGCGTGCTCTGGGGAACCGATTTCCCTCACCCGAACGTCAAGGTCATGCCGAACGACGGCGAGTTGATAGACTTCTTTGCGCAAGCGGTTCCGGATGAGAGCCTGAAGAAGCGAATCCTGGTGGACAATCCGGCGCGCCTCTACTGGTCTTAGGAACGAACAGGGGGAAGGGAGGTTCCGCTCGCTGAGCCGGCGCGAAGGAGCGCAACGCGTCTTAAGCCGCATCAAATGAATCCTGACGCTCGGGAATCCTTCGACGCAGTGCCGCAGGCGTCAGGATCGACTCGGTCGATCCAAATCCGTAGACATGAAACTATAGATGTATCATAGCCTTATATAGATTTTGTGGCACGGCGGTAGGTCGTGCCTTGACTTGGGGAATGCTGCGGCGCACTATCCGCCCCGCCCGCACATTACATTTGTGTCAGGGCTATTAACGGACACGCCATGGCAGTCGCCGCCCCCAACCCGGCTGAGCATTTCGCTGCCGCCACCCAGGCGCTCTTGAAGCATTTTCTCGGGTCTCTCGGCGCAGCGGTTGGATCCTCGGAACGCGAGCGCTTGGAGCTGGATACCGCCAAGCTGGCCGGCTTGCAGGCGCGCCTCCTCAGCCAGCACGCGGAGCTCTGGCAGGTGATGCTCTCGCGCCGCTTGGGCGGCGAAAGCGCCACCGCCGCCGTTGCTGCGCCAGGAGATCGCAGCGACAGGCGCTTCGCCTCGCCCGAGTGGCAGCGCGACCCGTGGTTCGACTACCTGCGACGCAGCTACCTCATCAACTCCCAGTTTGTTTCCGACTGGGTGGAGGCACTGAGCGTCGATACGCGGGCAAAAGAGCGCCTGCGCTTTGTCGCGCGCCAGTTCGCCGACGCGATGAGTCCGGCGAATTTCGCTGCGACCAACCCCGACGCAATCAAGCTCGCTCTCGACACCAAGGGAGAGAGCCTCGCCTGCGGGGTGCGCCAACTCATCGAGGACACGCACAGGGGGCGCATATCCACGACGGATGAGGCCCGGTTC
>DASSQD010000029.1:0-32002 GCA_035702665.1 Burkholderiales bacterium
TCGAACAGCTGGGATTCGAGGACACCCAGCGAGTCGGTGCGGTTCTCCATCTGCCTGCCCAACTGATCCAGCTGGCGGTTGAATTCGGCCATCGACAGATCCTTTGCGCTCGACACCGCCCCTCCCCGCCCGGGCACCTCAGTGAAACGGAATTCCCCCGGCTTGAGGCCGGCGAGGGCCGAGAGGCGCTCGCCCAGGGCGTCGAGACGCATCAACTGGGCCTGCATTTCGCCCAGCTTTACCGCCATGGCATTGAGGTTCTCCCTCAGGAATTCTTCGGTCTTGCGCTGCTGCGCTTCCTGCGCCGATTTCACCAGGGAATCGAGCAGGGGAAGCTGAACCTTGAGTTCGCTGGCGTGCCTTACCGTGATCCAGAACAGGCCGAGGGTCAGGGCGAGCACCAGGACGCCTATGAGCACCGCCCCGCCGAACATGTGGCGGTGGGTCAGGGTCAAGGACTTCGACCCGCCCAAGCCGCTAGAAACGAGAATAATATGCACGTCGCCTTCCCCTAGGCATACAAGTCATGCGTTTGCCGAGCGTGCATATCAAAAACCCCTGCCAGTTCCTGAATCAAGCCGACGCCATCGCCTCGCTCATGCCACAGGCCGAGCGCCTGATCGGGCTTCGCGAGATCCTCGCCTCGCTGCTGCCGGAGTCCCTGGCGCGACACTGCTCTGTCGCCAACTTCAAGCAGGGACGGATCGTTGTCTTTGCTTCTAACGGCGCAACCGCCGCGAAACTGAAACTCATGCTCCCGTCATTAGTGGAGCAACTTTCGGGGCGAGCGACGGAGGTTACCGGATTGGAGGTGGTGGTGCAAGCCCCGGGGGCCGAAGCACAAGTGCCTGAAAAATATTCACAATTGAGTTCGAATGCGATCTTTGGACTAGCGCAGCTTTGCGACCAACTGCCTGATTCGGAATTGAAAAGCGCTCTATCGCGAATCGTCTTTCAACATCGCCGCTAAGTATCTGCCTAGACGAGTATAAATGCTCGTTCCAAGATCAATAACCCGAACACCAGCAGCGCGAAAATCAGCGCGTACTTGAATACCTGAAAAGCGAAGCGCAGGTACCTCCTGTCGCGGGTGAGGAGGAACAGCACACAGCTGGCGAGTGTCACCAGCACTACCAGAATCCCCGCGATGCGCAGGGCGAGCATGCGTACTAGCCCGGGCCTAGGCCGCGGGGAGCGCGAAGAGGCGGGACAGGGCGACCGGCGCGTCTTCCTCGCGCTCGAAGGTCACCCATTCCCACGAGTCCTTGGCGGCGAGGGCCGCCCGCGCCAGGCGGTTGTTCAGGGCATGGCCCGATTTGTGGGCCAAGAAGTGCGCGATGAGGGGGTGCCCGATCAGGTATAGATCGCCGATCGCGTCGAGCAGCTTGTGTTTGACGAACTCGTCGCCATAGCGCAGTCCCTCGGCGTTCAGCACACGGTATTCGTCTACGACGATCGCGTTGTCCAGGCTGCCGCCCCGCGCGAGGCCGGAATCGCGCAGTGCCTCGACCTCCTGGATGAAACCGAAGGTGCGCGCGCGCGCGACCTCCTTGATATAGGACGTGTCCGCGAAATCGACCTCGGCCGTCTGTGCCGAGTGCTCAATCGCGGGATGGTCGAACTCGATGGAAAAGGACAGCTTGAACCCTTCGAACGGCTCGAAGCGGGCCCATTTGTCGCCGTCCTTCACCTCGATGGCGCTCTTGATGCGGACGAAGCGCTTGGGAGCCGCCTGCTGCTCTATCCCCGCGGACTGGATCAGGAACACGAAAGGCGCAGCGCTTCCATCCATGATCGGCACTTCGGAGCCCGTCAGATCGACGTAGGCGTTGTCGATTCCGAGTCCCGCGAACGCCGACATGAGGTGCTCGACGGTCGCCACTTTTGCGCCATTAGCCTCGAGCGCGCTGCACAGCCGTGTGTCGGTGACACTGAACGCATCGGCGGCGATGTCGACCGGAGTGGGGAGATCTATACGGCGGAATACGATCCCCGCGTCCGGCGCCGCAGGACGCAAGGTCATGGCCACTTTCTCGCCGGTGTGGAGGCCGACGCCGGTGGCGCGTATTACGGATTTGAGGGTGCGCTGCCTGAACACTGAAGCCGCTGCAGGAACTGCCGCAGCCTGTTGGAAGAATGTAATGTTAGCACAGGCACGCCTCCCCGGCCCGGAATTTCCGGAGAGGCGCGCACTTGTGCACGTCGGCCCGTCAGTGCGGGCGCCTGCGCAAGTAGGCCGGCACGAACGCGACAGTGCGGATCAGTACCGGAGCGGGCGCGGGGCGCGCGGTCACTGCGAGCTTGACCGGAGGTCGTACGATGGCTGGCTTGCGCAGGTAGCGGGGCATGCCGGGCCGTTTTGCTGTGCTCATGAAGTCTCCCTAGTCGGCTTGCTTGCGAAGAAATGCGGGGATGTCGTACTTGTCTACGCCGTTCGCTTGCAGAGCCTCTATGGTCGAAGCTCGGTTCTTGCGGATTACCGCGGGCATTTCGTCGAGAACGCGATAGTCCACACCGCTCGCGACCGGCATGTTGTCGGTCCCGGTCTTCTGCACCAGTTTCGGCTTGACCGCCCTTGCGACCTGCGGCTGACCGAGGCCGGTGGCGATGACTGTGACGCGCAGTTCCTCGCCGATCGGATCGTCGTATACCGCTCCGAAGATGATGGTCGCGTCGTCCGCCGCGAAGCCACGGATGGTGTTCATCACCTCCTTGGTCTCGCGCAGCTTGAGGCTAGACTTGTTCGCGGTAATGTTCACCACCACCCCGCGCGCACCGGAGAGATTCACGCCCTCGAGCAGCGGGCAGGCCACCGCCTGCTCCGCGGCGATCCGCGCGCGGTCCACGCCCGATGAGGCTGCCGAACCCATCATCGCCATGCCCTGCTCGGCCATCACCGTGCGCACGTCCTGGAAGTCGACGTTGATCAGGCCGGGTACGTTGATGATTTCTGAGATACCGGCCACCGCATTCTTGAGCACGCTGTCGGCGGCAGAGAACGCTTCCTCCATCGACACATCGTCCCCCAAGACTTCCTCGAGCTTCTCGTTGAGGATCACGATGACCGAGTCGACGTGTTGCGAGAGCTCTTCAATCCCGATTTCGGCCGATTGCGTGCGGCGCACGCCTTCGAACGAGAAGGGCTTGGTCACCACGGCGACGGTAAGAATGCCCATCTCCTTGGCGACCTCGGCGACCACTGGGGCCGCGCCCGTGCCGGTGCCGCCGCCCATGCCGGCGGTGATAAACACCATGTGCGAGCCGTGCAGCGCGTCGGCGATCTGATCGCGCGCTTCCATCGCCGCCGCGCGGCCGGCCTCGGGCTTCGCTCCGGCGCCCAGACCCGTGGAGCCGAGCTGGATCTGGTTCTTCGCCTGGGTTCGCGACAGCGCCTGCGCGTCGGTATTGGCGGTGATGAATTCGACTCCGGCAACGCCGTTTCGAATCATGTGGTCGACGGCGTTGCCGCCCGCGCCGCCCACACCGATCACCTTGATCACGGTGCCGGTTGCTGCGTTTTCGACGACCTCAAACATGCTGACCTCCTTCCGGGTGAAGTGAAAAACAACTACCTGCAAGCAACACTAGAAATTCCGCTGGATCCATTCGCGCATCCTCCTTCCCACCTGCCTGATCGATCCTCCCTGCCGCGCGACAAGACCGCGCTGCGTCTGAACCACACCTTCCAGCAGAAGACCCACCGCAGTGGCGTAGCGCGGACTGCGGATCACGTCGGCGAGCGAGCCCGTGTAGCGCGGAATCCCAAGCCGCACCGGCATGTGGAAGATCTCCTCCCCCAGTTCGGCCATGCCTTGCATCACCGCAGAACCGCCGGTGAGCACGATTCCCGAGGACAGCAGCTCTTCGTAGCCCGAGTCGCGCAGCGCCTGCTGAATGAGGGAGTAGAGCTCCTCGACGCGCGGCTCGATGACCTCGGCGAGCGTCTGTCGCGAGAGCATCCGCGGCGGGCGATCGCCCACTCCGGCAACCTCGATCATCTGGCCGGCCTCGGCGAGCTGTCGCAGCGCGCAGCCATGGCGCACCTTCAGCTCCTCGGCCTCGGCAGTGGGCGTGCGCAGCGCCATCGCGATGTCATTCGTGATCTGGTCGCCGGCGATCGGGACCACCGCGGTGTGTCGGATCGCGCCTTCGCGGAAAACGGCGATGTCGCTCGTGCCGCCACCGATGTCGACCAAGCACACGCCCAGCTCCTTCTCGTCCTCGGTCAGGACCGCAAGCGAGGAAGCCAGGGGCTGCAGGATGAGGTCATTCACCTCGAGGCCGCAGCGGCGCACGCATTTGACGATGTTCTGCGCCGCCGACACGGCACCGGTGACGATGTGTACCTTGACCTCGAGGCGCACGCCACTCATGCCGAGCGGTTCGCGCACCCCGTCCTGGCCGTCGATGATGAATTCCTGCGTGAGGATGTGCAGCACCTGCTGGTCGGTGGGTATCGGCATCGCGCGCGCAGTCTCGATTGCGCGCTGGACGTCGGTCTGCGTCACCTCCTTGTCCTTGATCGCCACCATGCCGGTGGAGTTGAAGCTCTTGATGTGGCTGCCGGCGATCCCGGTGAACACGCGCTCGATCTTGCAGTCGGCCATCAGCTCGGCTTCTTCGAGCGTGCGCTGGATCGCGTTCACGGTCGCCTCTATGTTCACGACTACGCCCTTCTTCAGGCCCTTGGACTCGTGCCCGCCCATGCCGATGATGTCCATGCGGCCATCTGGAAATATCTCTGCGACGACCGCCACGACCTTCGAGGTGCCGATGTCGAGCGCGACGATAAGGTTCTTGTTTTCCCTCGCCATCTCAGACTCGCTTGTGCGTATGCGGCTCGGCGACGGGACTCTCGGAGGCGCGGACCGCGAAGCCGTTCGGATAGCGCAGGTCGACGTAGTCGACCCGCTGCCGCAGTCCGCCGACCGTCTGTGGATACACCGAGACGAAACGCGCGAGGCGGTCCTCAACCCGGTCCCTGTCCGAGTCTCGGCCGAGCTGGATCGTCAGGTTGTTCGAGAGCCTCAACTGCCACGCCATGCGCGACGACAGCAGGACTTCCCGCGGCTCGACGCCCAGCGGAGCCAGGAGATTCCTGAACACGAGGAAGCGCTCGGCAAGCTCGCTCTCGGTGCCCGCGGGTCCTGCAAGCACCGGAAGGGACTCGTCGCTTCGGCCCGGGAACAGTTCGCCCTGCGGGTTGACCAGCTGCATTTTCTTACCCTGACCCCAGCGGGCAAGCGCGACCTGCTCCTCGATGCGCACCTCGAGACGATCGGGCCACCTGCGCCGCAGCTCGGCGTGCCGCACCCAGGGGATGTCTTCGAAGAGCGACCGCACCGACTCCAGGTCGACCGTGAAGAACGTGCCCTTCACCCGTCCCTGAAGCGCGTCGACGATCTCGCGGCGCTCCACGCGCTCGAGGCTGCCCTCGACGACGATCGACCTCAACTGGAACGCGGACGAGTCCACGAGCACGCGTAGGCTCGCGTAGGCGAGGAGGCCGAGCGCGAGCGCTACGAGAGCGCCAGCGCCGGCGTTGGCGAGGCGCGGGTTATCCCACACGACCGGCTCCTTTCTCGAGCCGCGCCGACTCGAGGATCCGCAGGCATAGGTCCTCGAACGACAGCCCCGCATGGCGCGCAGCCATGGGCACCAGCGAGTGGTCGGTCATGCCGGGAGAAGTGTTCACCTCCAGGAAATAGGGCTTGCCCGAGCGATCGAGCATCAGGTCGACGCGGCCCCACCCGCTGCAGCCCAGGGCGCTGAAGGCGAAAAGCGCCTCGTCCTGAACGATGCGTTCGGCATCGGGCGGCAGCCCGCAGGGGATGAGATAGCGCGTGTCGTCCGCCTGGTACTTCGCCTCGTAGTCGTAGAACTCGCGCGGCGTCTCCAGCTTGATGAGGGGCAGCGGCTTGTCTCCGAGTATTCCCGCGGTCAGCTCGACCCCGTCGACGAAGGCCTCGGCGATGACCACGCTGTCGTAGTTGGCGGCAAGGGCGTAGGCTTCGGGAAGCTCGCGCGCGCTCTTTACCTTGCTCATCCCGATCGATGAGCCTTCGTTGGCGGGCTTCACCATCAGCGGCAGGCCGAGCCGGGTCACGACCGCCTGCATGTCGCCGTCCCGCGCGAGAAGCTCGCCGCGCGGCGTCGGGATGCCGCATGACTGCCACACGAGCTTCGCGTGCCACTTGTCCATGGCGAGCGCGCTCGCGAGCACGCCCGACCCCGTGTAAGGAACACCGAGGAGCTCGAGCGCGCCCTGGATCGTGCCGTCCTCGCCGTAGCGACCGTGGAGAATGACGAAAGCGCGATCGAAGCGCTCCTCGATGAGTGCGTCCATGCCGCGCTCCTTCGGGTCGAATGCGTGGGCGTCGACGCCTTTCGCCCTCAGCGCGGCGAGCACGCGACCGCCGCTCTTCAGCGACACCGCCCGCTCGGCGGAGCGGCCGCCCATAAGTACCGCGACCTTTCCGAAATCGCGGGGGTTCACGCGGCCTCCCCGATGATTCTCACTTCGGGCACCAGCTCGACCAGGAAGCGCTTGTGGACCGTGGCTCGAGCGAGCGCGATCAGGGCCTCGATGTCGGAGGCGCGCGCCTTGCCCTTCGGGTTGACGATGAAGTTCGCGTGCTTTTCGGAGATCCGCGCGCCGCCGATCTCGCGGCCCTTGAGTCCCGCAGCCTCGATCAGCCGTGCCGCGTGGTCACCGGGAGGATTGCGGAACACCGAGCCGGCATTCGGAAGCTCGAGCGGCTGCGTCGCCAGGCGCCGTGCAAGCAGCTCCTTGATGCGGCGCCGGGCGACCTTCTCGTCTCCGGTGTGGAAGCGGAACCAGGCGCCGAGGAACCACTCGTCTTCGCCGAGCCGGGCGTGGCGCAGCGCCACTCGGCGATATCCGATCTCGAATTCGGCCGGGTTTCGCTCGCTGAGCTTGCCGGCGCGCGACAGTGTTTGCGCCTTTGCGACGACATCCCAAGTCTCCGACCCGTAGCAGCCCGCGTTCATCGCGAGCGCGCCGCCGACCGTGCCGGGAACGCCCGCGAGGAACTCCGAGCCCTCGAAGCCGTGCGTCGCGGCGAAGCGCGCCACCTTCGGAGACGCGGTGCCGGCGTCCGCGAAGATCAGGCCGCCGTCCACGCGCATGGCGCCGGCAGGATCGTGCATCAGCACCACCGTGCCGCGGAATCCGCCGTCGCGCACCAGCAGATTGCTGCCCAGGCCGACGAAGCACACCGGCTCGTCCGCGGGTAGTGCCGCGAGGAATGCCGCCAGATCCGCGGTATCCTCGGGCGAATACGCGCGGGCAGCCGTGCCACCAGTGCGCCAGCTCACGTGCTTCGCCATCGGCTCGTTCAGCCGCAGGACGCCGCGCAGGGCGGCAGCGGGCTTGGCAATCGGCTCGGCCATGTTCATCCGCCGCCCTTCACGAGCGCGCCGGGGACGCCGCCGATCGAACCGGCGCCCATGGTCAGTACGACGTCGCCCGAGCGCGCGAGCTTGCGTATCGCGTCGGGCATGTCGGCGATCTTCTCGACGAAGACGGGCTCGACCTTGCCCGCGACGCGGATCGCGCGAGCGAGCGAGCGCCCGTCGGCGGCGACGATGGGCGCTTCCCCGGCTGGGTAGACATCGGCGAGCAGCAGCGCGTCGACGCCCGACAGCGCCTTGACGAAATCCTCGAAGAGATCGCGGGTGCGCGTATATCGATGCGGCTGGAACGCGAGCACGATGCGCCGGCCCGGAAAGGCGCCGCGCGCCGCGTCGAGCGTCGCCCGCATCTCCGCCGGGTGATGCCCGTAGTCGTCGATCAGGGTGAAGCTCCCCTGCGCCTTGCCGTTCGGCGAGAGCGGGATCTCGCCGTAGCGCTGGAAGCGCCTGCCGACGCCGCGGAATTCGGCGAGCGCCTTGCGGATGGCGGCGTCGGGAACACCGAGCTCGGTCGCGACCGCGATCGCCGCGAGCGCGTTCTGCACGTTGTGCCGCCCGGGGAGGTTCAGCGTGACCTCGAGCGGTGCGGCCTTTTCACGGATCGTCTTGAACCGCATGCGCTCACCGGCGACGATGTCGACGGCGCGAACCATCGCATCCTCGCGAAGACCGTAGGTAACGATGGGCTTGGCGACGAGGGGCATGACCTCGCGTACCCCGACGTCATCCGTACACAGGATGGCGCTTCCGTAGAAGGGCAGGTTCTGCAGGAACCCGATGAAGGCCTGCTTCAGCCGCACGAGGTCGTGCTGATAGGTCTCCATGTGGTCGGCGTCGATGTTGGTCACGACCGCCGCCACGGGTTGCAGCTGGAGAAAGGAGCCGTCGGATTCGTCCGCTTCGACGACGATGAACTCGCCCGCGCCGAGGCGTGCGTTCGACGCCGCGCTCACGAGTCTTCCGCCGATGACGAACGTCGGATCGAGCCCGCCCTCGGCGAGCACGCTGGCGACCAGGCTCGTCGTAGTGGTCTTGCCGTGCGTGCCCGCGACCGCGATCCCCTGCTTGAGGCGCATCAGCTCGGCGAGCATCAGCGCTCGCGGGACGACCGGGATGCGTTTCGCCTTCGCGGCGGCGACTTCGACATTGTGCGGCGGCACTGCTGTGGAGACCACCACGGCGTCCGCGCGCGCGACGCTGTCGGCGTTGTGTCCCAGCGTGACCTTGGCGCCAAGCGACGCGAGGCGCTCGGTGGCGGCGTTCGCCGCGAGGTCGGAGCCGCTCACCTCGTAACCAAGATTGACGAGCACTTCGGCGATCCCACTCATTCCCGAGCCGCCAATGCCTACGAAGTGGATGCGCTTGACCTTGTGCTTCACGGCGCAAGCTCCATACACGCCCGCGCCACCGCGGCGGCCGCTTCCGGCCGGCCGAGGGAGCGCGCACGCGACGCCATCTCGAGCAGGCGCCCGCGATCGAGTCCCGAAATCAGCTCCGCGAGGCGCTCCGCGGAAAGCTGCCCCTGGGGGAGGAGTACTGCGGCGCCCGCGTCCGAGAGAAAGCGGGCGTTCGTCGTCTGGTGATCGTCGACCGCGTGCGGAAAGGGAACGAGGATGCCGGGCGCGCCAGCAGTGGCGAGCTCCGCCACCGTCGTCGCTCCGGCGCGGCAGACGACGAGGTCGGCGTCGGCGTAGGCCGCGGCCATATCGTCGATGAACGCAGACGTGTCGGCCTGGACCCCTGCGATCGCATAAGCCGCCTTAAGCGATTCGAGGTGCTGGGCGCCCGACTGGTGGGTCACGATCGGCCGGCGTTCCGCGGGAAGGAGCGCAAGTGCCTTCGGCACGACTTCGTTCAGAGCCTTCGCGCCGAGGCTCCCGCCGACGACGAGGACATGCAACGGCCCGGAGCGTGCCGCGTAGCGCACTTCCGGCGCGGGGACCGCCGTGATCTCCGCACGAACCGGATTGCCGACATGCGCGGCGCCCTTGAGAGCGCCAGGGAAGGCACAGAGCGACCGGTCGGCCACCGCCGCGAGCACGCGGTTTGCGAGTCCCGCCACGGAATTTTGCTCGTGGATGACGAGCGGTCGGCCGAGGAGTGCCGCCATCATGCCGCCCGGGAAAGACATGTAGCCGCCCATGCCGAGCACGACGTCGGGACGCCTGGCGAGTATTGCGAACACGCTCTGCCCGAAGGCCAGCATCAGGTTCAGCGGTAGGAGCAGCAGGGCGATGGGCCCCTTGCCGCGCACGCCGGAGAATCTGACCGCAGCCAGTTCGTATCCGCGCTGCGTGACGAGCTTCGCTTCCATGCCGGCCTTCGAACCGAGCCAGACCACGCGCCAGCCTGTCGCGCGCAGAAAATCGGCGACCGCGAGACCGGGAAATACGTGACCGCCCGTTCCGCCGGCGGCGATCATGATGGTTCTTGGCACGGCAATCTGGCCTGGAAGGCGTTCACGCCCGCACCCCGCGCATCATCTGACGGCTTTCCCAGTCGATCCGGAGGAGAATCGCGAGGGCCACGCAGTTCGCGAGCAGGCCGCTTCCGCCGAAACTCATGAGCGGAAGCGTGAGACCCTTGGTCGGCAGTACACCCATGTTCACACCCATGTTGATGAACACCTGCACGCCGAGCCAAATGCCTATCCCTTGCGCGACCAGCGCCGCGTAGGGGCGCTCCAGGGCCACCGCCTGGCGCCCGATGGCGAACGCGCGCATCACGAGCCACGAGAAGAGCGCGATCACCGCGAGCACACCGGCGAAGCCGAGCTCCTCGCCGATCACAGCGAGCAGGAAATCGGTATGCGCCTCGGGCAGGTAGAGCAGCTTCTCGACGCTCGCGCCCAGGCCCACGCCGAACCACTCTCCGCGGCCGAAGGCGATGAGCGCGTGCGAGAGCTGGTAGCCGCGGCCGAAGGGATCGGACCAGGGGTCCATGAACCCGAAGATGCGCTGCATGCGGTAGGGCGAGGACAGCACCAGGCCGACAAAGCCGACGGCCATCATCAGCAACAGGCCCGCGAACCAGGTGCCGTTCATGCCGCCGAGAAACAGGATCCCGGTGGCGATCGAAGCGACTACCACGAAGGCGCCGAAATCCGGCTCGCGAAGCAGCAGCCATCCCACGACCAGCATCACCGCGAACATGGGAAGCAGGCCCCGCTTCAGGCTGTGCATGAGGGCCAGCTTGCGCACGGTGTAGTCGGCGGCGTAGAGGACCACGAATAGCTTCATGAACTCGGAGGGCTGCAGTCCTCCGAACCCGAGCGAGAGCCAGCGTCGCGCCCCATTGACTTCGCGCCCCAGCCCGGGCACGAGAAGCAACCCGAGCAGCATCACGCCGAGTACGAACAGCCACGGCGCGGCCTGCTGCCATACGCGCACCGGAACCTGGAAGGCGAGCATGCCAGCGACGCCCCCCGCCGCGAGGAACAGCACGTGCCGCTGCAGAAAGTAGGTCGGGCTGCCCCCGGTAAACTTGCTCGCCTCGGCGATGGCGATCGACGATGAATACACCATCACGGCGCCGAACGTGAGCAGCAGCAGCGCCGCCCACAGCACGCCGCTGTCGTACTCGGCGAGCGCAGCGCGGCCGGGGCTAATGCTTCGCAGCACCCAGCCTCCTTTCCACCGCAAGACGGAACACCTCGCCGCGGTGCTTGTAGTTGCGGAACATGTCGAAGCTCGCGCACGCCGGTGAGAGGAGCACTGCGTCGCCCGGGCGCGCCGCTTCCGCTGCGAGGGCCACGGCTTGCTCCATCGATTGCGCGCGCCGCATCGGAACGCCGGCGCCGGCCACCGCCGCCTCGATCAGCTCCGCATCGCGCCCGATGAGCACGAGCGCGCGCGCCGAGCGCGCGACCGCGTCCTTGAGCGGCGAGAAATCCTGTCCCTTACCCTCGCCCCCCGCGATCAGGACGACCTTGGATGCGCCGTGCGCCAGTCCGGCGAGCGCGGCGACGGTAGAGCCGACGTTGGTGCCTTTCGAATCGTCGTACCAGCGCACGCTCTCTGCCTCCCCGACCGGCTCGACCCGGTGCGGAAGACCCTTGAACTCGCGCAGCGTGTCGAGGAGCGGCGCGAGCGGCAGACTCAAGGCCCGGCAGAGCGCGAGCGCGGCAAGCGCGTTGGCGGCGTTGTGCAGCCCGGCGAGCTTCATCCCGCGCACCGCGAACAGTGCATTCCCGCCCTGGGCGAGCCAGGGCTCGCCGCCTCGGTCGAGCAGCCCCCAATCCTCGTCGCGGCCCGGAGCACCCAGTCCGAAAGTGATCGTCGTTCGTCCCGGGAGCGCCATCGCGAGGCTGCGAGGGTCGTCGCGGTTGAGCACCTGAACGCCGCCGCCGGCAAAGATCCTCGCCTTGGCGGCCGCATACTCCTCGATCCCCCGGTAGCGGTCGAGATGGTCTTCGCTGATGTTGAGTACGGTCGCTGCGGCGGCGGCGAGCGACGATGTGGTCTCGAGCTGGAAGCTCGAGACTTCGAGGACCCAAAGGCCGGGCTGCTTCCCCGAGTCCTCTCGGCGCATGAGCGAGTCGAGGACCGCAGGACCGATGTTTCCGGCGACCTCGCAATCCCTCCCCGCGGCTCTCGCCATCACACCCACGAGAGAGGTCACGGTGGTCTTGCCGTTAGTGCCTGTGATGGCGATGACCCGCGTGCCCTTGGCCGCCTGAGCGAACAATTCGATGTCGCCGACCACGCGCGCCCCCTCGCCCATCGCGCGACGCACCAGCGGCTCGGCGAGCGGCACGCCGGGGCTGATCGCGATCAGGTCGATGCCCGCAAAGCTCTCTTCCCTAAACGGGCCGCACGCCGCGGGAACGCCAGGCAGGAATGCTCTCAATGCGCCGATCTGCGGCGGCGCGGCGCGCGTATCGGCGACGCTCACGCTCGCCCCGGCGCGCGTCAGCCACTTCGCCATCGACAATCCCGTGTCACCCAAGCCAAGCACCAAAGCCTTTCTGCCTGCGAAACTCACCGCAGCTTCAACGTGGAGAGACCGAAGAGCACCAGCATCATGGTGATGATCCAGAAGCGGACCACCACCTGAGACTCCTTCCAGCCCGATAGCTCGTAGTGGTGATGCAGCGGCGCCATTCGGAAGATGCGTTTGCCGCCGCTCCATCTGAAATAGAGGACCTGGATCATCACCGAGACCGTTTCCGCCACGAACACTCCGCCCATGATGAAAAGCACGATCTCCTGCCGGACGATCACTGCGACCGTGCCCAGCGCCGCGCCGAGTGCGAGCGCACCGACATCGCCCATGAACACATCCGCCGGATAGGCGTTGAACCACAGGAAGCCCAGGCCCGCGCCGGCGAGCGCGCCGCAGAACACGGTGAGTTCGGCCGCGCCCGGAATGTAGGGAAAGAGGAGATACCGGGAGTAGTCCACCCGGCCGGTGACCATTGCGAACACCGCAAGGCCGCCCGCGACCATCACCGCCGGCATGATCGCGAGGCCATCGAGGCCGTCCGTGAGGTTGACCGCGTTCGACGTGCCGACGATGACGAAATAGCTGAGCAGGATGAAGCCGAAGACGCCCAGCGGGTAGGCGATGTTCTTGAAGAAGGGAACGATGAGGTCGGCCTTGGCCGGCAGCGTCAAGGAGAATCCGCTCGCCACCCAAGACGAAAACAGTTCGAGGATCTGGCCGCTGCCTGCAGCGGACACGGCGAATGCGAGATAGACGGCGGCGACGATGCCGATAAGCGATTGCCAGAAGAACTTCGCCTTGGCCGAGAGGCCCTTCGGATTGTTCTTCACCACCTTGCGATAGTCGTCGATCCAGCCGATCGCGCCGAAGCCGAAGGTCACCACGAGCACCGCCCATACGAAGCGATTCGACAGGTCGGCCCACAGTAGGGTCGACGTCAGGATGGAGAGCAGCACCAGCGCCCCGCCCATGGTCGGCGTTCCGGCCTTGGTGAGATGCGTCTGGGGTCCGTCGTTGCGCACCGCCTGCCCGATCTTGTACGTGGTGAGCTTGCGAATGACCAGCGGGCCCGCGAGCAGCGAGATCGCGAGCGCGGTGAGAGTCGCCAGCACGGCGCGCAGCGTGATGTACTGGAACACGTTGAACGCGCGCACGTCCTGCGCGAGCCACTGTGTGAGAGAGAGCAGCATCAGTGCATCCCAGCTTCCTGCGGATCGGCGGCGAGCGCCTGCACCACGCGTTCCATTCGCATGAAGCGCGAGCCTTTCACCAGCGCCGACGTGTTCGACGTGACCTCTTCCTTCGCCGCAGTCACGAGCGCCTCGATGGCGGAAAAATGCCGGGCGCCCTTCCCGAACGCATCGACTGTCGCGCGGCACAGCTCGCCGGTGGCATAGAGCCGGTCGATGCCGCGGCCGCGCGCGTAGCGCCCGACCTCACGGTGGAACTCGGTGCCGCGCTCGCCCACCTCTCCCATGTCTCCGAGAAGAAGGAACTTCGTGCCGGCCTCGGCGGCGAGCACGTCGATCGCGGCGCGGACCGAATCGGGATTGGCGTTGTAGCTGTCGTCGATCAGCCTAGCGCCCGAGCGGGCGATCAGCCGCTGCATGCGCCCGCTGACTGGCCGGAACGCCGCGAGCCCCCGTGCCACCGCGTCCAGGCTCGCGCCCGCGGCAATCGCGCTGGCGGCGGCTGCACAGGCATTCGCCACGTTGTGCCGGCCGCTCGCGTGGAGGTCAATCCTCACTTCGCCTTCCGGAGCACGCAGCTCGATCCTGCTTCCGAAGTCGGCGGACGCGTGGCGAGCGCTCACCTGCGCGGGACGGTCGATGCCGAAATCCCGCACGCGCTTTCCGCCTAGGCGTGCCCGCCAGTAGCCTGCAAATTCGTCGTCGGCGTTGATCACTGCGATACCGCCGGGGCGCAGCGCGTCGAATACGGCGGCGTGCTCGCGCGCCACCTCTGCGGTGTTTCTCATGAACTCCTGGTGCTCGCGTTGCGCGTTGTTGACCAGCGCCACGGTCGGGCTCGCAATCGCGGCGAGGCTGGCGGTCTCGCCCGGATGGTTCATTCCCAGCTCGATCACGGCGGCGGCATGGGCCCCGCGCAGCCTGAGCAGCGTCAGCGGCACACCGATATCGTTGTTGAGGTTTCCTTCGGTTGCGAGCGCCTCCGCTTCCCCGAAATGCGCGCGCAGGATCGCCGCGATCATTTCCTTCACCGTGGTCTTGCCGTTGGAGCCGGTCACCGCGATGAGCGGAATGTCGAAGCGCGCGCGCCACTGCCCCGCTAAGCGGCCCAGAGCCAGCCGCGTATCGCCGACGAAGAGCAGCGGAAGGCGGGCGGCTTCCGCCGTGGCTTTCGACTCTTCGTCGACCATGGCTGCGGCCGCGCCGCGCTCTCTGGCGACGTCCAGAAAGCGGTGACCGTCAAAGCGCTCGCCCCTCAAGGCGACGAACAGGGCTCCGCGAGAGAGAGTGCGGCTGTCGGTCGACACCGAGAGGAAGCGGGCTTCGCCCTGGACTCTCGCGCCGATCGCCGCGGAGGCTTCGCGCAGGCTCATCATCGGCTCCATCCCGCGAGAGCCCGTCCGGCTTCGTCCGCGTCCGAGAAGGGAAGCCGCCGGCTGGCGATCTCCTGGTAGGACTCATGGCCCTTCCCTGCGAGGAGCACGACATCGGCCGCCCTCGCCCCGGCAATGGCGTGGGCGATCGCATCGCGCCGGTCCTGGATCGATTCGTGCGCCGTGGTCACGCCCACCTCGATCTCGGCGATGATCGCCGCCGGATCCTCGCTGCGCGGGTTGTCGCTCGTGAGGACGATCGAGTCGGCGTGCCGAGATGCGACCGCGCCCATCAGCGGCCGCTTGCCGCGGTCGCGGTCGCCGCCGCAACCGAATACCGCGACGAGGCGTCCTCCGCCCGCGCGGGCGACATCCTTCAGCGCGACCAGCGCCTTTTCCAGGGCATCGGGGCTGTGGGCGTAGTCGACGACGACGAGCGGCTTGCCCTTGCCTCCGAGCCGCTGCATCCGTCCCGCGACCGGCCGGAGATCGCACAGCGCCGCGGCGGCCCGGTCGAACGGCACGCCTGACACCAGCATGGTCGCCAGGACCCCGAGCAGGTTCGAAACGTTGAACCGCCCGAGCAAGGGGCTTTCGATCAGCGCGTGGCCCCACGACGTCTTCGCCTCGAAAGCGATTCCGGCGGGCGACACCTCGATCGCATGCGCCTCGGCGTACCACTCGAGACCGGCGCGGACCGCCACGTCCGCAAAGCAGCTGTACCCCGCCCGATTGACGCGGCCCGACAGCAAGCGCGCAAGGCGCGCCCCCTGAACGTCGTCGAGGTTGAGCACGGCATACTTCAGGCCCGGCGTCTCGAACAGGCGCTGCTTGGCGCGCGCGTAGCTATCCATGTCGCCGTGGTAGTCGAGATGGTCGCGCGAGAGATTGGTGAACAGCGCCGCTCCGAAGGCGACGCCGTTGACACGGCCCTGATCGAGACCGATCGACGTCACTTCCATCGCCACGCCCTGTGCGCCCTCGTCGCGCAGGCGCGCGAGCGTGCGGTGAAGGACGATGGCATCCGGTGTGGTGTTGACGCCGGCGGTCAGCCTCCCGGGAAATCCCGTTCCCAGCGTGCCCACCACCGCGGTCCGCGCGCCGCTCGCTCCGCACGCCTGCGCTAGCCAATGGCTACACGAGGTCTTCCCGTTCGTGCCCGTGACGCCGATCGTCCAAAGCGCCTCGGACGGCCGCCCGTAGACTTCATGAGCCAAGTACCCTGCCTGTGCACGGAGGTCGTCGACGGGGAGGTTGGGGACGCGCCACTCCGGATTCCAGCGCGAGCCGCGCCGCTCCCAAAGAACGGCGGAAGCCCCGCGCGCGATCGCCCCCGGAATGAACGCGCGGCCGTCGCTTCGCGCACCCGGGTAGGCGACGAAGGCCTCGCCAGCGACGAGGCTGCGGCTATCGGCGGAAAGACCCGTCACACGCGCCCCTTGCGCCGCCAGCAGTCCCAGGACGTGTTCGGCATGGTTCCGCACACCTAGACGCTTTCTTTCACTTCCTGACCTTCGGGCGGAAGCTCGATCGGCTGCATCGGGCCGTCGGGTGCGACGTCGAGCACGCGCAGTGCGCCCGCCATGATCTGGGCGAAAACCGGCGCCGCCACGACGCCGCCGTAATAGCGGCCGGCAGATGGCTCATCGATCATCACCGCGACGACCAGCCGCGGATGGGACGCGGGCGCGAACCCGACGAACGAGGAAACGTACTTGTCGGGCGCGTAGGCGCCGTTCTCCTGCTTGTGGGCCGTGCCGGTCTTGCCCGCGACGCGATAACCCATGATCTGCGCGCGCGGCGCGGTGCCGTTGCGGTTGACGGCCATTTCCAGCATCGAGCGGACGGCCGCCGCGGTCTTCGGGGCCATGACGCGCCGGCCGACGGGAGGCGCGTCAACGCGCACCAGCGACAACGGCACCAGCTCTCCGTTGCGCGCGAACACACTGTAGGCGCGGGCGAGCTGCACCAGGGATACCGATATGCCGTGACCGTAGGACATCGTCGCCTGCTCGATCGGCTTCCAGCTGCGGTACGGCCGGACCTTGCCCGCGGCCTCGCCGGGAAAACCCAGGCCCGGCGCGCTGCCGAAGCCCACGTCGCGGAACATCTCCCACATCGATTCCGGAGAGAGGCCGAGGGCGATCTTCGCGGCGCCGACATTCGAGGATTTCTGGATCACTTGGGCCACGGTGAGCGCGCGCTCGACGTGCGCATCGCGGATCGTCGCGCCGCCGATGGTCAGCGATCCGGGGGCGGTCTGGATCACCGATTCCGGCCGAACGCGCCCCGCCTCCAGCGCCAGTGCGATGGTGAAGGGCTTGAGGGTCGATCCCGGCTCGAAGGTGTCGGTTACCGCTCGGTTGCGAAGCTGAGCTCCGGCAAGCTTGCTGCGGTTGTTCGGGTTGTAGGTCGGGAAGTTGGCGAGAGCGAGTAGCTCGCCGGTCTCGACGTCGAGCACGACGACGCCGCCTGCCTTCGCGCGCTGCTGCATTACCGCGGCTTTCAGCTGGCTGAACGCTAGGTTCTGGATGCGCGCGTCCAGAGCGAGCGTGAGGTCGTTCCCGTCCTGAGCCGCCTTGATCGACTCCACGTCCTCGACGGTCTGTCCGAGCCTGTCCTTGATGACGCGCCTGCTGCCTGGCTTGCCCGCGAGCCTTTCCTGGAAAGCGAGCTCGACGCCCTCCTGGCCGATGTCGTCGGCGCCCGTGAAGCCGAGCACGTGGGCCATGACGTCGCCGCTCGGGTAGTAGCGGCGGTACTCGCGGCTCTGGAACAGGCCGGGTATGTGCAAGCCAGCGACGCGCTCAGCCGTTTCCGGCGAGATCTGCCTCTTGACGTAGACGAAATCGCGGCCGGGGTCGACCAGGCGCTTTTCGATTTCGGCCGTAGGCATCTCGAGCAGGGACGCAAGCCGCGCGAGCTGCCGCTTTGTCGGGTGCGCCTCGCCCGGAATCGCCCAGATCGACTTCACCGGAGTGCTGATGGCGAGGGCTTCGCCGTTTCGGTCGAGGATGCGGCCCCGGTTCGCAGGCACCTCCATCACGCGGCTGTAGCGCGATTCACCCTTCGCCTGGAGGAAATCGTTGTTCAAGCCCTGCAGATAGACGGCGCGTCCGAGGAGCAGTGTGAAGCCCGCCACGAACACATAGAGCAGAAAGCGCGAGCGCCAGACGGGGAGAGTTAGCTCGAGCACTGGGCTGGCGGCAAAGTTCATTTCGCCGCCTCCTGCGGACGTGCGATCTGGAGGCGCTTCGCTTCGGGAACACGCATGTGCAGCTGTCGGCTGGCGATGCGTTCGACGCGTGCGTGCACCGCCCAGGTGCTGGCTTCGAGCTGCAGCTGCCCGTATTCGACTCCGAGCTGGCGCGATCGTTCCTGCTCCTGCTCGAGTTCGCCGAAGAATCTACGCGCCTGATGCTGCGAAGTCACGAGGCTCAAAGCGCACGCTGCGAGCACGGCGAGGAGGAGCAGATTGAGGCGGGCCATAGGGACCTAAGCGACCTTCTCCGCCACGCGCAGCACCGCACTTCTCGCTCGGGGATTCGCCCTGATTTCGGCCGCTCCGGGTCGCTGAGGACGGCCGACGATGCGCAACCTAGGGGACGGCATTTCCCGCGCCCTGACCGGCAGGCGCTCAGGCAGCGAGGGTCGTGCTTCCGCGCGCATGAAGTTCTTTACGATCCGATCTTCCAGGGAATGGAAACTGATCACCGCGAGGCGGCCCGAGGCCCTCAGGGCGGCGACGGCCTGGGGCAGCGCTACCGACAGCTCCTCAAGCTCCTGATTGACGTGAATCCGTAGAGCCTGAAACGTCCGCGTCGCCGGGTTCTGCCCCGGTTCACGCGTCCGGACGGCCGCAGCCACGACAGCGGCAAGTTCCCCGGTCCTCCGGAGGGGCCGTCTTCCCCTAGCAGCAACAATCGCCTTTGCAATCTGTTTAGCAAACCGTTCTTCGCCATAGTTGCTGATAACCTCCCTGATCTCAGCCTCTTCAGCCCGCGCCAACCAATCCGCCGCCGCGGCTCCGCGCGTCGGGTCCATACGCATGTCCAGAGGCCCATCGGCGCGAAAGCCGAATCCCCGTTGGGGATCGTCTAGTTGAGGCGAGGACACGCCCAAGTCAAAGAGCACTCCGTCGGCCTGTCCGGCGCGCAAGGCCTCGAGTGTGGCGAGCAGCTCGCTGAAGCGGGCGTGCGCCGGGGTCAACCGCGAGTCGTCCAGCGCTCGCGCAGCTGCGAAAGCTTCCGGATCCCGGTCGATCACGATCAGGCGGCCACCCGGGCCGAGCCGCTCCAGGATCAGGCGGCTGTGGCCGCCTCTGCCGAAGGTCGCGTCCACGAAGATGCCGTCGGGCCGAGCGTCGATGGCGAGCGCATCGACCGCTGGATAGAGAAGGACGGGAACGTGGTCATTGGCGTTCACAGCGAGAAGTTCTCGGTCCCCGGGGGCGGGTTAGCACCTACTTGCGTGAGGCCTTGCGCTAACCGCTCGTCCCAAGCTGTGATGTCCCAGATTTCGAAGTGGCTCCCCTGTCCCACTAGGATCACGTCTTTTTTCAGGGAGGCGAACTTCCGCAGCGCAGGCGAGATGAGGATTCGGCCTTGAGCATCGGGCTCCAACTCCTCGGCAAAGCCGACCAGCAGGCGCTGCCACCAGCGCGCCTGTTCGTTGAAGCTGGAGAGTGCCTGGATCTTGGCGCCGATCGGCTCCCAGGCGACACGCGGGTAAAGGAGTAGGCAGCTATCCGGGTGGGCAGTGAGCACCACCGCGCGATTTCCGGATAGCAAGGCGTCGCGATGCCGGGTCGGCACGGCAAGCCTCCCCTTGGCGTCGAGACTCAGCTCTGTCGCCCCTTGAAACAACTAGCCCCCTTCTAGTGGCGTAGCGAAGCGCCACGATTCCCCACCAAAACCTACTTCTTACCACTGTAGAGGAAACTTCGGGGGTGGTCAAGCACGGAATTGACGAAATTTTTAGCTACAACAGTGACTTAAGGTGGCTTTCTCAGAATAAGCTTTATTTGAAATAAATATCTATAAATTAATGAGTTATGCGGAGAATTGAATGTAATACATTAGGAAATCAATGACTTCCAATGAATCCCTTAGAGACCTACCCTAGTGCGCAGGTCCCGGCACCACCCGAAGCGGCTAGTGCAGGTGCTTCTTTCCGGAGGTGCCGCCGGGCCTGACTTGGGTGCGATCCTGGGGCGTCTCGGCAGCCCGGCGCGCGAAGAGTTGGTTCACGAGGGCGTGTACCTCGCCAATCTCGGCATCGCCGAAGTGGCGACCGAGCAGCGCCGACAGATCATCGATCATTCGCCGCCGCTGCATTTCGCGGATCGCATCCGGGGTCGGTCCAACGAACACCCAGCTGTGCTCATCCTGTCCGTCCTCCTGGTAGTAGCTCACCTCGACTGCTGCGGCCTCTTCCGAGTACGGCGAGAGCGATGCGAAAGCGCCTTCTAGCGATTGCTGGAAATTGCGGCCGACATACCCGGTCCAGCAGATGTCCAGCGCGCGCCTCCGGCGATCGAACACGATACCGGGCTCGTCCTGGTGGGCACTGCGCGCGTCGGCGAGGCCGTCCACGTCGACGTAGTCAAACCAGGGCCGCAGGGCGACCTCGATCTCTGTCTGGCTGACGCCACTTCTCAGGAGAACGGTGCCGTGGACGTGGACTTCGGTATGCATGCTTTTCGCTCCGGGGAAACATTGATGCTATGCCGAGAGCGGCCGGACTTCAACCCTGATCGGCCCCCAATGGGATAATGCCCCACCAAGAGGATCAGGAGCTCCGATGCCCGCAACCGGCGATACAGCAAACATGGCGCTATTCTGCGATTTCGAGAACGTCGCCCTCGGCGTCCGCGACGCCAAGTACGCGAAGTTCGATATCACCAAGGTCCTCGAGCGCCTGCTCCTGAAGGGCAGCATCGTAGTCAAGAAGGCTTACTGCGACTGGGAGCGGTACAAGGATTTCAAGGCCGACATGCACGAGGCGTCCTTCGAGCTGATCGAGATCCCGCACGTGCGCATGTCCGGGAAGAATTCGGCGGACATCCGCATGGTGGTCGATGCCCTCGACCTCTGCTACACGAAGTCCCACGTCGACACCTTCGTGATCATCAGCGGTGACTCCGACTTCTCGCCGCTGGTCTCGAAGCTGCGCGAGAACGACAAGATCGTTATCGGCGTAGGAGTGAAGAACTCGAGCTCGGACCTCCTGGTCGCGAACTGTGACGAGTTCATCTTCTACGATGACCTCGTCCGCGAGAAGCCGTCGCGGCGTCCGCAGAAGAAGAAGCCCGCCGGCAAGCCCGCGTCCGAGGACGGACCGAGGGACAGCGAGGACAAGACGGACGAAGCGCTCGACCTGGTGATGCAAACCGTGGAGGCCCTGACCGCAGAGCGCGGAGCCGAGGAAAAGATCTGGGGGTCGATGGTCAAGCAGGCGATGAAGCGGCGCAACCCCGGGTTCAACGAGTCCTACTACGGCTTCTCGTCATTCTCCAAGCTGCTCGACGAGGCCGCTTCGCGCAAGATGCTGCAACTCGAGCACGACGAGAAATCAGGCGGCTACATCGTCAAGAGCGTCGCTCACTAGACCCGCTCGACCACCAGCGCGATCCCCTGACCTACGCCTATGCACATGGTGCACAGCGCGTAGCGCCCCTGCGTCACCTGCAACTGATTCACGGCGGTCGTGACCAGGCGCGCCCCCGACGCGCCCAGCGGGTGCCCGATCGCAATCGCTCCGCCGTTGGGGTTCACGTGCTCCGCGCCGTCGGGCAGGCCGAGGTCGCGCGTCACGGCGACCGCCTGTGCCGCGAACGCCTCGTTCAGCTCGATGACGTCCATCTGCGACAGCTTGAGCCCGGTCTGCTCCAGCACCTTGCGCGTCGCCGGTGCCGGCCCCACGCCCATGATGCGCGGCGCGACACCCGCGGTCGCCATGCCGAGCACCCGCGCGCGGGGCGTGAGCTCGTGCTTCCTCGCCGCGGCGTCGGATGCCAGGATCAGCGCGCAGGCGCCATCGTTGATGCCCGAGGCGTTGCCTGCGGTAACGGTGCCCTCGGGTTTCACCACGCCTTTCAGCTTGGCGAGCCCCTCGAGCGTAGCCTCTGGGCGCGGGTGCTCGTCGACATCGACCGACACCGCCGCGCCCTTCTTCCCGGACACCGACACCGGAGCGATCTCGTTGCGGTAGAAGCCCCTGGCCTGCGCCGCCGCCCAGCGCTGCTGGCTGCGCAGAGCGAAGGCGTCCTGGTCGGCCCGCGCGACCTTGAACTGCGCGGCGACGTTCTCCGCGGTCTCGGGCATCGAATCGATCCCGTACTTCGCCTTCATCTCGGGGTTGACGAACCGCCATCCGATGGTCGTGTCCTCGATCTTCGCCGCGCGTGAGAACGCGCTGTCGGCCTTCGGCATCACGAAGGGCGCACGCGACATGCTTTCCACTCCGCCCGCAATCATCAGCTGGGTTTCGCCGCACCTGACGGCGCGGGCCGCCGTTCCAACCGCGTCCAGGCTCGATCCGCACAGACGGTTCACAGTCGCGCCCGGAACCGTCTGCGGCAGCCCGGCGAGGAGCAGCGCCATGCGCGCCACGTTGCGATTGTCTTCTCCCGCTTGGTTGACGCAGCCGTAGATGACGTCGTCGAGAGCACCCCAGTCGACCGAGGGATTGCGCTCCATGAGCGCCTTGATCGGCAGCGTGGCAAGGTCGTCGGTGCGTATCGACGAGAGCGCGCCGCCGTAGCGTCCGAAGGGCGTGCGAACGGCGTCGCAGATGAAAACTTCGTTCATTGAGATCCCGGCAGTCTACTGGGCCGGCTATTGTAAATCAGCCGGCTTGGAAGTCAGGCCAAGCCCGCGACGGGAATGGAGGCTCCGTGGATCGCCCGCGCTGCGTCCGAGGCGAGGAACAGCACGACTTCGGCAAGTGCCTCGGGCGCGACCCAGCGCTTGGGATCCGCCTTGGGCATGTCGTTCCGATTCTGCGGAGTGTCGATCGTGCCGGGAAGGACGCAATTGACGTTGATGCCCTTCTCCCGCAGCTCCGCCGCCATGCTCTCGGTAAGACGGATTACCGCGCTTTTCGAGGCGATATAGGCGCCCATGTTCGCCTTGCCGGACAAGCCTGCGATGGCACCGATGTTGACGATCTTCCCGCGGCCCGCCGCGAGCATCCCAGGAATCACGGCGCGCGCGCAGTTGACGACGGACTTGGCGTTCAGCCCGAGCATCAGCTCCCAGGTTTCGTCGGTGGTCTCGTGCACCGGCTGGCCCATGCGGAACCCGCCGGCAATATTGCACAGGACGTCGATCCGCGTTCCGGCGGGGAGCGCCCGCGCCACGGATTGGGCGTCGCGAAGGTCCGCGACCGCGAACCGCTTGCCCCCGCCTTCGCCTCCATACGCGGAGCGCAGGTGCTCTTCGTGAAGATCCATGAGGATCAGGGAGGCCCCTTCGGAGGCGAACGCTTGCGCCACCGCGCGTCCCAGGTTGCCCGCTGCTCCCGTGATCAGGCAGGTCTTGCCGCCGAAGCGCACGGGCCCTTCCGATGCCTATGCGGCGGAGCGGGCTTTCTTGGCCCAGTATTCGGCCGAGGCCTTGCTGTGAGCGAGGGTGGGCGCGTCCTCGAAGCCCGGCGCCATGGATGCGGAAGTGCCGGCGAGCACCTGATGATGGTCGATGTTGAGCAGCCGCAGCCAGCTCTGCTGGCCAAGCGTGAGGCCGATCATGCAGCCGAGTTCCACCAGTTCGGCTTCGTTGAAGTGCTTGTACATTCGCTTCCAGAACGCGTCGTCGGTCGGCGTATGCCAGGTGATGGCCTCGGCGTAGGCGAGTGCAGCTTTCTGGCGCTCGTTATATCGCGTGGATTTCTCGAACTCGAGCAAGTCCCTGACTTGGTCTTCGACCAGCGCGCCGCTGGTCGTCGCCTTGACCGAGCGCTGGTTGCCGCAGTACTCGCATTCGACCGAGCGCGAGACATACAGGCGGCACAGCTCCTTGATAGCGTGATCCAGAACGCCGTTCCTGAAGATGTCGCGCCACGAGTTGGCAAAGAACCAGAAGCAAGCGGGAACATGCGCACGGATCGCCGAGCTCTCCGGCCGGGGCGTGCCTTCGCGCTGGCAGCGCTCCATCTCCTTGCGCATCTCGGCATCCATCTCTTCCAGCGGAACATAGCTGATTCGCTGCTTGGGCATGGTGTCTCCTCGGCCGGCGCGGCGGCGCCGTGCAATGGCGATATTATGAACGCAAACGCGCCGCGCGGCACGCTCAGTCCCGCCGCGCCCAGGGCATGAAGCGGCGCGTGAGCCATTTCACCAGCGCGTCGAACCCCACACCGGCGGCCACCAGAACGATTACCGCGACCATGGCTTCGTTGTGCTTGAAGATGCGCGAGTTGTAGAGCACGTAGAAACCCAGTCCCGGGATCGAGATGAAGAACTCTGCGACGACCGCGCCGATCAGCGCACGGCCGGCCGCGAGCCGCACACCCGCGAGGAGGTAAGGCAGCGACGACGGCAGCAGCACGTCGAACAAGGTCGCAAGCGGACGGGCGCGGAACGAGCGGGCCACCTCCAGGTAGTCGAGCGGAACGGAGCGCGCGCCGTCGCAGACGTTGATGACGATCGAGAAAAAGGACGCGAACACGACCGTAGCAAGGCGCGCGTCTGCGCTGTACCCGAACCACAGCGAAACCAGCGGCAGGATCGCCACCATCGGAGTGGCAAACAGGCTGTTCACGTAGTAGCGCAAACCCTGTTCGACCGCGGCGACACGCCCCATGACCGTGCCGACCACGGTTCCGGCCACGATCGCTATTAGGAGGCCTTCGACGACCGCCCATAGGGTCGCGCCCGCGTCGACGGCGAATTGCCGGTCCGCGAGCACGTCCAGGAACACGCGCGCGATCCCCGTCGGACGGGCGACGTAGGCCGGCGCGAACGAGCGCACGACGATCTCCCACAGCGCAAGGAGCGCGAGGCCGCCGGCCATTTTGAGGACGACCGCCGGCGGGGCCGGAACCCGCGGCCGGAGCGCGTTCGCCTTTCCGAACGCCGCGACCGCCCCGCGGCTCACGGGTTGTACCCCCGCCACGCGGCGAAGCGCCTCTCGAGATAGCGGCCCAGGTCCATGAGGGCGACCCCTATGATGACGATCACGAGGATTGCAGCGAGCATTGCCGCAGTATCGAAATTCATCGATCCCATCATGATCATCTGCCCGAGCCCCGACGGGCTCAGGAAGAACTCCGCGGCGACCATCCCGACCAGCCCCCGGGCGATCGCCTGCCGGATGCCGGTCATCGTATACGGGAGCGTGTACGGTATCAGCACGTCGCGCCACAACTGCCACTCGCTGGTGCGGAAGGAGTGCGCCACTTCGATCAGCTCGGGGCGGATGCTGCGCGCGCCCTCGATGGTGTTGTAGAGGACAGGGAACACGGCGAAGAGGAACACGACCAGGACCTTGGGCGCGAAGCCGAACCCCATGATCGAGAGGATGAAGGGAATCAGCGCCACCATCGGCGTGGCGTAGAGCACCATAATGTAGTCCTCGAGCGCCACTCGCAGCCAGGACACCCGTGCGAGCAACACCCCGAACGGCGCGCCGGCCAGGACCGACAGCGCGAGGCCTGCGATGTACACCCTGAACGATTCGACGGCCTGGTGCAGCAGCGTACCGCTCGCGCCCAGCGCTGCGAGGCTCTTCAGCGTCGAGGACAACGGCGCCCAGAAGGCCTCGGATGTCAGCCGGCCGGTAAGCTCCCAGACGATCGCGCCGAGCGCGAGGCTGGCAACGGTTGTCGCGTAGCGGGCCGTTCGGGACATCGTCTCAAGCCCGCGAGCCCTGCCCGCGGGCTCTCTCCGTCAGCGCTTGCCGACCAGCTTGTAGGCGTCGCGCCAAATCGAGGTGTCAACGAACGAGTCGTACGCCGGCGGGCTCTTGTCGCTCTTGATATTGCCGACCGCCTTCTGCCCCTTGCCCACGGCCTCGAGGTGATCGCGTCCCAGGCCGTCGTTCTCGTGCGGCCAGAACTCGATGTCGAGGTACTCCTTGAGCGACTTCTTCGCGAACTCGGGCGAGCGGCCCGTCGGTGCGGCGTCCTGGGCGACCTTGTCGGCGTTGGCCGGATCGCGCATGAAGCGCTCGGCGTCGATCAGCGCCGCCACCGCGCGCACGAAGGCGTCCCGGTTCTGCGCCAGCTTGTCCTTGCGCGTCACCAGGATCAGGTAGTGGTCGTTGGGGCGCGACTGCTTCTGGGTCGTGATGACGTGGATCTTCTTTCCGCTCTGTGCCTCGATCGTGGGGACGTCGTCGATATGCAGGGCCCCGTATTTGAGCTGGCCGGCGATCATCGCCGCCGCCGTCTGCGAACCGAGCGCCACCTGCTGCACGTCCTCGATCTTCATCTTGCAGCCGCCGATCAGCATGTTCTTGAGCGCGATCGAGCGGGCGCCGCCCACCGCGTCAACGCCCACCGCCTGCCCCTTGATGCTCGCGCACGATGCATTCGGATCCGTCGACCCCAGCAGCCAGTCGGGATGCTCCATGCCCCATATCCCCACCAGAGGCACTCCGGTATTCGCGATCTGGCTCACCACCAGGGGCGAGGGGCCGAGGGCGAGCTCGATCTCGCCGGCGACCACGGCGCGGGTGGCGAACGAGCCCGTCTCGAAGCCGCGCACCGTCGCGTCCGCGCCGCGCTTCTTGAAGAAGCCCTCTTTGTCCGCCACCAGGAAGATCACGGTGCCGAAGATCGGCGGGATCCCGGGAGTGCCGATGGTGATCTTCTGCGCCGAGCACAGCGCCGGCGCGCAGGCCAGCGTCAGGGCCAGGCAGGCGGCGCGCAGGCCGTGCGATCCATTGTCTTTGCGTGGTGTCATCCTCATTCCTCCTCGTCCAAACGGTTTTGAGTCTATGTCTTCACTTCGAGTTCAGCCCGCCGCGCGTCCGCCATCAGCGTCGTCCAGACGTGCTCGCGCAGCTCGGCGAACCGCGGTTGCAGCAGCGTCTCGCGGCTGCGGGGTCGGGGCAGGTCCACCTCGACGATCTCGTGGACCCCGCTCGGCCGTCCTTTCAGCACCAGCACGCGGTCGCCCATCAGCACGGCTTCGTCGATGGCGTGCGTAACGAACACCATCGTGGTCTGGCTCTGCTCCCAGATTCGCAGCAGCTCGAGCTGCAGGATCTCGCGGGTCTGGGCGTCCACCGCCCCGAAGGGCTCGTCCATCAGCAGGACCCGCGGCCCCACGGAAAGCGCGCGCGCCAGCCCGCAGCGCTGCTGCATGCCGCCGGAGATCTGATACGGATAATAGCTCTCGAAGCCGCCGAGACCAACCAGCTTGATGAAATGCGGGACCTTCTCGCCGATCTCGGCGCGCGAGGCGCCGGCGAGCTTCAGGCCGTAGGCCACGTTCTGATAGACGGTTTTCCAGGGAAACAGCCCGAAATGCTGGAACACCATCGCCACGCCCTCGCGCGGGCGCGAGACGGGCTCGCCCTCGATGCGAACTTCCCCCTCGCTCAGGGGAATGAGCCCGTTCATGCAGCGGAGCAGCGTCGTCTTTCCGCAGCCCGAGGGCCCGATGATCGCGAGCACCTCGCGCTCCCGGACCTCCAGGCCGACGCCGCGAAACACCTCCAGCGTGCCGAAGCATTTCCCGGCGTTCGAAACGACGATGCTCGGCCGCCCTCCGCCCCGATCCACGTTCAAGCTGTGAGAGGTCCGGCGATTACTGCGGCTTGATTCCCGCCGCCTTGATCACGCGCGCGTACTCGTCGTGCTCGCTGCGCACGAACCTCGCGAACTCCTCGGGCGACATGTCCATGGTGTCGTTGCCGAGGTTCTGCAGCCGGTCGCGCACCGCCGGATCGGCGAGCGCCTTGCGCGTATCGGCCGAGATCTTGGCGACGATGTCCTTCGGCGTGCCCGCCGGGGCCCACAGGCCGAACCACAGGGGCGCGTCCGCGCCCTGGATGCCCGCTTCGCCAGTAGTGGGAACGTTCGGGAGCTGGCTGTTGCGCTTGGGCGTGCTCACCGCGAGCGGGCGGACCCTCCCGCCCTTGATGTGGGGGATCGCCGCAGAGATCGGCGCCCAGTAGCAATCCACCGAGTTGCTGAGCATCGCCTGGATCACCTCCGGCGTGCCCTTGAACGGGATCTGGGTCACGTTGATCTTCGCCGCGGCGACGAACTTCTCCGTGTTCAGGTGCGTGCCGCTGCCGACGCCGGCGTGTCCCCAGTTGATCGCGCCCGGCTTGGCCTTGGCCGCATTGACGACGTCCATGAGGGTCTTGTACTGCGAACTCGCGTTCACGATGAGGACGTTGGGCTGCAGCGCGAGCGGGGAGATGTCGACGAAGTCGTTGATCGCGTCGTAGGGAAGCTTCGCGTAGATCGACGGCGTCACCGTATGAGCGTTCGAGTCGACGAGCAGCGTATAGCCGTCGGGCGCGGCTTTTGCCACGACCGCCGTGCCGATCGACCCGCCCGCGCCGGCGCGGTTCTCGGGGACCACCGGCTGGCCCCACATCTCGGAGAGCTTCTGCAGGACGATGCGCCCGACGATGTCGGTCGAGCTGCCCGCTGTGAACGAAATGATCGCGTGCACCGGTTTGTTCGGGTAGCCTTGCGCGAACGCCTGCGCCGCTCCCGCTGCCGCGATCGCGGCGAGTATTCTTATGATGGTTTTCATTGCAGCTCCTCTGTGAAAGAACCTTACGAAAGTCCGTCCCCGACCGCGACGTTCTCCGCCTTGAGCTTCAGGCCCGAGGCCTGCGCCTGCTGCACCAGCAGCGTCGAGAAATCCTCCTCGGTCATCCCCTTGCCCATCATCGACTGGATCAGGTCGCGCGTGATCGCGGCGAGCGGCATCGGCACCTCGAACTTGCGTCCGGCCTCGAGGCCGAGGTCGAGGTCCTTGCGCAGCAGATACGGCGTGAAGGTGACGTGGAAATCCAGATTGACGAAGGCCGGAGTCTTGTAGCGCGTGAAAGTCGAGCCCATCACGCTCTTGTTGAGGAAATCGAGGAACGCGTGGCGCGGCACGCCCGCTTTTTCGGCGAGCACCGTGATCTCCGCCATGCACTGCGTCACCACGCCGAGCATCACGTTGTGGCAGATTTTGACGATACGCGACAGCTCCCCCTCGCCGACGTACGACGAGCCCTGCCCCATCATCGCGAGATACGGCGCCGCGGCGTCGTACGCGGCCCTCGGGCCCGACACGACGAAGGTGAGCTTGCCCGCCTTGATCACCTTGGCGTTTCCCGAGACCGGCGCCGATAGCAGCTCGACGCCTTTCGCCGACAGGATCCTGCGCAGGTCCGCGGAGCCGTCGAGGGAGATTGACGAGCACTCGACCACCATGCGCGGCTTCGCCGAGCCGGAGAGCAGCCCCCCGGGTCCCGCGATCACCTCCCTGACGTCGTCATAGGTCGACACCATGCAGAACACGATGTCGCAGCCGGCGAGGTCGGCGAGGCGGTCGGCGATCTTCGCGCCCTCCTTGACCAGGGGCTCGGCCTTGGCGCGCGTGCGGTTCCACACCGCGAGGTCGCACCCGCCCTTCGCGAGGCGCCGCGCCATCTCGAAACCCATGCGGCCGGCGCCGATCCAGCCGATCTTCTTGCCCTTCGTGGTGCTCACCCGCTTCTCCTCACTTGGCCGGCTCGATCACTGCGAGCACGGTTCCCACCGGGACGGTCTTGCCCGCTTCGACCAGGATCGCCTTCACCACTCCGGCCGTGATCGAGGGAACCTCGGTGGTCACCTTGTCGGTCTCGACATCGAACAGCGGCTCGTCCGCCTTCACCGTGTCGCCGACCTTCTTGTACCAGTTGGCGACCGTTCCTTCGGTCACCGTCTCGCCCAGCTGGGGCATGATGACGTCCATTGCTTCTCCGTTTCTAGCGGCTTAAGGCCCGTTTCACTTCCGCGACGATGCGCGCGACCGTCGGCACGACCGCATCCTCCAGCTGGTCGGCGGAGGGCAGCGGGACGTGCGGCGTGGTGATGCGGACGATCGGTCCCTTGAGCGCGCCGAACGCCTCCTCCTGGATGATCGAGGCGATCTCGGCGCCCCAGCCGCACAGTCGCGGGTTCTCCTCGACGGTGAACACGCGTCCGGTGCGCGCCGACTCGGCGAGCAGCGTCTTGGCGTCGAGCGGCACCAGCGATCTCACGTCGATGACCGTCGCCTTGATTCCGTCGGCGGCGAGCGCTTCCGCCGCTTTCTCCGCCCTCGGCACCATCGCGGCGAGCGCGATGAGGGTGGCGTCCGTTCCGGTGCGCAGCACCTTCGCCTTGCCGAGAGGCTCGACGTGCTCGCCGTCGGGGACCTCGCCCTTGTTCGCGAGCAGGCTCTTGTGCTCGAAGAACAGGACCGGATCCGGGTCGCGGATCGCTGCGGCTAGCAATCCCTTAGCGTCGGCGGGGTTCGAGGGGGCGATCACCTTGATGCCCGGGATCGCCATTGCCCAGTTCTCCACGCTCTGCGAGTGCTGCGCGCCGAAGCGCGACCCCGCGCCGTTGGCGGTGCGGATGACCAGGGGAAGGGTTATCTGGCCGTCGCTCATGTAGCGCGTCTTGGCGATCTCGTTCGCGACGTAATCCCAGCAGCAGGCGAGGAAGTCCGAGAACATGATCTCGGCCACGGGGCGCAGGCCGGTCATCGCTGCGCCCATCGCCGCGCCCAGGATGGCGAGCTCCGAGATCGGAGTGTCCTTCACGCGCCTCGGACCGAACTCCTCGAACAGGCCGACCGTGGTCTTGAACACGCCGCCCGCCGCGGCGGTGTCCTCGCCGAACAGCACGACGCGCTCGTCGCGCTTCATCTCCTGCGCGATGCCCGCCGCGACCGCGTCGCGGTAGCTCAGTTGCGCCATGCGTTGCCTCCGTCGGCCCAGACGTCGGTCATCGCGGTCTCGAGCGCGGGCGTGGGCGAAGCCTTCGCCGCCTCGGTCGCCCGCTCGAGCTTGGCCATCGACTCCGATTCGATCTTCGCGAGCGTGGCCTCGGCGACCCCGGAAGCAAGCAGGCTGGCGCGATACAGGGCGACAGGATCCCGCTTGAGCCATTGCTCGAGCTCTTCCTTGGGTCGGTACTTCGCCGGATCGGCGCGCGAGTGGCCGCTGTGCCGGTAGGTCAGGCACTCGATCAGGGACGGACCGCCGCCGGCGCGCGCCTTCTCGATAGCCGCGCGCGCCGCGCTGTATACGATGTCGGCGTCGTTGCCGTCGATCACCTGGCGCTCGAGGCCGTAGCTCGCCGCGCGGTCCGCCGCGGGGTGCTTGACCGCGGTCACCGCCGAGATCGGCGTGTACTCCATGTACATGTTGTTCTCGCAGCAGAAGATCACGGGCAGCTTCCACACCGCCGCGAGGTTCAGCGCCTCGTGGAAGGCGCCGATGTTGGTCGCGCCGTCGCCGAAGAATGCGACCGCGACCTGCTTCGTGCCGCGGTACTGCGCCGACCAAGCCGCGCCCGCCGCGATCGGCAGGTGCGCGCCGACGATGGCGTAGGAGCCCATCACGCCGTGCTCGACGCTCGTCAGGTGCATCGAACCGCCCTTGCCTTTCATCAGGCCGCACTGGCGGCCCATCAGCTCGCCCAGCACCGCCTGCATGGATGCGCCGCGCGCGAGCGTATGGTGGTGCCCGCGGTAGGTGCAGAAGGTGTAGTCGTCCCTGTTCATCGCCGCGGCGAACCCGGCGGCGACCGCTTCCTGGCCGAGCGCGAGGTGGCTCGTGCCCTTCACCAGGTTCTGCAGGAAGAGATCGTAGGCGCGCTTCTCGGTGTGCCGGATCTCGACCTGGAGCTGGAACAGCTTGAGCCGCATCGCCTCGGGGATTTCGGCGGCTCGCGCGGGGTGGGCTTTCTGGGTGACGCTCATGCGATTCTCACTAGTAGGGGTTCGCGATCGGCAGCTCTTCGGCGGGATAGAGCGAGATGATCTTCGCGCCGTCGGGGGTGAGGACCACCTCCTCCTCGATGCGGGCCGCCGAGATGCCGTCGGTAGCCGGGCAGTCGGTCTCCACG
>DASSQD010000030.1:0-73803 GCA_035702665.1 Burkholderiales bacterium
CCAGGGCATGACTTCAGACCCGGGAGGCGAGCTTCGCGCCGATATAGGCGACGATGTCGTTCAGCGTCACGAGCTTGCGGTAATCGGCCTCGGGGATGTCGACCTTCAGCTTCTCGTGCACCGCCACCAGCACGTTGAGCCAGTCCATCGAATCGAGGTCGACTTGGTCGCGCAGCGGCCGCTCGGCGCGCAGCTCGCCTTCCTCGACTTCCGGCGCGATCGACTTGATGACGCCGACGACGCGCGTCCTGATTTCGGTCTCGTTCATAGTTCCTCCGGGTGCTGAAGCCGCTCGCGGAGCTCGGCGAGAAAGCGCGCTCCGCGTATGCCGTTGCTCGCGCGGTGGTCGGCCGACAGGCTCGCGGTCACGAGCGGCGCCGTGAACAGCTTGCCGTCCTCGGACCAGGGCCGCGCTTCCATGCGCCCGAAGCCGACGAGCGCGACCTGCGGCGGATAGATGACGCCGAACACCGACTCGACGCCGGTCTCGCCGAGGTTCGTGACCGTGATCGTCGGGTCCGACATCTCCGAGCTGCGCAGCGAGCCCGCGCGGGCGCGGGCGACGAGATCGCTCAGGGCGCGCATCAGCTCGGCGAGCGTCTTCTTGTCGACGTCGTGGATGGCGGGAGGAATGAGCCCGCCCTGGCGGATCGAGATGGCGACGCCGATGTGCACGCCCGTCGCAGGCTCGAACGTCCCGTTTTTCCAGAAGCCGTTCAGTTCCGGGGTCTTCGCGAGCGCGAGCGCCACGGCCTTGATCTGGAGCGCGCCGATCAGGATGCGTTCGGTGACCGGGCGCTTCTCGTTCTCGCGCGCGAGCCACTCCGCCGCGCGCTGCATGGGGATCGTCTCGGACAGGTAGTAATGCGGGATCTCGCGCTTGGAGCGGCTCATCGCGGCGGCGATCGCCTTGCGCATTTCCGCATAGCGGTCCGCCGCCGCCGGGACCGCGCCCGCGCGAGCCGCCGCCGCGGCCTTCTCCACGTCCTCCACGGTTACCGCACCGTGAGGCCCGGTGCCGGCGATTCCCTCGACGTCGACGTTGAGCTCGCGGGCGTGCTTGCGCGCCGCGGGCGAGATGGGCTTGCGCTGCGCGAGTGTCGCGGATATGGGGGCGGCGACTGCGGCCGCTGGCGCAGTTTGCTTGGGGGCCGGGCGGGCTGCGGGCGCCGCGCGCCTCTGCGCCGCGGCCTGCTCGGGCGTCTCCCCGGGCGCGAGCAGCGTCGCGAGCACCGTGCCCACCGGCACGGTCTCGCCGACCGGAACCAGCTGCTCGAGCATCGTGCCGTCGTGCCAGATCTCCACCTCGACCGCGGCCTTGGAGGTGTCGACCACGGCGACTACCTGGCCGCGCTTCACGACATCTCCCGGCTTCACCTTCCATTCGACGAGCTTGCCCTGGTCCATGTCCGCGCCCAGGGACGGCAGCTTGAACTCGATCATGCCGGGACCTCGCTCCCGATCACGGCCTTCGCCGCGGCGACGATCTTCTCCGTCTGCGGCAGGGCGGCGTCCTCCATGTGCTTCGCGTAGGGGATCGGCACCTCCTCGCTGCACACCCTCGCGGGCGGCGCGTCGAGGTCGTAGAGGGCCTGCTCGGCGATCTGCGCGACGATCTCCGCGGCGAGGCTTCCGGTGCGCCAGCCCTCGTCGATCACCACCGCGCGCCGGCACTTCCGCACCGAGGCGAGGATCGCCGGCGTGTCGAGCGGCCTCAGCACGCGCAGATCGATCACTTCCGCGTCGACGCCTTCTCCGGCGAGCCGTTCCGCCGCCGCGAGCGCCTTCGGCAGCGATCCGCCGTAGGTGATGAGGCTGACGTCGCGCCCGGCCCGGCGCACCGCGGCCGAGCGGATGTCCGTCGTCCAGGGCTCCGGGAGATCGCCTTCCGCGTTGTAGAGCTGCACGTGCTCGAAGATGATCACCGGGTCCGGATCGGCGAGCGCGCCGGCGAGCATGCCGCGCGCGTCCTCGACGGTCGCGGGAGCGAGCACCGTGAGGCCGGGGACGTGCGCGTACCAGTTCTCCAGGCTGTGAGAGTGCTGCGCGGCGACCTGGCGCCCGGCGCCGGTCGCGATGCGCACGACCAGCGGCACCGAGAACTGCCCGCCCGACATGTGGCGGAACGCGGCCGCGCTGTTCACGATCTGGTCCAGCGACAGCAGGCTGAAGTTGACGGTCATCACCTCGACGATGGGGCGCATGCCGCCCAGCGCCGCGCCGACGCCCGCGCCGACGAAGCCGAGCTCCGAGAGCGGCGTATCGCGGATGCGCTCCGGCCCGAACTCGTCGAGCAGGCCGCGGCTCACGGCATAGCAGCCGCCGTAGCAGCCGACGTCCTCGCCCATCAGGAACACGCGCGGATCGCGCTGCATCGCCTCGCGGTAGGAGAGGCGTTTCATGCCGCCGCCCGCGGCGTGTACACGTCGCGCCCGAGGTCCTCGACGGGCTCCCACGCCGCGGCTTCCGCGAACGCGACTGCGCGCTCCACCTCGTCGCCGATCTTCGCGTCGAGCGCGAGGAACTCCTCCTCGGTCAGCTTGCCTTCCGACTTGAGCCGCGCCGTGAACGTGTGCAGCGGGCCGCGCGTCTTCCATTCCTCGACCTCGCGCTTGTCGCGGTACAGGTCCGGGTCGAACATCGAATGCGCGCGGAAGCGGTAGGTCTTGTACTCGAGGAAAACCGGCATGCCGCTCTCGACGACCCGCTGCCGAGCCCGCTTCGTCGCCTCGTGCACCGCCACGACGTCCTGCCCGTCCACCTGGATCGCTTCCATGCCGTAGGCCGCGGCCTTCACGCGCAGGTCGGTCTCCGATTCGTAGCGCGCCACCGCAGTGCCCATCGCGTAGAGGTTGTTCTCGCAGCAGAACAGCACCGGAAGCTTCCACAGCACGGCGAGATTCGCCGATTCGTGAAAGACGCCTTCGGCCATCGCGCCGTCGCCGAAGAAGCAGGCGGTCACGCGCGCCGCGCCCTGCATCCTGTCGGCGAGCGCGAGGCCCACCGCGAGCGGCAGGCCTCCGCCGACGATGGCGTTGCCGCCGAACAATCTCGTCTTCGCGTCGAACAGATGCATCGATCCGCCGCGGCCGCGCGAGCAGCCTTCGCGCTTGCCGTACATCTCCGCCATGATCCTCTCCATCGCCATGCCGCGCACCAGCGCGTGACCGTGCTCGCGGTAGGTGGCGACGATGTTGTCACCGGGTGCGAGCGCGTGCAGCGCGCCGACCGCGACCGCCTCCTCGCCGATGTACAGATGCAGGAAGCCGCGGATCTTGCCCTCGCCGTAGAGCTCTGCGGACCTTTCCTCCATGCGTCGGATGCGGAGCATGTCGCGCAGCAGCTCGAGCGCGAGCCCGCGCTCGTACGGCACCGGTCCCGAAGGCGGGGGAGCGAGGCTCACATGGTCTCCAGGGTTGAAGTGTCGCCCTCGGGCAGCCCGAGCTCGCGCGCCTTCAGCAGGCGCCGCATGATCTTGCCGCTGCGCGTCTTCGGCAGCCCGCTCTGGAACTCGATCTCCTTCGGCGCGACGGCCGCGCCGAGGCGCTTCCTCGCATGGCCGAGGATCTCCAGCTTCAGCGCTTCGCTGGGCGCGTAGCCCTTCTTGAGCGACACGAAGGCCTTGACCATCTCGCCCACGACCGGGTCGGGCTTGCCGATCACGCCGGCCTCCGCCACCGCCGGATGCTCCATCAGGGCGCTCTCGACCTCGAAGGGCCCGATCAGATGCCCCGCGGACTTGATCACGTCGTCGGCGCGGCCGACGAACCAGTAGTAGCCGTCGGCGTCGCGCTTGGCGAGATCGCCGGTGAGGTACAGCTCGCCCGAGAAGCACTTGCGGTAGCGTTCCTCCTGTCCGAGGTAGCCGGTGAACATGCTCGGCCAGCCTGCGCGCAGCGCAAGCTCGCCTTCCGTGTCCGGCGCGTCGATTACGCGCACGGCGCCCTCCTTGTCGCGTGCCACGATGAAGGCTTGCACGCCCGGGAGCGGCTTGCCCATCGACCCCGGCTTGATGTCCATCGCCGGCGTGTTCGCGATCACGATGCCGCCCGTCTCCGTCTGCCACCAGTTGTCGTGGATCGGAAGCCCGAGCACGTCCGCGCCCCACCACACCGCCTCCGGATTGAGCGGCTCGCCCACGCTCGCGATGAAGCGCAGCTGCGGGAACGAGTACTGCCTGGGCAGCTCCGGTCCCGCCTTCATCAGCATGCGGATCGCGGTCGGCGCCGTATACCAGACGGTGACCTTCTGGTCCTGAAGAATGCGGTACCAGCGCTCGGCGTCGAAATCCGCCTCGTCGACGATGCTGGTCACGCCGTGCAGCAGCGGCGCGACGATGCCGTAGGAGGTGCCCGTGATCCAACCGGGGTCGGCGGTGCACCAGAATACGTCGTCGGGGTGCAGGTCGAGCGCGAACTTGCCGGTGGCGTAGTGCATCACGACCGCGCCGTGCACGTGCGTGGCTCCCTTGGGCGTCCCGGTCGTGCCGCTGGTGAAGTGCAGGAAGGAGCCGTCCTCGGGACGGGTCCGCTCCACGGCGAATTCGTCGGAGGCTTCCGCCATGAGGCGAGCGAGGTCGAGTGTGCCGGGTACGGCCGTGGTGGCGCCAGCCTCGCCGGCGAGCAGCACGTGCTTGAGCGCGGGGAGGGAGGAGACGCTCTTCTCGAGCTTGCGGCGGTACAGCGCTTCCGTGGTGAGCACCGCGTTGCCGGCTCCGATCTCCAGGCGCATCCGTATCGGGTCGGGGCCGAAGGCGGAGAAGAGCGGGCATACCACCACGCCGGCCTTCAGCGCGCCCAGCGCTCCTATGTAGAGCTCGGGAATCCTGCCGCTCAGGATGAACAGCCGGTCACCCTTCCGCATCCCGAGCTTGCGCAGGACGTTGGCGAAGCGGTTGGTGAGCCGCTTCAGCTCCGCGTAGGTGATGGCGCGCTCGCCGCCGTCGCGCTGCAGGCAGCGAAGCGCGGCCCGGCCGGCGAGCGCTCCCGCGGCGTGCCGGTCGACCGCCTCGTGGGCGATGTTGAGCGCGCCGCCCGGCAGTCCAGCGAGCTCGTGCCTTGCCGCCTCCCAGGAGAAGCGAGCGCGGGCGCGATCGATCTCGGTGAGATTCGGTGCGACGCGCGCCGTTGCAGCTTTACGGATGACAAGCGGTCTCGCCAATTTCGTCTCCTGGGACGATCCTAGGCGCTGCCTCCAGGGGCTTGTTGACCCAGATCAAATGCGGAGTTCTCCAGATCGTTTGATGCAGATCAAGTAGGGGGCGTTTCGAAGGCGAACAATGTCTCAATTGATCTGGGAAGGAGGAGAGTCATGAATACCCTCTGGATCGTGGTTCTCGGTGTACTGACCACCTATTTCGCCTACAACTTCTATGCAAGACGCGTCGACCGGAACGTCATCCAGTCCGACGCCAAGCGGGCGACCCCCGCCCGGATGTACATGGACGGCGTCGACTTCATGCCGACCAGCCGCAATGTCCTGTTCGGTTACCACTTCAAGGCGATCGCGGCCGCCGGTCCCATCGTCGGGCCCATCACCGCCGCGAATCTCTGGGGGTGGTCGCCCTCGCTTGCGTGGCTGATCCTGGGCGTCAGCTTCATCGGCTGGGTGAGCGACTATTCCGCGATCATGGTCGCGGTGAGGAACGACGGCAACAGCCTGTCGGCGATCGCGCACAAGCTGATCGCCCCGCGCACGCGCACGATCCTGTTCGTGTTCATCTTCTTCTACCTGATGCTGCTCGCCGGCGCGTTCGTCGGCATTCTCGCGGCCATCCTGTCGGCGCGTCCCGACGTCCCCTTCGGCATCATCATGCTCGCGCTGATGGGACTGCTCGCGGGCCAGATGATGTACCGCTGGAAGATGGGCATCATGAGCGTCACGGTCTTCGTCGTCGTCCTCACGCTCGCAGGCATGGTCGCCGGACCGTGGGGCCAGCACCGCGACGAGAAAGGCGCCCTCGTGAACGGACCGGTCGCGGCGGCGATCGTGGCCGTGAATGGCGCCGTGGACGGCATCAACGGCCGCCAGGCTCTGTTCTCGGTCGAGGATCCGACGGCCGCCGATCCGAGGATTCCGGCGCCGGGCAAGGACGGCGTTCGCCCGAGCACGCCCGCGTACGACTCGGCCACCGGTCTGCTCAAGACGCTGCCGAACTATCTGCTGTGGATGGTGTTCCTGTTCGTCTTCAGCTACATGGGGGCGAACATGCCGATCTGGCGCTTCGCCCAGCCGGTGAACTACATCGGCTTCTGGATCACTTCGATCACCATTCTTTTATCCGCGCTGGGCATGGTGCTCGCGCCCCTCCTCGGAACAAAGGACGCGGCGGGCAATCTCATCGGCGCTTTCGCGCTGCCGGCGCTCAAGGACCTCGGCTTCACGATCGACGCGGCCAAGGCGTGGCAGCCGCTGTGGCCGATGCTCTTCGTGACCATCGCCTGCGGCGCAATCTCCGGCTGGCACGCGCTGGTCGGCTCGGTCGGCACCGCGCGGCAGCTCGAGTACGAGACCGACGGCCTGCCCGTAGGCGCGGGCGGCATGTTCGGCGAGAACGCGCTGGCGCTGCTCTCGCTCACCGCGGTGTCGATCGCGGGAGCCGGCGGCGGCGGCGGACGCTTCGCTATCGGCGTCGGCAAGCTCGTCTACGCCGGAACGTTCGGGCTGATTCCAGAGACCTTCGGCACCGCGCTCGGCTTCGCCACGTTCGTGATCATCGTGCTGACGGTCACGCAGCTCGTCTTCCGCGTCATGCGCGTGACGCTCGCCGAGTGGGTGGGCGACGCGGTCCCGATCGCGAGGAACATGCACGTGGCGAGCCTGACGTCGATGGTCCTCACCGCGGCGCTGGTTCTCACCGGGACGTGGGTCTACCTGTGGCAGATGTTCGGCGCCTCCAACCAGTTGATGGCCGCGCTCTCCATGCTCGTGGTCGCGGTGTGGCTGAAGTCCGAGAAGCGCAACCCGGGCTTCGCGGTGGTACCGATGATCTTCATGTACGTCACTACGCTGGCGGCCACGATCGTCACGGCGCGCAACCTCTACGTGACCATTGCGGCGAACCCGAAGATGAGCGCCCTGCCCGTCGCGGGTGCGTGGGCGATGATCGCGGTGTCCGTGCTCCTCTTCATCGCGGCCATCCTCATCGGCTGGGACGGCTACAAGGCCTACCTGCGCCACGGTGCGACGCCATCGGCGCCGGTCCCAAAGGCGGCGGGAACCCCGCACCCGGCGTAGAGGGAGAGCGGATCGTGTCAGTCGAGCGCGCGTTCAGCCAGCTTGTGCACGGCTTCGAAGAAGTCGCGCGCCGGCTGGCTGCGATCGGGGAGCCGGACGTGAAGCTGAAAATGAGGTTCGCTGCGGCGCACGGACAGCCGCCCCACTTTCATCCCCGCGTGCTGGGCGATCTTCAGGAGTGCGTCGGCTTGCGCGAGCGCGGCGGCATTTTCGTGATGCACGACGATGCTGCCCCCGCGCACCAGCCACTCCCGCGGGACGCGCGGGAGCGTGTCGCGGCCGGACCAGCTCGCGGGGTCGAGCGCCTCGAGCTCGCGCGCCGGAGGCCGGCGCAGCGCGCCGCGGACGATGAGCGTGTCGCGCCGGCCGCGCAGGCGGGAGAGCGGCCACCACGGCAGGTCGCGCGGCTCCAGGAATATGACCACTGCTGCCCGGGAGAACTCGGCTTTGCCCTGGTCTATAAGGAGCTCTACGGCGGTCGAGCCCAGCCAGCGCACGGTGGTGCGCTCGCCGATGACCGGCAACCCGCCCTGCATCCAGCGCATCGACTCGCGTCCCTTGCGGACGTTCCAGATCGTGCCGGCGGCGAACCAGGCGACGATGGCGATCGCGGCGATGCCGATGAGCTCCGTCATGGCGGACTTCACGATAGCACGCCGCCTGCGCACGGGTGGAGGCGGACGCTGCGCGAGTTCCTCTACGGGATGTTCACCTACGAGATCGTGCAGGAAGTGCGGGAAATGCGCGGTTCGCTGGACAGGCTGTTCATGCTGGGACTATTCGGGGAAATGCTCGGCATCCCCATCCTGCCGCCGTACTACGGGTTGCGCCTGCTGCCCTTCGTGGCGCCGCAGATCGGCACCTGGAAGCGCAGCATCCTGCGCGAGCGGCAGTTCGGCACCGACCACGAACACCATCTGCACGGAGTATGAAGGAGACGATCATGACCGACCCTGACAAGCAAGCGCCGAAGAAGAGCCTGTGGCAGAACATCCGCGAGACCGTCTACGGCATGGCGGCGCACGACATGAGCCGCGCGGCGCTGCGCACGCGCGCGTCGATGGAGCACCTGTTCATCCTCATCACCATGGGCGACCTGCTCGGCATCCCGATCCTGCCGCCGTACTACAGCCTGCGGCTCCTTCCTTACGTCGTGCCGCAGATCGCGACCTGGAAGCGGCGCATGCTGCGCGAGAAGGACGTGGCCGATGCCATGTTCTGAATCGATGTTCTAGGGGGCGGCGATGGGATTCAAGGACATCTTCCTGCAGCACCCCGAGCGCCGCTACATCATGTTCGGCGGCGGGGGCGGAGTGGGCAAGACCACGTTCTCCGCCGCGGCGGCGTACTGGCTCGCGACGCACGGCAAGAGGGTGCTCGTGTTCTCGGTCGACCCCCAGGCCTCGCTTACCGACATCTTCAAGAAGGACATCTTCGGCAAGGGGCCGGTGCAGATCATGCAGAACCTGTGGGCCCAGGAGATCGACGCCGACAAGCACATCAAGGCGTACCAGCAGGAGATCCGCCAGAAGATCCTCGACATGTACGGGATGCCCGCGGTGCCGGAGGAGATCGAGCACTACATCCAGGCGGCGAGCGCCGAGCCGGCGATGGAGGAGAGCGCGATGTTCGACGCCGTCGTGGACGTGGTCATGAAGGGCGACTACGACTACTACATCTACGACCTCGTGCCGCTCGGCCACGCGCTCTATTACCTGTCGATGGCCAAGGTCTACGACGAGTGGATCAACAAGGTCACCAAGCTCCGCGAGGACATGCGCGAGTACGAGGAGATGGTGAGCCGGCTCAAGCACGAGAAGATGAGCGAGCAGGACCAGATTCTCCAGGAGCTGCTCTACATCAAGAACCGCATCAACACCTCTGCCGGGATCCTCACCGACAAGGCGAAGACGGCGTTCTTCTTCGTGCTGATCCCGGAGGCCGGGGTCATCAACGACACCCAGAAGGCGGCCAAGCTGTTCGCGCAGTTCGACGTGCCGCTCTCCGGGTACGTGGTGAACCGGGTCATACCGCACGAGCTGCTCGGCCAGAACATCCCCGAGTACCTGCGCCGCCGCATCGCCATGCAGGACCAGCACCTGGGCGACGTGCGCACGGCCTTCGGCGACCGGGTGCTCGCGCGGGTTCCGGAGATGGAGCGCGACGTCACCGGCCTGCCGATGATCGAGAAGCTTGCCGCCGGAATGTTCGCCTAGCGAGGGAGAGCCATGCCGGAAATCACCCTGTCGATGTCCCAGTACCTGCGCGATCATCCCGCGCAGAAATACCTGTTCTTCGGCGGCAAGGGCGGGGTGGGCAAGACCGTCTTCGCCGCGGCGGCAGCCATCGGGCTGGCGCGCCAGGGCCGCCGCACGCTGCTCGCCTCCACGAACCCCGTGCACAGCCTGACGGCCCTGCTCGGCCAGGACGTGCTCGGCAAGCACGTCCCGGTCGCGGGCGTGCCGAACCTGTGGGCGTACGAGATCGAGACGAAGGATACGATCGAGCGCAGCAAGCTGCAGATCCGCGAGAAGATCCGCTGGTTCCTCAAGTTCGCCGACATCACCACCAAGGCCGACGACTTCGTCGAGACGGCGACGATGAACCCCGCGTTCGAGGAGTCGGCGATGTTCGAGAACATGATCGACCTCATGTTCAAGAACGAGTACGACGTCTACGTCTTCGATACGGCGCCCACCGCCAACGCGCGGCGCCTGCTCGGCATGTCGAAGGTGTACGCGCTGTGGGTCAACAAGATGATGAAGAGCCGCGAGGAAGCGAAGACGCTGCGCGAGCTGCTCTCCTTCACCAAGAAGAAGGAGGCCGACCCGCTGATGGAGTACCTGGTCTCCTTCCGCGACCGGATGGAGCACGCGCGCGTGCTGCTCACCGACCCCAAGCTCACGGCGTTCTACTTCGTCACCCTGGCCGAAGCCCTGCCGATCGCCGTGGTCACGCGCTTCATCCAGTGGTTCAAGGATTTCGGCATCCCCGTGGGCGGCGTGTTCGTGAACATGCTCATCGACCGCACATCGGTCGGCGCGGACGCGGCCGAGTTCGTCAGGAACCGGGTGGCGATGCAGCAGGAGCACATGCAGACCATCTGGCGCGAGTTCGACGGCGCCGTGCGCGCCATCGTGCCGCTGTTCGAGACCGAGATCCGCGGCGTGCCGATGCTCCAGCGCCTGTGCGACGCGATGTTCGCGGGCGACGGCGCGAAGCCGGCGGAGAAGAGCAAGATCGCCTCCCTGAAGGCGTGAAACCGGCGGGCCGGGCCCGCCGGGGAGGAACGATCGAACCCTGAAGCTTTACTGGACCTTGAGCTCCTTGCTCGAGCCGTTGGCCTTCTTCGGGAGCTTCAGATCGAGCACGCCGTCGGCGTACTTGGCTTCGGACTTGCCGGCGTCGATGTCGTGGCCGAGCGTGAAGCTGCGCGACTGCTTGCCGTAGTAGCGCTCGCTGCGGACGACCTTTTCGCCCTTCTTCTCTTCCTTTTCCTTCTTGAGCTCCGCCTCGATGAATACCTGGTTGCCCTCGATCGCGACGTGGATATCCTCTTTCCTCACGCCGGGGATCTCGGCCTTGACGGTGTAGGCGGCGTCGGCTTCGGCGACGTCCACCTTGATGCGCGGCTCGAAGTCGCCTTCGCCGGTCCAGGGACGCACGCGAAAGCCCTTGAAGAAATCGTCGAAGTTGGCCAGCGGCTGGAAGCGCGCCAGTTCTTCAAACGGATCGAAACGGGTGATGTTTGCCATGGTGGTTCTCCTGTCGGTTCGCTGATTGCTCCCCTTGAAAGGGGGACAACTCCAATCATCTTCCAGAGGTGCGCCGCCCGTTTGATCTGGATCAAGACCCTCGTGCATCGCCACGTTATCGTAGAGATGTGCGCGCGGCTCTCCTCCACAAGGGGGGAGCGGGCGCGGAGTTGAGGTGGCCTGAAAGCAGGCCAAAGTTCGCAACGCCTTTCGGCGCGGCGATGGAAGGAGACGGCCTCAGACCGTTCGGCGAGCGAGCTTCAAGCGCCGACCCGGGGTCTCCGCCAAGGACCCGCCCTCACCAGACGGCGGGTTCTTTTTTCGTGCTTTTGGGCGCCGTGTTTGCTTGACCTATCTCAAATCGCGTGCGAGCCCGCCTTTGTAAGCTGAACTCGGGACCTGGAGATCTTATGAACATCGAACGGATCTGCAACCGCGAAGTCACGTTGGCCTACGAGAGCGAGCGCATCGACGAGATCGCAAAGCGGATGCGCGAACAGCACGTGGGGAGCGTGATCGTCATCCCGCGCGTCGGCGGCCGCGTACCTGTCGGCATGCTCACGGACCGCGACATCGTCGTAGAGGTGCTCGCGGCAGGCCTCGATTACCGCACCGTGACCGTCGGCGAGGTGATGAGCCGGGAACCGGCCACCGTGCGCGAGGACGACGACGTCGTCGATGCCCTCAGGGTCATGCGCACCTACGGCGTGCGCAGGCTCCCGGTGCTTTCGCGCACGGGCATCCTCGCCGGCATCGTGGCGATCGACGACGTGCTCGAGGTGTTCGCGGGGCAGGTCGAAGACATGGTCAAGGCGATCGGCAGGGAGCAGACGCAGGAAGCGCAGGCCAGAACCTAGGGAGCCTCTCGAATGTCCGCGAAACAGATCGTATTCGGCGAGCGCGCGCACGCGAAGATCATGGCAGGGGTGCGGATACTCGCCGACGCCGTGCGCGGCACGCTCGGGCCTAAGGCCCGCACCGTCGTGCTGGAGAAGTCTTTCGGCGCGCCGACCATCATCAACTCCGGCGTCGTCGTGGCGAAGGAGATCGAGCTCGAGGATCGTTTCGAGAACATGGGCGCGCAGATGGTGAAGGAGGTCGCATCGAAGACCTCCGATGTCGCGGGAGACGGCACGACCACCGCAACCCTGCTCGCCGCCGGAATCGTGTTCGAGGGGATGAAATACGTCGCCGCGGGCATGAACCCCATGGACTTGAAGCGCGGCATCGATACGGGCGTCGTCGCCGTGGTCGAAGAGCTGAAGAAGCTCGCGAAGCCTTGCAGCACGAGCACCGAGATCGCTCAGGTGGCCACGATCTCGGCCAACTCCGATCCGGTGATCGGCGAAATCGTCGCCAACGCGATGGAAAAGGTCGGCAAGGAGGGCGTCATCACGGTGGAGGACGGTTCGGGACTCAAGAGCGAACTGGAGGTGGTGGAGGGCATGAAATTCGACCGCGGATTCCAGTCTCCCTATTTCATCAACAACGAGAAGCAGCGCTGCGTGCTCGAGGACGCCTACATCCTGATTCACGACCAGAAGATCTCCTCGATTCAGAACCTGCTGCCGGTTCTCGAGCAGGTGGCAAAGACCTCCAAGCCCCTGCTCGTGATCGCCGAAGACGTCGAAGGCGAGGCGCTCGCGACACTCGTCGTCAACATGCTGCGCGGCGTGCTCAAGACCTGCGCGGTGAAGGCGCCCGGTTTCGGCGACCGCCGCAAGGCGATGCTCGAAGACATCGCCGTGCTCACCGGCGGTCAGGTGATCGCTGAAGAGGTGGGGCTCAAGCTCGACAAGGCGACGGTGGAACAGCTCGGGCGCGCGAAGCGCGTCGAGGTCGACAAGGACGACAGCATCCTGATCGGCGGCGCTGGTGATGCGAAGAAGATCGCCGCCCGGGTCGCAGACCTGCGGGAGCAGCTCAAGGAGACGACCAGCGACTACGACAAGGAGAAGCTCCAGGAAAGGATCGCGAAGCTCGCCGGCGGCGTCGCGGTGGTCAAGGTCGGCGCGGCGACCGAGACCGAGATGAAGGAAAGGAAGGCACGCGTCGAGGACGCATTGCACGCGACGCGCGCGGCGGTGGAAGAGGGCGTCCTCCCCGGCGGCGGCGTCGCCTTGCTGCGCGCGCGCTCGCGGCTGGGAAAGCTGCGCGGGGACAACCCGGATCAGGACGCCGGCATCAGGATCGTGCTGCGCGCGCTCGAGGAGCCGTTGCGCCAGATCGCGGCCAACGCGGGCGAGGAGCCTTCGGTCGTGGTCAACCGCGTGCAGGAGGGCCAGGGCAATTTCGGCTATAACGCTCTCACGGACGCGTACGGCGACATGGTGCAGATGGGCATTCTCGACCCGTGCAAGGTGACGCGCACCGGGCTGCAGAACGCGGCCTCGATCGCGGGGCTGATCCTCACCACCGACTGCATGATCGCGCAGATTCCCGAGAAGCCGTCTGCGGCTCGGCCGTCGATGGGCGACATGGACATGTAGGGGGCGAGTCATGAAGCAAGTAATTCCAGAAACCTCGCCCGAGTTCGAGAGCACGCGCCTGACCGAGCGCCCGGACGGCTTCTACTGGCAGTCGAAGGACGGCCGGGAGGAGTTCGGGCCCTTCGCCACGCTGCTCCAGGCGGTGCAGGACATGCAGGCCCGCGACGAGGCCGCGATCGAGCCCGGCGAGACCGCGCAGGAAGCCGAAGCCGAGATCGGCATCGCCGACTGGGTGGATCCGGAGACGGGGGAGCCCGCCGAAGAGGGCGTGCCGAGGGTAGAGGAGCACTGAGCGTTCGCGCGTGGCGCGCGCCGTCCAATGAAATGATCGCGGTCGTCGCATCGTCTTCCGAGAACCTGCAGATCGCCGACAAGCTGCGCGAGGCCGCCGAGCTGCTGAGCGCCCAGGGCGCCAACCCCTACCGCGTCGGCGCGTACCGGAAGGCCGCCGACACGCTGGCGCAGCTGCCGCGCAGCGTGCGCGAAATCTTCGATTCCGACGGCCTCAAAGGCCTCGACGCGCTGCCGGGCGTGGGGCAGGGCATCGCGTCGGCGATCGCGGAGATCCTGATCACCACGCGCTGGAGCCAGCTCGAGCGGTTGCGCGGGACGACCGACCCGGCGCGCCTGTTTCGGTCGGTGCCGGGTATGGGGCCCGAGCTGGCGAAGCGCATCCACGACACACTCCACGTCGACACGCTCGAGGGGCTCGAGATCGCCGCCAACGACGGAACCCTGGAAGCCGTTCCCGGGGTCGGCCCGCGCCGCGCGGCAGGGTGGCGCGCGGCGCTCGAGCGCATGCTCGGCCGCGTGCGGGCGCGCCGCGGCCGCGCGCCCGGCGGAGCGGCCACGGAGCCCGGCGTCGGGCTCCTGCTCGACGTCGACCGCGAATACCGCGAAAGGGGAAAGGCAGGGACGCTGCCGACGATCGCGCCGCGGCGCTTCAACCCGGGGAAAGAGTCGTGGCTGCCGGTGCTGCACGCCGTGCGCGACGCCTGGCACTTCAGCGCGCTCTACTCCAACACCGCGCTCGCGCACAAGCTGAACCGGATGCGCGACTGGGTCGTCATCTACTTCTACGACGGCGACCACGTCGAGCGCCAGCGCACGGTCGTGACGGAAACGCACGGGTCGCTCCTGGGCAGGCGGGTCGTGCGCGGCCGCGAGGAAGAGTGCCGGGCGTATTACACCGAGAGACAGGCCGCCTAGCGGCCTCGCGCCGGACCCGGCGCTTGACCTGGATCAAACCGCGCGCGCCTCGGACGGATAGCATCGATCCATGGGTGCAATCGAAAAGTTGCGCGCGCCGGTGAAGAAGGATCCGCCTTCGGCGCCCGTGCCGGAAGACATCGACGCGGCCGCCGCGATGGCTTTCGGTGTCGACCGGGTGCTGCGCGCATACGCTTCGCGCGCGACGTTCGGAATCTCGCCCGGCGCGGTGGCGATCGCGTTCTTCGACTGGTGGCAGCACCTCGCCACTTCGCCCGGCAAGCAGCTCGAGCTCGGGCGAAAGGTATTCCGCAAGTGGCTGCGCTTCTCGGATTTTCTCGCACGCGCGGCGCGCGGGGAAAAGACCGCGCCATGCATCGAGCCGCTCGCAGGCGACTCGAGGTTCGCCGCAGAGGCCTGGAACGCCTGGCCCTTCGATGCGATGTACCAGGGTTTTCTCCTGACGCAGCAGTGGTGGCACAACGCGACCACCGACGTGAAGGGCGTGGCGCCGCATCACGCCGCGCTGGTGAATTTCGTGACACGGCAGATGCTGGACATGTGGGCGCCTTCCAATCTCGCGTGGACGAATCCGGAAGTGCTCCGCGTTACCCGCGAGCAGGGCGGGAAGAACCTCGTTCGCGGCATCTCGAATTTCATGGAGGACTGGAGGCGGATCGCGCTCGGGCAGCCGCCGGTCGGCGCAGAGGCCTTCCTCCCCGGAAAGCAGGTTGCGCGCACGCCGGGCAAGGTCGTGTTCCGCAACCGGCTGATGGAACTGATCCAGTACGCGCCCGCGACGGATACGGTGTTCGCCGAACCGCTGCTCGTCGTGCCGGCGTGGATCATGAAGTACTACATCCTCGACCTGTCGCCGCATAACTCGCTCGTCGAGTACCTGGTCGAGCGCGGTCACAGCGTGTTCATGATCTCCTGGAAGAACCCGGGGCCGTCCGACCGCGACCTGTCGCTCGCCGACTACCGCCGTCTCGGCATCGAAGACGCGCTCGCCGCGATCGGGCGCATCGCTCCGGAGCGCCGCGTGCACGCCGTCGGCTATTGCCTGGGCGGCACCCTGCTCGCGATCGCCGCGGCCGCGATGGCGCGCAACGGGGACGCGCGGCTCGCGACGGTGACCCTCCTCGCCTCGCAGGTGGACTTCGCCGAAGCCGGCGAGCTCGGACTCTTCATCGACGAGAGCGAGGTCGCCCTGCTCGAGGACATGATGGCCGAGCAGGGCTTTCTGGATCCCGGGCAGATGAGCGGCGCCTTCCAGCTGCTGCGCTCGAACGATCTCATCTGGTCGCAACGCATCACCGAATACCTCCTCGGCGAGCGGCCGCCGATGACCGACTTGATGGCCTGGAACGCGGACGGCACGCGCATGCCGTGCCGCATGCACAGCGAGTACCTGCGGCGGCTGTACCTGCACAACGACCTGTCGGCCGGGAGGTATCACGTGGACGGGCGGCCCGTCGCGCTGCGCGACATCCGGGCTCCGCTCTTCGCGGTCGGCACCGAGAAGGACCACGTCGCGCCGTGGCGCTCGGTGTACAAGCTCAACCTGTATACGGACTCGGAAGTGACGTTTCTGCTCGCCTCGGGAGGACATAACGTGGGGATCGTGAGCGATCCGGCGTATGCGGGCAGCAGCTACCAGGTCGCGACCCGCGGACGCGACGAGCCGTACATCGACCCGGACGCCTGGGCGCGGCAGGCACCGCGCTCGCAAGGCTCGTGGTGGCCGGAATGGACGCGCTGGCTTGCGCAGCACTCGGGCGCGCGCACGGCGCCACCCGAGATGGGCTGCGCCGCGGCGGGCTACCCCGTGCTGGACGATGCGCCCGGCCAGTACGTGCACATGAAATAGCGAGGGCACAAACCCGACAGGAGACGATCATGACGACTGCCACTGAAACAAAGACCACGGCGCCAGGCAAGGGATTGCCCGGTGGATTCCCGTTCGCGGCTCTCCTTCCCGGCAACAAGGACTGGGAGAACAGCTCGAAGCAGATGCTCCAGACTTGGAAGGAGCAGTTGGACACGAGCCTCAAGCTCATCGATGCCGCGGTGCAAGGCGCGCTCGAGATGCGCAGCTCGCAGCTCGCCGCGGCGATGGAGACGCATGCGCGCGATCTCGACGCGGAAAAGCTGGTGACGAGAGCCAAGTCGGCCTCGGACCTGCTCGCCATACAGCTCAACTGGATGACGGGCAACCTGGAGCGCTCCATGGCCTACTGGAACCAGATGTTCCAGGCTGCCTCGGACGCGAACACCAAGCTGCTCGAGCTGCTGCGCGAGCACTCCCCCGAAGCCGGCGGCGGGCGGGACAAGGCGCGTACCCCGACGCCCTGAGCCCGGGCGCCGATCCGGGGCCTTCGCCGTGAACCCCGGGTTCGATGCTGTCGTCATCGGTTCCGGCATGGGCGGGCTGGCGGCGGCGGCGGCGCTCGCCCGCAGCGGCCGCCGTGTGCTGGTGCTCGAGCAGCATTCGCAGCTCGGCGGCCTCACGCAGACCTTCCGCCGCGGCGACTACGTGTTCGCGCCCGGCGTGCACTACGTCGGCGGGGTGGGCGACGTGCCGGGTCCCGATGGTCAGTTCGGCCGGCTGCTGCGCCGCTTTGCCGGCGATGAGTTGCGCTTCGCTTCGGTCGGTTCGCCTTACGACATCATTCGCCTCCCTGGATTCGAGTTCCCCATCGAAGCGCCTCTCGCGGCGTATCGCGCGCGCCTCGAAGCCGTGTTTCCGGGCGAGGAGACGGTGATCGACACCTACTTCAGAGGCTGCTCGGATGCGCAACGCGCCAGCGTCGCGCTATTCGGAGCTGCGATGCTTCCCGCCCCTCTCGCCGCTCTGGTGCGGTGGCTCAACGCCGGACGGCTACGCCGCACGCTGGAGCCGTCCGCCGCGGAGATCGTCCGCCGGGCACGCGATCCGCGACTTGCCGCGGTGCTCACTTCGCGCTGGGCCGACTACGGACTGCCGCCCGAGCGCGCGCCGTTCGCCGTGCACGCGCTCGTGACGGCGAGCTACTATGCCGGGGCCTACTACCCGGTTGGCGGGCCGGCGAGGTTCGCGCAGGCCTTCGCGCGCTCGATCCGCGCGCACGGCGGCGAGCTGCGCACCGACGCGCGCGTCACCGCCATTCGGCTCGAGGGTGGCCGGGCGGCCGGCGTGCGCCTGGAAGGAGGAGAGTCGATCGACGCGGCGAGCGTCGTCTCCGGCATGGGCGCGCACAATACGCTCGCCGCGCTGCCGGGCGACGCCGCCACCGCCTGGCGCGAATCGCTCGCGCGATTCGAGCCGGGCCTGTCGTACATCGGGCTCTATCTCGGTCTCCGAGGAGACATCCGCGCGGGCGGAGCGACCGCAGCGAACGTGTGGGTCTACGAGAGCGAGGACGTCGGCCGGGTGTGGGAACGGCCCGCCGACGAGGATGCGCCCTCGATCTTCGTGTCCTTCCCGTCGCTCAAGGACGCCGCGCACGACAATCCGCGGCGCCATACCGCGGAAGTCGTCGCCGCGTGCCGCTGGGATCCGTTTGCCGCCTGGGCCGGGACCACGCCCGGCCATCGCCCCGAGGAATACGAGGCGACGAAAGCATGGATCGCCGAGCGTCTGCTTGCGCAATTCAAGCGGCATTTCCCGAGACTCGGCCCTCTCGTCGATTTCCACGAGCTGTCGACGCCGCTCTCGCAGGCTTCTTACGTCGGGGCGGACCGCGGCGCAATGTACGGCATCGAGATGTCGGCGGCGCGCCTGCGGAGCGGCGCCCTTCGGGCACGCACGCCCGTTCCGGGCCTGCTCCTTGCCGGCCAGGACGCGGCGAGCATGGGCGTCCAGGGCGCGTTCATGGGCGGACTGATGGCGGCCGCGGCGGTCGAGCCACGGCTATGGCTCGAGATGGGTTCGTAGGCGCGAGCCCCGCGAAGGGAGTTCTGCGAGGAGGGCTACGGAACGTCCGGGCGCCGGTGAAGTAACGTCGCCCGGTCTCACCGACGCCGGGCGACGGTGCGGGCTCCGGCATCGGTCACGCCGCTGCCCCGGCAGCCGGCCGTCGGACACGGCAGGTCGTAGAAGACCGCGTTCAGGTAGGCGGCCACGTCGGCGACCTCCTCCTGGCTCCATCCCAGATCCGCGATCCTCTGCCAGCGCGTCACCTGGAAGAGCAGGTCGTCCCATGTTCGCACCAGGCGCTTCTCGCGCCAGTGCACCTGCGCGGTGTGGCAGGCGTTGCAGTTGTCGGCGTAGAGATTGCCGCCGCGATCCGGGCTGACCATGGCCGCCGACGGCTGCTTGGGCGGCAAGGCGCAGCCCGCGAGCAGGAAGACGCAGAGAAACAGCCAGCCGAATATGGAATATTTCATGCGATCCATGATGACCTACGCAACGGTCCGCGGTTTGACCCAAATCAATTGCATGCTACCCCGGTTTGCCGTCCGCCCGCGGTAGCACGAGGATGGGCGTGTAGACGACTAGATAGACCGCAAACGCCGCCGTCCACAGCAGTCCGGAGGCGATGACAGTCCACAGGTAGTGCGAAGGCCACAGTGCGGGCGCGAAAACCCGCGTGACGACCCCAAGGGTGAGAAGAACGTACGCCGCCGCGATGCCGCGGCCGACCGTCAGGTCGCGGCCGGTGTGACCCAGCGCCGCGCGCGTCATCACGGCGAGGATCATGGTGCCGAAAGCGCCCATGGTGAGCGCGTGCAGCCAGTGCGCCGCCCAGCCGGCGCCGGCGAGCAGCGACAGCGCCTTGAGCGCGAAGCCGAACGGGAGCCAGGCATAACCGAGGTGCAGCACCCACAGGATCGCTTCGCCGCGCGTGCGCAGGCTGCGCCATCCCGAGAGCCGCAGCGCTTGTGCCAGAGCGACCAGCGCGGCGAGCCCTCCCGCGATAGCGCCCTCGGGCCGCCAAAGGTCCACCACGACGACGGCGATCATCAGCGCCATCACCGTGCGCTCGAGCCAGGGCAGGCTGCGTATTTCCGGCCCCTCCCCGCGCCGCCGCAGGGCGTTCGCGGTGAACGAGGGAACGATGCGCCCGCCGATAAGCGTGACGACGACCAACATCAGGTCGATCGCGATGCGCAGGCCGCCGCTCGCGAGGCCGGGGTCACGCCGCGCCAGCCCCGCGAGAAACGTCGCGTCGGTGATCCACAACAGAGCGAGGACGAGGAGGAGCGCCGTGTTGCGGTTGCGCGAGCGCACGAGCGGGGGTGCGAGTAGCAGCGCCACGCCGGGCAGGAACGCGAGTTCGGCCGCGGCGAGCGCCCAGAAGGGCAGCGCGTTGGCGAATGCGAAGGCGAGCCGCCCGAGCAGCCACGCCGAAGCCACTGCGGCCAGCGGCCCGCCGCCGAAACCCTTCGCTCCGGTCCAGCTCGGCACCGCGGTCAGCAGAAACCCGGCGAGCGCGGCGCCGACGAAGCCGTAGAAAAGCTCGTGCGCGTGCCACAGCGGCGGAGGCAAGTCGCCGAGCGGCATCGACCCGTGCGCGAACATCAGGATCCACCCCGGAACCACGAGCACGGCGCAGAGGCCCGCCGCGAGGAAGAACGGCCGAAAGCCGTAGGCGAACAGGGTCAAAGCGACACGCTCCGCGTAACCGCCACCGCGGCAATGTAGCCGAACACGACGAGCGCCGCCATCCAGGCCGCGACGCGTACCCGTTTCGGCCGCCCGGGCCGGAGCGCCAGCGCGCCGAGGCCGATGTAGACCGGAAGCGCGATGAGCTTCGCCCCCAGCCATGGCGTCGCCGCGGGCGAGAGCCGCAACTCGAAGGCGAGCCATATTCCGGCCGCGAGCAGCACGGTGTCGTTGACGTGCGGCACGACCCGCACCCAGCGGCCATCCAGACGCGCCGAATCGAGCATCATCCAGACGCCGCGAAGGAAGAAGAGGCCGAAGCTTACCGCGACCGCGACGGCGTGAACGTGCTTGATCGCGATGTAGGTCGTCACAGCCGCTCGGCCGCCGCGCGGAAGTGATGGCCGATGTCACGACGATGCGCGCCGATCTTCCTCTGAGTCGTTTTTCCCACGGCGATCTGTCTCTCCTCGTATCTTCCCTGGGCGGGCCGGCGCGTTCTTGATCTGGCTCAAACGCTTCTCAATCGAATCCGAACCGCCGGATCAGCGCGGTCTTCACCCACTGCGTGAGTATCAGGTAGCAAGACAGAATGGCGGCCAGTGCCAGGAAGTAGCGCGCGGGCAGCGGCGTCAATCCCAGCAGACCGGCGAAATCCGAGAACGGCAGCCACAGGGCAGCGGCGCAGACCGCGACCGTAGTGACGAGCAGGGGCGCCGCCGCCCGGCTTTCGAGGAAGGGCACGCCCGCGGTGCGGATCACGTGCACGATCAGGGTCTGCGAGAGCACCGACTCGACGAACCATCCGGACTGGAACAGGGCCGGGTCGTGCCACGCCCGGAACGCGTACAACAGCGTGAAGAACGTGGCGTAGTCGAACAGCGAGCTGATCGGCCCGAACACGAGCATGTAGCGGCCGATATTGCCGATGTCCCACTTGCGCGGCCGCGCGAGGTAGGCGGCGTCGACGCTGTCGGTCGCGAGCGCGGTCTGGGAGACGTCGTACAGCAGGTTGTTCAGCAGCACCTGGACCGGCGCCATCGGCAGGAAGGGCAGGAAGGCGCTCGCCCCGACCACGGAGAACATGTTGCCGAAGGCGGAACTCGCGCCCATGCGGATGTATTTCACGACGTTCGCGAACACGCGCCGGCCTTCGATCACCCCGTCCCTGAGCACGAGCAGGCTCTTCTCCAGGAGAATGATGTCGGCGGATTCCTTGGCGATGTCCGCCGCGCCGCTGACCGACACGCCGACGTCGGCGGCCCGCAGCGCGGGGCCGTCGTTGATGCCGTCGCCGAGGTAGCCGACCACGTGGCCGCCGCTCCGCAGCGCGGCGATGATGCGCGCCTTGTGCTCGGGCTCGAGCTTCGCGAACACCGCCGTTCGCGCGGCGAGCTGCGCCAGCGCCGCATCGTCCATCCGATCGAGCTCGCCGCCGAGCACGACCGTGCCGGGATCGATTCCTACCATCGCGCAGATCTTCTTCGTCACGACTTCGTTGTCGCCGGTCAGGACCTTTACCCCCACGCCCTGCTCATGCAGCGCCCGCACGGCGCCGGCCGCGCTCTCCTTGGGCGGATCGAGAAACGCGATATAGCCGGCGAGCACCAGCCCCGATTCGTCGGCGCGGCTGCAGACGGTCTTCGCCGCGGGAATGTGCTTGTACGCCACCGCGATCACCCGAAACCCTTCCTCGTTCAGGCTGCGGATGAACGGAAGGAGGTCCGCGCGGTGCGCCGCGGTGAGAGGCACGACCTTGCCTTTTTCCTCGACGTGCGCGCACACCGCGATGGTCTCCTCCGGCGCGCCCTTGCAGATCAGGACATGGTGCGCCGGGTCGCGTGCGACCATCACCGACATGCGCCGGCGCCGGAAGTCGAAAGGCACCTCGTCGATCTTGCGGTAGCTGCGCGGAATGTGGACGTGCTCGCGCATCTCGGCGTGCTCGAGGACGGCGACGTCGAGCAAGTTCTTCAGTCCCGACTGGAAATGGCTGTTGAGGTAGGCGAGCTCGAGCACGTGCGCGCTCTCGGCGCCGAGGATATCCACGTGCTTCTCGAGAATTACCTTGTTCTGGGTCAGCGTTCCGGTCTTGTCCGTGCACAACACGTTCATCGCGCCCAGGTTCTGGATCGCGCTCAGGCGCTTGACGATCACCTTCTTGCGGGACATCGCGAGCGCGCCCTTGGCGAGGTTGATGGTCACCACCATGGGCAGCATCTCGGGCGTCAGGCCGACCGCGACCGCCACCGCGAACAGGAAGGCCTCGACCCAGTTGCCTTTCGACAGGCCGTTGATGAGGAAGACCAGCGGCACCATCACCAGCATGAAGCGCAGCATCAGCCCGATGAAGCGCTTCACGCCCAGATCGAAGCTCGTCGGCTGGCCCTCGGCCGCGATCGACGCGGCGATCGAGCCGAAGCGGGTGCGCGCGCCCGTCCCCATCACGAGCGCGGTCGCGGTGCCGCTCACCACGTGCGTGCCGAGGAAGGCGACGTTGGGCAATTCCGCAGCCGACGCGGCGCCCGGAGGCACTGCGGCGTGTTTCTCCGCGGGCATCGACTCGCCGGTGAGGGCGGACTGATCGACGAACAGGTCCTTCGATTCGAGCAGCCGGACGTCGGCCGGCACGAGATCGCCCGCCGCGAGCTGCACGACGTCCCCCGGGGCCAGCCGCGCGATGGGGATCTCGTGCGGGCGGCCTCCGTCCGCCGCGCGCTCGCGCCGCAGCACGGTCGCCGTGGTATGCACCATCGCCCGGAGGCGCTCGGCCGCTTTGCCTGACCGGACTTCCTGGAACCAGGAGAGCAGCACCGAGAGCACGACCATGACGGCGATGACCAGCGCGCCTCCCGCCTCGCCGCTCAGTTGCGCCAGTATGGCGAGCGCGAGAAGGAGCAGCGACAGGGGGCTCAAGAAGAGCTGCAGCAGGCGCCTGAGGGGCGCCAGGGGGCGCTCGCGCGCAACCGCGTTCGGGCCGAGGCGCGCGATGCGCGCGGCGGCTTCGCGCCGCGTCAGGCCGGCCGGCGATGCGCCGAAGCGGGCGAACAGGGTCTCGGGTTCGAGCCGCGCCGCTTCCTCGACGCCCGGTAGAGCGTGATCGGGACCCTTCTGAGTCTTCAACGCGTCCAGGTCGCCCGCACGAGGTTCTCTTCCTTGTTGTACTGCAGGGAGAGACTGCCCTTGCACGCGTCATGGACGCGCTCGGCGATGCGCCGTGCGAGGTGGGTGTCGGTCGTCGTGACCAGGACGCCGCCTTCGACGTCCTTGATTGCGATGAGCCTCTGCAGCGGATGCGTGGCCTTCTCCTCCGCTTCGCATTTCCGCACGATATTGAGGATCTCATCGCGGTGCGCCGCCAGGTACTCGCCGCCGAGGTTCACGTATCCGGACGGATAGTCGTCCCGGATGCGCTGGCAGGCCGGGCACATCTGCTCGTGCGCGCCCCCGCGCGGCACGCCGTTCCAGGTCCAGCGCCCCTTTTGGAACACGGCGCCGCACCCGGGGCAGCGCGTGGGGTCGGGCAGCTTGCCCTTGGCCTTGTAGCTGTCGTGCCTCGGGTCGTCTTGCAGCTGCTCGCGGCGCGTCGAGCGGGATTCGCCTCTTCCGGACTTCATGATGATTCTCCTTGCGCCGCACGCCGCGGCCTGACCGGGTGCTTCTTGACCTCGCCGCGCGCGACCCGCGTGGCGTCCTCGAGCTGCCGCCGGAGCGAGAGGAAGGATTCGCGCAGGGCGACATGGGCGTCCTTGGCGTGCCTGTGGTTCGACACGATCTCCTTGCCCGGAATGCGCAGGTCGACGCGCACGTGGAACAGACGGGCCGTGCTGCGGTGCCTGCGCAATTCCTCGATGCTGACGCGGCAGCTCACGATTCGAGAGTGGATCTTCTCCAGCTTGTCCGCCATCTTCCGCACGCGCGCCTCGAGGGCGGCGGAGCGCGGCACGTTGAGTACGGTGATCCGCAGGGGGATTGGCATGATGCGGCCCCCTCTAGCGGCGCCGCGCCGCGCGCACCAGCAGCACCGGCACGGGCGAGTTGCGCACGACCAGCTCGGCGTCGCTCCCGAGCATCAGGCGGTTGACGCCGCGCCGCCCGTGAGTTCCCATGACGATCAGATCGGCGCGCCAGCGCCTGGCGCGCGCGATCAGCACGTCGGCGACGCGGCTGGTCGCGTTCTCGAACAGCTCGGTCTCCGGCCGGACTCCCCGCGACGCCGCCTGTTTCGCGGCGCGTTCGAGAATGCGCTTGCCGCCGCTCTTCAGCGACTCTATCACCGGCTCGATGTTGAGCCCGCCCTCGGCCGAGCTGAAGATGGGCACTTCGTCCACGATGTGCACCAGCCGGACGCGCGCCTTCTGATTCTTGGCGAGGCGCAGCGCCTCGCTCAGCCCCGACATGGATGTGGGGCTGCCGTCCACCGGGACCAGAATTCTCTTGTAGACCATTGTTGTCTCCCGATACCTGTCGATCGAATATATCCGCCACAAACGTACCCGCCGTGCCGCCTCCGACCGTTGATCTAAGTCAACCCGGTCTACAATACTCCGACAAGATCCTCGAGGTGCGGTTCAGACCGGGCCCGCCGCCGATTCTCGCGAACAGACCTTGATGAAAGACGTCTCGGGCCGACACTATCTCACGCCGCTGTTCGAGCCGCGCTCGGTCGCCATCGTCGGGGCGAGCGAGACGCCCGGCAAGGTCGGCACCGTGCTGCTCTCCAACATGCTGGCGGCCGGCTACCGCGGTCCGCTGTTCGCGGTCAACCCGAAGTATTCGGCGGTCGGCGGCGTGCCGTGCTACGCGTCGGTCGGCAAGATTCCCGCGGACGTCGATCTCGCGGTGATTGCGACGCCGGCGAGGACGGTGCCGCAGGTGATCGAGGAGTGCGGAAAGGCCGGGGTGCGCTCCGCGGTGGTGATCACGGCGGGCTTCTCCGAGGTCGGGGCGGCAGGCGCGAAGCTCGAGCGCGCGCTCCTCGAGAACGCGCGCCGCGGCGGCGTGCGGCTCGTCGGTCCCAACTGCCTCGGCATTGCGCGTCCCGCGCTCGGGCTCAACGCTACCTTCGCGCGCGGGGCCGCGCTTCCAGGGTCGCTCGGCCTCGTGTCGCAGTCGGGCGCGGTTTGCGCGGCGATGCTCGACTGGGCTACGCCGAACAAGGTCGGTTTCTCCAGCATCGTTTCGCTCGGCGGCTCGAGCGACATCGACTTCGGCGAGATCATCGACTACCTCGCGAACGACCAGGCGACCGAGCACATCCTGCTCTATATCGAGGGCATCCGCGACGCGCGCCGGTTCCTGTCCAGCCTGCGCGCGGCCGCGCGCGCCAAGCCGGTCATCGTCATGAAGGTCGGGCGACACCCGGCGGGCTCGCGCGCCGCGGTGTCGCATACCGGCGCGATCGTCGGCTCGGACGACGTGTTCGAAGCCGCGGTGGAGCGCGCGGGCGTGGTGCGCGTCGCGAGCGTCGGCCAGCTCGTCGCCGCAGCGCAGGCGCTCGCCTCCCACGTGCGCCCCAAGGGCGAGCAGCTCGCCGTGATAACCAACGGCGGAGGCCCGGGCGTCATGGCGGCGGACCGGCTCGCCGACCTCGGGCTCTCGCTCGCCGACCTGGCGCCGGCTACGGTGAAAGCCCTGCACGCCGCCCTGCCCGCGAACTGGTCGCACGGCAATCCCATCGATCTCATCGGCGATGCCGACAGCGCGCGCTACAAGGCGGCCGTCTCCGCGTGCCTCGCCGACGGCGGCATCGACGGCATTCTCGTCATCCTCACGCCGCAGGCGATGACCGAGGCGGAGGCGACCGCGCGCGCGGTGATCGAGGCGGCCGCCGGAGCGTCCAAGCCGCTCATCGCCTGCTGGATGGGCGAAGCGAGCGCAGGTCCGGCGCGCAAGCTCCTCCACGACGCTTCGATCCCGGTGTTCCGCACCCCCGATCCCGCCGTCGAGATGTTCGCGCACCTCGCCGCCTACTACCGCAACCAGCGCACGCTGCTCCAGGCCCCGGGACCGGTGGCGCATCTCGCCGCGCCCGACATCCCGGGCGCGCGGCTGGTGATCGACAGCGCTCTCGCCGAGCGGCGCAAGCTGCTGTCCGAGACCGAATCCAAGGCCCTGCTGGCCGCCTTCCACATCCCGATCGCGCAGACCGTGCTCGCGCACTCGGCGCGCGACGCCATGCTGATGGCGCAGGAAATGGGCTTCCCCGTCGCCATGAAGATCGACTCGCCCGATATCGCGCACAAGAGCGACGTCGGCGGCGTCCGGCTCAACCTCGTCGACGCCGAGAGCGTGCGCTCGGGCTACCGCGAGATGCTCGACGAGGTCGCCGGCAAGCGCCCGGACGCGCGACTGAACGGCGTCACCGTCGAGCCGATGGTCGCGCGCCCGCACGGGAGAGAGCTCGTCGTCGGCGTCATCCGCGATTCGGTCTTCGGTCCCGCGATCACCGTCGGCATGGGGGGCAGGGCGGTCGAGGTGGTGCGCGACCGGGCCGTGGCGCTGCCGCCGCTCAACGCGTTCCTCGTGAAGGCGATGATCGGCCGCACCCGGGTTTCGCGGTTGCTCGGCGAGTTCCGCAGGATGCCCGCGGCCGACATGCAGGCGCTCGAGTCGGTCCTCCTCCGTGTCTCGGAGATGGTCTGCGAGCTGCCGCAGATCGAGGAATTCGAGATCAACCCGCTCATCGCCGACGAGACGGGCGCCGTCGCGGTGGACGCGCGCGCGGTGGTGCGCGACCCGCAGCCGATGCGCGGCCGCTACGCGCACATGGCGATCCATCCGTATCCCAGCGACCTGGTGGCGAGCTGGGTGCTCCCGGAGGGCAGCGTCGTCCAGACCCGGCCGATCCGCCCCGAGGACGCCGAGATGGAGCAGGAGTTCGTCAGAAATCTCTCGGACAAGAGCCGCTACTTCCGCTTCATGAACTCGGTCCGCGAGCTGACGCCGTCGATGCTCACGCGCTTCACCCAGATCGACTACGACAGGGAGATGGCGTTCGTATGCGTGCGCAGCGAGCAGGGCCGGGAGGAGGAAATCGCGGTGGGGCGCTACGTCACCAATCCCGACGGGCGGACCTGCGAGTTCGCCGTGGTCGTCGCCGACGCCTGGCAGCAGAAGGGCCTCGGCCGGCGCCTGCTGGAGACTCTGATCAGCGTGGCGCGTTCGCGCGGGCTCGAGGTGATGGTGGGGCACATTCTCGCGGCGAACGAGCCGATGCTGAGCCTGTGCACCAAGCTGGGGTTCCGGATATCCGACCATCCGGAGGACTCGACCGTAAGGCGCGCAATCCTCGACCTCGCGTCGCCGCGAAGCATCGCATAGACCGCCTCGGATCGGTCCGGTTGATCCAGGTCAATTGCGGCGACGGAGCGTCTTCTACTATCTTGGCATGTCGATAGGAGCGATCGTAAGGCACCCTGGATGGATCGCGCTTGCTCTGGTGGCGGCAGGCGCGGCCGTATTCTTCTCTCGCGACGTGGTCCTCGGGAAGCCGGTCGAGGCCTACCAGGCGATCCGCGGCGATCTCGTGCAGACGGTGGTGGCGAGCGGACGCATCATCACGCCGCAGCGCCTGTCGGTGGGAGCGGTGGTCACGGAGCACGTGGTGCGCATTCCGGTCAACGAGGGTCAGAAGGTCCGCAAGGGCGACGTGCTCATCGAGCTGGACGACAGGGACGAGCGCGCCGCGCTCGAGCAGGCCAGGGCCAGCGTGGCGCAGGCGGAAGCGAAGGTGCGGCAACTGCGCGAAGTAGGGCTGCCGGCGGCCGAGCAGACTCTGGTACAGGCGGAGGCCACCGCGCTCAACGCGCGGCAGCAGTTCGAGCGCACGAAGACCTTGCGCGAGCGCGGCTTCGTCGTGCAGTCGCAGCTGGACGACGCTCAGCGGGCACGCGACATCGCCGAGGCCCAGCTGCGCGCCGCGCGCCTGCAGGTCGAGACCAACAAGCCCACGGGCAGCGACTTCGCTCTGGCGCAGACCGCGCTCGAGCAGGCCCGCGCGAGCCTGCGCGCCGCGCAGGTGAAGCTAGAGCAGACCGTGATCAAGGCGCCGGTGGACGGCATTCTGATCGCGCGCAACGTCGAAGTCGGAGACGTGGTGCAGCCCGGAAAGGAATTGATGGGGCTGGCCCCGGCCGGCGAGACGCAGGTGGACGTGATGATCGACGAGCGGCAGCTCTCGCGGCTCGCGCTCGGACAGAAGGCGCTCGGCTCGGCCGATGCCTTTTCCGACCAGCGCTTTGCGGCGGAGCTCGTGTACATCAACCCTGCGGTCGACCCGTTGCGGGGCTCGGTCGAGGTCAAGCTGAAGGTGCCGGATCCGCCCTCGTATCTGGTGCAGGACATGACCGCGTCGGTCGACATCGAGGTGGCGCGCAAGGCGGACACGGTCTACGTTCCGACCGAAACCGTGCGCGACGCAAACGGGGCGCAGCCCTGGGTGCTCGCGATCCGGGGGTTTCGCGCCATGCGCCAGCCGGTGAAGCTCGGCCTGCGCGGCGACAGGCGGATCGAGATCCTCGACGGCATCGAAGCCGGCGACGAGCTGATCCCCGCGACCAACGGGGTCGTGAAGGCCGGGCAGCGCGTGCGCGCGGTCGCGCCGCAGAGCGCTTCCCGATGAACCGCTTCACTCCCTTCGAATGGATCGCTGCAACGCGCTTCATGCGCGAGGGGCTGGTGCAGACGCTGCTCATCGTCGTAGGGGTCGCTCTGGGCGTTGCGGTCATCGTGTTCATGTCCGCGACGCTCTCCGGTCTGCAGGCGAATATCATCCGCCGCACGCTCAACTACATGGCGCCCATCGTCGTCATCCCGCCGCAGCAGGTCGCTCGGCCGCTGCGGGAGAACGGGAAAGGCTCGGCCGTCCTGGTGCAGCCCAGATCGCAGCAGCTGCGCTCGATCGATCAGTGGCAGAAGGTGCGCGCGCAGATCGAGCGGCTCCCCGATGTGATCGCGGTGACTCCGGTGGTCTCGGGTCCGGGCTTCGCGCTGCGCGGCGATGCCAACAAGGCCGTGAATATCACGGGCATCGAGCCCGACAGCTACCTCGACGTCATTTCCCTCGCCGACAAGATCGTCGACGGGAAGCTGAGCGTCGCGAGCTCCGACATCATCATCGGCACCGAGCTCGCGCAGGACCTCGGCGCCGGCGTAGGCGACAAGCTGCGGCTTACGACCGCGACGGGCGCCTCCACGACACTCAACGTAACCGGCATTTTCGATTTCGGGAACAAGCGGATAAACGAGGCCAACGTCTACATCAGCCTGCATGTCGCTCAGAACCTGCTCAACCTCGTCGGCGGCGTCTCGAGCGTCGAGCTGAAGGTGCGCGATCCGTTCGACGCGGAAACCATCGCGCAGGTCATCCAGGACGAAACCGGACAGGAGGCGGACAGCTGGATCAAGACCAACGCGCAGTTCTTCACCGCCATGCTGGCCCAGACGCTCACCAACAGGCTCATCCGCTTCTTCGTGGGCCTGACCGCCGCGCTCGGGATCGCGAGCGTGCTGGTTGTCTCGGTCGTGCAGAAGTCCAAGGAGATCGGCATCCTGCGCGCCATGGGTACCTCGAGCGGGCAGGTGCTGCGCGTGTTCCTGCTGCAGGGGGCCGTCATGGCGCTCGCCGGCTCGATCCTCGGCTCGGGCCTGTCGTTCGTGTTTCTCGCCTTCTTTCGCAGCATCGCCAGGAATCCGGACGGCACGGTGATGTTCGTGATCGAGATCGATGCGACGCTGCTCGCGATAACGGCGATCGGCGCGACGCTGGTCGGGCTTCTCGCCGCGGCGTTGCCGGCGCGGCTCGCGGCGCGGCTCGATCCGGCGGTGGCCATCCGGGGATGAGCATGGCTGGAACCGCTGCCGCGGAAACCTTGCGCCTCGACGGCGTGCGCAAGTCCTACGGGGTCGGGACGCCGGTGGAGACCGAGGTGCTGCACGGGATCGATCTCCACATCGGGGGCGGCGAGTTCACCGCGCTGATCGGACCGTCGGGGGGCGGCAAGAGCACGCTGCTGAACCTCATCGGCCTGCTCGACCAGCCCACTCGCGGGAAGGTGTGGATACAGGGGGTCGAAACGGAAGAACTGGGCGACGCGGAGCGCACCCGCCTGCGCGGCCGCTCGATCGGCTTCGTGTTCCAGTATCACTACCTCCTGCCGGCGTTCACCGCGCTCGAGAACGTGATGATGCCCATGCTCGCCGTCAGGGGGTTCCCGAACGACGCGATGCGCGAGCGCGCGGCGATGCTGCTCGACCGGGTAGGCCTCACGCCCTGGAAGGACCACAAGACGAACGACATTTCCGGCGGCCAGCAGCAGCGGGTCGCGGTGGCGCGCTCGCTCGCCATGGAGCCCGCGCTGGTGCTCGCCGACGAGCCCACGGGGAACCTCGACACCAACTCGGCCGACGGCGTGTTCGACGTGCTACGCTCGGTCAATGAAACGAGCGGAACGACCTTTCTCATCGTGACTCACGACCCGCGCCTCGCGCAGCGCTGCGACCGCATCATCGAGCTGGTCGACGGCCGCCTGGTCGCGGACCGGCTCAACGCGAACGTGATCCGGCGCAGCGGGGCGGCGTTCTCGGAGAGCGCGCGGCGCGCTCCGTGACGCCATCGCTGGAACCAAGATACGCTCTGGAGGGATTCAAATGACCAAGGGTTCGAAGCAGGCTCCGCAGGAGATCGATTTCGAGGAGGTCAGCAAGCTCGTCCACGCGCTCGAGAGCGACCTGGCTCAGGTGCGCAAGGGCTCGCGCGACGTGCAGCTCCTGCGCGACGAGGTCGAGACGCTGAAGAACGTGCTCAGCTCGCCGATCCGCCGGCATCACTGGGTGAGGGAAGGCCTGCACGCCCTGCGCAAGGCGGCCGAGAACGGCCTCGAGACGGCGCTTGCCGACGGCCTGAAGGCGAGTCAGTACATCGCCGAGATCGGCAGAATCCTCGGGATGTAGGCTGCGTCTCTAGCGCGAGCCCTGACCCATGACCCTGCGCAGCCCCTCCGGGTCGACAATGTGGATCTCTTTCAGCTGCACGCTGATCAGCCCTTCCTCGTGGAAGCGGGAGAAGGCGCGGCTGACGGTCTCGAGCTTCAGACCGAGGTGGCTGCCGATCTCCTCGCGCGTCATGCGCAGGCTGAATTGCGAGGGCGAGTAGCCGCGCGCGGCGAACCGCTGCGACAGGTTGAGCAGGAACGTGGCGAGGCGCTCCTCGGCCCGCATCGTGCCCAGCAGCAGCATCACGCCGTGCTCGCGCACGATCTCGCGGCTCATGACCTTGTGGAACTGGTGCCGGAACTCGTGCATTTCCTCGCTCAGGCTCTCCAGCCGGGAGTACGGGATGACGCACACCTCGCTGTCCTCCAGCGCGGTCGCGTTGAGGATGTGCAGGTCCGGCCCGATTCCGTCCATCCCCATGAGCTCGCCCGCCATCTGGAATCCGGTGACCTGCTCGCGCCCGTCCTCGAGCGTCTGCACGGTCTTGAAGAATCCGCTGCGGATCGCGTACAACGAGATGAACTTGTCCCCGGCCCGGTACAGGCACTCCCCGCGCTTCACGCGCCGGCGCGTGTAGACCAGCTCGTCGACCCGGTCGGCGGCCCGGCCGAGGAGGCCGCAGGGCAGGCATACCTCGCGCAGGCCGCAGCTCGAACAGCGGGTCGAGACCTTGGCGACCTTGGCGTATGCCGGCTCGCGCAGCGCAATGGCGGGCCTGGCAATCGAGATGGAAGCGGTTGCGGCGGTTGTCATGGTATGCCCTCGTTGTGGTCTGGATCAGTGACGGGTTGCCCCGAGTCCGGCGATGACTTCCCGGACCTTGGCAATCTCGTGGCTCTTGTCGAAGAAGTACGCGGCGCCGGCTTCCATGCAGGCGCGGCGGTACTGCGCATTCGGGTGATTGGTGAGGACGATGAACACCGTGTCCGGCGTCTGCGGATGGGCCCGGCGCAGGACGTCGAGGCCGCTGCCGCCGACGAGGTGCAGGTCGAGCACCACCGAGTCGGGCCGCGTGCGCAGGATCCCCTCGACGGCTTCACGCGGGGTCTCGGCTTCGCCGACGACGGTCACGCCCTCCATGTCCCCGAGCATGCCGGCGAGGCGCTGGCGGATCGACTCGGAGTCCTCGACGATGAAGACGTGGGTGCGGGGCTCGGACGCGGCGACTTGCATGCCGCCAGTATGCGAAGACGGGCCGCGGCGGCCTATCGGCGGCGCCTTATTCTTCCGGTCGGAAACCGCCGAGCAGCGGGGTCGGAATCGTCCTACAAGCCCCGTTTATGACGGCATCATGACGCCAATCAGGGGCTTCCGGCGTCCGGATCGTCGACCAGCCGGTGATGGATGGCGTAGCGGATGAGCTCGGCGGGGTTGCTCATGCTCATCTTCTCCATGATGCGCGACTTATGGGTGCTCACGGTCTTCACCGAGAGGTTGAGCTCCGCGGCGATGTCCGACACCGCCTTGCCGGAGGCGAGCTCGCGGAACACCTGGAACTCTCGGTCCGAGAGCGCGGTGTGCGGCAGGCCCTCGGCCCGCGGCATCGCGCCGAGGGCGAGCTGCTGCGCCACGGCCTCGGTGATGAAGGCGCCTCCGCCGGCGACCTTGCGGATCGCCGAGACGAGCTGGGCCGAGGCGCTGTCCTTGGTGAGGTAGCCCGCCGCGCCGGCCCGGATCGCGCGTACCGCGTACTGCTGCTCCTCGTGCATGCTCAGCACGAGGATGCGCAGCCTGGGCTTTTCCGCGTGCACCTGCTTGATGAGCTCGATGCCGCTCTTCCCCGGCATCGACATGTCGAGCAGCAGCACCTCGAAATCGAGGGCGCGCACGCGCTCCAGCACCTCGTGTCCGTTCTGCGCCTCGCCGACCACGGACAGATCGCTTGCCGCGGAGAGGAGCTGCTTGAGCCCCTCGCGGACGATGGTGTGGTCGTCGGCAATGACGATGCGGATCACGGGTTCGTGGTCTCCGGCTGCAACGGCAGCCGTACGTTGATGGTCGTTCCGCGGCCCGGCTCGCTCGCGATGCCCGCCTCGCCGCCGAGCAGCATCGTGCGCTCGCGCAGGCCGAGCAGCCCGTAGGTCTTGTGAGCGCGCGCCTCGGCCGGGCTGAATCCACGCCCGTCGTCCCGCACCGAGAGCGTCACCGCGCCGTCGGCCTTCTCGAGGGCGACATCGACGCGGGTGGCCCCGGCGTGCCGTGCGACGTTGGTGAGCGACTCCTGAAGAATGCGGTACAGGGCGCTCGCGTGCGGCTCCGCGAGCTCGATGTCCGCCGGCTGGATGTGGAGCCGGCACGGGATGCCCGTCCGCTCGCTGAAGTTCTGGGCGAGCCACTCGGCGGCGGGGACGAGGCCGAGGTCGTCGAGCATCATGGGCCGGAGGTCGGCCGAGATGCGGCGCGTTGCCGTGACGGTGGCGTCAAGCTGGGCCAGCATCGCCTTCAGCTTCTCGGCCAGCGGGGGCGGGCCCTGCGACAGGTTGCCCAGCATCCAGGCCGCGTCCATCTTGAGCGCGGTGAGGGACTGCCCCAGCTCGTCGTGGATCTCGCGCGCGACGCGGCGCTGCTCCTGCTCCCGGATCGTGTGCGCGGCGGCCGACAGCTCGCGCAGTTCTTCCCTGGAGCGCCGCAGCTCATTGTCGACCAGGACGCGCTCGGTCACGTCGCGCAGGATGACGGTGAGGATCTTGCGGCCGTTCTCGACGTGCTGGGAGATCGAGGCCTCGATGGGAAACTCGTCGCCGTTCGCCCGCAACCCGCTCAGCACGCCCGGGCCGGCCATGCGCCGCGAGGTGACGCCGGTGCGGCCGAACTCGGCCACGTGCGCCTGGTGCGCCCGCCGGAAGCGTTCCGGGACCAGCGTGTCGAGCGGTTGCCCGAGGACGGCGGCGCGCGGCCAGCCGAACATCTTCTCGGCGGCGGGGTTGTACAGGACGATTCGCTGCGACTCGTCGACGGAAACGATGGCATCCATCGCCGAGTCCACGATGTCGCCGACCTGCGCCTGGGCGCTCTGCAGCGCGGTGTCGGAGGCCCTGCGCTCGTCCGTCTGCCGGTAGAAGAGCACGACGGCGAGCAGCATCACCAGGGCTCCGCCGACGACGGCGATCGCGTACATCTCGTACCGGTAGAACCCGAACAGGCCCGCGACCAGGGCGAGCAGGACGGTGAAGACGCCGAGCGCGAGCACCGGCCCGAAAATAATCAGCAGCTTGCCCGCCTCGAACCGGCCGGTGCTGTTGTGCGGCGCGTTGGCCTGCATTCTCATCGGGAATTGACCCACGTCAAAGGATCCTTCTTCGCCGGTTCCATAGTGGCGCATGGTCGCAACAACCATCCGGCCGGAGGCGGAGCGGTCCAAGCCGTCCGATCTCGTCGTCGACCCGGACCTGATCCGCAAGTACGGCGGGAGCGGGCCGCGCTATACGTCGTATCCGACTGCGGACCGGTTCGTCGAGGCCTTCAACGCCGAGGCGTACGGACATTGGCTGGAGAACCGCAATGTCGGGGGGGTGGTCAGACCGCTCGCATTATACGTACACCTGCCTTTCTGCGACACGATCTGCTACTACTGCGCCTGCAACAAGATCATCACCAAGGACCACGGGCGCTCGGCCAAGTACCTGAAGCACCTGGGGCGGGAGATCCGTCTGGTGGCCCGAGCGCTGGGCGAGGACCGCGCCGTGGCGCAGATGCACTGGGGAGGCGGTTCCCCGACGTTCCTGAGCGAAGCGGAGCTCGCCGAGCTGATGGGCATGATCCGCTCCGAGTTCAGGCTGGCCCCGTCGGGCGAGTACGCGATCGAGGTCGATCCGCGCAAGGTCGGCGCCGCGAAGATCGCCCTGCTCGCGCAACTCGGCTTCAACCGCCTGAGCCTGGGCGTGCAGGACGTCGACCCCGAGGTCCAGAAGGCCGTCCACCGCATCCAGTCGATCGACGAGACCCGCGCGGTGATCCTCGCGGCGAGGGAGAACGGGTTCACGTCCATCAACGTCGATTTGATTTACGGATTGCCCAAGCAAAGCGTGGAAAGCTTCTCACGCACGCTCGACACGGTGCTCGAATGCGATCCCGACCGGATCGCCCTCTACTCGTACGCGCATCTGCCCGCGGTGTTCAAGCCCCAGCGCCGCATCGCGGACGCCGACCTGCCCGTGCCCGAGACGAAGCTCGCGATCCTGACCCGATCGATCGAAAGATTGCAGGCCGCGGGCTATGTCTACATCGGCATGGACCATTTCGCGAAGCCCGGAGACGATCTCGCGGTGGCGCAGAGGCAGGGGCGGCTGACACGCAACTTCCAGGGATATTCCGCCTCGGGGGACAGCGACATTGTCGCCCTGGGCGTGTCGGCGATCAGCAAGGTCGGACCGGTCTACGCGCAGAACGTGAAGACGCTCGACGAGTACTACGGCCGCCTGGAAGCCGGCGAGATTCCCGTGATGCGCGGGATCGAGCTGACGCCGGACGATCTGGTGCGGCGCGCGGTGATCCAGGCGCTGGCCTGCCATTTCGCAGTGTCGAAGGAAGCGGTCTCGATCGCGCACCTGATCGACTTCGACAGCTACTTCGCCGTCGAGCTGGGCGAGCTGAAGGAGATGGAGAGGGAGTCGCTGGTCGCGCTCGACGACGAATGGATCACGGTGACGCCGCACGGGCGGCTGCTGGTGCGCGCGGTGTGCGCGGTGTTCGACCGCTGCCTCCGGTCCGATCGCGACCGCGCCCGCTACTCGAAGATCATATGAGCGCCGCGGCGCTGACCGCGGTGTTCCTCGTCGGACTCCTCGGGGGCGGGCACTGCCTCGGCATGTGCGGCGGCATCGTGACCGCGCTCACCGTGCGCCTGCCGCGCGACCGGCCGCGCTGGTCGCTGCACCTCGCCTATCACGCCGGGCGGATCACGACGTACGCCGCGGCGGGCGCGCTCGCGGGCGGGCTGGGCTCGGCGGCGCTGCTCCTCGGCGCGGCCCTCCCGATCCAGGTCGTGCTCTACGTCGTGGCGCAGCTGGTGCTCGTCGCCCTGGGGCTGTACCTGGTCGGCGTGCCGCGCTATCTCGACGTGTTCGAGCGCGCCGGAAAAGTCCTGTGGCAGCGGATCCAGCCCGCGGCGTCCGCGCTATTCCCGGTCCGCACTCCCGCGCGCGGCTACGCGGTGGGGCTGCTGTGGGGACTGCTGCCCTGCGGCCTCGTCTACAGCGTGCTTGTGACGGCGCTCGTCTCGGGCAGCGCGAAGTTCGGCGCCCTGACGATGCTCGCCTTCGGCGCCGGAACCCTGCCCAGCCTGCTCGCCGCGGGAACGGTCTTTCCGGCGCTCGCGCGGACCCGCGGCGGCGGAGCGGCGCGCCGCATCGCCGGCGGCATCGTCATCGCTTTCGGACTCGTCGGACTGGCGTACGCGGGCGACCTCGAGCGTCTAGCCCGGAATCCGTATTTCTGCTGGACCGCGCCGGGAAGTTGATCTGGGTCAAACCGACCTGCGGGGCCCGTGAGAGGATTGCGCAATGGCGATCGCGCTGAACATCATCCGGGACGAACACCGCTCCATCGCGGCGGTGCTGCACGGCATGCAGGAGCTGATCCGCCAGATCCGCGTGCGCGGGGCGAAGATCGATCCGAGGGTATTCCGCGCCATGCTCTACTACCTCGACACGTTCTCCGAGCGCATGCACCACCCCAAGGAAGACCAGTACCTGTTCGCGCCGCTGCGGCAGCGCGGGGCGGGAGAGGACGCGCTCATCGCCGAGCTCGAGAAGGAGCACGCGCAGGGGGGCAGCGCGCTGCGGCGCGTTGAGCAATGCCTGATCCGCTACGAGGAAGGCGGGGAGAAGGAGTTTCCGGAGTTTGCGCGCGAGATCGAGCGCTTCGTCGAAGGCTACTGGGAACACATGCGCAAGGAAGAGGAGCGCATATTCCCGCTCGCCGACAAGCTGTTCACGCCCGCGGACTGGGAGGCGATCGACCGCGCCTTCAAGGCGCACGCCGATCCGCTCGCGGGCGACCGCAACGAAAGGGATTTCCGCAAGCTGTTCTCGCGGATCGTCGGCCTCGCCCCGCCGCCGGTCGGCGTCGGGCCGGCGTCGAGCTAGGCGCTCGCGAGCAGCGCCCGCGCGGTCGCGCGGACGATCTGCGCGTTGGTCCAGCGCGGCCGCCAGCCCAGCGCCAGGCTTTCCTTCACGTCGAGCACTTGGCCGTGGCGCAGAAGCAGCAACTGCTCCGCGGCGAGCAGCCGGTAGCCGCTCGCGGCCGAGATCCACTCGACAGGCGCGAGGGGCAGCCGGAGCCGGCGGACGCGCTTCACTCCGAGCTCCTCGGCGATCGCGTCGGCCCACTGTACGATCGAGAGCGGCTCCGGGCCGGCCGCGTTGAACACGCCCGCCGCTCCGCGCGCGACGATGCGCACGAGCAGGCCTGCGGCGTCCTCGACGTGCACCATGTGCGTGGGCCGCGAGCCCTCGCCCGGGAAGACGACGGCGCCGAAGCGCGCGATCGATCGCGCAAACGGCCCGAACAGCCCGCCGCGCCCCGGCCCGGCGATGATGCAGGGGACCATGAGCGCCGTCGGGTTGGGAAGGGCGCGGGCCTTTTCCCAGGCGGCGAGTTTCGAGGCCGAGTACACGCCCTGGCCGAGCATCGGGGTCTTCGACGAGCTGATTGCCTCGCCTACGCGGTACATCATGCTGGTGCCGACATAGGTGAAGTGCGCCTTCGTGCCCGAGTAGCGCCGCGCGAGATTCCCGGTCGCCCGGACGTTGTTCCGCTCGAAGTAGGCGGGCCGCGAGAAAAGCGGCAGATCGGGCGAGAGGTACTGCACGCCGGCGTTGTGCACGACCGCGTCGACGTCGGGCAGGGTCGCGCAGAATTCCGGATCGGAGAGATCGCCCCGAAGATCGACCTCGCCGGCCCGGTCGGTCGACACGGTGTCGATGCCCTCGGCGCGCAGCTGGCGGAGGCACTCGCGGCCGAGGAAGCCCGCGCCGCCGGTGACCAGCGCCCTCACTCGGGCCGGAACTTCGTCTCGGGCTTCACGCCTTTCTTCTTCTGCTTCTCGCTGATCTCGCCGTTTTCGAGATAGCGCCCTTCGACCGCCCGCTGTGCGGCCTCGTCCCAGGCCGGCAGCCAGTCGCCCAGGGAATACCCGAACCAGGGCGACTGCGGCCGCAGCTTGGGCAGCCCCAGCTCCTCCCAGAGCTTCCTCGCGCGCTCCATGTACTCCTTCTTCGGCAGCGCGAGCGGCGGCATGTCGCCTTTCATGGTCGCGTCGATGAGCAGCGTCGAGTCTTCCTCGTTGCCGTGCTCGCGCTTGGGACCGTGTCCCTGGCCGCGGTGCGGCAGCGTCTGCACGTCCTCGACCGGGTTCATGCGGTAGGCCATGGACCACAGCAGCGCGTCGCCCGAATCGGGGTCGATGTCGTCGGAGACGGCGATGGTGATCTTGCCCATGTCGCCCTTGAAGAACGCGGCGCCGCGCAGCGCGCGCCACACCTCGGTGCGCGGCATGCCCTTCCCGCAGCACAGCACCGTGACGCGCAGCAGTCCCGTGAGCGGCTCGTGAAGCGACACTCTCTTTATGCCGCGGATGCCGAGCGCCTCGCGCAGGTGCGACAGGAACAGCGGCTCGTAGGCGACGCGCTTGATCACGCTCGACTCCGAGGGCGCGACTTGGCTGATGTACGAGGGGATGACGGGCTTCTTCCGGTGCGTGATCGCGGTGACGCGCATCGGCATGTTGTATTCCTCGAGCGCGACGTGGCCGTGCGATTCGCCGAACGGCGCCTCGGGCTCGCACCACTCGGTGTCGATCAGGCCCTCGATCACGATCTCGCTCTCGGCCGGAACGAGGAGGTCGACGGTCTTCGCACGTACGACGTTGATGGGCGAGCCGGCGAGGCCCCCGGCGACGGTGAACTCGTCGACGCCGACCGGCAGCTTCTGCGGCCCCATGAAGGCGACGTAGGGCGGGCAGCCCAGCACGATGGCGCAGGGCATGGTCTTCTTCCCGAGCTTCTGGTACTTCACGTAGTGCAGGTAGCCGCCCGCGCCGCCGACGCGCGTCGCCATGCGCACCACCAGCCGGTCGGGCGACTTGAGCGCCGCGCGGTACGTACCCATGTTCTGCACGCCGGTCTCGGGGTCGCGCGTGATGACGTTGGTCGCGGTGAGCGTGGGTGCCGAGTCGAACCCGGGCGTTGAGATCGGGATCGGCAGGCGGTCGAGCCCCTTGCCTTCGCCGAGCAGGTCCTTGCCTTGATGTACGACCTCGTGGCACGCCGCGTCCCGCACCTCGCGCGGCGGGATCGGATGCGCGATGGCGCGGTCCCACTTGCCCTGGATCTCAGAGAGCGGCGCGCCCATGCCGACCGAGTAGATCGCGCGGTTCGCGGCGATCGCGCCGACCACCACCGGGATGTCGTACTTGCGCCCGCGGCCGTCGACGATGTTCGTGAAGAGGAAGGCCTTGCGCTCGGCCTCGTCCATGCCGCCGACGAACTGCCAGCGCACCAGCGGATGCAGCTCCGCGTCCTTGTCGACCGCGCGCGAGATCTCGAGGAGCAGCCCGCGCTTCCTCAGCTCCGCGAGGTGCTCGTGCAAGTCGGGGTAGCCGCGCGCCGCGACCGGCTTCTCCGGGGCGTTCATTGCTTCGGGATCTTCGCGGCTTCGATCACTTTCTTCCACTTGGCGGTCTCGGACAAGAGCAGGGCGTGCAGCGCCTCGGGCGTGCTGCCCTTCGCGTCGACGCCGAGGTCCTGCAGCCGTTGCTTCACCTCGGGGGCCTCGACCGCGACGTTGATCTCGCGGTTCAGGCGATCGACGACGGGCTTCGGCGTCTTGAGCGGTGCGGCCACCCCATTCCAGGCGGATGCCTCGTAACCCGCCACCCCGGCCTCGGCGAGCGTGGGTATGTCCGGCAGGCCCGCGAAGCGGTGGTCGAAGGTCACGGCGAGCGCGCGCAGGTTGCCGCTCCTGATGTGCGGAATCATGGGCGCGAGGATCTCGACCATCGCCTGCAGGTCGCCGCCCTTGAGCGAGGTGATGATGAGCGGGGTGGTCTTGAACGGTATCGTCTGGAAATCGATCCCGGCCATGGACTTGAAGAGCTCGGCCGCGATGTGTTGCGTGCCGCCAGGGCTGGTCGTGCCGACGTTGAGCTTGCCCGGGTTCGCCTTCGCCGCCGCGATGAGATCCTTCACGGAAGTGTAGGGAGACTTCGAGTCGACGAGCAGCGCCATGCCGAAGAAGCCCACCGTCGAGATCGGAAGGAAATCCTTCGCGGGATCGTAGGGCAGGGAGTTGAAGAGGGACGCGCTCACGGCGTGCCCCTGGTTGAACCAGAGCAGTGTGTAGCCGTCCGGCGCCGCGTTCTTCACGGCCTCGGTCGCGACGATCTGGCCCGCGCTCGGCCGGTTCTCGATGAGCACCTGCTGCCCGAGCTGCTGCGACAGCTTCTGCGCGACCACGCGCGCGCTGATGTCGGCGACGCCGCCCGCGCCGTAGGGCAGCAGGATCTTGACCGGCTGGCTCGGCCAGCCCTGTGCGAAAGCGGCGCCGCAAACGAGCCCGAGCACCGTCCCCAGTATCCTGTGCATGCCATCCCTTCCCTTCATCTCGGGCTCCAGCAGTCCGCACGGATGCGGAACACGCTCTGCGCCGTTTCGCCGAGTATGCCCTTTTTCAGCGCGTCGTTGAAATACGCGCCCTCGAGCGCCTTCGTGGGCTCCGGATCGCCGATCGGGAAGGGCTGGTCGGAGCCGAGCATGACGCGCCCGGGCCCGGCCTTCCTCGCGAGGTACTCGAGCGAGTCCGCGTCGAAGACGCAGGAGTCGAAGAACATCGCTTCGAAGCCCTTGCGCGGGTCGGCGTACTTGCCTCCGGAGATCTTGTGGTTGCGCGCGAGCCGCCCGAGCGCGTAAGGCAGGGCGCCGCCGCCGTGCGAGATCACGAGCTTCATGCCCGGGAATTTCAGCAGGTGCCCCGAGAAGAGCAGGCGCGACACCGCGATCGAGGTGTCGGCGAGGCGCCCGATGGCGTTCACCAGGTCGTAGTCCGCGACCCGCGGCTCGCCGCACAGGAACATCGGGTGCAGGAACACAGCGGCCTCGAGATCGGACGCGGCCTGCCAGAACGGATCGAGCGAAGGGTCGTCCAGGTTGCCCGCGTTGCCCTTGGGCAGCGTTCCGATCATCGCGCCGCCGAAGCCGCGCTCGAGCACTTCGGCCAGCACCTCGGCGGCGAGCCCGCCGTGCTGCAGCGGCACGGTGGCGAGCGGCGTGAAGCGCGTCTCCCCGGCGAGCTCCTCCTCGAGGCAGTCGTTGTAGAAGCGGCTCCAGGCGAGCCCTTCCCCCGCCGGCAGCTCGTAGCCGAAGCTGTCGAGCCAGCCGCCGACGAGCTGGTGGTCGATGCCGTTCCTGTCCATCCACGCGCGGCGATCGGCGAGGTCGGAAAGCTTGGCAGCGATCGGCCGCGTCGGCTGGCCGCCCGGGAATTGCATGCGCACGCCTTTGTCGTCACGGAGCAGCTTCACGCCGGGAAACTTCGCCGAGCCGGCATCGAAGCCCTCGTAGAGCAGCTTCGGAATGAAATGGGCGTGGACGTCGATGACGAGGGTTTTCATTTTGGCGATCTCGCGGAAGTTGTCATCCTGAGCGAAGCGAAGGATCTCACGGCATCAGGACCCCGCCGAAGGAGATCCCTCGCTGCGCTCGGGATGACGGGACAAGTGGATGGCCTTCCAAATGGCGAGGTGCGACATCGGCAGCGTGTCGACCGCGGAGCCGAGCGGAGCGAGCGCGTCGTTGACCGCGCTCGCGATCGCCGCCGGCGCGCCCAGGTAGCCGGCCTCGCCCGATCCCTTCTGCCCGAACGTGGTGAGGGGCGAGGGCGTGCAGTGGTCGACGATCGCGAGCGCCGGGACTTCCATCGATGACGGAAGCAGATAGTCCATGAAGGTGCCGCTCGCGAGCTGTCCGTCTTCCGTATACGAGAACTTCTCGTACAGGGCGGCTCCGATGCCGTGCGCGATGCCCCCGTAGGTCATGCCGTGGACGATGTCGGGGTTGATCATCACGCCGCAATCGTGACCGCAGACGTAGCGCCCGAGCGACGGCTTGCCCGTGTCCGGGTCGATCTCGACGTAGACGAGGTGCGTCTCGAAGGAATAGCAGGGGTAGATCTGCACGCGCCCCTCGGCGTCGGGCAGGCCGCCGCCGGTGGGAACCTCCCAGACGAACTTGGCCTGAAGCCCCGGCTCGACGCCCGGCGGCATCCGGTGGAATTTCCGGTGCGCGATCTCGACCAGCTGGTCCCAGCCGAGCTTCTTTTCGGGCGCGCCCTTCAGGCTCACGTCGCCGCCCCGGTATTCGAGGTCCTCGGGCGAGCATTCGAAGTTGTGCGCCGCGATGGCGACCAGCGTCTCGCGGATATGCTTCGCCGCGCCCGCCGCCGCACCGCCGAGCATGATCGCCATGCGGCTGCCGACCGGGCTGTTCGAGGGCAGGGCGCTGAGGGAATCGGCGCGCACCACGCGCACCGTCCCCGGGTCGCGCTCGAGCACCTCGCCGATGACGGTCGACACGAGCGACTCGTGGCCCTGGCCCGAGCTCGAGGTGTTCATCACGCCGGTGATGCTGCCGGCGAGATCAACGCGCACCAGGCACGAGTCCATCCAGGTGGTCGTCTCGTTCTTGGGGTTGAGCAGGACCTCGAACGCCGAGTTGCCGCCCGAGGGCTCGAGGCAGGTGGAGATGCCGATGCCGGCGAGCTTGCCGCTCTTGCGCGCGGCCTCTCGCCTGGCAACGAGCGCGGGATAGTCGATCGCGGCGAGCGCCTTGTCGAGCACGGCGTGGTAGTCGCCCGAGTCGTAGGTCGAGCCGCTCGGGATGGTGTAGGGGAACTGGTCGCTGCGGATGAGGTTCTTTCTTCGGAGCTCGATCCTGTCCATCTTCAGGAAGGCCGCGACGCGGTCGATCGTACGCTCCATTGCGAAGTTCGTCGGCGACTGGCCGAAGCCGCGCACCGCTTCCTGCGGCGTCTTGTGGGTCAGCACCGAGGTCGCGTCGTACTCGACCGCCGGGATCCGGTACGGGCCGCAGATCGCCGTGATCGGCTTGCCGAGCTGGAAGGGCGCGCGGCCGGCGTAGGCGCCGACGTCGTCCACCGCGCGGATCTTCCACGCGCGGATCGTGCCGTCGGAGTCGAACGCGACCTGCATGTCGAAGAAACGGTCCGGACCCTGCATGTCGCCGCCGCGCAGGTTCTCCAGGCGGTCCTCGATGAAGCGCACCGGTACCTTGAGCTTCTTCGCGAGATAGCCGGCGAGGACCGTGTGCTTGAGGCCGCGCTTCACCCCGTAGCTCCCGCCGACGTCGACGTCGTAGTGCACGCGTACGCCGTTGCCGGGAAGGCGCAGAGCGCGGGCGACCTGGTCGGGGTACTTGGGCATCTGGATCGAGGCCCAGACGTCGAGGATCTCGGTGCCGGGGTCCCATTGCGCAGCGACGCCGAAGGTCTCGATCGGCACGGTGCTCGAGCGCCCCCAGGTTGCGCGGAAGGCGAGCGTGTGCTTTGCCTTGGCGAAAGCTTCGTCGACCGACCCCCACACGAACTTCTTGTGCAGGATCACGTTGGAGCCGTGCGCGGGATGCACGAGCGGCGCCCCGGGCCGCATCGCGCGCTCGGCGTCGATGACGTGCGGCAGCGGCTCGTATTCGACTTCGACGACCTCCGCGGCGTCTTCGGCGAGCGCCCGCGTGTCGGCGACGACTGCAGCGACCCATTCGCCCGCGTAGCGCACCACGCCGTTCGCGAGCGCGAAGCGCGTCAGCTTTGGCGCGTCGACGCCGGTCGCGAGCGAATCGGTGGCGGCGCAGAACTCTTCGCCGGTGAGGACGTAGAGCACGCCCGGCAGCGCGAGCGCCGGCTTCGCATCGATGGAGACGATGCGCGCCGACGCATGCGGCGAGGCGACGAGCGCCACGTGCTTCATGCCGGGCAGCGCGATGTCGGCAACGTAGCGGCCGCGGCCGGAGACGAAGCGCGGGTCTTCCTTGGTGCGGCGCTTCTTGCCGATGTATTTGAAAGGCTCGGTCATCTTGGGCTGTGCCTGTCATCCCGAGCGCAGCGAGGGATCTCCGCCGGTGCGTTGTGCCGACTGAGATCCTTCGCTTCGCTCAGGATGACGATCATCGTCATTCCTTCATCCGCTCCGCCGCGAGGCGCACGGCCTCGACGATCTGCTGATAGCCGGTGCAGCGGCAGAGATTCCCTCCGATGGCGTCGCGGATCTGCTCCTCCGTCGGATCCGGAATGCGGTTCAGCAGGTCCTGCGCGGCGATCAGCATGCCGCTCGTGCAGTAGCCGCACTGCAGGCCGTGGGTCTCGCAAAAGGCGTCCTGCAGCGCGCTCAACGAGCCGTCCGGCTTTGCGAGGCCCTCGACGGTGGTGATCCTGTGGCCGTTCGCCTGGACGGCGTACATCAGGCAGGATCGCACCGGCTCGCCGTCCAGCATCACCGAGCAGGCGCCGCAGATGCCGTGCTCGCAGCCGACGTGCGTCCCCGTGAGCCGCAGCTCGTCGCGCAGCCAGTCGACGAGCGACAGCCGCGCGGGCACGTGGGCCTCGCGGCGCCGGCCGTTCACCTCGACCACGACGGGGTGCAGCGCTTCGCTCATTGTCTTACCGCGCGATCGCGCGCCTCGCGCAGCGCCCGCGCTGCAAGCACGCGCGCGAGATGCCTGCGGTATTCCTTCGTCGCGTGCAGGTCGCTGCCCGGATCGGTTTCGGCCGCGGCGTCGTCGGCGGCGGCGTCGATCGCCTTGTCCTCGAGCTTCGTTCCGACGAGGCGCACCGCGATCTCTGGAAAGGCGAGGGGCGTTCCACTTGCGCCGCCGAGACCGAAAGCGGCGCGCGTGCAGCGGTCGCTCGAGTCGAGCGCGACCTGCGCGGCGGCGGCAACCATCGCAAAGTCGCCGTGGCGGATGGCGATCTCGGTGAAAGCCGAGCCGGTGCGGTTCCCGTTCCAGACGGGCCAGTGGATTTCCTCGAGACACTCGTCCGGTCGCACCAAAGTGGACATGGGGCCCGTGAAGAATTGCTCGGCGTCCAGCGTTCGCGCGCCTTTCGACGAGCGCAGCGTCATCTTTGCTCCGAGCACCCGCGCCGCGAGCGGCAGCTCGGCCGAAGGGTCGGCGTGCGCGAGACTGCCGCCGACCGTGCCGCGGTTGCGCGTCTGCGCGTGCCCCACCCAGGCGAGCGCCTGGCGCAGCAGCGGCACGCGTGCGCCGAGCCAGTCGTTGCGCTCGATCGTCATCTGACGCGTGCATGCGCCGATACGGCAGAAGTCCGTCTCGATGACGACGAATTTCAGCTCATCGATCTCGTTGATGTCGACGAGGAACGCGGGTCGCACCAGCCGCATCGCCATCATCGGCACCAGGCTCTGTCCGCCCGCGAGAACCTTCGAATCGCCGCCGTAGCGCGCGAGCAGGTCGCACGCCTCGGCAAGCGATGCGGCGCGGGCGTATTCGAAAGGAGCGGACTTCAAGGGCGGTCCCGGAGTGAGGCCGTATGATAAGGCAAGAAACCCCCGGGTCCGGCAAAGAGGTAGAGTGTCGGGACGCTCCAACTGAAGCATTCACGTAGGGAGGCAGGAATGTCGTCGAAGCTCGTCAAAACGATCGCCGCGCTCGCCTTGTGCGCGGTCCACGCTGCCGCGCACGCGCAGGCCTGGCCCACGAAGCCGATCCGCATCATCGTCCCCTTCACCCCGGGGAGCGGCACCGACATCATCGCGCGCACGGTGAGCGAGAGGCTCTCGCCCCAGCTCGGCCAGCCGATCGTCATCGAGAACCGCCCCGGCGCGGGCGGCACGATCGGCGGGGCGATCGTCGCGAAGTCCGACCCCGACGGCTACACGCTGTTCGTGCATTCGTCGTCGTATACGGTGACGCCGTCGACCTACAAGGACCTGCCGTACGACACGCTGCGCGACCTCACCGGCGTCGTTCCGCTCGGGCTGCTGCCGAACGTGCTGGTGATGGCGCCCTCGAAGGGCATCCATTCGGTGAAGGAGCTGGTCGCCGCGGCGAAGGCGAGGCCGGGAGCGATGAACTCCGCCTCGGTCGGCGTCGGCAGCGCGACGCACCTCAACGCCGAGCGCTTCCGCCTCGGCGCGGGCATCGACACGGTGAACGTCCCGTTCAAGGGCTCGCCGGAGGCGCTCACCGAGATCGTCACCGGGCGCGTCGACTTCTATTTCTGCCCGGTCAACGCGGTGCTGCCGCTGCTGAAGGACGGCAAGCTCGTCGCGCTCGCCGTCGGCAGCACCAAGCGTTCGCTTGCGCTCCCGGACCTGCCGACGACCCTCGAGGCCGGGGTGCCGAACTCCGATTACAACTTCTGGGTCGGGATGTTCGCGCCCTCGAAGACGCCGCACCAGACGATCGACCGCCTGTACCAGGAAACCGCGAAGGCGCTGCACTCGGCGGAAGTGCGCGATAAGCTCGCGCGCCTGGGCGCCGAGCCCATGGAGTACTCGCCGGAAGCTTTCAACGCCTACATCCGCCGGGAGATCGCCGCCAACGCGGCGCTGGTCAAGGCCGCGGGCATCAAGCTCGAGTAGCCCTAGACGATCGCGATCGCGCTCCCGACGAGCGCGGCGGCGACCATCGCGACGAGCAGCATGCGCCTTCCCGGCTCGCGCCAGATCCGGCGCAGGATACCGACCGGACGCGGCGCCTTGCTGAGCCGCTTGCGATCGCCGCGCGTCGGATCGGTGAGGCGCTCGATCGCGTCCGAGCAGTCGAACCGCGCCGACAGCGGGAGCCGGGTCTCGGTCCCGATCGCCGCGGCTGAAGGCGCGGGCAGGACGGTCTTCAGCGCATCCGAGTCGAGCTTCATCGTCTTGGTGGTGTCGCGGTCGCGCTGCTTCTCCCCCGCAGCCGCGGCCTCGCGGTCCACCAGCTCGGCGAGCGCGGCGCGCAGGTCCTGCGCCAGCTCGAACGCGTCCTGGTAGCGCACCGAAGGGTCCTTCTTCAGCGCGCGCTCGACCACGAAATCGAGCATCGCCGGCACCTCGGGATTCAGGCGGCTCGGCGGCGGAGGCTGGAAATTCGCCACCGCGTGGAAGATCTGCGGCGTGTCCTCGCCCTCGAAGAGCTTGGACTGCGTCAGCATCTCGTACAGCACCACGCCCAGCGAGAAGATGTCCGAGCGGTGGTCGACCGGCGAGCCCGACACCTGCTCGGGCGACATGTACTTTGGCGTGCCGAGCACCAGGCCCGTGCTCGTCTTGTGGTCGGAGGCGCGCATGCGCGCGATGCCGAAGTCCATGATCTTCACCTGCTCGTGCGGCAGCAGCATGATGTTGCTCGGCTTGATGTCGCGGTGGACCACGCCGTGCTCGTGCGCGTAGCCCAGGCCCTCGGCGACCTGCTCGGCGATGTGCACCGCCTCGGGCACGCTGATCGAGCTCTCCTTCATGCGGGTGCGCAGCTCCTTCCCCTTCAGGAACTCCATCGCCATGTAGGCGACGTCCCCTTCCTGGCCGAAGTCGTAGACGGTGATGATCTGCGGATGGGAAAGGCGGCCGGCCGCCTTGGCCTCGAGGAAGAAGCGCTTCTGGTAGTCGGCCTTGCCCGCCGCGTCCTCCGAGAGGATCACGGTCTTGAGCGCGACGGTGCGGTCGAGCGCGGGGTCCTCGCCCTTGTAGACGACGCCCATCGCGCCGCGGCCGAGCTCGCCCGTGATCTTGTAGCGGCCGAGCTTGGTGACTTGCGGCGTCTTCTTGGCCAAGGCTAGAACCCGATCTTCTCGCGCAGCCCGCGCAGCCAGGTCTCGCGCTGCTTGGCCGACATGCCGACCTTGCCCATCGTGGCGTCGAGCACCTTCTGGTGGCCGCCGGTGGCCGCGCGCGCCCCGATCCCGGCCCCGACGAGCACGGCGGTGGCCGCGATCCCGGCCGCGATCAGCCGCCTCTGCCTGCGCCCCGCGGCGCCCTTGTCGGGGTAGAAAAGCTCGTGCGTGCGCAGCCCCGCGTCGGTGAACACCCCTGCGGGCGACAGGCCGGCGTCGAGGGCCGGCGCCGCCTCCGCGAGCGCGTCGCGGAAAGAGCGCGACAGCAGCACGCGGATCGATGCGGCGAATTCGGCGACGCTCGCCGCGACCGAGATCCCGTCGCCGGTCATTCCGTCGGGGCCGCGGCTGCCCGAGGTCACCTGCACCGCGCCGTGATTGACGCCGATGCACAGCGGCAGCCCGGCCGAGACCGCGGTGAGCGAGCGCTGGGCCAGGCGCAGCGCTCCCACGGGGTCGGCGAGCACGGCGATCGCGACGCCGTCGGCCGCGTCCAGGGCGATCCAGCCGGCGTGGGCGAGGTCCACGGTGGTGACGGCGACGACGGCCTCGAGCTGCGCGCGCAGCCGCGCCTGCTCCTGCGCCGGTCTGCGCGCGAACTCCTGGATCTTGAGAAAGACGACGCTGGCGAGAGTCGCAGCGGCGTTCGGGGAGCTCATCTGGGAGGCACGAAAAGTTCCGCGATCTTACCTCTTGTTCAACCCTTGCGCTTACAATCTCCCGACACGGAGGTTATCCATGGCGGAACTCAAGTCGGTCAGCCTCAAGGAAGTTTCCGACGGCATCGCGAAGAGCGTCAAGCCGGTGAGCATCCTGTGGCAGGCGGCCGACACCATCGCCTTCGTCGCGCGCGGCCGCGCCGGGAGAAGCGAATTCCACTCCGACCCGAGCGACGAGGTGATGTACATGATCAAGGGCGACATGAGCCTGCATTACCTCGACGGCGCCGGCGCGGAGAAGGTGGCGGTCATCCGCGAGGGCGAGATCATCTACTGTCCTGCGGGAACGCCGCACTCGCCGCGCTTTGCGCGCGACGCCTACGTGCTCGTGCTCGAAAGGAAGCGCCGCGCCGGCGAGCGGGACAAGTTCTCGTGGTACTGCGAGAAATGCCGCGAGCCGCTGTTCGAGTCGGTGAAGGTCGTGTCCGACTACCGAGAAGACCCGGTGTCGCGGGTCTACGAGGAGTTCTATTCGGAGGAGAAGCACCGCACCTGCGGCAAGTGCGGGCACGTGACGGCGAGGCCGGCGAGCTAGCCTGCTCTTAGCTGCTCAGGTCCTTCGTCGTCGGGGCGGTTATCTCCCGCCTCCGCCAGCGGTCGCTCGAGGACCTTCGGGCCGAGGGTCGCCTTGACGGCGTCGGCAAGCATGTTGACGCCGGCGAACATCTTATATCGCGCGAGTTCGTGAAAACGGATGGATTTCGCAGACATGTTTCGCCCGTGAGAATGGGTGGAAGCCGCTCTGTTCGAGCGGCCAGGGAAGAACGGCGGCGCCGATGGCGCGGTCATCGTTCGTCTGGAATGCCGCTGGTCTGCGGAACTGGCCACTACGTACTACGGTGCGAGTGCTATGATACTGACCGGTAACTCTCATGTCAATCGGAGACTGCACGTGACCCAAATGTCAGGAGCCAACGGGCGATCGCGCCCCCTGTCTTCCCGGAAGCGGGACACGAACCGGCCGAGCGCTCGCAAGCGCATCTTCGACACGGCGTCGGAGCTCTTCTACGCTAGGGGGATTCGCGCGGTCGGAGTGGAGACGATCGCGGCAGAGGCCGACACGACGAAGATGAGCCTCTACAGGAACTTTCCCTCCAAGGACGAGCTGGTCGCCGAATGGCTGCGCGAGCACGACGCGAGGTTCTGGAAGAGGTGGGAAGCGATGGCGAGCCGCTATCCCAGTGATCCCCGCAGGCAGATCCACGCCGCGTTCGGCCTGCTCGCCAAGCATGTCGCCGACCCCGCGGCCCGAGGCTGTCCCATGGCGAACGCTGCGGTGGAGATCACCGAGAGGGATCACCCCGCGAGAAAAGTGATCGAGGCGCACAAGGCGAAGCTGCGCAGCCGGCTTGTCCAGATTTGCATTCGCATAGGCGTCGCCGAGCCGCGGCTCCTGGCGGATCAGCTGTTTCTCCTGATGGAAGGGGCGCAGGTCACCACGCAGACGCTGGGCGTGCACGGACCGGCTAGAAACATCGCCCGCTCCGCGAAGGTGCTGATCGATCTGCACTTGCGGGCCCGTCATCGCTAGCTGGATCCCTATTCGGAGGAGCATCGAATGAATGCCAAGCACCCCGTGCCCGAAGTGACCGACGCACTTGCGAGCATAGAGACGCAGCGCCTGGGAAGAGAAAAGCGCCTCGGTGTGCCGGCCTCGTGCGGCTGGGCGCTGCGCGAACTGTACGGGCTCCTCGGCAGCGGTGAGGGAGTTCCGGAGACGGCTGTCGAAAGCGCCGCGCACGCGGCGAACGTCGCGGCCGCAATCGGTGCGATCGAGAGGCTGAGAAGCCTCGCCCGGATGGCAGGCCAGCGCGTGATGCTGCAGGGCAAACGAAAAGCGCGGCTGCGAAGGTTCTGGCGCGACGCGCGATCCTCTCCGTCTTCGAGGTCCTGCACGTGAAGCCCCTCCGCACCGGGTTCTTTCTCGCTGACGGGCGCGCGTCTACATCTTCAGGATGCGCTCCGCGTTGCCGTGCGCGATCTTCTCGCGGTCGGCGTCGCTGATCGAGAGCTTCCTCAGGAATTCGATTCCCGTGGTATTGGCCTCGTAGGGCCAGTCGACCGCGAAGAGGATGCTGTCCGCGCCGAGCGCGAGCAGCGTGCATAGGAACGCGGGCTCGTACCAGTTGCCGCTGGTGGTGACGAGCAGATTGTCGCGCAGGTAGTCGATTGGCTGCCGCTTCAGGCCCCGCCTCGCGGCGGCGCGCGCGGTGTGGTCGTTCAGGCGGTGCATGGCGAAGGGCAGGCCCTCGCCCAGGTGCCCGAGGATGAATTTCAGCCTCGGGTAGGCGTCGAACACGCCGGCGAAGACGATACGCAGGAAATGGCAGCTCGTGTCGATCGCGAACCCCCAGCCGGCGCGCGCGAGCTCCTCGCAGCCCTTGAAATAGGAGTTCATGGCATCCGGATGCGCGAGCGTCGGGTGCAGGTAGATCGGTACGTCGAGCGCCTGCGCGGATTCGAAGATCGGCCAGTATTTCCTGTCGTCGAGGAAGCTCCCTTGCGTGTGGCCGTGGATCATTGCGCCCTTGAAGCCGAGTTTCGAGACGCAACGCTCGAGCTCCGCCGCCGAAGCTTCGGGGTCCGCGGTGGGAAGCGCCGCGAAGGCGGCGAAGCGGTCGGGACGGGCCTTGACCGCCGCGTGCGCGCGGTCGTTCGCGTCCCTGGCCATCGGGATCGCCACGTCGGCGCCGAATCCTTGAGGCCCGGGCGAGCCGAAGGAGAGAACCTGCATGTCGACGCCGGCCGCGTCCATGTGCGCGAGCCGGCTCGCGCCGAGGTCGGAATTCTCCGCGACGATGTCGTGGCCGATCTGCTCGCTGCGCGAAGTGAGATAGAAGTTGCGGAACTCGTTCGCCGCGACCTTCTCGCGGTACATCGGAGTGATAAAGTGCTCCTCGATGGCGATCGTCTTCATGGCTGCTTCCCTTTCGGCAATCTGTCAGCTCCGCGCTCATAGCGGCCGATCGCGGCCGCGCTCGCCAAGCCTACGGCGGCGCAGCCGAGCATCACCCACAGCGCTGCGTCCCAGGAGCCGCCGTAGGTGACGCTCGCGGCGACGAGCGGCGGCCCGAAGAATATCCCGATATGCGTGACGTTGACGATCAGCCCCTGGATCGAGCCGAACTCGGCGGGGGAGCGCGCGTAGCGCATCCCGGCGGAGAGCGCGGCGGCGGGCACCATCCCGGTGATAAAGCTGTAGAACACCGCGAGCGCGTAGCGCAGGGCATCGGGCAGGCCTGATGAGAAGATGCCGACGAAGGCGAGGCTCGTCACTGCGAAGGTCGCGGCGATGATGCGTCCGCGCGGGATGTCGTGCTGGATCAGCCAGCCGCCGAGGACGTTGCCGAAGCAGTTGGCGAACACGGCGAGCGCGGTGAGGAGGGCCGCCACGGCGCCCGCCAGTCCGCGCGTGTCGAGGAGGTAGGTCGGCAGCCACACGATCAGCGCCATGTGCTGGATGGCATACGCCGCAAAGGCGAGGCCGAGGAGCCAGGGCACGGGCTGCGCGAGCGATTGTCGGAGGCTCGCGAGCGACCTGTGGCCGCCCGCCGATCCCGCGTAAGAGCGCGACTGCGAAAGGAGCAGCGCTGCGCACGCGGCAGCGGCGATCCCGACCAGAACCCACACACCGCGCCAGCCGAACCCCGGGAGAAGGAGCGGGCTCGAGGCGACCACCAGGCTCACTCCCAACGGCAGGTAGGTCGACCACAGTCCGAAAGCGACTCCGCGGCGATCCGGCGCAGTCGCTGCCGCTATCAGGCCCGGAGCGGACACGACCACTGCGAGAAATCCCAGGCCTTCGACGAGGCGCGAGGCGATCAGCCACCCGGCTCCGTGGACGAAAGCGCCGAGCGCGCTAGCCGCGCCGATGGCGAGCACGCCCGCGACGCAGAAGCGCAGCGCGCCGATCCGGTCGGCGAACACGCCGAAGGCAATGGCACCGGTCGCGGCGATCGCGTTGAAGGACGACACCAGCCACCCCGACTGGATCAGCGTGAGGCCGAACTCCTCCTTCAGCAGCGGCAGCGCCGGCGACATCTTGCCGAAGGCGCAAGCGCCGACGACTCCGGCGAAAATCGCCGCGAACACCGCGGGCCAGCGCGTCGCCGCGCGTGCGGCCGTCGACACGCCTTGGGAGATATCCATGGGGACTCGAAGATCGCGGGCAAGCTTACACGAAACCCGCGCGCGCTCCGCGAGAGCGCTTGCGCGTCGATCGGAGTTGGGCAATAGTGGCGGCACAGGGGGAACCATGAGAAGAGCATTGCTCGCTGCCGCGGCGGCTTTGTTTTCCGTCTCTCCTGCGCGCGCGCAGACCGACGTTCTGATCGAGATCGACAGAGGGCGGACCGAGGGCGTCTTCTCGAAATCGCCGGTGTTCCAGCGGGCGATCATGACAAAGCCGGCCAAGCCCACCGATACGGCGCTCCTCTTCTTCCGGGGCTTCCCGGGCATCGCGCGAATCCAGTCCGTGGGAGACAAGCAGCGCAACCTGCAGCCCTTCATGAGGATGAATCAGCGGGTCTTCGCGGACGAAGGCATCGCCCTGGTGATCATGGATTGCCCGACCGACCAGTGGAGCATGGCCGGGGACCGCCCGACCGGCTGCCTCGACGGCTATCGCTCGTCGAAAGAGCACGCCGACGACGTGAGAAGCGTGATTGCCAAGCTCAGGGACGAGCACGGCTACTCGAAGATCTACGTGATGGGACACAGCTTCGGAACCATCAGCTCGAGGTGGCTGGCGAAGAACCTCGGTCGCGAGATCAGCGGCAGCATTCATTCCGCGTCGATGAACGGGCCGAATCGGCAAGGGTGGGCTACGTCGCTTTACGGCTTTGCCTACGAATCCATCGCCGCCCCGGTCCTCCACGTTCACAACGAGGGCGACGCCTGTCCGGGCACGCCGTACTCGGTCGTAAAGGCGTATGCCGGCGACAACCTGGTGACCGTGCGCGGCGGCGTGCCGGGTGGCGATCCCTGCGGCGGCACGCACCTGCACTCCTATCAGGGGCGAGAGGAAGTCACCGTCAGGGCGATCATCTCCTGGATCAAGACCGGGAAGGTCGACCGGCTCGTCGGGGAATGAGAGCGCAGGTGGCGGGCCCGAGGGCGGATTTCACGGCCGGGCACCCATGACATTTGCATGACGGGGTGGAGACCCCTAACATGGCCGCGCCATGCTGAGCAAACGGGACCTGAAGCGCGCGGTAAGGCACGGCGAGCGCGACCTGCGCGCCGCCGGCGGAGACATGCTGAGCCAGCTGAGCCCGCACAACATCGTGCGCGACGCGCGCGACCTGGCGCTCAAGTTCGCGCGCGACGAGGTGCTGCACTCGTATATCGGCCCGCGCATCTGGGCGGTGATCGGCGTGGTGCTGGTCTTCGTCCTCGTCTCCTCGGTGTGCGCGATCGACGTCATGATCAAGACGGGACGCTTCGTGCCCGGCATCGTCGCGCTGCTCCTCGGGGCGGCCGCCTGGGCCGGCGGCGTGGTCGGCCAGATCTACGTGTTCGCGATCTGGCTGGAGGGGCGGGCCGTGCAGAGGGATCGCGGCGAGCGGGGCATCGACATGCGGATGCCCGCCGGGTTCCTGGCCTACCTCAAGTACAGCCGGGCGCTGGTTCCCTGGATACTGGTCACCGTGTGCGTCGCGCTGCCGCTCCTGGCGATGGCGCTGCGCGTCCCGGTGGTCGCCCTGCTGCTTCTCGCCGCGTCGGCGCTCGCTCCGTTCCTCTTCAGGAAATTCGCCGACTGAGGCCGCGCGCGGCCCGTTAGGGCAAGGCGCGCGCCGCCTTCAGCCCGCCCGACCGGTACGCGCGGCTCGCCTCCTCGTAGTAGCTGATCGCTTCGTCGAGCAGCTGGGCGGAGCGCGCGTCCTCCTTGCGCGGCCGGCCGGTCGCGGCGTCGACGACGCGGTAGCGTCCCTTCGGCTTCAGCTCGATGACGATTCCATCCCGGTAGTAGCCCACGGTCTGGTAGTTGGCGAAGAGCGCGCGCTGGTGCTTCACGCCATCGCGGAGGACATCGTGCCCGAAGAAGCGGGAGCGGTAGCTGAAGTCGAGCATGCCGAGCAGCGTCGGGCCGACGTCGATCTGCGATGCGACGGCGTCGACTCGGCCGGGCGGCACGTGCCCCGGCGAGTACACGATCAGCGGGATGTGGTAGTTCTCGGGCGGCAGCTCGGTGCGGCCGCGGCCCTTGTGGGTGTGGTCGGCGACGATCGCGAACAGGGTGTGCGCGAACCACGGCCGCGCGCGCGCGCGGTCGATGAACTGGCCGATCGCGAAGTCGGTGTACTTCACCGCGCCCTCGCGCGTTCCCGGCGGGATGTCGATGCGTCCGGCGGGGTAGGCGAAGGGACGGTGGTTGGACACCGTCATGATGTGGGCGAAGAAGGGCCGGTGCGCGGCCCAGCGCTTGTCGAGCTCGGAGACCGCGAGCTTGAATAGATCCTCGTCCGCGACGCCCCAGATGTTCTCGTACGAGATGTCCTCGCTCCTGATCGAGGTGCGGTCGATCACGGTGTAGCCGTTGCCCGAGAAGAACGCCTCCATGTTGTCGAAGTAGGCGTAGCCGCCGTAGAAGTACAGCGGCTCGTAGCCCTTCTCCTTGAAGACCTCGCCCAGGCTGAAGAGCCCCTCGTTGTCGGGGCGCTTGACGATCGAGTAGCCCGGCGTCGGGGGAAACGACAGCGTCAGCGCCTCCAGCCCCCGCGCCGTGCGCGTGCCCGTCGCGTACAGGCGCGTGAACAGCAACCCCCCGCGCGCGATCGCGTCGAGCCTCGGCGTCAGCCCCTCGCGGTTGCCGAACGCGGCCATGAAATCCGCGCTCAGGGCCTCGACGGAAATCAGAACCACGTTCAGCCGCTTCTCGGGGCCGCGGCCGGCGACCTCGCGCGCGAAGGGCGCCTGCCCGGCCGCGCCGCCGAGCTCGCCCGCGAGCACGCCCGCCGCGCGGTCCGCGGGCAGGGTGCGGTAGAACCGCTCGTAGTCGATCTCGTTGGCGCGGTAGGCGTGGAAGAAATCGAAGTAGCCGTCTCCGGCGAGCTCGTTCAGCTGGGCGTCGCCGGAGAACTCCTTGTAGCGGGCGTCGAGTGCGCCGAACGCGAGGAAAGGCGCGAGCAGCCACAGCGCCGCCGCGCGCGAGCGCGCACCCAGGGGCGCCGGCGGCGCCGACACCAGCGGCGCGACCCTGCGGAAGACCGCCCACCACAGCAGGAGGGCGACGACGCCGACGAGCGAGAGCAACAGGGGCATGTTGTACGACTCGCGGATGTTGCCGATCACCTCGTTGGTGTAGACCAGGTAGTCGACCGCGATGAAGTTGAAGCGCGAGGCGAACTCGTTCCAGAAGACCAGCTCGGACGCGGCGACGAACGCCAGGACCCCGGAGAACACGAGGAGCGTCGGCGCGAGGACCGCCTTCAGCGCGCCGGGCCGGCGCTGCGGCCACCACGCGAGGAGCGCCGCGAGCAGCGGCACGGCGAAAGTCGCCGCGCCGAGATCGAACACGGCGCCGATCGCCATTGCCGGCAGCAGGCGCCACGGCAGGAAGAACGACGGCTCGCCGTTGTAGGCCGTGAGCGCGAGGCGCGCGAGCGCGTTGAACGCGAGGAAGACGAGGAGCAGATCCCGCAGGATCGCCAGACGGGAGGGGAACAGGACCGAGTCGATCGAGCGGAGCAGGCGGCGCATGCAGCGCGCTATTGTTGCACCGCGCCCCGGCCTCTGTCAGCAAATCTTCAGGATTCGTCGGACGCGCTATCATGGTCCGGCCGTGCGATCAGGGGAGTGTTGGGTGCGTCTAGCAAAAGCCGGACTGCTGCTGCTCGTCCTCGCGGCCTGGCAGCTCGCCTCGCTCCGCGGGCTGCCGAGCTACATCCTCGCTCCCGCCGAAATCCTGCGGGACTTTGCCGCCGCGCTCGGCTCGGCCGAGATCTACCAGCACATCGGCGCGAGCCTCGCGCGCGCCCTTCCCGGCTTCGCGCTCGGCGCCGCCGCCGGCGCCGCCCTCGGCCTCGCGGCCGGCGTCGCGCGCTGGTTCGACCGGATGCTCAGCCCCGCGGTCTTCCTTTCCTACCCGGTGCCCAAGATCGTCATGCTGCCGATCTTCATGCTGTGGTTCGGCATCGGCGACCTGTCGAAGATCCTGATCATCGCGCTCGCCTGCTTCTATCCCGTGTTCATCAACGCCTACACGGGCGCGCGGCAGACGCGCACCATTCTCGTGTGGTCCGCGCTCAACATGGGCGCCGGGCGGGCGCGCATCTTCCGCTCGGTGGTGCTGCCGAGCGCCGCCCCGATGATCTTCGCGGGCATGCGCGTGTCGCTCGCGCTGTCGTTCGTGGTGATGTTCGCCGCCGAGATGATCAACGCGCGCTCCGGCCTCGGTTACCTGATCCGCGTCGCCGAGAATTCGCTGCGCTTCGACCTGATGTGGGTGTCGCTGCTCTCGATCGCCGTCCTCGGCTATGCCGGCGACCGGCTGCTGCGGTCGGCGCGCGCCCGGATGCTCGCCTGGCAGGGTGAAGAGCGATGAGGTTCGTCCTCGTCGCCGCAGCGCTCATCGCCTGGGAAGCCGCGGCGCGCAGCGGCCTGTGGAGCCCGCTCCTTTTCCCGTCGCTCGTCACCATCGCCTCCGAGCTGGGCGGGTTCCTGGCGAGCGGCGATTCGCTGCTCGAGGCCTGGGTGTCGCTCGAGCGCGCGCTCGGCGGCTTCGCGCTCGCCGCGGCCTGCGGCGTGCTGCTCGGCGTGCTGATGGGGCGCTCGGCCTTCGTCGCGGGGCTTCTCGATCCCCTGTTCTCGGGCACCTACGCCGTGCCGAAGCTCGCCCTTTTCCCGATCTTCGTCTTCGTGTTCGGCATCGGCAGCCTGTCGAAGATCGCGCTGGTGTTCCTCGAGTGCCTGTACCCGATCGTCATCGTGACCTACCATGGCGCGCGCGACGTCAACCGCACGCTGCTGTGGGCGGCGCAGAACATGGGCGCCTCGCGCGCCGCGATCCTGCGGCGCGTGGTGATTCCGGCCACTGCGCCTTTCGTCTTCGCCGGCTTCCGCGTCGCGGTGCCGGTGGCGATGATCGTGGTGGTGATCACCGAGATGGTGAGCTCGGCGGACGGGCTGGGCTACCTCGTGATCTACGCGCTCTCCTCGCTGAAGACCGCCCGCATGCTGGCCGTGGTGGCGGTCATCGCCGCGCTCGGCTATGCGCTGGACCGCGCGGTCGTGCTGCTGCGCGACAGGTTGATATACTGGGAGAGGCTCGACACCTATTTCGTATGAAGAGGACCCCGTGAGATCCCTTCTTGCAATGCTCGCATTCGCATTCGCCGCCAACGCCGCGGCGCAGAGCGCCCCGCTCATCCGCCTCGGCCGCGGCTTCGCCGCCGAGGAGCAGCTGTGGCTGATGAGCGCGCGCCCCGATCTCACCCCCGGTCAGGGCAAGGCCTACCAGCTCAAGCAGATTCTCTTTCAGGCGAACCCCGAGCGCTTCCAGGCCTTCCTCGCCGGCGAGATCGACGCCGGCACCGCGCCGGGCCTCGCGGTCATCTTCGCGCGCGCCCAGGGGCTCGACATGAAGATCGTCGCCAGCGTGTCGCTCGAGGCCACAGGAAAGCAGTGGTTCAGCACGACCTACATGGTCAAGGACGACGGGCCGATCAAGACGGTCAAGGACCTGAAGGGCGGGACGATCGCGATCGTCGGCATCAAGACCGCCACCGACCTGTGGGCGCGCGCCGGCCTGATCAACGCCGGCCTCGTTCCGGACCGCGATACCAAGGTCGTGCCGATGGGCTTCCCGGCGATCGGCGAGGCGGTGCGCAGCGGGAAGGTGAGCGCCGGAACCTTCGTCGAGCCCTTCTATTCGGCCGAGGTGGCCAAGGGTGGGCTGCGCAAGCTCTTCACCGCGACCGAGGCGGTGGGCTACGACCACGAGCTGCTCGATATCTGGTTCGGCGAGAAATTCTTGAAAGCCCACCCGGACGCGGTGCGCGCCTTTCTCGCCGACTACGTCGCGGTCACGAAGTACTACCTCGCCAACATCGAGCAGGCCAAGCGTGACCTCCACAAGGCAGGCTTCGTGCGCACGCCGCTCGAGATCTATCTGAAGAACGCCGACTGGAAGCGCACGCCGGACGGGCGCGTCGACGTCGAGAGCCTGAGGAAGCTCTCGGCCTTCATGCTCGACAAGCTCCAGTGGCTCGACAAGCCCGTCAGCGTGGACTCGATGGTCGATCAGAGCTACTTGCCACGCTGAATCTCAACGTCGGCTTACGGCCAAAAGCCGACTTATCTTGAGGCGCGTCGGCTCCTGCTAGGTATGAGCCGCAGGCTCTCAGACCGGACTTAGCTTGGGCGAGGGCACCTGTCTTGCAGCTGGTTCCACCTTCGCTCTACCTCCTCGGCACTAAGCCTAGGAAGCGAACAATCCTTTTCTTTCTGTAGAGCCTTGCACATCGCAGCCCAATCCCTATCGTAGTTCAGCCGCGCGTTGCGTAAGCACCCTTCGTACTTGGCGCGGATATCTGGTAGAAACACGACGTAGTGATAAAAAACGCCGCCTCCCGCTAGGAGCACGCCCACCGCGATTGCAAATTGTAGAAACTTATTCATCGGCTCTCGCTTACTCTACTCCCCCAGCTCGCGCTGGTGTCCGCTTCGGGTCGAAAGCAGTCATTCGTATCGCCTCGACTCGCTGCGGATCAAATCCCAGATGGTGTTGCGGTACTCGTGACAGCGCATTGATTTCTTGACGTCCAGGCCGCGCGGCCGCGGCAGGTCGATTCTCACCTCCTCGCGGATGCGCCCGGGGCGCGCGCTCAGCACCACCACGCGGTCGCCGAGGTAGACCGCCTCCTCGATGTCGTGCGTGACGAACACGATCGTTTTTGCGGTGCGCTCCCACAGCCGCGTCAGCTCCTCCTGCATGGTCTCGCGCGTCTGCGCGTCGAGCGCGCCGAAGGGCTCGTCCATGAGCAGCACCTTGGGGTCGAATGCGAGCACGCGGGCGAGCGCGGCGCGCTGCTTCATGCCGCCGGAGAGCTCGGCGGGGTGGTGGTTGCGAAAATCCGAGAGCCCCATGATCTCGAGCTGCCTGCTCACCACGGCGTCGATCTCCGCCTGCGGCACGCCCTGCGCCTCCAGGCCCCACGCCACGTTGCCCGCCACCGTTTTCCACGGAAACAGCGCGAACTCCTGGAACATCATGCCGCGGTCGGGGCCGGGACCGTTCACCGCGTTTCCGTAGACGCGGATCGCGCCGTGGTCGGCCGGGATGAAGCCGCCGAGGATGTGCAGGAAGGTGCTCTTGCCGCAGCCGCTCGGCCCGATGACGGTGATGAACTCGCCTTCGCGCGCGGTGAACTGCTCGACGGCGATCACCTCCAGCGACACGCCGTTCTTGGTGTAGGCCTTGCGGACGCCGGTGGCCTCGAGCGCTATTTTTCCGGCGTCACCGGCCATCCGTGCCCCGAGAGGTCGAATTTCACCCCGGCGAGCTGGAGCTTCTTCTCGAAGAAGAGCCGGCCGCCGAGCTTCGAGAGATCGACGGGCGGCGGCGGCTGCGGCGTCGCCCCCGCGTCCCTGGCGCGCGACTCGGCGCGCTCCAGATCGTCCACCTGCACGCCGAAATGATCGAGCCCGTAGCCCTCCGGGTACGGATTCGGGGTTTCCTTCGTGCGCTTCCAGCACACGATCGCCAGGTTGATGTAGCCGTCGGTGAGGTAGACCTCGCGTGCGAGCTCGCTGTCGCCGCGGCCGATCTCCGCGAGGCCCAGCGCCTTCTTGAAGAGCTCCGCGGTGACGAAGGGGTCCTCCGCGGTGATCGCTATGTGCCGTATCCTCGACATGGTCTCATCCCGAAAACTCATCCTGAAAAAGCCAGCAGCCGCTCGAGGTCGGCCTGCGCCTTCGCCGCGTCGCGCCCGTCGCGGCGCACGCGCCGGTTCCGCAGCCAGCAGGCGAGAGCCCCCGAGCGCTGGCCGTCCTCGCCCACCTCGCGCGAGATGCGCATCACCGTCTCCACGCGAGCCTTGCGCCGACGAACGTAATTCGCCAGAGCATGATCGATTTCCGCCGCGCCCGCCACCTCCTCGGCGAGCACGGCGGCGTCCTCCATCGCCATGCCCGCCCCCTGGCCGATGTTGGGCGTCATCGCGTGGACCGCGTCGCCGAGGAGCGCCGCGCGGCCCCGGGTCCAGCGCTCCGGAGCGAGCTCCTCGATCTCCGTGACGATGATCTCCGCGGCCTCCGGAAGCGCGGCGAGCACGCGCCGCACGGCCGCCGCGCCGAACTGCGCGAACACGTCTCGCGGATCGGGCAGGGCCGCATCGAGCGGTGAGTTGAACGTGGTCCATACGTACAGGCGGGTTTCGGAGATCGGCACGAGCCCGATGCGCGCGCCGCGGCCGAGGTATTCGGTGAAGCAGCGGACGCCGGCGACGTTGTCCATCACGAGGCGATGGGACCGGTAGCCCATGTAGCGCGGAGCGATCTCGCCGAAGAGCTCGCGCCGGACTTGCGAACGGATGCCGTCGGCGCCCACCACGAGGGCGCCCTCGGGGATCTCGAGGCGCTTCATTCCGACGCCGAAGCGCACCGTTCCTTCGGGCAGGCTGCGGTAGAGCACGTCGAGCAGATGCGCGCGGTGCACGAGCGCGCCGCGCGCCAGCCTGCCGCCGTCGTAGAGCGGCCGGTAGTCGCGGGTCGCGAGCAGCCGGCCGTCCCGGTCGCGCGTCTCGCGGGTGAGGTAGGGCCAGGATTCGCGGCGCACGGCTTCGGCCAAGCCGTTCTTCTCGAGCACCGCCATCGCGTTGGGATTCATGATGATTCCCGCGCCGACCGGGTTGAGCTGCGGCGCGCGCTCCAGCACCGTCGCGGGCAGCCCGCGCAGCGCGAGCTCTCTCGCGAGCGAGAGACCTCCGATGCCGCCGCCGACGATCAGTGTCGGGATGCGCATAAGGGAGATATTATTTGAAATCATGGGAGCCTTCGAACGGCGGAGCCTGACGGCGCTCGTTCAGCCCGACCGCGTGCACCGCTCGGTGTACGCCGACCCGGCGCTGTTCGAGCTGGAGATGGAACGGCTCTTCGGCCGTGCCTGGCTGGTGCTCGGCCACGAAAGCCAAGTCAGATCCCCGGGCGATTACTTCACCACGCGCATGGGGCGCGAGCCGGTGATCGTCGTGAGGACGGGCGCGGACGAGATCGCAGTCCTCGTCAACCGCTGCATGCACCGCGGGACGATGGTCTGTCCCGAGGGCCGGGGCAACGCCGAGCGCTTCGTCTGTCCCTACCACGGCTGGAGCTACGACCGCGGGGGCATTCTCCAGGCCGTGCCGTTCGCCGACGGCTACGACAAGGCAAAGCTTCCCCGCGGCCTGAAGCCCGTGCCGCGCGTCGCGGTCTACCGCGGATTCATCTTCGCTTCGCTCGCCGCTTCGGGCGAATCGCTCGAGAGCTTTCTCGGGCCCGCGAAGGCGTCGTTCGACGACTTCGTCGACCGCGCGCCCGGCGGCGAGCTGGAGGTCGCGGGCGGCGTGTTCAAGCACGCGTACCACGGCAACTGGAAGCTGATGCTGGAGAACCACCTCGACGGCGCGCATCCCGCCTGGGTGCATGCCTCGTCGGTGGCAGTCGCGCGCGCGGCGCCGGAGCCCGGCAAGCCCGGGGAAGAGCATTACTTCGACATCGCCGTGAGGCAGATGCGCCAGAACGGCGCGCCCGACGCCGTGTGGGAAGGCACGGGCATGCGCGCCACGCCGCGCGGGCACGGCATCATGGGCGACTACCACGACGACAGCCGCCTCGTCGCCGGCATGGGCAATCCCGCGTTCGACGAGTACCGCAAGGCGCTCGCGGAGAAGGTCGGTCAGAAGGAGGCCGACCGCATCCTCCGCGTCACGCTGTGGAACACGGTCATCTACCCCAGCTGCTCGTTCATGAGCCAGTTCCGCCAGCTGCGCATCCTGCAGCCGCTCGCCGTCGACCGCACCGCGGTCCACACCTATTCCTTCCGCATGCCGCAGGCGCCGGCGCGCATGTTCCGCGACACCATCGCGTTCTCCAACGTCGTGAACGGCACCGGCTCGTGGGTGCTGACCGACGACCTCGAGGTCTACGAGCGCATCCAGCGCGGCTTCGCGAGCGGCGCGGTGGAGTGGGCGCAGATCGGACGCGGACTCGGAGGCGACGCCGCCGAGCCCGGCGGCGCATCGCGCGGCGCCACCGGCACGAGCGAGGTCTACATCCGCGCGCAGATGCGCGCCTGGCTGGACTACATGGCCGAATGACGCTCGAGGAGTTCCTGTACCGCGAGGCGAGGCTGCTCGACACGCAGCAGCTCGAGGCCTGGCTGGACCTCTTCACCGACGACGCGACCTACTGGGTGCCCTTGGAGCGCGCGCAGCGGGAAGCGCTCGAGACCAGCTCGATCATCCACGACGACCGCACGCTGCTCGAGCTGCGCGTGAAGCAGGCGCGCCACCCGCGCGCGCACGCGCGCGCGCCGCTCGCGCGCACCGTGCACCAGGTCGGCAACGTGATGGTGCTCTCCGAGGAGAACGGGGAGATCCGGGTCGCGTCGACGCTGACGCTGGTCGAGTTCCGGGCCGAGCGCCAGCGGGTCTGGGGCGCGCTGGTCGAGCACCGGCTGCGGCGCGAGGGCGAGAGCTTCCGCATCGCGCACAAACGCGTCGAGCTGGTCAATTCCGAGGGCGAGATCGACGGGGTCGCGATTCTCTTTTGAAGGTCTTCCGCGACTACACTCAAGGCGAGCTCGACCGGCAGTACGAGCAGCGCAGCTTCGCACCCAACGCCGACGAGATCATCAAGCGGTACGGCGCGGCGAGCGATGCGGTGAGGGCGAGGTTCGGCGAGCCCGAGACGCTGGCGTACGGACCGAGCGCCGTGGAGGTTCTCGATGTCTATGGTGGACGCCGTGATCGCATCGTCGCCTTCGTGCACGGCGGCGCCTGGGCGCGCATGGGCAAGCGCCCCAGCGCCTTCGCTGCGGGGACCTTCCTCGGCGCCGGCGCGACTTACGTGGCGCTCGGCTTCGGCCTGCTTCCCTCGATCACGCTGCCCGAAATGGTGGACCAGGTCTGTCGCGCGCTCGAATTCCTTCGCGAAAAACTCAAGCCAAAGAGCCTCGTGCTGATCGGACATTCCTCCGGCGCGCACCTGTCCGCGTGCGCTTTGACGAGGGTGTCGTTCCTAGACGCGGCGTTGCTCATCTCCGGTGTGTACGACCTCGAGCCGGTGCGGCTATCCTCCCGGAATGCCTACGTGAGGCTCGACGAGCGGCTGGAGCGCGAATACTCGCCGATCCGCCACGCTTCGCGCATCGTCTGCCCCGTCACCGTGGCCTGCGGCGGGAAGGAGGGCCCCGAGTTCTTCCGCCAGTCGAAGGAGCTTGCCGAGAAGCTGCCGACGCCGCTGCTCGTCGGCGAGGGCCTCAACCACTTCGAGATGGTCGAGACGCTGGCCGACGGAGGCTCGGCGCTCGGCCGCAAGGCGCTCGAACTGCTCACCTAGGCGGCCTTCTTTCCGGGACCGTCGCTTTTCTCGTCACCGAGCGCGGGCTCGTCCTTCGCCTCGTGGCTCGGCGGCCGCGTGGCGATTCGGCCGGCCGTCCATTCGGCGCGTTCGGTCGTCGCGAGGCGGTACGCCTGGTCGCGGCCCGGCCAGTAGGGCCGGGGCCAGAACTGGCCGGTGTGCTGGTACCACGCGGCCGCGTGCAGCGTGAAATAGGGATCGGACAGGTGCGTGCGCGCGAGCGCGACGAGGTCGGCGCGGCCCGACACGACGATGGTGTTCACCTGGTCGGCGCTGGTGATGTTGCCCACCGCCATGGTCGCGAGGCCGAGCTCGTTCCTGATCTTGTCGGCGTAGGGCGTCTGGTACATGCGCCCGTAGATCGGCTTCTGGTTCGGCACCACCTGCCCGGTCGAGACGTCGATCAGATCGACGCCGGCGTCCTTGAAAGCGCGCGCCAGGGCGAGCAGGTCTGCCTCCGACAGGCCGCCCGGCGCCCAGTCGGTCGCCGAGATGCGGATCGACATCGGCTTCTCCTCCGGCCAGACCGCGCGCACCGCGCGGAACAGCTCGAGCGGCCACCGCAGGCGGTTCGCGATCGGCCCGCCGTATTCGTCCTCGCGCCGGTTCGTGAGCGGCGAGATGAACGACGAGAGCAGGTAGCCGTGCGCCATGTGCAGCTCGAGCATGTCGAACCCCGCCTGGTCGGCGTACCTCGCCGAGCGGACGAAGTCCTCGCCGATCCTGTCCATGTCGGCGCGCGCCATCTCGCGCGGCGCCTGCGATTGCGGTCCGTAGGGCAGGGGCGAGGGCGCGACGAGCGGCCAGTTGCCCGAATCGAGCGGGTGGTCGGAGCGCTCCCAGCCGAGCTGGGTCGAGCCCTTGCGCCCCGAGTGGCCGAGCTGCATGCACAGCTTCGCCGCCGACTGCGCGTGGCAGAAATCGACGATGCGCCGGAACGCGTCGCGCTGGGTCTCGTTCCACAGCCCCGTGCATCCGGGCGAGATGCGCGCCTCGGGCGAAGTGCAGGTCATCTCGACGAACACCAGGCCCGCGCCGCCGACCGCGCGGCTGCCCAGATGCACCAGGTGCCAGTCGTTCGGCACGCCGTCGGCCGCCATGTACTGGTCCATGGGCGACACCACCACGCGATTCTCGACGCGCATGCCGCGCAGGGTGAACGGCGTGAACATCGGCGGCGGCGGGTTGCGCACCGCCACCTCGAACCCCGGCGGGATGAACTTGTCCGCGAACCAGCGCGAGACGGTCTCGAGGAACCTCGGGTCGCGCAGGCGCACGTTCTCGTAGGTGATCTGCTTGGAGCGCGACATGAGCCCGAAGGCGAACTGCGGCGGGTCCATGTTCCAGTAGCGGCGCATGTTCTCGAACCAGGCGAGCGACACGTCGGCGGCGTGCTGCGTGCGCTCGACGCCCTCGCGGCGCTGCGAGTCGTAGCGCGCCAGCGCCGCCTTGACGCCGCCCTCGCTGCGCAGCGACTCGTACAGCGCGATCGCGTCCTCCATCGCGAGCTTGGTGCCCGAGCCGATGGAGAAATGCGCGGTCGCCTTGGCGTCGCCCACCAGCACCACCTTGTCCATCACCCAGGTGGCGTTGCGGATGTTCGGGAAGTTGCGCCACTGCGAGCGGTTGGCGACGAGCTTGTGGCCCGCCAGCTCCTCGGCGAACAGCCCTTCGAGCGCGCGCAGCGTCTGGGGCTCGTCCATCTTGCCGAAGCCCGAGCGCTCCCAGGTGTCGGCGTTGGTCTCGATGATCCAGGTGCTCGCGCCCTTCTCGTACTGGTAGGTGTGCGCGAGCAGGATGCCGTGCTCGCTCTCCTTGAAGAAGTACTTGAAGGCGTCGAGCGGGCGGGCCGACCCCAGCCAGACGAACTTGTTCGGCCGCAGGTCGACCGAGGGCTTGAAGTGGTCGCGGTAGGTCTCGCGCGTGCGCGAGTTGATGCCGTCCGCGGCGACCACGAGGTCGCTGTCCCTGAAATCCGCGACGGACACCTCGCTCTGGAAGCGCATCGCGACGCCGAGCTCCCGGCAGCGCTGCTGCAGGAGCTTCAGCAGCGTCACGCGCGAGCAGCCGCAGAAGCCGTTGCCCGCGCAGCGCAGCGCGTGCCCCTTGTAGACGACCTCGACGTCGTCCCAGTAGGCGAAGCTCCGCCGGATCGATTCGTACGAGGGCGCGTCGTAGTCCTGGAAGGTCCCGAGCGTCGCGTCGGAGAACACGACGCCGAAGCCGAAGGTGTCGTCGGCGCGGTTGCGCTCGTGCAGCTCGACGTCCCAGCGCGGCCAGCGCTTCTTCGCGAGCAGCGCGAAGTACAGCCCGCCCGGTCCGCCGCCGACGATGCTGATCTTCACCGGCCCCGCCTCAGTCGGGAATCACCGCGGTCGCCTCGATCTCGAGGCGCGCCCGGGATTCGACCAGCGCGCCCACCTGCACCACGCTCATCGTCGGGTAGTGCCTGCCCATCAGCTCGCGGTAGGCCTCGCCGACCGCCTTGAGCGAGGCGAGATATTCGTCGCGGTCGACCACGTACCAGGTGAGCCGCACGAGGTGCTCGGGCTTGCCTTTCGCCTGGGCGAGCGCTTCGAGAACGTTCTTCAGAGCCTGGCGGAACTGGCCGGCGAAGTCCTTCGCCTCCCAGGCGCCGTCCTTCCATCCGACCTGGCCGGCGATGTAGACGGTGGTGCCGCCCTTCACGGCGATGGCGTTGGAATAGCCGCGCGGCTTCGACCACGACGGCGGTTGCAGGATGTTCACGATGGCTCCTTGAGCAGTTCGCGCGCGATGATCAGCTTCTGCACCTCGGTCGCGCCCTCGTAGATGCGCAGCGCGCGCACTTCCCGGTAGAGGCGCTCCACCGGGTGGCCGCGCTTCACGCCGAGGCCGCCGCAGATCTGCACCGCGGCGTCGACCACGCCTTGCGCGGTCTCGGTCGCGTGCATCTTGGCCATCGCCGCCTCGCGGGTCACGCGCCGCTCCTTCACGTCGCGCGTCCACGCGGCGCGGTAGGCGAGGAGGGCGGCGGCCTCGATCCCGGTCGCCATGTCGGCGAGCTTGCCCTGGGTCGTCTGGAAGTCGGCGAGCGGCTGGCCGAACATCTTCCGCTCCCTCGCGCGCGACAGCGCCTCGGCGAGCGCGCGCCGCGCGAAGCCCAGCGCCGCGGCCGCGACGCCGGTGCGGAAGATGTCGAGCGTTCGCATCGCGAGCTTGAATCCCTCGCCCTCCCCGCCCAGCAGGTTCGCCGCCGGCACGCGGCAGCCGGAGAAGCGCAGGCTCGCCATCGGATGCGGCGCGACGATCTCGATGCGCTCGGCGATCGAGAGCCCGGGCGCGTCGGCGTCGACGACGAAGGCCGAGATGCCCTTCGTTCCGGGGTCGCTCCCGGTGCGCGCGAACACGACGTAGAAATCCGCGATGCCGCCGTTCGAGATCCAGGTCTTGGCGCCGTCGAGCACGTAGTGCGCGCCGTCGCGCCTCGCGCGCGTCGACAGCGCGGCGGCGTCCGACCCCGCGTCGGGCTCGGACAGGGCGAAGGCCGCGATCGCCTCTCCCTTCGCCGCGCGCGCCACGTAGCGGCGCTTCTGCGACTCGCTCCCGGCGAGCGCGACCGGTCCGCTGCCCAGGCCCTGCATGGTGAGCGCGAAATCGGCGAGGCCCGAGTGGAAGGCGAACACCTCGCGGAGGAGCGCGAGCGAGCGCACGTCGAAGCGCGAGTCCTCGGGCGCGCAGTGCGCGAGGAAGCCCGCGGCGCCGAGGTCCGTCACCAGGCGCCGGCACACCGCGTCTTCATCGCCGTCGTGCGCGTAGGCGAGATGCGCGGCGGCCCATTCCTCCGCCTTGCGCGCGAGCGCGGCGTGCCGCGGCTCGAAAAACGGCCACTCGAGGTGCGCGAAGCGGTCCATGCGAGGCGCTAATCTCCCTCGAAAACCGGCTTCTTCTTCGCCGCGAACGCCTCGTAGGCGCGGTGGAAGTCCTTCGTCCGCATGCAGTGCGCCTGCGCCTCGGCCTCCATGTCGACCGCGCGGTCGAGGTCGACCGCCCATTCCTCGTGGAGCATCTTCTTGGTCATCGCGTGCGCGAGGGTCGGCCCGGAGGCGAGCTGCTGCGCCGCGCCGAGCGCCTGTGCCAGCACCCGGTCGGGCTCGGCGAGCGCGTTGAAGAAGCCCCACGCGAGGCCTTCCTCTCCCGACATCGCCCTCCCCGTATACAGGAGCTCGGCCGCGCGCCCCTGGCCGATCACGCGCGGCAACATGGCGCAGGCGCCCATGTCGCAGCCGGCGAGGCCGACGCGCGTGAACAGGAACGCGACCTTCGCTCCGCGCGTGCCGTAGCGCAGGTCGGAGAAGAGCGCGAGGATCGCGCCGGCCCCGGCGCACACGCCGTCGACCGCGGCGACGACCGGCTGCGGGCAGGCGCGCATCGCCTTGACGAGGTCGCCGGTCATGCGCGTGAACTCGAGCAGCTGCGCAGGCTTCATCCGGGTCAGCGGCCCGATGATCTCGTGCACGTCGCCGCCGGAGCAGAAATTGCCGCCCGCGCCGGTGATGACCACGGCCCGGACGTCGCGCGCGGCGGCCAGGGCGCGGAACAGGTCGCGCAGCTCGGCGTACGAATCGAAGGTGAGCGGATTCTTCTTCTCCGGCCGGTCGAGCGTGATCAGGCCGACCCGCTCCTCGGCGCGCCAGCGGAAGTGCGCGGGCCGGTAGCCGGCCAGATCGGCTTTGCTCATCGCGTCCCCTTTCCTCGTGGAGCGTAGGCTTCCGTACCGGCATTATCCACTGCCCGCGCCGGCTTGACTTCTCCTTTCCGCGCACATAAGGTCTGCCTTTCCGCCGGAGGGGAAATCATGAAAAAACCTTTGCTCGCCCTAGCGCTCGTCGTCATCTCCGCCGTCGCCATCCCCTCGCTCGCGGCCGACAAGGTCAAGATCGGCTTCATCAGCACGCTCTCGGGGCCGAGCGCGGCGCTGGGCGTCGACATCCGCGACGCATTCATGCTCGCGGTGAAGCTGAACGGCGGCAAGCTGGGCGGCCTTCCCGCCGAGGTGCTGATCGGCGACGACCAGTTCAAGCCCGACGTCGGCCGCCAGCTCGCCGAAAAGGACGTGAAGCTCGACAAGGTTAACTTCCTCACCGGCTTCGTGTTCTCGAACATCATGCTCGCGTCGGTGCCGGTCGCGTTCGAGAACAAGGTCATCTACGTGAGCCCGAACGCCGCGCCTTCGCCGCTCGCGGGCAAGCAGTGCAACCCGTATTTCTTCGTCGCGTCCTGGCCCAACGATGCCTACCACGAGGCCGCCGGCCAGCACGCGACCGACAAGGGCTACAAGTCCGTCTATATGATCGCGCCGAACTACCAGGCGGGGAAGGACTCGCTCGAAGGCTTCAAGCGCTTCTACAAAGGGCGCGTGGTGGGCGAGGTGTATACCCAGCTCGGGCAGCTCGACTACTCGGCGGAGCTCGCGCAGGTGCGCGCGGCCGGGCCCGAGGCCATGTACATCTTCCTGCCCGGCGGGATGGGGATCAATTTCATCAAGCAGTTCGTCGCCGCGGGCCTGTCGAAGGACATCCAGCTCATCACCCCCGGATTCTCCTCCGACCAGGACATCATCCGCGCGGTGGGCGATCCCATGCTCGGCACCTTCGACGCGGCGCACTGGGCGCTCGATCTCGACAACGCGGCGAACAGGAAATTCGTCGCGGCGTTCGAGCAGGAGTACAGGCGCCTTCCGACGGTCTACGCCTCGCAGGGCTACGACACCGCGCTGCTCATCGACTCGGCGGTGCGCGGGGTGAAAGGCAGGATCGAGGATACGGAAGGCGTGCGCAAGGCGCTCAAGGCGGCGAAATTCCAGTCGGTGCGCGGATCGTTCAAGTTCAACCGCAACCAGTATCCGATCCAGAACTACTACCTGCGGGTCGTGGGGAAGGACGCGCAAGGGCGCCTCGTCAACAAGACGATAGGCACGATCTTCAAGGATCGCGGCGACGCCTACGTGCAGGACTGCCCGATGCGGTAGGAGCGATTCCGCCACCGGCGAGGGGCGGGGCTCTGGCTTCGCCCCTTTTTGTTTGACCATGTCCTGGGTTCTGATCCTCGAGCAGCTCCTGAACGGCCTCCAGTTCGGCCTGATGCTGTTCCTGCTCGCCGCGGGCCTCACGCTCGTGTTCGGCATCATGGACATGATCAACCTGGCGCACGGCTCGCTCTACATGCTGGGCGCGTTCCTCGCCGCGGCGCTGGTGCAGGCGACCGGCTCGTTCGCGCTCGGCGTGCTGCTCGCGGTCCCCGCCACCGCGCTCGCCGGGATGCTGATCGAGGTCTCGGTGCTGCGCACGCTCTACGCCCGCGATCACCTGTCGCAGGTGCTCGCCACCTTCGCGCTGATCCTGATCCTGAACGAGGCGGTGCGCATCGTGTGGGGAACCGACCTGCCGCTGCCGATGCCGGCGGCGCTCTCGGGGCCGGTGCAGCTGCTTCCGGGAATGGTTTACCCGGCGTACCGGCTGCTCATCATCGGAGTCGGCGCCGCCGTCGCCGGCCTGCTCTACCTGCTCGTCGCGCGCACGCGCATCGGCATGCTGGTGCGCGCGGGCGCGTCCAACCGCGAGATGGCGCTCGCGATGGGCGTGGACATCCGGCTGCTGTTCACCCTGCTCTTCGGCGTCGGCGCGGGGCTGTGCGCCGTGGCGGGCGCGTTGCTCGGGCCGCTGCTCGCGGTGCAGGTCGGCATGGGCGAGAACATCCTCATCCTCGCCTTCGTCGTCGTCGTCATCGGCGGAATCGGGTCGATCCGCGGCGCGCTGGCGGGCGCGGTGCTGGTCGGGCTGGTGGACACGATCGGCCGTGCGTTCCTGCCGCTGCTCTTCGGCCTGTTCTTCCAGCCGCGGGTCGCGAGCGCCGCCGGTCCGGCGATCGCCTCGGTGCTCGCCTACCTGCTGATGGTCGCGGTGCTCTATTTCAGGCCGCGGGGCCTGTTTCCCGCGAGGGGATGATGCAGCGCTACGCGCCGCTCGCGGTCCTCGTCCTCGCGCTCGCCTTTCCGCTCGCGGTGCAGGAGCCTTACTACCTCTCGTTCGCCAGCCGCATCTTCGTCTACGCGCTCGCCGCGACCAGCCTCAACCTCGTCCTCGGCTACGGCGGCATGATCTCCTTCGGCCACGCCGCCTTCGTCGGCACGGGCGCCTACGTCTCCAGTATTTTCCTCGCCGAAGGCGTGGCGAGCGCCTGGATTGGCTGGCCCGCCGCCGTCGCCGCCTCCGCGCTCGCCGCGCTCGTCATCGGCGCGGTGTCGCTGCGCACGCGCGGGGTGTACTTCATCATGATCACGCTCGCCTTCGCGCAGATCGTGTTCTTCCTCGTCAACTCGATGAAGGCCTACGGCGGCGACGAAGGCCTGAGCCTGCCTGCGCGCGCGTCGACGGGCCTTCCCGTCGATCTCGGCAGCGACGTCGTGTTCTACTACGTCGCGCTCGCCGCGCTCGCGGGCGCGGTCTACGGCCTGCATCGGCTCGCGGACTCGCGCTTCGGGCGCGTGATCGAGGCGATCCGCGAGAACGAGGCGCGCGCCGAGGCCATCGGCTTTCCCGTGTACCGCTACAAGCTCGCCTGCTTCGTCGTCGCGGGCGCCGTGGGGGGCCTCGCGGGCGTGCTGCTCGCGAGCCACGGCAAGTACGTCAACCCGAACGTGCTGCACTGGACGCAGTCGGGCACGCTGATGGTGATGGTGATCCTCGGCGGCGTCGGCCGGCTCTGGGGCGGGACGGTCGGCGCCGCGGCCTTCCTCGGGCTCGAGGATCTGATCGCGAACCACCGCATCGACTGGCTCGCGGCCTGGCTGCCGGACTATCAGCAGCACGCGAGCCTGGGCGTGGGCGCCGTGCTGCTCGCGATCGTGCTGTTCGCGCCCCAGGGGATCGCCGGCGCTTTTGCGCGGAGGCCGCGTGCTTGAGCTGCGGAGCGTGTCCAAGCATTTCGGCGGCATCGTTGCGACCGACGGAGTCACCCTGGACGTGAGGCCGGGCGAGGTGCACGCGCTCATCGGTCCGAACGGGGCCGGCAAGACCACGCTCATCGCGCAGATCGCCGGCGACCTGAGCTGCGACAGCGGAGCCGTCGTGTTCGAGGGCGCCGACGTCACGCGCGCAGCCCAGCACGAGCGGGTGCGCGCGGGGCTGGCGCGCAGCTACCAGATCACGAGCATCTTCGGGCGGCTGCCCGTGCTCGACAACCTCGCGCTCGCGGTGCAGGCGCGGAGCGGGTCGAGCTTCTCCTTCTGGCGTCCGGTCGCGTCCGAATCGGCGCTCGCCGACGAGGCGCGCGCGATCGCCGCGGAGGTCGGCCTCGCCGGGCGCGAAGACGCGGTCGCCGCGACCCTGGCCCACGGCGAGCAGCGCGCGCTCGAGGTCGGTCTGGCGCTCGCCACGCGGCCGCGGCTGCTGCTCCTCGACGAGCCGACGGCCGGAATGGGGCCGGAGGAATCGCAGGCCATGGTCGCGCTCATCGAGCGCATCCGCGCGCAGGTCGCCGTGCTCCTGGTCGAGCACGACATGGACGCGGTGTTCCGGCTGGCCGACCGCATCTCGGTGCTCGTCTCCGGCCGCGTGATCGCGACCGGCGTTCCCGAGGCGATCCGCAGCCACGCCGAGGTCAGGCGAGCCTACCTCGGGGAAGGCGCCGGGGCATGAGCGGGCTGCTGGAAATCGAGAACCTCGACACCGCCTACGGCGCGAGCCAGGTGTTGTTCGGCGTGGGACTCGAGATCCGCGCCGGCGAGGTGGCGACGCTCCTCGGCCGCAACGGCATGGGCAAGACGACGACCGTGCGCTCGATCCTGGGACTCACTCCCGCCCGCGCCGGGGCGATCCGCTTCCTCGGGCGACGCATCGAGCGGCTGCGCCCCGACCGCGTCGCGCGCCTGGGGCTCGCGCTCGTTCCCGAAGGCCGGCAGATCTTCCCCAACCTCACGGTGCGCGAGAATCTCGTCGCCTTCGCCGCGAACCGCAGCGGAGCGGCCGATCCGTGGACGCTCGACAAGGTGTTTGCGTTCTTCCCGGGCCTGCGCGAGCGCGTGGACAACCTCGGCAACCAGCTCTCGGGCGGCGAGCAGCAGATGCTCGCGATCGGGCGCGCCCTCATGACCAACCCGCACCTGCTGATCCTCGACGAGGCCACCGAAGGCCTCGCGCCTCTCATCCGCGAGGAGATCTGGAAGTGCCTGGCGGCGCTGAAAGGTGCGGGACAGACGATTCTCGTGATCGACAAGTACGTCGAGCGCCTGGTCGAGGTCGCCGACCGGCACACCATCCTGTCGCGCGGGCGCGTCGCCTGGCGGGGCTCCTCGCGCGAGCTCGCCGCCGACCGCGAGCTGTGGCACCGGCATCTCGGCGTGTGATAGAGAAACTGATCACGGCGGC
>DASSQD010000031.1:0-2749 GCA_035702665.1 Burkholderiales bacterium
CGAGGCGCTGCTGCAGCGCCGCTCGGGCGATCCCGACACGCCGCGCATGCTCGGCGCCTTCAACGAGAAGACGCCGGACTGGCTGTCATTCTTCATGTTCACCTATTTCACCGACCGCGACGGCAAGATGCAGCTCGAGGCACTGGCGCAGTCGGGCTTCGATCCGCTGTCGCGCACCTGCCGCTTCATGCTCACCGAGGAGGCGCACCACATGTTCGTCGGCGAGACCGGCGTCACCCGCGTCATCCAGCGGACCTGCGAGGCTATGAAGGAGGCCGGCATCAACGATCCGAACGAGATCGAGAAGGTGCGCAAGCTCGGCGTCATCGACCTGCCGACCATCCAGAAGAAGGCGAACCTGCATTTCTCGCTGACGCTCGATCTGTTCGGCAACGAGATCTCGACCAACGCGGCGAACGCCTTCCACGCGGGCCTCAAGGGCCGTTACCGCGAAGACCGGCTCAAGGACGACCATCAGCTCGAGAGCGGCACCTATCCGGTGCTGCGCCTGATCGACGGGCAGATCAAGAACGAGGATGCGCCGGCGCTCTCGGCGCTCAACATGCGGCTGCGCGACGACTATGTCGTCGACTGCAATGCCGGCGTCGGGCGCTGGAACAAGGTGATCGATGGCTTCGGCATTCCGTTCGAGATCAGGCTGCCGCACGTGGCGTTCCACCGGCATATCGGCGAGTTCTCCTCGATCAAGGCGGATGTGTCCGGCCATGTGATGAGCGACGCGCAATGGGAGAAGCACCGCAGCGACTTCTTGCCGTCGGACGGTGACAAGGATTTCATCGAGAGCCTGATGCAGCCGGAGACGGAGCCGGGAAAATTCGCGAGCTGGATCGCCGCGCCCAAGGTCGGCATCGACAACAAGCCGGGCGACTTCGAGTACGTGAAGATTGCGTAGCCCCGCACAAGCGGGTCGCGCTTCCTTTCTACCGCTCACCCCCGCGACCCGCCCTACGCTCGCTACGCGAGCTTCGGCGGGTTTGAGTCCGCCGTAGCGCGGAGCGCGAAGGCGGAAAGCGGGGATCCAGGGCGACTAATCGCAGCGTCTGTTTTGTGTCCCTGGATTCCCGCTTTCGCGGGAATGAGCGGAATGTGTTGCAGCTTTCTCACCCCGGGAACGCGCCCTTGCGCGGCAGGACGACGCGGATCTCAGTGAAGGCGCCGGGCTCGGTGTCGACCTCTATCGAGCCGGCATGCTGCTTGACCACGATGTCGTGGCTGATGGAGAGGCCAAGCCCGGTGCCTTCGCCGGCCGGCTTGGTGGTGAAGAAGGGATTGAACATCTTCTCCCGCACCCTGGGCGGGATGCCGGCGCCGTTGTCGCGGATGCGGATCTCCACGCGATCGCCGAGATTTTTCGTCGCGGCGACCAGGGTCGGCTCGAATCCGTCGCCGTCCTGCGCCTTGCGCCGGACGGCCGCGTAGAAGCCGTTCGAGATCAGGTTGAGCAGCACCCGCGTGATGTCCTGCGGGAAGACGTCGGCCTCGCCGGCGGCGGGATCGAGCGAACGCTCGAGCGTGATGTTGAAGCCCTGCTTCTCGGCGCGCGCGCCGTGATAGGCGAGGTTGAGGCTCTCCTCGACCAGCGCATTGACATCGACGAGGCGGTGCTCGCCCGAGCCCTCGCGCGAGTGCAGCAGCATGTTCTTGACGATCGAGTCCGCGCGCTTGCCGTGCTGGACGACCTTGTCGAGGTTGCCGCGCAGCATCTCCGTGAGCTCGTCGATCTGCTTGCGCGTTTTGTCGTCGGCCGCCAGACCCTTGAGGGAATCCTGCAGCTCATCGACCAGCTCGCTCGAGATCGTCGAGAAATTGTTGACGAAATTGAGCGGGTTCTTGATCTCGTGCGCGATACCGGCGGTGAGCTGGCCGAGGGAGGCGAGCTTCTGGGTCTGCACCAGGCGGTCCTGCGTGGCGCGCAGGTCCTCAAGCGAAGCGGCCAGCTCGCGGGTGCGCGCCTCCACGCTCTCAAACAGGCGGACGTTCTCTATGGCGATCGCGGCCTGGTCGGCGAAAATCGACGCCAGCTCGATCTGTTTCTCGGTGAAGGGGCTGACAGTGGTACGAATCATGGTGAACACGCCGGTCGGAATCCCTTCGCGCATCATGGGCACGCAGGCCAGCGTCCGGTAACCGCCAAGCCGCTGGGCCTCGGTCATGGAGTAACCGGGATCATTCAGGACATCCGTGATCTGAACAGGCGCGCACGCCGCGATGGCGCGACCGATAATGCTTCCCTGATCCAGCTTGACCTCGGCGCGTTCCATGTACCGCCGGAACTCGGGCGGATATCCGTGGAAGGCGACATGCTGGTAGTCGGGACCCTTCTGGCGCGCGATCGTCACCATCTCGGCTTCGCAAAGCCGCGCGGCGGATTGAACCAGCGTGTCCAGCACGGCCTGCAGGTCAAACGTGGACCGGCTGATGATCCTGAGCACATCGGCGGTGGCAGTCTGCTGCTGCAGCGATTCACGCAGCTCGTTGAGCAGGCGCGTGTTCTCGACGGCGATGACGGCCTGCGCGGCGAAATTCTTGACCAGCTCAATCTGCTTGTCGGTGAACGGCAGAACCTCCTGGCGGTAGATGACGACGCCGCCAACCAGTTCGCTCTCCTTCACCATCGGGACGGCGAGGACGGTCCGGGCTCCGGCCAGCTGCACGAGCTGCACGCCGGTCGTGCCCGGGCCGACATTGGTCGTGTCCGGTTCATATGTCTGGATATCGGCGATCTGCA
>DASSQD010000032.1:0-3968 GCA_035702665.1 Burkholderiales bacterium
GTCGCGATCGGCACGACGCGCTCCACGCCTTCCACGAGATCTCGCACCACCGCCGTGCCCGCTTTGCGCTCGTCCGGCCCGATGATGACGGCCCGCGGTACGGCGCGCGCCGCGGCCAGCTCCAGCTGCTTGCGCACCGCCTGCGGCTTGAGGCTGTATTCGACCGCGAGCCCGGCGTCACGCAGCTCGTGCGCCAGCTTCAGCACGGCCGGATAATCGTCGACCCCGACGGAAATCAGAAATGCATCGAGGCGCGATGCCTGCCTGGGTGCGATACCGTGCTCCTTCAGCAGCTCTCCCAGCACAACGTCGCCCATGCCGAATCCCAGCGCCGGAAGGTCGATGCCGCCCAGCGCCTTCAGCAGGCCGTCGTAGCGCCCCCCACCGCAGATGGCGCGCAGCGCTTTCGAAGCATCGAATAGCTCGAACACCGTCCCCGTGTAGTAGGCGAGGCCCCGCACGATCGTCAGATCGACGTCGACGAAGTCGCCCAAACCCATCGCCACGAGCGCCTCGTGTACTTCCACGAGTGGCGCCCCGATCTCGGCTTTGCCGATGCGGTCGAGCTCCGCGGTGACGGGGCCGAGCCCTTTCAGCTCCGCGACGCGGAAGATGCCGTCGATGGTCTGCGGCGAGCACCCCGCCGCCTGTAGCCCTTCAGCCAGCGCCACCTTCGGGACACGCTCACTGCGATCAATGGCCGCGTAGGCCGCGTCGAACTGGTTCGCGGCGACTCCCACGCCCGCCAGCAGCGCTTGCAGAACGCGACGATCCGACATGCGCGCCCGCACTTCCCGGGCGGAGAGGCCGCAGGCGCGCAGCACATCGATGGCAGCGGCGATCAGCTCGGCGTCGGCGAGCGCGCCGGCCTCGCCGATGATGTCCATGTTGAGTTGGAAATGTTCTCGAAGCCGCCCCCGCTGCTGCCGCTCGTAGCGGAACAACTGGGGCATCGCGAACCACCGGATCGGCTTCTTCAGGGCCTGAGCACGGGCCCCGACCATGCGCGCCAGCGTCGGGGTCATCTCGGGCCGCAGCGCCACCTCCCGCTCACCCTTGTCCGTGAAGGCGTACAGCTGGGCGACGATCTCGGCCCCGCTCTTCTGGGTGTACAGCTCCAGGGGCTCGAGGGGCGGCCCATCGTACTCCTCGAATCCGTACCGTGCAGCGACGCTGCGCCAGATGGCGAAGATGTGGTTGCGAAGGCCTAAGTCGTCGGGGTAGAACTCGCGAAAGCCGGGAAGCGCTTTCCCTTGCATCACAACAATTTAGCCGAGCGGCGCGAACCCGGGCAAGCGCGCCATCGCGTCACCGACGGTGTGAAATGACCCGGTGACGAGCACCGTGCGCGCTCCGTCCTGGATCTCGGCGAGGGCGCGGTCGAACTCCGGCTCGAAGCGAATCCCAGCCGCGGCGAGGCCCTGGTCGCCGAAGTCGCTCACCTGCCAGCGTTGATGCCCCGGAATGGATGGTGCGACGGTCAGCACCAGTCGGTCGACGACTGGGGCGAGCGCGTCGAGCATCGCCCGCCAATCCTTGTCGTTGCGGATGCCGACGAGGGCGTGCAGCGGACGCGGTGGTCCGAATTCGCGCAACGCCGCCACCAGTACGTTCATCCCGTCGGGGTTGTGGGCGACGTCGAAGATCCAGCGCCCGCGCACGTCGAACCGGCCCGGCATGTAGGCGGTCTCGAAACTCGGCGGTACCCAGGGTCCGAATGGCCCGAACGGCGGCGCCAGCGCGTTGAGCGCCCCGAGCGCGACCCAGGCGTTGAACCACTGGTGCGACCCGCGCAGCCCGAGGGTGAACCCCTCCGGGGCCGCCTGGGGCGCCACCCGGATGATCGGATGCGCGCCGCGGCGTTCGGCTTCCTCGATCAGGACCTGGCGCACCTCCGGGTCTTGCTCTCCCGTCACGAACGGGACGCCGGGCTTCGCGATGCCCGCCTTCTCGACGGCGATCGCCGCCAGCTCGTGGCCCAAATATTCGGTATGCTCGAGCGCGATCTTGGTCACGACGCTGACGAGCGGCGTGACCACGTTGGTGCTGTCGAGCCGGCCTCCGAGGCCGACTTCGATCACGGCGATATCCACGTCACGCGAGGCGAGGTCGGCGAAGCCAATCGCCGTCATCGCTTCGAAAAAACTCGCCTCGCTCCGCTCGATGTGCGGCTCGAGTAAGGCCGTCCACTCGGCGAACGCCGTCTCGCTCATCGGTTCGCCGTTGACGAGCACGCGCTCGCGCACATCCACGAGGTGCGGGGAGGTGTACAGGCCGACGCGATACCCGCGCGCGCGCAGCGCGGCGCTCAGGAAGGCGCAGGTCGAGCCCTTGCCGTTGGTCCCCGCCACGTGAATCGAAGGGAATTGCCGTTCGGGATGGCCGATCGCCTCGAGCAGCGCCAGGGTGGGCTCGAGGCTCCATTTGATCCGGCCGGCTTGTCGGGGAAAGAGATAGCGGCAGGCGTCCCGGAAGGACCACCGGCTCAGTCGCCGGCCTCCACCGGCGCTCGGCCGGCCATATGTCGGAGCAGCTGCGCCGTCGTTTCGCGCAGCTCGCTGCGAGGAACAACCGCGTCGATCATCCCGTGCTCCAGGAGGAACTCGGAGGTCTGGAATCCCTGCGGCAGATCCTGGCCGATCGTCTGCTTGATCACCCGCGGCCCCGCGAATCCGACCACCGCGCCCGGTTCGGCCAGGATCACGTCGCCCTGCATCGCGTACGACGCGGAGACACCGCCGGTCGTCGGATTGCTGAGGATCGACACGAAGGGAACGCCGTGCGACGCCAACTCCGCGATGACGACCGAGGTCTTGGCCATCTGCATCAGCGACAGCACCCCCTCCTGCATCCGGGCGCCCCCCGATGCCGCCACGATGATCAGCGGGGCGTGCCGGTCGATCGAGCGGCGCGCCAGGCGCGCCACCTTCTCGCCCACCACCGACCCCATCGAGCCGCCCATGAACGCGAAATCCATGACACCGAGGTTGATCGGGAGACCGTCCAGCCGGGCGAAGCCGGTGCGAATCGCCTCGAGTGGACCCGCCTTCTTGATGGCCGCCTGCATGCGCTCGCGGTAGTTCTCGAACCGCAGCGGGTCGGCGGAACGGAGCTTCTCGTCGAGCTCGTGCCACGACCCTTCATCGACCAGGAGGTCGATGTATTCCTGAGCGCTGATCCGCCGGTGCGCACCGCAGTTAGGGCATACGTTCAAGGCGCGGACGAACCGCTCCTTGATGTCGATATGCCCACATTCCTCACACTTCTCCCACGCGTCGGCCGGGATCTCCAGCTTTACGCGCTCGGAGGTCGTGCGGGGCTTACGTTCTTTTTTGAACCAAGCCATTCACGGAGTCTGGGTGCGGACGGGCACAATTTCGCCGACCATTCCCGGGGGCGCTAGCCCTTGCGCGGTAACTCATTGCCCCAGGTCGCCATAGCCAGACTGGCGCGACTCCCACGCGACCCGCACCACGATGCCGATACACAGACAGCAGGTGAGCAGGAACGATCCGCCATACGAAAAGAACGGCAAGGGAATGCCGGTCACCGGCAGGAGGTTCACCGCCATTCCCACGTTTTCCAGGATGTGGGCAAAGAACAAACTCGCGATGCCGAATACGCAGAAGCTCGAGAACGGATCGGTCGCCCGCCGCGCCACGCGCAGCAGAATCAGGAGCAGTGAGGTAAACAGCGCGAGCGCCACGACCACGCCGGCAAACCCCAGCTCCTCGCCGACGATCGGAAAGATGAAATCGGTGTGCTGCGCGGGCAGGAACGCGAGCCGCTTCTGTGTCCCAAGGGTGAATCCCTTGCCGAACCAGCCGCCCGACCCGATCGCGACCTTCGACTGGATGATGTGCCAGCCTGTCGCACGTGGATCGACCTCGGGGTTCAGAAACGCGAGCAGGCGGTTCTGCTGGTACGGGGCAAGGTGGCGCCAGAACGGCAGCGCGATCACTCCCATG
>DASSQD010000033.1:0-18979 GCA_035702665.1 Burkholderiales bacterium
GGGAGCACACCACCGGCAGGCCGATGATGTCGCTGTTCTCGCGAGTCACTTGCGCGGCAAACTTGGCGAACGACAGCTCCGACAGGTCGAACTCGCGGTTGGCGGTGAAGCGGGCGAAGCACTCGTGGTGGCCGAGCGTGAGCCAGTTGTGGTCGACGCCCTCGGCGCGGACCTCGCCCGTCCTGAAGTCGCGGAAGTGGTCGTAGTCGGTGGTCGCGATGGTGAGGCTCAGCTTCGACATGGCGCGATGATAGCGAAAAATCCGTTCCGATTCGTCCGGAATGAAAATCGCCACCTGGAACGTAGACAGCCATTCAGGGTGTTTCAGTCCGTATCAGGCTCCGCAGATTCCCCTCCGTCTCCCTCTAGACTCCCACGTCAAAGCGTAGCTGCCCGCGTCAGGCAATAGCGGGGCAAGTGTCGGTATGGGTGTCGGTGTTGGGATTTCACGCCTCTCGAAGGATCGGGAGCGGCCTTTTCACCCGTAGCGGCCACCAATAGCGGTGGTTATTGCGACTGGCGGTGACTACACACCAGTCTATTATCGGAAATACCAGACCATACTGGCCGAAAACAGATCGGTGTGAAACGAAGGTCCTTCTGTGAAATTGAAATACCGCTCGTATTCAACCCATACTCCGGCTTTCTGGCTGAGATCATATTTCACGCCTGTTCCAAGACCGGTGACGATATCGCGGTGCCCAAGCCCGGCCCCGATTCGACCTAACACACCGAACTGTTCTGTGATTGGAACGGTTCCGACTAAGTGCCCTAACGCGACTACCACACGCTTGGTATCGCTATGCGCGCTTAGATCGACATCAGTCCAGTTCTTGCTGATCGTGCCCAAGTCTGCAATGCTCCCCTCGAACGCGACCTTTGGATCATTGGTCCGAATACCGCCGGAGACCTTTTCCCCTCTACGCGTTCCTGAAACACTGCACTCGGTTAGATATACGCAGGACGAAAACCCGGTGTTCGCGTGAGCAACGCCCGCGCCGAAATACCCGCGTTGCATAGCCCCACAGCTACATATGACCGGGACGGTGCATAACAATAGGAACGAATGCAGGCGTCTCATGACCGACCTCGCTTCTAGGATGTACCCGCCTTCCAGCCGTCGAGGTAGATTTGAATCTTCTCAGACGACATCGATGCTCCCACCTCAAGAGGACTTCCCAGAAACGGCCCGCCGTTCCCACCTTCGGGACGCTTCGGCCGTCCGTGCACGATCTGGCGTGAGCTGATCGGAACCGTCGCCCTGTACCGGGGTCTTTGATGCGGTACTGGTAGACATTGACCGTTCTCATGCTATTTCCTAAAGGCCACTCGTAAGACGGTCAGAACTTTGCGTTTACGATCGGGAGCCATTTCACGGTCCCTTCCGCTATATGGTTGATCAGGCCGACCTGCACGCCGCGCAGGTCCTTGCAGCTGTTGAAGACTCCGATCTGAAGGCCCGCGCAGTCGCCCGCGAGATTCAACGCGCCGATTTGAACGCCAGTGAACTTCCCCTCTTTGATGCCCACGCCGTTCAATGCGCCGACCTGAAGGCCGGTGACGCTCCCGTTCACGAGGTTGAGCGCGCCGATCTGGACGCCCGTGACGTTCAGAGTCGCCCAGTTGGACCGGGAGGCGTTTCCTATCAATCCGATTTGAACGCCAGTGAAGTTGCCGCCTGCGAAGTTGGAGATCCCGACCTGCAAGCCCGTCCCACCGCCGCGGGCGGCGTTCATGATCACGCCGCCGATCTGCGCTCCGAAAATCCGTTCTGCGCCGTTTACGGCCAAACCAGCCTGCACGCCGGTTGCCTGGCCCTTGGTCGCATTCCCAAGCATGGCAAGCTGCACTCCGCTCGTCTTACCTTCGACCATGTTGAAGAATGCAAGCTGGACCCCGGTCGCTTGGTCCTTAACCCAATTCAAAGATGCAAGCTGAACCCCGGCGAACGTCACTGAGTAGGTGCCGCCCCCCGCGATATCGAGAGCGGAAACGTCGGCGTTCTTCCCGTAGAGCAGAGTGAGCCTCAGACCTGTAACGTCCCTGCTTTCCGATACGAGCTGTACCGGGCTGATAAACGACAACTGGAGACGCGCGGGTCCCAGCTCAGAAGCGTGCGTTTCGTCCGGCGCGGCGAGCAGGATTGCGGGGGCGAACGAGACCAAGGTGACAATGGCGAGCAACGACCGTCCGAACCAAGCGGATACGTCCATTGCGAGCCTCCCTCTGGGCTAGGAAGATAATAGCCTCTGGATTCGCTACTTGAATCTTCCAGCCTCGGTGTGAATGGCGCATCACCCGAATGGGTGACATGCTAGCTTGGTAAGGTAAACCGGCACTTACAAAACATGAAGGTTGCCACCTGGAACGTCAACGGCTTCCGCGCGCGGGAGAAGCAGTTCGCCGAATGGCTGGCGCGCGACCGGCCAGACGTTGTGTGCCTGCAGGAACTGAAGGCGGAAGCGTCGCAGATCCCCGAACAGCCCGGGCTCGAGGGCTACGACACCTACTGGCACGGCCTGCGCGCCTATTCGGGCGTGGCGCTACACGTGAGAAAGGGCCTCTTCAGCGCCGCGCCCGTGTTCAGCCACCCCGAATTCGACATGGAGTCGCGCATCGTCCAGGCCGAGGTCGGGAAGCTCGTGCTCGCGTCCGTCTACGTGCCGAACGGCGGCAAGGACTACGAGGCGAAGCTGCAGTTCCTGGTGCGGCTCGCCGACTGGACGAGGCAGCTCGCGCGCGAAGGCCGCGACCTTGTGCTGTGCGGCGACATGAACGTCACGCGAAGCGACATGGACCTGCACCCGAAGGAGGTCAAGCCGGGCGTGATCGGCCAGCGCGAGGAGGAACGCGACCTCTTCGAGCGGATCCTCGGCGACCGCCTGGTCGACGTCACGCGGGCGCTGCACCCGGAGGCGTCGGATCTCTTCACCTGGTGGGCGCCGTGGCGCAACATGCGGCAGCGGAACATCGGCTGGCGCATCGACTACGTCCTCGCCTCGCCTTCCATCGCGTCCAGGGCGTCGAGCTGCACGGTGCTCGCCGACGTGGGGACCAGCGACCACGCTCCCGTCATGATGACCGCGGCATGATCGACCTCGTCATCGACCGGCGCGAGCGCGACATCGGCGGCTTCCCGGTCGGTCGCGTGCTGCCCTTCGCCAAGCGCCGCATGGTGGGGCCGTTCATCTTCCTCGACCACATGGGCCCGATCGACTTCGCACCGGGACTCGCCCGCAGCGCCGACGTGCGCCCGCATCCGCACGTCGGCCTGTCGACCGTCACCTACCTGTTCTCCGGAGAGATCATGCACCGTGACAGCGTCGGCTCCAAGCAGGCGATCCGTCCCGGGGAGGTGAACTGGATGACCGCCGGACGCGGCATCACGCACTCCGAGCGCTTCGAGAAGGCGCGCGCATCCGGCGACCGTGTCCACGGCATCCAGGCCTGGGTCGCGCTGCCCGAAGTGGACGAGGAGACCGAGCCGCGCTTCGCGCACCACGGCCCCGACGACCTTCCCACCTACGAGGGCGGCGGCCTGCGGGCGCGGCTGCTCGCCGGAACGGCTTTCGGCGCCAGGGCCAGGGTGGAGACGCATTCGCCGATGTTCTACGTCCACTGGGATCTGGCGGTGGGCGCGCAGGCGCAGCTCCCGGCCGAGTATCCCGAGCGAGCCGCCTACGTGGTCGAAGGCGAAATCGCGATCGAGGGGCACACGTTCCGCGCCGGACAGATGCTGGTGTTCTCGGCAGGCCAGCCGGTTCTTTTTCGCGCCGGGACCCAAGCGACCGTGATGCTCCTCGGCGGCGAGCCGGTGGGCGAGCGCTTCATCGAGTGGAATTTCGTGTCCTCGTCGAAGGAGCGCATCGAGCAGGCCAAGGCCGACTGGCGCGCGGGAAGGATGAAGCTGCCCGACGGGGACGACAAGGAGTTCGTTCCGCTGCCCTGATCGCCCTCAGGTCTGCACGCCCGGGAGCCGGTGCAGCAGACAGCCGTTGGTGCGCCAGCTGCCACCGGTTTCGCGCAGCATCGGATAGATCGCGAGCCACGCGGCTCCGGCGGCGTCGGTCATACGCACGGGCTGCACGACCTGACCGTCGACGATTTGCGGCGGCTCGAAATGCACGGATTTCGGGCGGTAGACGACCGCGTACTGGCTGCGCACCATGTCCATGAACACTTCCGGTGTTCCGAACTGCGCGCGGATCCCCGCGGTCGCGAGCGAGAAGGCGCGCGCGCCGTCGTCATGCGCGAAGGCGTCGATCTGCTCCGAGATCACCTTGCGGATGGCCTTCGCATCCTCCTTGGAGATGTCGGCGGCGGCCGACGCCGCCGCAACGAACAGCAGCAGGGCGCACAAGAGCGAGCGGCGCATGGTCGCAATCCTAGCCGTAAATCACCGCTCCGGTGATCACGGCGACGTCCAGCCCGACCCATCCCAGGCAGGCCAGGTAGATGTTCCGGTCGCCTTTGCGCAGCCCGTACCAGAACCACAGCACCGCCGAAATCAGGTAGGCGCTCCACGAGAGCAGCGACACCCCCGCGGCTTCGTGGCCGACCCAGATGATCCAGACCTGCGGCACCGTCATCAGCATGGTGAATATCGACATCGAGGCGAGGAGCCGGCGCAGCCACGCCTCGGACGGGGACTCGCCGGGAACGGTCGCGGTGGGATCGGACATCGTCGTCTCCTTGGGCATCGCCGTGCTACAGTATTTCACAGGGAGCCGGCCTTCGACACAGGAGATCGCATGAAGGAAGAAGGAAAGGTTCTGAATCACATCCAACACCTCGTCGCCGAAGAGCACCAGCTGTTCGAGCACCCCTCGCCCACCGCGGACCAAAGCAAGCGCCTCGCCGACATCCAGGTCGAGCTGGACCAGTGCTGGGACCTGCTGCGCCAGCGGCGGGCGCTGCGCGAGACTGGGCACAACCCCTCCGAGGCGCGCGCGCGTCCCGCCGGTGTGGTGAAAGGCTACGAAGGCTGACGCCGCGCCGGCCTCGGCCAACGGCGACACCATGTTCTAGGAAGACCGTGGCCGCTTGCAAGCACCTCGATCAGGTCCGCGACGTGAAGCCGCGCACGCCCAAGGGTTGCGAGGAATGCCTGAAGGCGAACACGAAGTGGGTACACCTGCGGCTGTGCCTCAGCTGCGGTCACGTCGGCTGCTGCGACAGCTCGCCGGGCAAGCACGCGACGAAGCATTTCCGCGAGACACAGCACCCGATCATGCGCGACTTCGACCCCGGCGACGACTGGGGCTGGTGCTTCGTCGACGAGCTGATGCTCGAGCCCGCGCCGAAGGCGAAGTAGAACTACAGCCCCATCATCGGTCCGAGCGCAGCCGACCCGTCGCCGAGCGCGGCGAGCACCAGCAGCCCGACCGCCCAGAAGGCGGGGTACTCCCAGCCGCCGTCCTTGTTCGTGAACATCCAGCCGTTCTTGCCGTGCACGAGGACGATCGTCCCCAGAATGAGCGGCACCAGCAGCAGCGCCACCCAACGCGTCTCGACGCCGAGGAGCAGAAGCGTCGCGCCGCCGATCTCTGCCGCCATGGTCGCGTAGGCGAACCAGCCAGGCACGCCCAGCGACTCGAAGTATTTGACCGTCCCCGCCGGCGTGAACACCTTGATCTTCACCCAAGCGTGCGCATAGAACATGATCGCGAGCGACACGCGCAGCAGCAGCGCGGCGACGCCGACGAGCTCCGGATTGGTCATCGTGGTCCTCCTCGTATAAGACGAAACACGCCGCCGGCGGCTACCGGACGGGCTTGGAGCGGTCCACCGCCGCGCCGCGCAGGATCACCCGCGAGATGCGCCGCGTATTGGTGATGTTGTCGAGCGGATTCGCGTCGAGCACGATGAAGTCGGCGCTCTTGCCGGCCTCGAGCGTGCCGGCGTCGGCGATGCGCAGGAACTCGGCGCCGTTGCGCGTCGCCGCCACGATGACCTCCATCGGCGTCATCCCGGCGATGACCATGTCCTCCATCTCCTCGTGCGGGCCCCAGGGCTTGTTGCCGTCGGTGCCGAGGGTGATGCGCGCGCCCGCCGCGTGCAGCCTCGCCAGGTTGCGCGCCTGGATGCCGTAGAACGCCTGCGCGTCGGGACGATCGACGTTGGCCTTCTCCAGCTTCGCGAATTCCTCGGGCGCGAGGCCGGCTTTGAGCCAGCCCAGATCGACCTTCACGCCGCGGTCGGGGAGGTTCGGCGTGAGCACCAGTTCCGGATGCGCCTTGAACATCGCGACCAGTTCGTCGTCGATGTCCTGGTCGCGCACGCCGTGCGCGAACGCGTCGATACCGGCGCGGATGAGGCCCTTCGCGTCCGCGAGGTCGAAGATGTGCGCTGTGACCCTCAGGCCCCGCTTGTGCGCCTCTTCGATGATCGGGCCGTAGATGTCGGGGCTGAGTTTCTTGTACTTGCCGTCGCGCGTGTCGACCCAGATCTTGACGATGTCGACCTTGCGCGCCGCGTTCTCGTCCACCGCCTTGCGGCCCTCGGCCGCGGTGGTGACCCAGAACGGCGCGGTGGTGCGCCCCGGCTCCGGCATCGTGATCCCGCGCCCGGCGCTGAAGAAGCGCGCCGCGCCCGGCAGCACCTGCTTGCGCACGTCGAGCAGCGCGAAGCCGTCGAGGCCCAGGCTCAGCGCGGCGCTCACGCCCCAGTAGGCGCGCCGGCGCAAGTCGCGCTCGAGCCCCTCGCGCGTGGTGCTGAGGTGGACGTGCGTGTCGATGATCATCGGCATCACCGTCTTGCCCTTGAGATCGACGCGCCTCGAACCGGCCGGCGCGCTCCCGACTTGCGTGATCTTCTGTCCGTCCACGGCCAGTGCTGCGTTCTCGACCACGCGCCCGTCGCCGATGATGAGGCGCGCGCCTTCGTAGGCAACGACCTCGGCGAGGGCCGCCGGCGCGAATCCGGCGGAAGCGGCGATGAGCGCAAATGCGCAGGCGATCCGGTGCATCGGAGACTCCCTTCTAGTCTTCGAGATGGATGTTCCGCTCGCGTGCGAGCGCGGTCCAGTGCGCGATGTCGGCCTTCATGAAGGCGCCGAACTGCTCGGGCGTCATCGGCATGGTTTCCATCGCCTCGCTCGCCAGCCGCTCGCGCAGCGCGGGCGCGGCGAGCGACTTGTTGATCTCGGCGTTCAGCCGGCGCGTGATCTCGGGCGGCAGCTTCGCCGGGCCGACGATGCCGTACCACTGCACCCCGTCGAAGCCCTTGTAGCCCAGCTCTTCGAACGTGGGAACGCCGGGCACGAGCGCGTTGCGCTTCAAGCCCGTGACGGCGAGGGGCTTGAGCTTGCCCGCGCGGATGTGCGGCAGCGCCGCGGCGAGGCCCGGCATGAGCACGTTGATCTGCCCGCCGAGCATGTCGGTGATCGCGGGGCCTATGCCCTTGTAGTGCGCGTATACGGCACCTTCCAGGTTCGCCGCCGCCCGGAACTGCTCGAGCGCGAGGTGGTTCAGCAGCCCGATGCCGCCGGTGCCCCAGTTGAGCCGGTTCGGATTCTTCTTCGCGAAATCGACGAAGGACTTGATATCGGAAACCGGGACCGAAGGCGCCACCACCAGGATGTTGGGCGTGCCGCCGACCATGGCGATCGGGGTGAAGTCGCGCACGGCGTCGTAGTCGAGCTTGCGCACCGCGGGGTTGGTGCCGTGGGTGCCGACATAGCCCACCATCAGCGTGTAGCCGTCGGGCGCTGCGCGCTTGGTGGCCAGGGCGGCGATCGAGCCGCCGGCACCGCCGATGTTCTCGACGATGAACGACTGGCCGAGCGCGCGGCCGAGCTCGGCCCCGACGGTGCGGCCGGTCAGGTCGAGGCCGCCGCCCGGCTGCGCCGGGACGATGATCTTGACGGGCCGCGAAGGATAAGCCTGCGCGACGGCGGCGAGGGGCGGAGCCAGCAGCGCGAGCATCAGGGCGGCGGAGCGCGTCATGACGGCGCAGTCTACCCGAACGCCACCTTCTCGATCCAGCCCGCGACAACGCCCGGAATGTCGGCGAGCACTTCCGCGTCGCTGCGCCCCGAGCGCGCCGGCACGCGGAAAGAGTGGTCGGCGTCCGGAATGACCGTCAGCGTCGCGCCGCCGCCGAGGTGCGCGACGAGCGGCGCGAGCAGCTTCAGATCCGCGAAGTCGTCGCGGCTTCCCTGCAGGAAGAGCAGCGGGATCCGCACCTCGAAGAGGTGCCCGCCGCGGTCCGGCGAGGCGCGCCCGGGCGGGTGCAGCGGAAACCCGAGGAAGATCAGGCCGCGCACCCCGGGCAAGGGCGACTCGCTCTGGGCCTGCGAGGTCATGCGCCCGCCGAAGGACTTGCCGCCCGCGAAGAGCGGCAGCCCGGGCGCGAGGCGCGCCGCCTCGAGGACCGCTCCGCGCACCGCGGCCTGCGCGACCTTCGGGGAATCGGGGCGCTTCGCGCGGCGCTCCATGTAGGGAAATTGAAAGCGCAGCGTCGCCACGCCGCGCTCGGCCAGGCCGAGCGCGACCGCGGCCATGAAGGGATGCGTCATGCCGGCGCCCGCGCCGTGCGCGAGCACGAGGCAGGCGCGCGCTTCGTCGGTCCCCTGCAGCAGCCCTGAGACGCGTCCGCCGCCGTCGACGCCGATCGCGACCGGTCTGGCGGCGGGAGCGCCCATGGATCCTCAGCGTCCCTCGGCGAGCGTCGCCTCGACGTTCACGCGCCGCTCGCCGCGCAGGATGCCGAGGCGCACCCGGTCTCCGGGGTTGAAGTCGTCCAGGCGCGCCTGGAGCTTGGCCACGGTGTCGACCGGCTTGCCGCCGACGTCGACGATCACGTCGCCCGGAACGATGACGTTGCCGCGCTCGATGCGCGCCGGGCGCAGCCCCGCCGCGGCCGCCGGCCCTCCGCGTCTCACGCGAAGCACGAACACGCCCTGCACGTTCAGCCGCTCGGAGAGCAGGTCGTTCAGATCCGGGTCGATCTCGATGCCGAGCGAGGGCGGCGCGTACTTGCCGTTGGCGACGAGCGCGGTCACGACCCGGTTGATGGTGTCGATGGGGACCGCGAAGCCGATCCCCGCCGAGGCGCCGCTCGGGCTGTAGATCGCCGTGTTCATGCCGATCAGGCGCCCGGCGCTGTCGAGCAGCGGCCCGCCCGAGTTGCCCGGATTGATCGCCGCGTCGGTCTGTATCAGGTGCTCGATCGTGGTGCCGTCGTCGTTGTCGAGCGCGCGGTCGAGCGCCGACACGATGCCGCCGGTCAGGGTCCAGTCCAGCCCGAAAGGATTGCCGATCGCGTACACGCTCTGCCCCACGCGCAGGTCGTGGCTGGCGCCGAGCGGCAGCGCCGGCGGCCGGTTCGACGGCACCTTGATACGCAGCACCGCGATGTCGTGGAATTCGCTCGCGCCGACGAGCGTGGCCGGGTAGTCGCGGCCGTCGTTCAGGCGCACCCGCGCCTCCGACGCGCCGGCGATGACGTGGTAGTTGGTGATGATGTCGCCCTGCTCGTCCCAGAAGAACCCGGACCCCGTGCCCTTGGGGATGCTGCGGATGTTGCGCGTCCAGAAATCGCGCACGCGCTCCGAGGTCGAGATGTACACCACCGAGCGCTTCGACCGCTCGAACATGTCGATGAGCGCGCGCTCCTGCGGGTTGAGGTCGCCGCGCGGGGTGACCGTGCGCGCATGCGCCGCGCCCGAGGCGAGGAGCGCGCAGGCCAGAGCGAGGCGGAACAGCGCAACGAGCATGGCGCCGGGCTTCATCCGGCCGAGATCGAATCGACCTTGTTCGGATAGAAGGCGAGCAGCTCCCTGATCCCCAGCATGTCGTCGTAGGGATCCTCGTAGCTCCAGATCGAGTTCTCAGGGCCGTTCTTGATCGAGAAGTAAGACGCCTGGCCCTTGAAGGGGCAGTAGCTTCGGCGGTCGGTGCGCTCGAGGCGCTCCATCTTCACGTCCTTGCGCGGAAAGTAGTAGACGACCGGGTAGTCGCCCTCCTTCAGCGCCATCGTCTCGCGGCTGTCGGCGATCACCTCGTCCTTGAGCGTGACGCGGACGCGCACGCCGGCGGGCTTGACGGTGATGTGCGGTGCGGGTGTGCCCTTCATGCGGATCTCCTTGGCGTCGATCCTCCCATTTTCCTACGATCCCGCGTCGAACCCGCCGCGGCGATCGTTGAGGTTTTCTCATCATACTCGAGACGAAATGTCGCTTGTCGCTCCGCCCCGTTGTCCGTAGCATCGCCGCCTTCAGTGCGAAAAGGGGAACAGCCATGCCGCTCGTACGCATCGACCTTGCGAAGGGCAAGTCCGCGCAGTACCGCAAGACGCTCGGCGACGTCGTCTATCGCGCCATGACCGAGGTGATCAACGTCCCCAAGGATGACAAGTTCCAGGTCATCACGGAGCACGCACCCGAGGAGCTGAACATCGCGCCCTCGTACCTCGGCATCCGTTACTCGTCCAACATCGTGCTCATCCAGATCACCATGTCGCTGGGGCGCACGGTGGAGCAGAAGCAGGCCTTCTACCGCCGCGTCGCCCAGGACCTGCAGCGCGAGCTGAAGCTCGACCCGCAGGATGTGTTCATCAATCTCGTCGAGGTCGTCAAGGAGAACTGGTCCTTCGGCAACGGGGTCGCCCAGTACGTGACCTGAGCCGGCGCTATCGTGTAGAGTCTCTCCGAACTCGACCCAAGGGAGGGGCAATGAAAAGAACCGTTCTGTCCATCGCGGCGCTCGCGCTCGCCGCGCCCGTTCTCGCGCAGCAGCCCGACATCGCACGCGGGCGCTATGTCGCCACCATCGGCGGATGCAACGACTGCCACACCGCGGGCTACCCGCAGAAGGACGGCAAGATGCCCGAGTCCGAATGGCTGCTCGGCAATGCGGTCGGCTTCCGCGGCCCCTGGGGCACGACCTACCCGACCAACCTGCGGCTGACGCTCTCGAAGATGACCGAGGCGCAGTGGGTGGCGTACGCGAAGAAGCTGCAGGCCCGGCCGCCGATGCCCTGGTTCAACCTGAACAAGGTGAGCGAGGCCGATCTGCGCGCCTTCTATCGCTTCGTCAAGGGCCTCGGCGCCCCGGGGAAGCCGGCGCCGGACTTCGTGCCGCCCGGCGCCGAGCCGAAGACCCCGTTCGTCGTGTTCGTGCCGCAGGCGCCGCGCTAGCGGCGGGATCTCGAGTTGCGCCGGCCGGCCGCCCGCGGTTTCCGGCGCGCGGGTCTCGCAGCAGACGGCGCAGCAGCCGGGGTCGCGGCCCCGTCGGCCGCCTCGGCGGCCTTCTCGAGCAGCCAGGCGCGGAACGCCGCCACCGCCGGGCGGTCGGCGATCACCTCGGCGCACACCAGGAAGTAGGCCGAGCCCGGGTTCACCTCGATCGCGAAGGGCTCGACCAGCCTCGACGAGGCGAGGTCGGCGTCGACCATGGGCCGCAGGGCGAGCGCGACGCCCAGCTTCTGCGACGCCGCCTCGATCGACAGCATGTTGGTCGAGAAGCGCGGGCCGCGGCTGCCGTCGACGCGGTCGGCGACGCCGGCCGCCTCGAGCCACTTCTGCCAGGCGTTGCCGTGGGCGACGAGATCGAGCGCGTCGTCGTGCAGCAGCACGTGATTCGCCAGGTCGGCGGGCTCGCTCAAGCGGGGCTCGAGATCCGGGCTCGCGACCAGCGCCATCTTCACGCCGAACAGCCGGTCGGCGCGGTAGCCGCGGTACTCGCCAGAGCCTAGGTGGATCTCGACGCCCGAGGTCTCGTTGCGCAGGTCGAGGTCGCTCATCAGCGTCACCGCGTCGAGCGCGCCCGCGTCGACCATCTTGCTCGAGCCGACGACGCGCACCTCGATGTCGGGCGCGCGCCTGGAGAACTCGGCGAGCCGCGGCATCAGCCAGCGCGCGGTGAACACCGGCGGCGCGGTGATGACCAGCTCGGTCTCGGCGCTGCGCTCGTGGATGGTCTCGACCGCCGCGGCGAGCGCGTCGAAGCCCTCGCGCAACCGCGGCAGGCTCGCGCGCGCGGCTTCGGTGAGCTGCACGCCGCGCCCCTCGCGGCGGAACAGCTCGACGCCGAGGTATTCCTCGAGGCTCTTCACCTGGTGGCTGACGGCGGCCTGCGTGATGTGCAGCTCGGCGGCGGCCTCCTTGAACGAGAGGTGGCGCGCGGCGGCCTCGAAGACGCGCAGCGCGTTGAGCGGCGGCAATCTGTAGATCACGTCTGGTGTGAGTTTTTCTTATGGCTGGCGTGAGAATACATCGTTTGTTCTTGCTTTCCTCAGCCTCTATTGTATAGGCGTATGAAAAACCATCTCGATCACCAAGCATTAGGGAATTTGCGCGCGCTGGAACTGGCCGCTCACCGCGCTCGCGGAGTTGAGCTCGCGCGGCTGTTCCGCTCCGGCGCGGCCGCGCTGAAGGCGCTCATCGAGCGCCTGCTGGCCGCGACGCACGGCGGAAGAAAGGTTGGACATGCGTAAGCACAAGGAATTCGTCACGGCGTTCTGGAATCGCGCGGCCGCTTCGCTGCCGGCCGCGGTGCGCAAGCGCTACCTGCCGCAGCTCAAAGCGGCGGAGGGCTTCGAGCTCGCGCTCGACCGCGCCATCCAGTTCTTCACGCGCCGTACGGCGCACTGAGCAGTACCCCCGGGGCGTCCTCCCTCCTCCTCCTCTTGGCGCCCCGGGGATTTTTCACGGTCCCGGCGTGCGTTCGGCACAAACCCGCTATGCCGGATGACGGCGATAACCGGGTACCGCGAGCCTAAAGTGATCTCCACTGGGAGGGCGATGTCGCCCCCCGAAACGGACAAGGGAGACCATCATGATCGACCGCAAGACGTTCCACTATCCGACGCCCGACGAGATGATCGCGCTCACCGCGGCCGCGCATCGCAACCGCGCGCGCCAGATCAGGCTGATGTTCCGCAGGGGCACGCGCCTCGTGAGGCAGCGCCTCGCGCACTTCGCGACCGTGCCCGCGCCGAAGCGGGTCAGCCACGCGTAGTCGCAGGACCCGGTTCAGGCCTTCGCCTTACCCGGGCTCTTTGCGGCGAGGGCCTTGCGGCGCGCCTGCTTGCCGGCGCGCCGCAGCAGTTTCTTCCTCGATTGGTTCCTCCTGCGAGTCGAGAGCATCTTGGAATGGCTCACATGGGTCATTGCCCGTCTCCTTTCTAGAGAATTCTCTCGCCGAACTTCTTCAGGGCTTTCTCCGACAGCGTGAGCCCGAGTCCCGGCGCCTCCTTCAGCGTCAGCATGCCCTTGGCGATCTTCGGCGGGTCCTCGAAGAGCTCCGCCTGCAGCGGGTCGCGCTCCGGGTCGGTGAAGGACTCGACGATCACCCCGGCGGGCGTGGACGCGACGATGTGCGCGTGGATGAAGCAGTCGTGGTGCGGGGCGACCTGCACGTGGTGGTACTCGGCCAGCGCCGCGAGCTTGCGGCCTTCGGTGAAGCCGCCCATCATGGTGCAGTCGAACTGCAGTATCTGGATCGCCTGCTCTTCCAGCAGCGCGCGGCAGCCCCAGGCGGTCAGCTCGCTCTCGCCGGCGGAGAGCGGAATGCGCGTCTTCCGCGCAAGCAGCTTCAGCTCCCGGCGGTCGTCGAACCAGCGCACCGGCTCCTCCAGCCAGCGGACGTTCAGCGGCTCGAGCAGCCTCGCGCCCTCGATCGCGGTGCCGAGATCCCAGCCGCGGTTCACGTCCACCATCAGATCGCTGTTGCTGCCGATCACCTCGCGTACCAGCTCCAGGCGCTCCATGTCCTCCGCGAGCGGCAGCCCGCCCGCCTTCGCCTTGAAGCCCGTGTGCCCCTGGCCCTTCAGCATCTGCATCTCGTCCTTCAGTTCCAAGAGCGTCTTCCCGTCACGGTAGTACGCGCACGTGACATAGCACGGCACCGCGTTGCGGAAGCCGCCGAACAGCCGGTACAGCGGCAGCCCGGCCTTCTTCCCGACGATATCCCAAAGCGCGATATCCACGGCGGCGGAAATGCGCACGATCGCCTCGCGCGTCCACTTCCTTTCGAACGCCGGCCGCTGCCACGTCAGCGCGAAGAGCTTCTGATACAGCGCCTCCGGCGCGAGCGGATCGGCGCCGACGATCAGATCCGCGATCCCGGTCTTCACCGCGTGGATCGCCGCCTCGATCGGAGTGTAGGACGTCGCGATGCCGATCCCGTGGATCCCCGCATCCGTCTGCACGCGCACCAGGATCTCGTTCGCCTTGGGGACCACGAAATGCGACACCCAGTGCGGGCGATCCGTTTCGGGGGCGCGGAGGATATGGACTTGCAGGGAGGTGATTTTCATATCGAGGGCGAGTGTACCCGGAAGCTCTGTCCTCTATGCCCCGACCAGGCGGATGAGCGTGATCTCCGAAGGAACCCCGAACCGCATCGGCGGCCCCCAATACCCCGTGCCGCGGCTGGTGTAGACCCATAGACGGCCGAGGCGGTTCAGCCCTGCGGTGAACGGCTGCTGCAGGCGCACCAGGAAATTCCAGGGCCAGAACTGCCCGCCGTGCGTATGCCCGGAGAGCTGCAGCTGATAGCCGGCCGCTTCCGCGACGTGCGCCGAGCGCGGCTGGTGGGCGAGCAGCACCTTGAGCGCGTGCTCGGGCGCCCCGCGGGCCGCCGCGCGAGGATCGCTCCGGTGCGCAGGATCGAAATGATGGGCGGACCAGTCGGTCACGCCGGCCACCGTCAACGCCGCCCCGTCGTGATCGAGCACGATGTGCTCGTTCATCAGCACCCGTGCGCCCAGGCGCCGCAGCTCGCGGATCCACTCGTGGGCGCCCGAGTAGTACTCGTGGTTGCCGGTGACGAAATAAGTACCGTGCCGCGAGGCGAGCCGCGCCAGCGGCTCGGTGTGCTGCGCCAGATCCGGCACGCTGCCGTCGACCACGTCGCCGGTGATCGCGATCATGTCGGCCCGCAGGCCGTTCACTCGATCGACGATCGCGTCGACGAAATTCCGCTTGATCGTCTCCCCCACGTGAATGTCGCTGATCAAGGCAATCGTGAAACCTTCCAGCTCTTTCGCAAGGTCAGCCAGCGGCACGTCGACATTGACCACCGGCGCCACGCGGCGCGCCATGTAGAAGCCGACGAGCGTGATCGCCGGCACGAGCGCCATGACGCCGATGGCCGAGACGCGGATCCAGGACTCGTAAAGTTGCGGAGACAGCGCAAACGCGGACACCAGCAGGCTCAGCTCGCGAACCACCGTCAGGACCAGCAGCCACGAGAAAAAGCCCGCCGCCAGCCACGGGAGCAGCATCGCCCAGGATCCGCGGTCCTCGCGGATCCAGAATCCCTTGGGAAAAAGCCGGAAACACAGCGCGAGCACGGCCCAGCCCGTGAGCTGCACGGCAAGGCCGAACGGCAGAAGCAGCCGCACGCCCACGTAGAAATGCAGGAGCGCGAGCAGGAGAAGGATTGGGCTCGGAAACGGGCGGAATTTCACTAGAGGAAAATTCTAGCACCCGAGCAGCGTCGCCTGACGACGACAGGTAGCCTAACGGTGCGGAAACTCTGCGCGATTTGCCCTGTCGCAAGCATCGTCTCCTGCCTCAACCACGTAAAATGCGCACGATGTTCCGCCGCCGCATGTTCGGCCAGATCGAGCCTTCGGGCTCGAAACGCTGGCGCTATTTCCGCTACGCCTGCCTCGCGCTTGCGCTCTTCGCGGTGAGCTTCACGGCGTATCTGGATTTCCGGGTCCGGAGCGAGTTCGAAGGCCGCCGCTTCGCGCTTCCGGCCCGCATTTACGCCCGCCCGCTGGAGCTGCACGCCGGCCTTCGCATTCCGCAAGCTGACGTGATCGACGAGCTGCGCGAGAACAATTACCGCGAGGGCAGGTTCGACGGGGATTCGGGCTGGTTCGTGCGTGAGGGCGACTGGCTGGAGATCGAGGTCCGCCCCTTCCGCTTCTGGGACGGTCCGCAGAACGCGCTGCGGGTCCGAGTGGATTTCGACGCGAACGGCGTGGTCAAGGTGCAGGACGGGCAAGGGGTAGATCTGCCGCTCGTGCGCCTCGAGCCGCTGGCGATCGGCGGGATCTACCCCGGCAACAATCAGGACCGGGTGCTGGTGCGCCTGTCCGACGTGCCGAAGCCGCTGATCGCGGCCCTGATCTCGACCGAGGACCGCAATTTCTACACGCACCACGGCTTCGACCTGCGCGGGATCGCGAGGGCTGCCTGGAGCTTCGTGCGCGGCCACGGCCTGCAGGGCGGCAGCACGCTCACCCAGCAGCTCGTCAAGAACTTCTTCCTTACGCCGGAGCGCACGCTCAGGCGCAAGGGCACCGAGTTCATCATGGCGGTGCTCCTCGAGCTGCACTACGGCAAGGACGAGATCCTCGAGACCTACCTCAACGAGATCTACCTCGGCCAGGACCGCGACCGCGCCATCCACGGCGTCGGGCTCGCCTCGCTCTACTACTACGGCAAGACGGTCGACCGCCTCACGCTGCCCGAGGCGGCGCTCCTCGTCGCGCTGGTGAAAGGCCCCGGCGTCTACGACCCTTACCGCCACGCCGACCGGGCGCTCGAGCGCCGGAACCTGGTGCTGCGCGAGATGAGGAACACCAACGCGATCACGCCGGAGCAATACATGCTCGCGCGCTCGACCGGCCTCGGCGTGAACGCCAAGTCGGGGCGCGGCACCTCGCCTCATCCCGCCTTCGTCGACCTCGTATACAGGCACCTTCGGCGCGACTACGACGAGGCCGACCTGCGCTCCGAGGGCCTGCGCATCTTCACCACGCTCGACCCGCGCGCGCAGAACAAGGCCGAGGCCGTGCTCGAGCGGCGGCTCACGCAATACGACCGCGACAAGCGCTTCGGCGACCCCGGCATCGAGGGCGCGGTCGTCATCACCGACAGCCAGACGGGCGAGGTCGAGGCGCTGGTCGGCGGGCGCGACCCGCGCTTCCGCGGCTTCAACCGCGCGCTCGACGCCGCGCGCCCCGTCGGATCGCTCCTCAAGCCCGCGATCTACCTCACCGCGCTCGCCGACCCCGCGCACTACACGCTCGTCACGCGGCTCGACGACGGGCCCTTCGTATGGAAGAGCCGCGGTGCGCCCGATTGGGAGCCGATGAACTTCGACCGGCAGTTCCACGGCGCCGTGCCGCTGCGCACCGCGATCGCGGAATCGTACAACGTCGCCACCGCGCGCCTCGGAACCGACATCGGCGTCGGCCGGGTGCTGGGAACTATCGAGCGCCTCGGCATCGAGCGCCCGATGCAGCCCTACGCGGCCACGCTCCTCGGCGCGGTCGACCTCTCGCCGATGGAAGTCGCGCAGATGTACCAAACCATCGCGAGCGGCGGCTTCCGCGCCCCGCTGCGCGCCATCCGCGAGGTCACCACCGCGGACGGCAAACCGCTGAAGCGCTACCCGCTCGCCGTCGAGCAGGCGTTCCCGCCCGAGCCCATCTACCTCATCACCACTGCCATGCAGGGCGTCGTGCGGGAAGGCACCGGGCAGTCGCTCAAGAACTGGCTGCCGCCCGAGATCGCAGCCGCCGGCAAAACCGGCACGACCGACGAGCAGCGCGACGCCTGGTTCGCCGGATTCACGGGCGACAAGCTCGCCATCGTGTGGGTCGGCTATGACGACAACCGCGCGGCGCGGCTGACCGGCGCGGCCGCGGCGCTCCCCGTGTGGGGCGAGATCGTGGGATCGCTCCAGCCCGAGCCGCTCGCGCTGCCCAAGCCCGAGGGTATCGAAACCGTGCGCATCGATCCGGCGAGCGGGCTGCGGGCGGACGTGGGCTGCGATGGGTCGCTCGAGCTGCCCTTCGCCAGCGGCTCGGCCCCCGTCGACAGTGCCCCCTGCGCGACCTCGATCGGCATCGCGGTGGAGAACGTCAAGCAGACGACCAAAAACTGGTGGCAGCGGCTGTGGGGTCGATGAAATAATGCGGGGATGATCCGCCCCGCTTTGCTGCGCGTCGCCGTCGTCGCGGCATTCCTGACAGCCTGCGCCAGCGCGCCCGAGTTCGCCACCGTTCCGCCGCCGCCGGCCTCCCCCTTCCCCGCGCCCAGCTACACCGAGACCCCGGCGATCGCGAGCCTGATGAAGGACGCGCGCGCGGCCTCCGAGTCGGGACAGCCGGCCAACGCCGCGGCGCTCCTCGAGCGCGGCCTGAGGATAGAGCCGCGCAACCCGCGCCTGTGGCAGGAGCTGTCGCGCGTGCGGCTCGATCAGAAGGAATACGGGCAAGCCGAGAGCTGCGCGCAGCGCTCCAGCTCCTGGGCGGGCGGCGACAACGCGCTGCGCTTCGAGAACTGGCAGCTCATCGCCAAGGCGCGCGAGGCGCGCGGCGACGCCGGCGGCGCCAGGGCAGCGCTCGACGCTGCCGAGCGGCTGAAATAGGAGGGACGATGCGATTTGCTCCGCTTCTCTTCGCGCTTGCAGCGGCCTCGGTCCAGGCGCAGACCTACCCTTCGCGCCCGGTAAAGCTCGTCGTCCCGTTTCCCGCGGGAAGCGCGACCGACCAGGTGGCGCGGCTCACCGGCGCCGAATTGCAGGCGGCCCTGGGACAGCCCTTCCTCGTCGAGAACAAGGCGGGTGCGCAGGGATCGATCGCCGCGACCGAGGTCGCGAAGTCGCCCCCCGACGGCTACACGCTGCTGCTCACCACCAACACGCCGCAGGCGGCCAACGTCAGCCTCTACAAGAAGCTCGCCTACGATCCGGTGAAGGACTTCGCGCCGGTCGCGCGCATCGCCACCACCTCCTTCATGCTGATGGTGAAACCCGAGTACCCGGCGCACACGCTGAAGGAGTTCCTCGCGCACTCGCGAACGAAGAGCCAGTCGGCGGGCTACGGCTCCTCCGGATCGCAGGTGTCGCTCGCGCTGCTGAAATCGATGGGCAGGATCGACGTGCTCGACGTGCCCTACAAGGGCATCCCGCAGGCCATCACCGACACCCTCGGCGGCACGATCGCCTTCACCTTCGTGGACCTGGGCAATGCGCTCGCGCAGGCGAGGGGCGGCAAGCTACGCGGCCTC
>DASSQD010000034.1:0-12065 GCA_035702665.1 Burkholderiales bacterium
ACGAACGTGACTAGGCAGAAAAAAATGTTCCGCATGGTTGAGTCCCGTCCCCAAAACTGAACCGTCGACGAAAGACTTGCGAGTCTCCTCCAGGAGTCGCAAGCAGGGCGTTGAATCCTATACCTATTTCTGCGGGGAGTCCATCGTGCCGCGCGGGGCCGGCCGGCGGGCGGCCCGAGGGCGCACGCTACAATACGCGGCGCCATGAAAAAACGAAAAGTCGCGCTGATCACCGGCGTCACCGGACAGGACGGCGCCTATCTCGCCGAGTTCCTGCTTGACAAGGGCTACGTGGTGCACGGCATCAAGCGCCGCACATCGCTCTTCAATACCAAGCGTATCGACCACCTCTACCAGGATCCGCACGTCTCCTCGCGGCGCTTCATCCTGCATCACGGCGACATGACGGATTCGAGCAGCCTGGTGCACATCACCGAGCAGGTCCAGCCCGACGAGATCTATAACCTCGCGGCGCAGAGCCACGTGGTGGTGTCCTTCGAGGAGCCGGAGTACACGGCGAACGCGGACGCGCTGGGGGCGCTCCGGCTGCTCGAGGCGATCCGCATCCTCGGCCTCAAGGACAAGACGCGCTTCTACCAGGCGTCGACGTCCGAGCTCTTCGGCCTCGCGCGCGAGACGCCGCAGACCGAGCGGACGCCCTTCTACCCGCGCTCTCCCTACGGCGCCGCCAAGCTGTACGCGTACTGGATCACCGTGAACTATCGCGAGGCTTACGGGCTGTTCGCGTGCAACGGCATCCTCTTCAACCACGAATCCCCGCTGCGCGGCGAGACGTTCGTCAGCCGCAAGATCACGCGGGCGCTCGCACGAATCAGCCTGGGTCTCCAGGAGCGCCTCTACCTGGGCAACCTCAACGCGCGGCGCGACTGGGGCCACGCGCGCGAGTACGTCGAGGCGCAGTGGCTGATACTGCAGCAGCCGAAGCCCGAGGACTTCGTCATCGCCACCGGCGAGCAGCACAGCGTCCGCGAATTCGTGGTCGCCGCCGCCCGGGAACTCGGCATGCGCGTTACCTGGAGGGGCAAGGGCGCAAAGGAGCGCGGCTACGACCAGGAGGGCCGCTGCATCGTCGCAGTCGACCCGAACTACTTCCGCCCGACCGAAGTCGACAGCCTGATCGGCGACGCGGGGAAAGCGCGGCGCAAGCTCGGCTGGAGGCCGAAGGTACGCTTTGCCGAGTTGGTCACGGAAATGGTGCGGGCAGACCTGGAGGAAGCCGAGCGCGAGCAGTTCGCCGTGCGGCGGGGCCAAGCCGTAACTCGGGCCCGCGAGTAGCGGCATTCCAGGCGGCGATGGAGCCGAGCGCGCGCATCTATGTCGCCGGACACACCGGCCTCGCGGGGTCCGCCCTTGTGCGGCGCCTCGCGAAAGAAGGCTACCGCAACCTGATCAGCCGGACTCACGCCGAGCTCGAGCTCGCGGATCAGGCGGCCGTGAGAAGATTCTTCGAGAAGGAAAAGCCGGGCTACGTTTTCCTGGCGGCGGCAAAAGTCGGCGGCATCCTCGCCAACAGCAGCTATCCCGCCGAGTTCATCTATTCGAACCTCTCGGTCCAGTCCAATGTCGTCCACGAGGCTTGGCGATGCGGCGTGAAGCGGTTGCTTTTTCTCGGGTCGTCGTGCATCTACCCGCGCGACGCTCCCCAGCCCATCAAGGAAGAATACCTCCTGACCGGCCCCCTGGAGAGCACCAACCGCGCATATGCGGTCGCGAAGATCGCCGGCGTCGAGATGTGCCGCGCGTACAACCGCCAGTACGGCACGCGCTACCTGGCAGCGATGCCGACGAACCTCTACGGTCCCGGCGACAACTACAATTTTGGCGCCGCTCACGTTCTCCCCGCGCTGCTGCGCAAGATGCACGAGGCGAAGGCCGGCGAGCTGCCGAGCGTGTCCATCTGGGGCACGGGAAAACCCCGCCGCGAGTTTCTCTACAGCGACGACATGGCCGACGCCTGCGTGATGCTGATGAGGCTGCCCGACGAGCAGTTCGACGCCGTGCTCCGCGGTCCCAACGACTTCCCGATCATCAACATCGGGTGCGGCGAAGACCAGACGATCGCCGATCTGGCGCGCCTCGTCGCGTCGATCGTCGGGTTTCGCGGGGCCCTCGAATTCGACACCAGCAAGCCCGACGGGACCCCGCGCAAGCTGCTCGATATCGGGCGGCTCAAGCGGCTTGGCTGGTCTCCGCGCATCGGTCTCGAGGAAGGAATCGCGGCGGCCTACGAAGACTTCGTCGCGCGCCAGAACAGCAAGGACGCGGCAAAGATTCGCGGAGAAATTTCCGAGGCCAAGGCGTGAAAATCGAAAATCGGCTTACGCGGGCGTACGGGCGCCGGAAAGCCCTATTGCATCCATGAACTCGCGCGTCCGCGCCCGGTTCGAGGCCTCGAGGCGCAACGCCCTTTGCGGATCTCTCGCCCGCGTGGGCGCGGTGACGGCCTCCAGCAACCGACCGGCGCAGTCCCCGGCGTCTCCCGGCTCGAAGAGGAACACGCCGGGCTCTCCCGCCATCGCGCTGAACGCCGCGACCTTGGTCGCGACGACGTTGCAGCCGAACGCCAGGGCCAGCTCCGCGCTGCCGCTGTGGGAGGCCTCGGTATAGGCGAGAATGCACGCGTGGGCCTGCGACAGCTCCTCCGCCAGCGCACGCGGCGGCAGGAACCGGTCCACCACCTCGCAGCCCGCGACCCCCTCGGTCAGCTCAAAGAGCCTGCGACCGAGGCCGTTCTTCCCGACGATCCTGAGCGTCGCGTCCGCCCGGGAACGCCGAAGCTTCGCAAAAGCCTCGACCACGCACGGAATGTCCTTGTAGGGCTCGACCCGGCCGAAGCACAGTATGCGCTTCCCGATCGCGGGCGCGGCCGCGGGGTAGCGCAGGTAGATTTCCGCCAGATCGAGGAGCGGGCTCCAGACCACCGCTTGCCTGGGGAAGCGCCGCGCGAGGATCTCTCGCCCATGCTCGGAGAACGTGTGCAGGAGCGAAGGCAGGCGCAGGAACGGCACGCGGATCTTCCCGTAGGCGAAATCGAAGAACTTTCCCGGATGCGGCACGACGTCGTGAACGGAGAGCACGCACCGGAGGCCGAACATCCTGCACAGGAGCAACGCCAGCACGGTAGGGGGATAGGCCTCCCCGCCGTAGACGTATACGCAATCCGGCTTGAGCCGGAACAAGCGCCGCGCCAGTGACCACAGGGTCACCGGGGAGAAAAGCCTGACCGCCCTGCCCGCCAAGCCGCCCGCGCTGCTGAAGGCCCAGTCGTCCGCGTGGCGCGGCCGTCCTTCATCGTGATAGCGGCTGGGCACCGCCAGGAACACGCGCACGCCCTGGCCGCGCAGATGGCTCACGAGCAGCTCGACCTGCTCCCCGAAAGGCCCGCCGACCGAAGGCACCAGCATCAACAGGCGAAATTCGCGCTCGCTCATGGGAAGACTCGGCTCGCCTACCGCCTCGCGGCCGCGACGAAGTTGTAGTTGCGCACATTCCTCACCCGGTCGGCGAAGGCCTCCTCGCTCAGGGGCGCCAGGCCCCCGAGGTACGAGAACGGGTCGTACACGTCGTAACCGAGGGACGAAAGAAATTCGCATATATCCTTCGTGCCGTAGCCGTAGAGGCTGGTGTGATTCATGCACTCGAAGTACAGGAGCGGCCTGTCTCTCGAGATGAGGTTCCGGCCGCCGCGCAGTGCGGGAAGCTCGGCCCCTTCGATGTCGAGCTTGATGATGCGGCACTCGCTGATCTCGCCCAGGTAGTCGTCGAGCCTCTTCACCGGAACCCTGAACCGGCTGATCGGGCCTTCCCGTGCCGCGCTCGGCGTGATGCGCAGTCCTCCCGTACCGGTGTTCGAGGGCGGAGAATAAAACTCCGCCTCGCCCGGCTCCGACGAGACGGCTTCGTTATGCACGCGCACGTTCCGGTTCCGGAATCTCCTGGCCAGGGACTGCGCGACGAGGGGATTCGCCTCGAACGCGTGGTGGATGCCGCGGCCCGACGTCCCCACCATCACGGAGGTGAATTCCCCGCCAGAGGCGCCGACGTCCACTCCGCATCCACCGTCCTTCAAGGTGCGACGGATGAGGGTCCTCAGCGCCGCGTCCTCCAGGCAGACGATGCTCCAAGGCGAGCCGGAGGTGGTGATCTGCCTCGCGGCGACGAAGAGCTTGATTCCCCAATACAGCTCGGGGAAGTGCCTTCTCGCGATTCCCTGGATTGCCGCGCGAACCGTCATGTTCTCGCGTGGTTCAGGGCCTTGTCCGCGTAACGATCGGAGACCTTCCTCGCGACGAGCAGGAATCCGCCGGCCACGATGAACGACGCGGCCGCCGCGGCGACTGCGGTCAAGGGGAAGCTGACGGAGACCTTCCCGAAGGCGGCGAACGCCAGATAGCCGGCGGCGATTCCGCCCAGCGCCTGGACGGCGTACGCGAGGATCCGCATCGTCCCGCGGAGGGAGAGCTCGTGATACCTGAGCGCGAACGAAATCGCGACGCCGATGAGCATCTGCGCGGCGCAGATGGACAGCCACAGGTACGCGAGGCCCACGACCCCCCATTGCGGCCTGAACTTCAGCGCATAGGCCAGCGCTCCCGCCGCGATCGCGAACGTCATGAGGAGCCACCCGCGCAGACGCTGCTGAGATTGGTGCGCGGCGAACAGAAGGACCATCAGCGTATGCAGTAGCGTGCCGCTCGCGTGGATCGTCAGCGCGTTCTGTATATCACGAGACGCCGCTTCCTGGCCAGCCAGGTACTGATAGAGAGGGCCCGGCGCGAACGCTACGACGACGTAGATGGGAACGCAGACTGCGCACACCGCGAGCTGCCCGAGGAAAAGCTGTCCCTCGTAGGCCTGCCGGTCCTCCCTCGAGAACGCCTGCACCAATCGCGGCAGGCAGGCTCCCACGACGGCGGAGGTGCCCAGGCTGATCCCCTGCGAAAGGGTGCAGACGATCGCATACCCCGCGTACAGGCCGAGGGGCAGCACCTTGGCGGCGAGCAACCGGTCTATCGAAGAAAGGACATAGCCGAGCATCATGATGAGCGCGAGCGTCAGGGCGTATTCGCCCTGCCTTCCGAGGAAGGGCCGAAGCCGCGGACCGGAAGCCGGACGCGCCAGGCCGGCGGCCGACAAGGCACGGTGGTAGACCGCATAGGCGCACGCGGTGATGATCAGGTTGCACGCTGCGAGAATTTCGAAATAGGCGCCGACGTCCCTTGTCGCGGCGACGGCGACATAGCCGACCGCCAGCCTCAGGACCGCCGCGCACGCCGAGAGAACGCTCGCCTCGATCTGCCGGCCCAATCCCATCAGCCCGTTCTGGTACAGGAAAAGCGGCCACTGCAGAGCGAAGGCGATCACCATGATCCTCAGGATCCCGGGCGTGCGCGGCGCAAGGGACGGGGACACGTTCAGCCAGTGCTCCGCGATGGGGCGCGCCGCGATCGCCAGGCCCAGCGCCAGGCACAGCCCGATTCCCCAGTACGTCCTCTCCAGCCTCTTTCCGAGAAGTCCGGCTGCCGCGACCGATTTGTCGAGCGGGTCGCGCGCGCGGGCTTCGGCGAGCTGACGAAGAAGCAGCCCGGAAAGGCCGAGATCGAAGAGCAGCAAGAGCACCGCGAGGTGGAGGTAGAACGCGACGAAGGCGTAGCTCTCCAGCCCCAGCAGCGGCGCGAGCACGGCCGGAGTGAGCAGCGCGCTCACCGCGACGACCAGGTTCGCGGAGATGTGCGCCAGAACGCCCGAGAGCGCGCTACGCTTCATAGGTCGGCAAGGGTACGCGAAAAACGGCGACGGAGTGGATTAGAATGCTTCGTCGAAATCCCGGGGCCCGCGCGGAAAAAAAATGAAGATCAAGACCAACGGCATCGAGCTGAACTACACCGTCGAAGGCAGCGGCCCGTGGCTGGTGATGAGCCATTCGCTCGCCTGCGACCTCACCATGTGGGACGAGCAGGCGGCGGTGCTGCGGCGAAATTTCAAGGTGCTGCGCTTCGACACGCGCGGCCACGGCAAGAGCGACGCGCCCGCGGGCGACTACACGCTCGACATGCTCGCCTACGACGTGCACGGCCTGCTGCAGGGGCTGGGCGTCGACCGCTGCCATTGGGTCGGCCTCTCCATGGGTGGCATGATCGGCCAGACCTTCGCCCTCAAGTTCCCGGGCATGTTCGCGACCATGGTGCTCGCCGATACGACCAGCCGCTACGCTCCGGAAGCGCTGCCGCTGTGGCAGGGCCGCATCAAGACCGCGCAGTCGCAGGGCATGGAGGCGCTGGTCGAGACGACGCTGCAACGCTGGTTCACCGAGCCCTTCCGCAAGAGCCACCCCGAGGTGACGGCGCGCGTGAGCGCGATGATCCGCGCGACGCCCGTCCCCGGCTACGTCGGCTGCTGCACCGCCATCCCGCAGATCAACGTGACCGAGCGTCTGAAGGAAGTGAAGTGCCCGACGCTGGTCGTCGTCGGCGAGCAGGACGCGGGCACGCCGGTCGCGCTGTCGCGCGAGATCCACGCCGCGCTTCCCGGGTCGGAGCTGGTGATCATCCCGCAGGCCTCGCACCTCTCCAACCTCGAGCAGCCGGCCGCGTTCCTGCGCGCGCTGACGACTTTTCTCAACAAGCACCGCTGATGTCATTCCGAGGGCGAAGCCCGAGGAACCTCCCTACGCCGGGCGGCGCATGAGATCCCTCGCTGCGCTCGGGATGACAATTGCGGCCCTCGCCTTCGCGGCGAGCGCTTCCGCGCAGCAGTGGCCGGCGCGCCCGGTGCACATGATCGTGCCCTTCCCCGCAGGCAGCTCGCCCGACCTGATCGCGCGCATCCTCGCCGAGAAGCTCGGCCCCGCGCTCGGCCAGCCGGTGGTGGTCGAGAACCGTCCGGGCGCCGGCGGCAATCTCGGCACCGGGCTCGTCGCCAAGGCCGCGCCCGACGGCTACACCCTCGGCTTCTCGATCCCCGGCCCGCTCGCGGTCAACACGGTGCTCTACAAAAAGATGGAATACGACCCGTTCAAGGACCTGGTGCCGGTGTGCCTCGTCGCCGCGAGCCCGAACCTGCTGGTCGTCGACCCGAAGCTCAACATCGGTACCGTGAAGGAGCTGGTCGCGCTCGCGAAGGCCCAGCCGGGCAAGCTCAACTACGGCTCCGTCGGGAACGGCAGCGCTTCGCACCTCACGATGGAGCTCTTCAAGGAAACCGCGGGCATCGACATCGTGCACGTGCCCTACCCGGGCAGCCCGCAGGTCAACGCCGCGATCCTGAGCGGACAGGTCGCGGCCGGCTTCGTCGTGCCCGCGACCGCGATGCCTCTCGTGGAGTCGGGCCGGCTGAAGGCGCTCGCGGTGACGACGAGCGTGCGCAGCATCGTGCTGCCGGAATATCCGACGCTCGCGGAGTCCGGCTACCCGGAGGTCGTCTCGACCGCCTGGCAGGGTGTGGTCGCGCCGGCGAAGACCCCGAAGCCCGTCGTCGAGCGCCTGTCGCGCGAGCTGGTCGCGATCGTGCGCAGCGACGAGGTGCGCGACAAGCTGATCCGCCTCTACTTCCAGCCGATCGGCTCCTCGGGAGCGGGACTGGCGAGCCTCATGCGCTCGGAGGTCGCGCGCTGGGGTAAAGTGATCCGCAAGACCGGCGCAACCGCAGATTGATCATGAGACGCCTATGCATCGCTCTCGTACTGGGGTTCGCAGCGGCAGCCCACGCCCAGACCTACCCGAACAAAGCGATCCGCCTCGTCGTCGGGTTTCCTCCCGGCGGCGGCATGGACCTCTCCGCGCGCGTCTACGCGGCGGTGCTGCAGGAACCGCTCGGCACGGCCATCGTGGTGGAGAACCGCCCGGGCGCCACGGGCATCGTCGCGGGAGAGGTCGTCGCCAAGTCCGCCCCCGACGGCTACACCCTGCTTGTGGGGGCCTCGGGACAGATGACCATCAACCCGGTGATCATCCCCAAGCATCCGTACGATACCGTGCGCGACTTCGCCGCCATCACCACCCTCGCGCAGTTCCCGATGGTGATCGCCGTCAACCCTTCGTTCCCGGCGAAATCGATCGCCGAGCTGATCGCGCTCGCGAAGGCGAAGCCGGGCGAGCTCGCCTACAGCCACGGCGGCGCCACGCACCAGGTCGCCGCCGAGATGTTCAACCAGGCCGTAGGCATCGCGATGCGCAACATCCCGTACAAGGGCGGCGCGCCGGCGGTTGCGGCGGCGGTCGCGGGCGACGTGCCCATCGTGGTCGTCGACAGCGCGGCGGCGAGCGCGCAGATCCGTGCCGGACGCCTGCGCGTGCTCGCGGTGACCTCGGCCGAGCGGACGCCGCTCGTGCCCGACGCGCCTACCGTCGCCGAGTCGGGCGTCCCGGGCTACGACATCGCCGTGTGGGCGGGCCTCTTCGCCCCGGCGGGCACGCCGCGCGAGATCGTGTTGCGCCTCTACCGCGAGGCGTCGCGCGCCATGGCTGCGCCGGACACGAAGGAGAAGCTGCGGAACATCGGCATGGATCCCGGAGGGCTTGCGCCCGAGCAGCTCTCCGCGATGATCAAGGCCGACATCGCCCGATACGCCGCGATCGTCAAGGCCGCGAACATCCGGGCCGACTAGCCGCTAGTCGGGCAGCTTGACCTTGAGCACTTCGAAGGGCAGCCGAACGCGCGAAACGCCGCCGTTGAACGCCGGCAGGCGGTTCGCCTGCGAAGCCGGAAAGTACAGGAACCCGTCGGGCCCGATCGAAGGCTCGTTCGGAAAGCTGATGCGCGGGTGGGCGATCAGCGTCTCGATCCTGCGGTCCTCGCCCATCCTGAGAATCGCGTTGTCGGTGAACGAGCAGAAGTAGAGCGTGCCCTTGCGGTCGACGGTGATGCCCGCGAGCGGCGGCACGCGCACGACGTCTTCAACGCGCGACTCGAGCGCCCCGTCCGGGAGCGTCTCGTCCCGCAGGAACCTCGTCTCGATCCGCCGCAGCACCGGGCCGAAGAGCGGCATGAAGTAGAGCCACTTCCCGTCCTCGGACAGCTCGAGCAGGTCGACGTGCAGCTGCGGCACCTCGCCCGTCGCGCGCCGCATCTCGCGTCCCTCGATCACCGGAACGATGGACGGATCGGCGCGCGTGCAGGGCGCCCCCTCGAGGACTTTGCGGGCGCGGCCGGTCTCGAGATCGACGACGAGGATGGACCCGTGGTGCGCCTCGGTCACGTAGGCGAAGCGCTCGTCCACGCGCATGTGGCCGATCATCGTGCCCTCGGGCAGGAGCTCGGCGCCCAAGGGGTAGACGCGGCTCACGCGGTCGGTCGCGAGGTCGATTTGCACGAGCTTCGCGGCGCCCGCGACCGCGGGAGCGACGCGGGGACCGGCATCGTCGACGATCCACAGATGATTCTTCCGGTCGGCGAAGACCGCGTGGCTCGAGACGATGCGGTCGTGCGACGACGCGCCCGGCCGCCACGCGTTCCACGTCCCGCCGGGGTAGGGTCGGAAGCCGCCCTCCGGGGTCGCCTCCATCACCGAGGGCGCGTCGATCGAGGTCCAGCGCGGAAAGCTCGCGAACACGCGTCCCTTCGGGGACACGGCGACGCCGTTCAGCATGAACTCGGGCGACGCCGCCACTCGGACCAGCTCGGGTGATCTCACTTGCAGGTGTCGAGGTCGCGCCGGGCGATCGGGCGGCTCGCCTTGCCGGGCCCGGCCTCGCTCATGGCGAAGTCGTAGATATTGTCGCGGTACTTGAGCCTGAGCTCGTAGCGGTAGCCGGTGCGCGGCCGCAGCAGCGTGCCCACGCTCGTCGCGCTGGAGCCGCCGAAGAAAGACGACGTGTCGAAGGTCGCGACGATGTAGGCCAGGCGGTCCGGCGGGATGCCGACTGCGACCGAGGGCTGGTCGAGGGCGACCGTGCCCCGGTAGTCGGTGCGGCAGCTTGCGTCGACCTGGTGGACGTGCAGGGACCCCCGCGCCTTGTCGAGCTCGCTGCGCACGACGAGGTTCGCCGGGAAGTCGCTCGGATAGCTCTTCAGGCCCGAGCAGGCGGCAAGGACGAGCGCAGCCGACGCTCCGGCGATAGCCCGCTTCATGCCGCCAACCTCAGTCCTTGGTCAGATCCGGACACCCGACGTTCTCGCCCGTGGCCCATCCCTTCACCGCGCGGGTCAGCGTATCGGCTCCGCGCGACGGTCCGTAGATGTCGATCCGCGTCCGGCTTCGGTCGATCGGCGTCGCATCGGCGACGAGGAAATAGAGGCCTCCGGGCGGCTCCTTGCCGGGGACGATGACGTTGCCCTCCATGTGACGCTGCACGTGCAGCTCGGCCTTCTTGTCGGTCGCCACCACGGTCGGCTTGTAGGTATACAGAATATTGGAGACGCTCGTGCCGGTCTGCGACCTCACGCGCACGGCGACCTTCAGGCACTCGGGCGCCTTGGCCTGGAAGGTCCTGGCGATATCGCGAAAAGGCCGCTTCGCCTCGAAGGTCTGCACCTGCCCCATGAACGCGTCCGGGATCTGCTGCCGGAACTCCTCGGCGTTCTGCGGAAACTGCACCGCGCAGGCCGACACGAGCAATGCGACTGAAGCCGTGAGCTTCCTCATCCTGAACTCCACGCTGGTGCGATCGGGCGACGAGCCGAGCCTGGCCGCCGCGTCGCGCGCTATTTCTTGATGAAGCTCGTTCCCGTCGGCCCGTAGCCGGATTCCTGGTAGACGACTTCCCCGTCCTTCGCCAGCGAATAGTGCGGCTGGCCCCCCGGCATGACGACGAAGCTGCCCGCCGGGTAGCGCGTCTCCTGGCCGCCGCCGATGGTTTCGCCCAGGCCGACGGTGAGCGCGCCCGAGAGCACGGTCGTGTAGCGGGCGTCCGGATGCGTGTGCGGCGCGACCATGCCGCCCGCGGCGATGCGCACGCGCTGCGTGTAGGGCGCGGCCTTGTCGAGCGGGCCGGCGAGCACCGCGGTCTGCGTGTCCTTGGTCACGCCGGGGGGCGCGCCCGCCCACTTGATCTGGTCCGGCATGAACTGCACGAGGTGAGGCTGGGCGAGCGCGGCGGCGGTCGCGGCGGCGGCGAGGGCGCCGGCGATCCACAAACGTGATTTCTTCATGGTGTCTCCTCCGGTAGGGACGTGCGCCGCCAGTATAGCCCCGGAGCGCAGAGTTCTTGCGCGGGAAGCCGGCGGCGCGACGAGCGCTCCGAACACTACCGGCGCGAGCGGCGCAACCCGATCGGCACGAGCACCAGGAGGAGAAGCGCGGCGATCGCGCCGGCAGGGTAGCCGACGGCGAACACCACGGGGTAGAGCGCCCAACGCACCGCGGCGCGAGGCGCGTCGTGCGCGCGGAGATAGTCCGCGAACGGCGGCGAGTAGCGGTAGTACAGGCGCACGAACGCGCGGCCGGGCGCGTTGGTGAGCAGGTGCCGGTCGCGGAACGCGCGCAAGACGACGACTTCTTGCGCCATGTCGCTGCCGAACGCCGCCGTGGCGATGAAGCAGCCCATCCCGCCGCCACCACCGCCGCCGGGCGGCGCGCTCGCGGTGAAGTTCGCGGTGCAGTCGAGGTTCGAGGTCATCGTCACCTGCCCGCTGCACTGCGCATCGCCTGACCAGCCGGCAAAGACGGAGCCTGCCGACGCCACGGCGTTCAGGGTCACCGTCGTGTTGGCGGCGTAGCGCGCCTGGCAGCTCGTGCCGCAGATGATACCGCTGGGGTCCGACGTCACGCTGCCGATGCCGCTCCCGGAGAGCGAGATCGTCAGCGCGAACATGCTGCCCCATTCCGTGAGCGTGCCGGCGGAGGTCGCGGCGTAGCCCAGGCTGCCGTCCGGGCTGACCGCGACGCCCACCGGCGCGCCGCCCGCGGGAATCGCGGTCGCAACGCTGTCGGACGCTACCGCGATCACGCTGACCGAGTGGTCGGCCTCGTTCGCCACGTAGGCGTGCGAGCCGTCCGGGCTGATGGCCACGCCCAGCGGTCCGTGCCCCACGGCGATCGTCCCCGCCGCTGAGTCCGTCGTCGCGTCGATGACCGTGACCGTATTGTCGAGCGCGTTGGCGACGTA
>DASSQD010000035.1:0-82945 GCA_035702665.1 Burkholderiales bacterium
GGGCGTTTGCCGATCAGCGCGCGGCCGTCGAACAGGATGCGCCCCTCCTCGGGCTTATACAGCCCGGTGAGCGTGTTGAAGAAGGTGGTTTTGCCCGCCCCATTCGGCCCGATGATGCCGCGCAGCTCGCCGGGGTTCACGGTGAAGTCGATACCCGCGTTGGCGACCACGCCGCCGTAGTGCTTGGTGAGGCCGGTGGCCTGCAGGATCGGGCCGGCAAAGGTCCGGGACGCGTGATGCCGCGCCAGCATGGGCGCCGCTGCGGGCGCGCGCGGGACCGGCGCGGCCTCCTCGGGCACGGCCGGAGTTGCCTTGTCCCTCATGAAACCGTACAGGTCCCTGAAGCCGCCGATGATGCCCTGACGCAGAAAGCAGACGAGGAGGACGAACACGAGGCCCAGCACCAGCTTCCACGCGGCGCCCAGGCCCAGGGTCGCCTGCAGGAAGTCCTGCAGGTACAGCCATACCGCCGCGCCGAGCAGCGGGCCGAACAGCGTGCCGCGGCCGCCGATGGCGGTCTGCAGCACGAGCTGCCCCGAAGTGTCGAAGGTGAAGGCCTCCGGCGGCATGAACGCCTGCAGCACGCCGAGCAGTCCGCCCGCCAAGCCGGCGTACGCGGCGGCGATGACGAAGGCGGCGAGCTTGTAGCCGTGGACGCTGTGCCCGACCGCGGCGGCGCGGAGCGGGTTCTCGCGGATCGCACGGAAGATCGCCCCGACGGGCGAGCGCACGATGCGCAGCGCAATCACGATGCCCGCGAAGTAGCAGAACGCGAGGAACGGGTAGAGCGACCATCCCGTGGTGAAGTTCAGGGTCGTGAAGCCCAGATCGATGCTCGGCGTCGGCACGCCCGGAAGCCCGTTCTCGCCGCCGGTCCATTCCGACAGTGGATTGAACTCGACGAAATAGAACACCTCCGCAATCGCCACGGTAATCATCGCGAAGTAGATGCCGGTGCGGCGCAGCGCGATCAGGCCGACCAGATAGCCGACGATCGCTGCGGCGGCCGTGCCGACGAGGAGCGCGGTCACCACGTGGGGAAAGCCGGCGCGCGTGAGCAGATAGGCGGCGACGAATCCGCCCGTACCGTAAAGGGCCGACTGGCCGAAAGACAGCAAGCCGGTGTAGCCGAACAGGATGTCGAAGCCGATGCCGAAGAGGCCCCACACCAGGATACGGTTGACCGTGTTCGGCGCGAAGCCGAGATACGGCAGCACGAAGGGCGCCGCGATCAGGGCGATCGCCGTCAGCGTCTCGACCAGGAAGCGGCGTTGCCGGTACATCAGACGCGCGCTCATTCGCGTCCCCGGGTCCCCAGCAGGCCGTGCGGCCGCACCATCAGCACCAGCGTCATCGCCGCGAAAAGCATCACGTAGGCGTAGCCGGGATTGACCATCGAGGTGAGACTGATGATCTCGCCGGCGATCAGGCCGCCGAGCACCGCGCCCGGAAACGACCCGACCCCGCCGATCACGACGACGACGAACGTCTGCACCAGGATCGCCTCGCCCACCTCGGGCGTGAGCGAAGCCACCGGGGCGTTCACGATGCCGGCAAAGCCCGCGGCCATCGAGCCGATCCCGAACACCACCATGAAGACGCGGTAGACGTCGATCCCGAGTGAGTCCACCATGACGGGGTCCTCGATTCCCGCGCGGACGATCATGCCCAGCCGCGTGCGGTAGAGCACGAGGAAGAGGACGGCGAGCGCCGCGGCGACGATGCCGACGACGGCCAGGCGGTAGGTCGGGTAGAGCATGAAGCCGAGGTCGGTGATACCCGAGAAGAGCGGCGGCGCGGGCACCGACTGCGACTGGCTCGAGAAGAAAAAGCGCACCGCCTCGACGAAGCAAATCGCGAGACCGAAGGTGAGCAGGAGCTGGTCTTCGTGCGGGCGGGTGTAGAAGTGACGGATGACGAGGCGCTCCATGAGCACCCCGACCACGAGGAGCGCGAGCGTTCCCGCGATCACCGCCACGATGAAGGAGCCGCTCGCCTGGTACGCCGCGTAGCCGGCGTAGCCGCCGAGCATGAACATGGCGCCATGGGCGAGGTTCAGCACGCCGAGCGTGCCGTAGATGATCGTTAGCCCAGAGCTTATGAGGGCGAGCAGGGCCCCCAGCGCGAGGCCGTTAAACAGCTGCGAGACGAAATTACCCCAGGTGATCATGCGGGGGGCGCGCAAGGCGGCGCTGCAGCCGGCCGTTGCCGCCTGCAGCGCCCGCCCGCGCGTCGGAGCCTAGGTGTAGTCGCCGAGGCTGCAGCCGAAGGCGTCCGGCTTCTGCATCAGCGGCAGACCCGGGTCGACCTGCACGACGTTCCAGAAGTCCTCCTTGTTCTTCATTTCGGAAGGCTTCTTCCCCTGCACGATGATCACGGGGCGGACGAGCTGATGGTCTTCCTTGCGAAAGTAGACCTCGCCGACGGTCGACTGGATCTTGCGGCCGGCCTCGTAGGACTTGATCACGTCGGGCGGGTAGAAGCTGCCGGCGTTCTCGACGGCCTCGGCCCAAAGCGCGAAGCTCATGTAGGCGTTGTTCGCACCCCACTCGGGCTTGTAGCCGAACTTCTTCTCGAAGGACTCGACGAACATCTTGGCGAGCGGGTACTTGTTCTCGAGCGTCCACCAGAAATCGGTCGCGGCGTACACGCCGGCGAGCAGCCCGCCGCCGACCTCGGGTGCGAGAAACGGGATCTGATAGGGCACGACGAGCTTCATCTTGTCGAGGACGCCGAACTTCTTCGCCTGCTGGATCGACAGCACCGCGTCGTGGCCCCAGTTGACGTTGATGAGCACGTCGGCGCCGGAGTTGGCGACGTTGAGCAGGTACGACGAGTAGTCGGGTGCGCCGAGCGGCGAAACTTGGTTCGTCGCCGTGGTCCATCCCGCCGTGGCCAGGTAGTCCTGCATGGATTTCGTCACCGTGTGGCCGTAGGTGTAGTCGGGCGTCATGTACGCGGCCTTCTTGTTCCTGCCGAAGGCCTTGACCACGATCGGGCCGATCGCCGCCGCCGCGGTCTGGCCGTAGAAGTTCTGACGGAAGCCGTAGCGCACGCAATCCTTGCCGGTGGTGTCGTTGGACCCCGAGATGCCCGTGACGTAGAGGACCTTCTCGCGCTGCGCGAGCTTGTTGAGCGCCACCGCGACCGCGCTCGAGGTCGAGCCGGTCATCAGCACCGCCTTGTCCTCGGTGATGAAGCGCTGCTCCGCCTGCACGGCGTCGTTGGGCTTGGCCGCGGAGTCGGCGACGCCGTACGTCACCTCCTTGCCGAGGACGCCCTTCTTGGTCTTCGGCGAGATCTTCCTGATGAGCGGATGTCCCGTATTGATGTGCTCGACGGCGAGTTGCCAGCCCTTGAGTTCGTCTTCGCCCTGCACCGCGTAAGTGCCGGTGCGGGGCACGGCGATGCCGATGAACACCGACTTGCCGGACGAGCCGTCCGGCCATGTGCCGATCGCCGGATGCGTGGCCGCGAGCGCGCGCGTGCCGAATCCGCCGGGCAGCATGAGGCCGCCGGCGACGCCCAGACCCGCGCGGATGAACTCGCGGCGGCCATGGCTGTAGAAATATGACTTGCGATTTTGCATGGAGCCCTCCTCGTGAGAATTGCCGGTTTAGTATATCGTGGAGCGATATGCTGGATATATCGCATGGCGATATTACCCGCATTCGGACGCGCCGTGGTAAAAGTGTGGGCAAGTGGGCAAAGCGCCATGCAACTGAAGAAGGCCGAGAAGCGGTTCAAGCTGACGACGCGCGACTACGCGAAGCTGGCGGCGTTTCGGCACGCCCTGCGCAAGTTCCTGCGCTTCAGCGAGCTGGCCGCGGCGGAGGTCGGGCTGACCACCCAGCACTATCAGGCGATGCTGGTCGTGCGGGGCTGCCCCGAGGACCGGCGCATCACGATCAATGATCTCGCGCAGCAGCTTCTCATCAGGCACAACAGCGCCGTCGAGCTGGTCGACCGGCTGGTCGAGGAGGAGCTGGTAGCGCGCGAGCCCTCCACCGCCGACAGGCGCAAGGTCGAGCTGCGTCTCACGGGCCGCGGCCGCGAGTTGCTGGCGAAGCTCGCTGCGATGCACCGCAAAGAACTGCAACGTATCGGACCCGCGCTGAAGCGCTTCTTCTCCGAGGTGTCGCGGCTGGGGATCAGCGAGCGCTGATCCCCGGACTCAGTTGTGCCAGCCCTTGGCTCGTTCCAGCGCGCGCTGCCACTCCGCCATCCGCCGCGCCGCTTCTTCGCGTTGCATTCTCGGTTCGAAGCGCCTGGCCGCCTTCCACTGCTTCGCGATTTCTTCCCGGGTCGACCAAACGCCCGTCGCAAGGCCCGCGAGGTACGCTGCGCCGAGCGCGGTGGTCTCGAGAACCGCGGAACGCACCACCGGGACGCCCAGGAGATCCGCCTGGAATTGCATGAGCAGGTCGTTCGCCGCCGCGCCGCCGTCGACCCGCAGCTCCTTGGACGGCCGCCCGGAGTCCTGCTCCATGGCGCGCAGCAGCTCGGCGGACTGGAACGCGATCGACTCGAGAGCCGCGCGCGCGATGTGGCCGGCGCTCGATCCTCGCGTGAGGCCGACCACCGTTCCGCGCGCGTATGAGTCCCAGTGCGGAGCCCCGAGGCCGGTGAACGCGGGGACGAAGTACACGCCGCCGGAATCCGGGACGCTGCGCGCGAGCTTCTCCACGTCGACGGACTTCCTGATCAGGCGCAACCCGTCGCGCAGCCATTGCACCACCGCTCCGCCGATGAAGACGCTGCCTTCGAGGGCGAACTGCTTGACGGGGGCTTCCGCGGCGCGGGTCGTCACTAAGCCGCTTCGCGACGCGATCGCCCCGCCGCCCGTATTGAGAAGGAGGAAGCACCCCGTGCCGTAGGTGTTCTTCGCCATGCCCGCTTCGTGACAGCCCTGGCCGAACAACGCCGCCTGCTGGTCGCCCGCAATGCCGGCGATGGGCACTTCGGCGCCGAGGAGATTCCTCAGGCTCGCGCCGTACACCTGCGAGGACGGCCGCACCTCGGGCAGCATTGCCCGAGGAACGCGGAAAGTCGCCAGCAACTCGTCGTCCCACGCCCCGCGATGAATGTCGTAGAGCAGGGTGCGCGAAGCGTTGCTCGGGTCGGTGAGGTGAAGCGCGCCGCCCGAGAGCTTCCACGCGAGCCACGTGTCGATCGTGCCGAAGGCGACCTCGCCGCGCTCGGCGCGCGCGCGCAGCCCCGGGATCGCCTCGAGAAGCCAGGAGAGCTTGGTCGCGGAGAAATACGGGTCGATGACCAAGCCGGTCTTCGCGGCGATCGCGGGCGCCAGCCCCTCCTTCTTCAGGATCTCACACCGTGAGGCGGTGCGCCGGTCTTGCCAGACGATGGCGTTGTGCACGGGCTTGCCCGACTTGCGGTCCCATACGACGACCGTCTCACGCTGGTTGGTGATGCCGATCGCCGCGACTTTCTCTGGCCGCAACCGCGCTTTCTTCAGCACCGCGCGCGCGCAGGCGAGCTGCGAGCGCCAGATCTCCTCCGGATCGTGCTCGACCCAGCCGGGCTGAGGAAAGAACTGGCGGAACTCCTTCTGCGCCATGGCGAGCGGACGCCCGCTCTGGTCGAACACCACTGCGCGCGAGCTGGTGGTTCCCTGGTCAAGGGCGAGGACGTAGCGCATGAAAAATTCTAGCAGGCCTGCGCACTCGGCTGCGGCTTGAGTCGGGTCAAGCAGGCCGCGCGGCGCTCGGATACGCTGGCGCGGTACAACCCGGCGGGGAGGCGTCGTGGCCAAGGTAAGCGTGATCGGTGGAGGAGCCTTCGGGACGGCGATGGCCTGCGTTCTCCGCCGGTCCGGCCACGAAGTGGCCATCTGGGCGCGCGAGCCCGAAGTCGTCGCCGCGATCAACAGCAATTCGATGAACCCGGTCTTCCTCCCCGGAATACCTCTCGCTGCCGGCATCGTCGCAACCACCGACATCGGCGCGGCAGCACAAGCCGATTTCCTCGTGCTCGCTCCCCCGGCCCAGCACATGCGCGGCGTCGCGACGCAATTGCGGCCGTTTCTCGCGGAAGGCGTGCCTGTGGTGAGCTGCGCCAAGGGGATCGAGCGGCGCACCAGCGCTTTCATGTCGCAGGTCCTCGCCGAAACCTTGCCCGCGGCACGGGTCGCGGTCCTGTCGGGACCTTCGTTCGCCCACGACATCGCGGTCGATCTGCCGGCGGGCGTCACCCTCGCGTGTCGCGACGCCGCTCTGGCGGAGCGGCTCGCCGGCGCGATCGGAACACCGCGGTTCCGCGTCTACGTCTCTGCGGACGTCGTCGGTGTCCACCTCGGCGGAGTGATGAAGAACGTGCTCGCCATCGCGTCCGGGATGACGATCGGGAGAAAGCTCGGTGAATCCGCGCGTGCCACCCTGTTCGCCCGCGGGCTGGCCGAAATGGCTCGGCTCGGCCTCGCCCTCGGTGCGCGGCGCGAGACCTTTCTCGGCCTGTCCGGGGCGGGTGACCTCAGCCTGAGCTGCAACAGCGCGGCATCGCGCAATACCTCGCTCGGCATCGCGCTCGGCGAGGGGAAGTCCCTGCAGGACATTCTTCGCGAACGCGTGACCGTGCAGGAGGGGGTGCACTCGGCTGAATCCGTGGCCGAGCTCTCCCGACGCTACGGCGTGAGGATGGCGATCAGCGACGCCGTCGACGCAGTGCTGAACCGGGGTTGCAGCGTCGACGAAGCGATCGGCCGGCTTCTCGCGCGTCCCACGGGACCGGAGGAGCTTTGAGAGGCTCGTTGATCTGCGTCAAAAGGCCGGGTTCCGCCCCCGGCACCATGGTGGGCGCAAGCTGCCCCTATAATCCCCACCAGGAGGAGAAGCCCATGATCCGCATCTTGAAGCAATCGGCTGCGGCGATGGCCGTGATTCTCGCAGTTGCCGCTCCGGCCGCAGCCCAGCCCATCGAGAGCGATCTCGTTCTCATCACCCCGGTCGCGAAGACGCTGACCGATCCGTCCCTCGCGGAATTCGCGAAGTACGCCAAGGAACGCTGGAACGTCACCGTGAAGACGAGCGCGCTCGCGGCCGGAACACCGGTCGCCTACGGGCAAATCGTCGAATGGAAAGGCCGGCCGCAGGCCGACATCTTCTGGGGCGGCGAGAGCGCGCTCTTCGACAAGCTCGCCGAGCAGAAGCTGCTCGCGAGGCTCGATCTGCCGAAAGCGGTCGTCGACGCGGTCCCGGCGAGCATCGGCAAGCCCAAGCCGATCCCCCTCAAGGACCCAAACGGGTTCTGGATCGGCACGGTGCTCGAGCCCTACGGCCTGGTCTATCACCCGAAGCTGCTCGCGCGCCTGGGCGTGCCGCCGCCCAAGGACTGGGACGACCTGCTCGACCCGAAACTCAAAGGCAACGTCGCGCAATGCGCGCCGACGCGCTCTTCGAGCAGCCACGCGACCTATGAAGTCATTCTCCAGCGCGACGGCGACGCCAAGGGCTGGGAGTTCCTCAAGCGCCTCGGGGGCAATACCGGCATCTTCACCGCGCGCAGCCGCGACGTGCCTTCGGTGGTGGCGAAGGGCGAGTTCGCCGCAGGATTTGCCGTGCCGAGCTACATGGCTTTCGAGGACCGGCTCTCGGGCTTCGACATCAGGTTCGTCGCGCCCAAGACCGCGTGGATCACCCCCGAGCCGATCGCCGTCATCGCGGGAGCCCCGCACCCGAAGGCCGCGCGCGCCTTCGTCGAGTTCATGCTCACCGAGCGCGGGCAGAAAGTGGCGATGGAGCGCGGCGTGTTTCCGATTACCCCGAAGTATCGCGTTCAGGGCGCGCCGGGCTCCCCCGCCGAGATGGCGGTCGAGTTCACCGGAGGCATCCGCTCCTACTTCGACACCGAAGTGAACAATATCTACGAGGACGCTGTGGCGCAGAAGCGCTACGAGCAGGTCAACGCGCAGTTCCGCAAGGACATCGAGTCGGTCGCCGAGGAGCTGAAAAAGAAATACTGAGTAGATGCAGATCAGCGTCCACGAGATCACCAAGCGTTTCGGAAAAAACGAGGTCGTCGGGCGCTCGAGCTTCTCGATCGGGGAAGGGGATTTGTTCACTCTCCTCGGCCCGTCGGGCTGCGGAAAGACCACGCTGCTTCGCCTAATCGCGGGCTTCTACACCCCGGACGAGGGCGAGATCCGCTTCGACGGGGTGCGCGTGAACGAGGTGCCGCCGCACGAGCGCGGCATCGGCATGGTTTTTCAGAACTACGCGCTGTGGCCGCACATGACGGTGTTCGACAACATCGCCTACGGCCTGAAGCTGCGCGAGGTCGGCCGCGCCGAGATCGGCGAGCGGGTGGAGGCGGTGCTGGAGAAGGTCAGGCTCGAGGGGCTGGGCGGGCGCTACCCGGGCCAGCTCTCGGGAGGCCAGCAGCAGCGCGTCGCGCTCGCCCGGGCGCTGGTGCTCAACCCGAAGATCCTCCTGCTCGACGAACCGCTCTCCAACCTCGACGCCAAGATCCGCATCCAGGTGCGCGCCGAGATCCGAAAACTGCAGAAGGAACTCGGCATCACCACCGTGTACGTTACCCACGACCAGGAGGAGGCGCTCACGCTCTCCGATCGCATCGTGGTGTTCAACCAGGGCAGGGTGTTCCAGGTGGGAACGCCGAGGGAGCTCTACGAGCGGCCGCGGAACCGCTTCGTCGCCGATTTCATCGGCGTCAACAACCTGCTGGAGGGCACGGTGCACGCGGCAGAAGGCGGGTTCCTCGCGGTCGATACCGCCCTGGGGCGACTGCGCGCACTGCCGAACGCGGACCTGCATGCGGGGGACCGGTGCGTGATCTGCGTACGGCCGGAGAACATCGCCGTGGGCGGCGCGGGCGCGGAGCGCAACCTGGCCCGCGGGAAGATCAGTTTCGCCGCCTACCTCGGCAACACCCTGCGCTACGATGTCGACCTGGGGCAGGGAATCGCGTTCAAGGTGGACGAGCGCGACCCCTGGCAGCACGAGAGCCGCGAGATGGGCGCCGAAGTCGAGATCGGGTTCGCGTGGAGCGGCACGCTGGCGATCCGGGCGGCGGAATGAAGATGCCGCGCTCGCTTCTGGGCGCCCTCGGGTTCGCCCTCATCTGGGCCTTCCTCATCATCTTCGTCTTCTATCCGCTCACGCGGATCTTCTACGACGCTTTCACCGACGAGGCCGGGCGGTATACGCTCGTGAACTTCTACGAGTTCTTCACCGACTCGTTCTACCTGCGCTCGCTGTGGAAGTCGCTCATGCTCGGCGCCGCGGCGGTGGTCACCACCTCCGTGGTGGGGATCGCGGTCGCCTTCCTGATCCTGCGCTACGACTTCCCGTGCCGGAACCTGTTCTCCTACCTGACCATGCTGCCGATGATCCTGCCTCCGCTGGTGGGGGTGCTCGGCTTCGTCTTCATCCTCGGCCGCGCCGGCACGGTGAACGTGCTGCTCGAGGACTGGTTCGGCCTGCGGCAACCGGTCAACTTCATGTACGGCGTGCACGGCGTGCTGCTGGTCGAGACCGTGCACCTCTTTCCCATGATGACGCTCTCCGTGCTCGACGCGCTCGCCAAGGTCGACCCGGCGCTCGAGGAGGCCGCGCAGGGGATGGGCGCGAAAGGCTGGCGCAGGTTCTGGGACGTCACACTGCCCCTCACCACGCCCGGCTACATCTCCGGGGCGCTGCTCGTGTTCATCTGGACTTTCGCCGATTTCATCACGCCGCTCGTCGTCGGCGTGCAAGACCTGCTCGCCCCGCAGGCCTACCTCAACATCGTACAGTTCGTCGACCGGCGCATCTTCCGCATGGGCATCGTGATCTCCGCGCTGCTCGTGCTCCTCGCGATTGTCTTCGTGCTCGCCGCGCGACAGTACGTGGCAATCAAGGACTACAGCTCGCTCGCCTACTCGAAAGTCGAGCGCCGGCCGCTGGGCCCGGTCAAGCGCTGGCTCGCGGTCGGCTTCCTGTCGGCGCTCCTGTTCGTGGCGCTGGTGCCGCAGGTCGGGGTGCTGCTCGCCGCGGTCGGGCGCGGATGGTCGCTCACGCCATTCCCGCTGCACTACACGCTGGAATTCTTCGACCAGGTGAGCGTCGAAACACCGAAGTTCATCGTGAACTCGCTCGTCTTCTGCGCGATCGCCGTGTTCATGTGCCTCGCGATCGGGGTGCCGATGGCCTGGATCATGGGGCGCACGACGGCACCCGGACGCGGGGCGATGGACGCGCTCACCACGCTCATGCTCGCCATCCCCGGCACCGCGGTCGGCATCGCCTACGTGCGCGCGTTCAATTTTCCGCTGCCGCTCGTCGACGTGCCGCTCACCGGCATGTGGCTGATCCTGCCGCTCGTGCTCGCCGTACGCCGCCTGCCCTACACCGTGCGCGGCAGCTACTCGTCGCTCCTTCTGGTGCACAAATCGATGGAGGAGGCGGCCGAGAACGTCGGCGCAACGAAGCTGCAAACCTTCCGCGATATCACCGTGCCGCTGGTCTGGAAAGGCATCTTCGTCGGAGGCCTGTTCTCCTTCATCACCTCGATCCAGGAAGCCTCGTCGACCATCTTCCTGACGACCGGGGGCAATGAGATGATCCCGTTCGGCATCTTCAGCTTCTACATCGCCGGCTCGCAGAGCCAGGCGGCCGCGCTCGGGGTGATCCTCATCGCGGTGTGCGCGCTCAGCCTATTCATCGTCAACCGCGTCGCGGGGGCGCGCGTCGGCGGACTTTTCGGTTGAATGAGGCCGCTCGCAGAACTCGACCCGCACGGCGTGAAGGCCGTGCTCGTGGACATCGACGAGACGCTGACCACGGGGGGCAAGCTCGCCGCGAGCGCGTACGCCGCGCTCGAACGGCTGCACTCGGAGGGCAGGATCGTGGTGCCGGTGACCGGACGCCCCGCGGGCTGGTGCGACCACATCGCGCGCATGTGGCCGGTCGACGCGGTGGTGGGCGAGAACGGCGCCTTCTACTTCTTCTTCTCGGGAGGAAAGCTGCACAAGCGCTTCCTGGAAGACGGGGCGGTGCGCGCGCAGAAGCGAGCCCGCCTCGACGAAATCGCCAGGCGGATCCTCGGAGATGTCCCCGGCAGCGCGCTCGCGGCCGATCAGCCCTACCGCGAGACCGATCTCGCGATCGACTACTGCGAGGACGTGCCCGCCCTGCCGCTCGTGGCGGCGGAGCGCATCGCGGCGCTGATGGAGGAGGCCGGGCTCAATGCGAAGATCAGCTCGATCCACGTGAACGGCTGGTTCGGCGGCTACGACAAGCTCGCGACCAGCCGGCTTGCCTTCGCCGAGCGCTTCGCCCTGGACCTCGATGCCTCGAACCGGGAATGCGTGTTCGTGGGCGACTCGGAGAACGACGCGCCGATGTTCGGCTTCTTCGACAAGTCCGTCGGCGTCGCCAATGTGCGCCGCTTCGAGAGGCGGCTGGCCGCCGCGCCGAAGTACGTGACCCGCGAGGCCGCCGGCGCCGGTTTCGTCGAGCTCGCCGAGCACCTGCTCGGCCGCGACTGATCTGCCCGGGCCGGCAGGCTTAGTGCGCTCCTACGTTCGCGCTCACGATTTCCTGCCTGAAGCGGAACACGTTGGGGTCGGAGCGGTCTATCGTCGCCCGGATCCAATGGGTGTCGGGATGGCCGAATGTCGCCACTCGGGTGAAATTCTCGATGATGCGCTGGCTCCGGGAGTCGACGAGCGGCTTGTCGATGCGGAAAATATGCGTGTCGCCGTGAACGTAGACGACCGGCTTGCCGAAGGCGACCGTTTCCTTCTCAAGCGCGGCGAGGAAGGAATCGTAGCCGGTCTTTCTCCGGCTGGCGGGCGGCTTCATGGCGAGCGCCCAGAGAGCATACCTTTCCTGCCAGTTGGGGCTCCAGGTCGTCTGAAAGTACGGGTCCGCCTGCGCGATGATCATCACCGCCCTGCTGCCGTTGCGCGTCGCAAGATCGAACGCTTCGCGCATCCAGGCGATGTCGGCGGCGTTGCGCGCTTCGTACTCGGCATCCATCTGCGGCGTGCGTCCCAGGTTGTTGTTGCTGCCGATGATATGCAACGTGATGAACATCACGTCGGCGTAGGTCCAGCGCGCGTTCTCGCGATAGGCCGCGTACCGGCCGCCTTGCCGCTCGAGCTTCAAGCGGTGCTGGCCCAGGCTCTCATCGCCTTGGAAGAACATCTGGCGCAGCTTCGCGAGGCGTTCGAAAGGGTCGTAGCTGCGCGGCTTGGCCCGGTGACAGTCGACCCATTCGTTGTCACCCGGCGCGTAGATGAAGGGATGCTTCGAGGCCTGTGCAAGGGCGAGGCGGTCGTTGAAAGTTGCGTCGCTGCAGGGCGGAAGGCCACCGCCCTCTTCGCTCCATGCCTGGCCGTCCCACCAGAGGTCCCCGTCGTGGACGACGAAGGCGAGGTCCGCCGAGTCGATGTCCTTCATCAGGTTCGCGAACTCCTTCTCCTGCCTGGCGTCGTAGGGCATGTCCCCGATGAGGGCAAAGTCGAGGCTCGCGCCACCGGGTTCACGACCCCCCTGGGGAGTCGCACAACCGACCGGCAGCAGCAAAACAGCGCACACGGCAAGGGCAGCTTTGATTTTCATGAGGGCTCCTCAATGGCCGCCGGGCGGGCCGGCGATGCCGTATTGACGCACTCGGAGCGGGAAGAGTAATGAAGAAGTCCGTAACTTTTGGTGAAGAAGGCGGGAAGCCGCATAATTGCAGGTATCAACTCACTGCGCTCCACCAATGGCTTCAGCAGTGGACGTTCCAGTTGTGCCGGCCCAGGACAGTTTCAGGGTAGGGGATTGGATCGTCGAGGCCGACCTGAACCAGCTCTCCGCGCCGGGCAGGACGGTGAAGCTCGAGCCTAAGGCCATGGGCGTCCTGGTCTGCCTGGCGCAGAGTCCGGGCCAGGTCGTAAGCCGGGACGCGCTGCTTTCTCGGCTCTGGCCGGGCGTCGTCGTGGGCGACGATTCATTGAGCCAAGTGATCACCAAGCTGCGAAAAGCCCTCGGCGACGATCCGGAGCGGCCGACCTACATTCATACGGTGACGAAGAAAGGCTACCGGCTGGTCGCGCCGGTCGCGCGCTCGGCAGACCATCCCTCGTCTCCCGCCCGGCAACCGCGCCAACGCGGCCGGTGGATCGCGGTCGGGACCACGCTCAGCTTGCTGGCGGCGGGATTTTGGCTCGCCGTGGCACCGCACCTCTGGCGAACCTCGTCAGGCGCGGATCCCGCTCCCGATGTCGCGCAGCTGCCAACCGTGGCCATCGCGCCGTTCGAGGCGCTGGGCAAGGATCCTCAGGAATTGCTGCTGGCGCGGGGCATCGCGGCGGATTTGCTGACGGACCTCGCGAAGTCATCGGGGCTCTCCGTCATCGGCTTCTCGCCCATGGATGGCCGGGCCGGCAGCGAGGCTGCGAGCCACGCCGAGGCTCGCTACCTCGTCTCCGGAACGGTTCAGCGCATCGAAGGACGGCTACGCATGCACATCTATCTCACTGAGCAGAACAGCGGAAAGCAGCTCTGGTCGGAGCGGTTCGACCGCGACCTCACCGACCTGTTCGCGATCCAGGACGAGCTCGGTCCGAAGATCGTCGGCATCCTGCCCGCGAAAGTGAGCGAAGCGGAGCTTAGGCGCATGGCGCAGCGCCATACGCGCAACTTCCAGGCCTATGAATACTTTCAGCGCGGACAGGCCGCGCTGCTCGTCAGGCAAGGCTCGGGAAACGAGACGGCGCGGCAGATGTTCCTGCGCGCCATTGACCTCGACAAGACTTTCGCGCGCGCGTACTCGGGGCTCGCACTGACGTACGCGGCCGACTACCGCAATCGCTGGGCCCCGGCCGACGCGGGTTCGCTCGAGCGCGCGTTCGAGCTTGCGCGCACGGCAAACGAGATCAACCCGGACGTTCCGGAAACCTACTGGGCGCTCGCGTACGTGCATGCGCAGCGGCGAGAACACGACCAGGCGCTTAAGTACTTGGAGAGATCCTTGTCGTTGTACCCCTCATTTGCCGATGGCTACGCGTTGATGGCGAGTATCAGAACGTATACCGGAAAGCCGGCGGCGGGCGTTCCGCTCATGCGCACGGCGATGCGGCTCAATCCGACGTCGGGTTACCTGTATTTTCTGGTTCTGGGCCGCGCCTATTTCTTCCTTGGCGACCTGGAGCAGGCGCGCATCAATCTCGAGGAAGCGTTGAAGCGCAATCCCGAGTATCTCGAAACGCACGTCTATATGGCAGCAGTCGAGCTGCTGCAGGGCAATCGGTCGGCCGCGGCGTGGGAGTCGGACGAGATTCGAGCGATCGAGCCGCGCTTTGCCGTCCAACGCTGGCTCGAGAGCTATCCGATGACCGACGGCAAGCAGCGGGAAAAGATCCTCGTGGCGCTGAAGCCGCTCGGTCTATGAGCTGAGCCTTGGACCCTGAGCTATGCTTGACCGGCATCAATGCGCCGGGCGCGGCTGCCTCGCGACAATCCCTCCTCGGGTCGAAAGCGAAAAATGAAAATCCACGAATACCAGGCAAAGGAGATCCTCCGCAAGTACGGCGTCGCCACCCCCCGCGGCATTCCCTGCTTCTCCGTCGACGAAGCGGTGAGGGCGGCGCGCGAGCTGGGCGGCAAGGCGTGGGTCGTGAAGGCGCAGATCCACGCCGGCGGCCGCGGCAAGGGCGGTGGGGTCAAGGTCGCGAAGTCGGCGGACGAAGTGAGGGAATGGGCGGGCAAGATTCTCGGCATGATGCTGAAGACCCATCAGACCGGACCCGACGGGCAGAAGGTGAGGCGCCTGCTGATCGAGGAGGGCGCCGACATCAGAAAAGAGCTCTACCTCGGCATGGTGGTCGACCGCGGCACGCAGCGCGTCGCGCTCATGGCTTCGAGCGAGGGCGGCATGGACATCGAAGAGGTCGCCGCGCGCACGCCGGAGAAGATCCACACCGTGTTCGTCGACCCGGGCACGGGTTTGAAGGATTCCGAGGCCGACGGGCTGGCGAAGAAGATCGGCGTCCCGGAGGCGAGCGTTCCCCAGGCGCGCGCGATCTTCAAGGGGCTCTACAGGGCCTTCGACGAGACCGACTGCAGCCTCGCCGAGATCAACCCGCTGATCCTCACCGGCGACGGCAAGGTCGTCGCGCTCGACGCCAAGATCAACTTCGACGACAACGCAGGCTTCCGCCATCCGGAATGGCAACAACTTCGCGACCTCGATGAGGAGGACCCCGCCGAAGTCGAGGCCTCGAAATACGACCTCAACTACATCCAGCTGGACGGTGACATCGGCTGTCTCGTGAACGGCGCGGGGCTCGCGATGGCGACCATGGACATCATCAAGCTTTACGGCGGGGCGCCCGCGAACTTCCTCGACGTGGGCGGCGGCGCGACCACCGAGAAGGTGACCGAGGCCTTCAAGATCATGCTGCGCATCCCGCACCTCAAGGCGATCCTGGTCAACATCTTCGGCGGCATCATGAAGTGCGACGTGATCGCGGCGGGCGTGGTGGCCGCGGCGAAGCAGGTGAGCCTGCGCGTGCCGCTGGTGGTGCGCCTGGAGGGGACCAACGTCGATCTCGGGAAGACGATACTCGCCGAATCGGGCCTGCCGATCATCTCGGGGAACAACATGGCGGACGCGGGACAGAAGGTCGTTGCCGCGGCGAAGGGCGGCAAATGAGCATCCTCATCGACAAGAATACCCGGGTGATGACTCAGGGCATCACCGGAAAGACCGGCCAGTTCCACACCAGGATGGGCAAGGAGTACGCGAACGGGAAGAACTGTTACGTCGCCGGCGTGAATCCCAAGAAACCCGGCGAATCCTACGAAGGCATCCCGATCTTTGCCACGGTGAAGGAAGCGAAGGAGAAGACCGGGGCGAACGTCTCGGTGATCTACGTGCCGCCGCCCTTCGCCGCCGCGGCGATCGACGAGGCGGTCCAGGCGGATCTCGACCTCGTGATCTGCATCACCGAGGGCATCCCGGTGCGCGACATGATCCGCACCAAGTACAAGATGCAGGGCAGGCGCACCAAGCTCATCGGGCCGAACTGCCCTGGGCTGATCACGCCCGGCGAGATCAAGATCGGCATCATGCCCGGACACATCCACAAGAAGGGCCGCATCGGCGTGGTGTCGCGCTCGGGCACGCTCACCTACGAGGCGGTCGGCCAGTTGATGGAGCTGGGCCTCGGCCAGTCCTCGTGCGTCGGCATCGGCGGCGACCCGGTGAACGGCATGAAGCACGTCGAGGTGCTGCAGTTGTTCAACGACGATCCGGAGACCGACGCGGTGATCATGGTCGGCGAGATCGGCGGCTCCGACGAGGAGACGGCCGCGCGCTGGGTCAAGGCGAACATGAAGAAGCCGGTCGTCGGCTTCATCGCCGGGGTCACCGCGCCTCCCGGGAAGCGCATGGGCCACGCCGGGGCGATCATCTCCGGCGGCAAGGGCACGGCGCAGGAGAAACTCGCCGTGATGGAGGAATGCGGGATCAGGACCACCAAGAATCCCGCGGAGATGGGGAAGTTGCTAAAGTCCGTCCTCAAGAAGTAAACAGCGGGACCGCTGCGAGGTTTCAATGTTCGGCGACTGGTTCAACTGCAAGGAGATCGACGAGCTGATCGACTCGATCGTCGGCGATCTGGTGAAGCGGTTTCCTCCGGCCGGCCTGGAAGGGACCTCCCCGGAGAAGGCGGCCCAGCGTCTCAAGGGCGTGCACAACGTCGCCTTCAACCGCGTCGACGCGTTCGCCCGTTCGCGGCCGCTGAACCTCTACAAGAAAGCGCACCTCGGCAACCGTCTCAAATGGTCGCTCAAGGAGGCGGGCTACTCGGGCGAATTCGCCGACGCGCTCACCTCAGAGTTCGTTACCCTGGTGACGTACGCGTCGGCGTCGCGCAACAGGCAGAAGTCCTGATCCGCCTTCGCAGCCCGATTTTCACCCTATAGGCGCCGTTCAGCCTGGGCTGTTCGCGTCTCGCCGGCCTTTGCCGTCGCGGCCGCCAGGTCCGGAAACGCCTCGTCGATCGGGACCGTCGTGCCGGCCTCGGTGATGTCGATGCCGGGGAGGCTCGCGGCCGCCACCCTGAAGTGCGGGCCCCCGAGCACCCCGCGGATACGCTCGACCATCGGCAGGCCGAGCGTCTCCTTGCTGCAGACCAGGAAGTAGCGCTCGTTGATGATCGGGATGAAATCCTGGCCCATCCTGCGCGCGGCGGCCTCGACCCCGAATCCCGCGTCGGCCATGCCGCTCGCGATGTAGGCGGCGATCGCCGCGTGGGTCGTCTCGCCGCTCGCGTAACCGGCGATCCCGCGGGTGTCCACGCCGTGCTGCTTCAGAAGCAGATCCAGAAGGATGCGCGTGCCCGAGCCGAATTGCCGGTTGACGAAGCGCACGCCGGGCCTGGCCAGATCCTCGACGGAGAGAATCTTCTTGGGATTGCCGGGCGCCGTCATGATGCCCTGGCGCCGCGTCGCCAGATTGATCAGCGTCTGGCTCTTCGGATCGAGCCAGCGGGCGTAGAACGTGAGCATCGGCGCCTGCAGGCTTCCTGTCACCATGTGGAAGCCCGCGAGCTCGCAATTCGATTCCGCGAGCGAGGCGAGCGCCTCCATGCTTCCCCGGTACTTCAGCTCGACCGGGAGGTGCATGGAGAGCAGGAAATCGCGCAGCATTCCGATCGCGAAGCCGTGGCTCGCGTGGATCCGGATCGACGGCTTTACGTTCGACAGGACGCGCTCGATCTCGACCTCGAGCTCCGAGGCGAGGCTGTCGAGGGTGGGATCGAGTCGCGCGGCGATCCGCTTGTTCGCCCACAGCAGCTTTTCGCCGAGGGGAGTCAGCACCGCGCCGCGGCCTCGCGTCATGGCGACCAGCGGCGCTCCGAAGATCCGGCTTCCGCCGCGCACCAGCTCCCAGGCATAGCGATACGACACGTCAAGCTTCTTTGCCGCGGCCGCAAGCTGTCCTGCCTCGTCCATCCCGGTCAGCAGCTCTATCAGTTGATGCAAAGGGCGGCGCACGGCGTCGGGTCCTTCCACGAGCCACTGAGGTTTGATGGACATCTTGAACATGATTTTTTTACCTTCCTATGTCGCGAAATGCATGTTGAACGATTCTGGCTCCGCCGTGGAATATGTCGGCAAAAGCATATCTCAATATGTTCGAAGACTCATATTGCCCGGATTTGAGACGGGATGTTAGGTTCGCCGACGGTGTCAACGGGAACGCACAAATGGTTTCCGCACATCCAATAACAATTTTTCAGCACGCGACGACAATAAATAGGAGGGAACGAGCATGGCTGAGGCGATTACAGTACCCGAGGGGGACATCGGACAACGGATCTGGGATCTGCTCTCCAAGGAGCGCATCGTCGCTGGACCGGGATTCAATCGGTGGCTGGTGCCGCCCGCGGCGTTATGCATTCACCTGTGCATCGGCATGGCCTACGGCTTCAGCGTGTTCTGGCTGCCGCTCTCCCATGCGATCAACGCCAAGGCGGCCATCGCCTGCCCGGCGGACATGTCGTTCTTCGCGCGCATGTTCGCGACAGGCTGCGATTGGAGGATCAGCGAGCTGGGTTGGATGTACACCCTGTACTTCGTCTTCCTCGGAGCGGCGGCGGCGGTCTGGGGCGGATGGCTGGAGCGCGCCGGCCCACGCAAGGCGGGCTTCGTCGCAGCCTGTTGCTGGTGCGGCGGGCTCGTGTTCTCTGCAGCGGGCGTCTTCCTGCACCAAATCTGGATGATGTGGCTGGGAACCGGAATCATCGGTGGCGTCGGACTCGGCTTGGGCTACATCTCGCCCGTGTCGACGCTGATCAAATGGTTCCCCGACCGCCGAGGCATGGCCACCGGGATGGCGATCATGGGCTTCGGCGGGGGCGCAATGATCGGCGCGCCCCTCGCGGACATCCTCATGAAGCACTACGCGACCGAGACCTCGGTCGGCGTGGTCGAAACGTTCGTAACGATGGCGGTGATCTACTTCATCTTCATGACAATGGGCGCGTTCGGCTACCGCATCCCGGCGCCCGGCTGGAAGCCCGAAGGCTGGAACCCGCCGGCGCAGAACGGGAAGAGCATGATCACGACGCGTCACGTGCACCTGAACGAGGCGCACAAGACGCCTCAGTTCTGGCTGATCTGGTGGGTGCTGTGCCTTAACGTGACCGCGGGCATCGGGATCATCGGCATGGCCTCGCCGATGCTCCAGGAGGTCTTCGCCGGCAAGCTGATAGGCATCACCGCGACCTTCAACGAGCTGACCGCGGGGCAAAGAGGGCAGATCGCGGCGATTGCGGCGGGCTTCACCGGCCTGCTTTCCCTGTTCAACATCGGCGGGCGCTTCGCCTGGGCATCGAGCTCCGATTACCTCGGCCGCAAGCTCACCTATTACACGTTCTTCGTGCTGGGCATCGTGCTCTACGCCTCGGCGCCCTGGTCGGGCCATCTCGGCCACGTCGCGCTGTTCGTCGGCGCGTTCTGCATCATCCTGTCGATGTACGGCGGCGGATTCTCGACGGTTCCGGCTTACCTCGCCGACATGTTCGGCACGCAGATGGTGGGCGCGATCCACGGCCGGCTTTTGACGGCGTGGTCGGCGGCGGGCATCTTCGGCCCGGTGATCGTCAACTACATGAGGGAGTATCAGCTCGACCACGGAGTGCCGCGCGCGCAAGTGTACGACACCACGGCCTACATCCTGTGCGGCCTTCTCGTGATCGGCTTCATCTGCAACTGGCTGGTGAAGCCGGTCGCCGACAAGCACTTCATGACCGACGCCGAGCTCGAGGCCGAGCGCAAGCTGGCGCACGAGGCGGCGAGGGCGGCGACGGTGAGCGGGCGAGCCGCCAGCGACGAGAAGACGCCGACCTGGCTCGTGGTCGCGGCGTGGCTCGTCGTCGGCATCCCGATCCTGTGGGGTGTCTGGGTCACGCTGGAAAAGGCCTGGATCCTGTTTAAATAGTTCGTTCCGTCGCCCACCGCTTTCCAGACGGTGGGCGGCCGGAACTTGACTCGTGTCAAGCTTTTGCGCGTGCGCTCGGACGTAAAATGAGCGCATGAACGACCGCGGTTCCGTAACGACCCAAGCGAAGGGAAAGCGCGCGCGCGTGCGCGGCACGCCCAAGGGGCGCCAGGTCGACCCGAAGGCGCGCGACGAAGTCCGGGCGCTGCTGAACGACGATCCGCGCCGGCGCGACCTGCTGATCGAATACCTGCACCGTGTCCAGGATCGCTATGGACATCTCTCGGCCGCGCACCTGGTCGCGCTCGCGGCGGAGATGAAGCTCGCGATGACCGAGGTCTACGAGGTCGCGACTTTCTACCACCATTTCGACGTCGTAAGGGAAGATGAAGCCGCCCCCGCGGCGATCACCGTGCGCGTCTGCGATTCGATCTCGTGCGAAATGGCGGGGGCGAACGAGCTGCTCGCGAAGCTTCCGGGAATCCTCGGCAGGGACGTGCGCGTGCTGCACGCACCCTGCATCGGGCGCTGCGAGACCGCCCCTGCCGCGGTCGTCGGGCAGAATCCGGTTCCGCACGCGAGCGCCGAGAAGGTCGCTGCGCTCGTGAAGGCCAAGGCGGTGAAGCATCCGCCGCAGCCCTACATCGACTACGCTGCCTATCGCGCGAAAGGCGGCTACGCCCTCGCCAAGTCGTGCGTCGGCGGCGCGCGCAAGCGCGAGGACGTCATCGCCGTGATGGAGAATTCGGGCCTGCGCGGCCTGGGGGGCGCGGGCTTTCCCGCGGGAAGGAAATGGAGGTCGGTCGCGGCGGAGCCGGCGCCACGCCTGTGCGCGATCAACATCGACGAGGGCGAGCCCGGCACCTTCAAGGACCGCTGGTACCTGGAGCGCGACCCGCACCGCTTCATCGAGGGCGCGCTGATCGCGGCCTGGGCCGTCGGCATCGACGAGATCTACATCTACTTGCGCGACGAATACCACGGCTGCCGCGCCATTCTCGAGCACGAGCTCGCGGCGCTCAAGGCCGATCCGCCGTGCAAGCTGCCGCCGATTCACCTGCGCCGCGGAGCGGGCGCGTACATCTGCGGCGAGGAATCGGCGATGATCGAGTCGATCGAGGGCAAGCGAGGCATGCCGCGCCTGCGGCCGCCTTACGTCGCGCAGGTGGGCCTTTTCAATCGGCCCACCCTGGAGCACAACATGGAAACGCTGCACTGGGTGCGCGAGATCCTGGAGCGGGGCGCCGACTGGTTCGCCTCGCACGGCCGCAACGGCCGCAAGGGCCTGCGCTCGTTCTCGGTGAGCGGGCGCGTGAAGAAGCCCGGCGTGCACCTCGCGCCCGCCGGCATCACGGTGAAGGAGCTGATCGCCGAGTATTGCGGCGGGATGCTGGACGGCCACACGTTCTACGGCTACCTGCCCGGCGGCGCCTCGGGCGGAATCCTGCCCGCGTCGATGGCCGACATCCCGCTCGATTTCGACACGCTCAACCAGTATGGCTGCTTCATCGGCTCGGCCGCGGTGGTGATCCTCTCCGACAAGGACCGCGCGACGGCCGCCGCGCGCAACCTGACCAAGTTCTTCTCCGAGGAGTCGTGCGGCCAGTGCACGCCCTGCCGGGTCGGCACCGCCAAGACGCTGAAGCTGATCGCGGAAAGGAAGTGGGACCAGCCGCTGCTCAAGGAACTTTCCGCGGCGATGATGGACGCATCCATATGCGGGCTGGGGCAAGCGGCGCCCAACCCCGTGCTTTCCGTGATGAAGTATTTTCCGAACGAGATAACGTGATGGCTGGAGGTAGCCGATGGACCGCATAAGCACCGCGCAAGCGGCGACGATGCCCGTCGAGTTCAAGTTGAACGGCAAGAGCGTCGTCGGCAGATCGGATGAGACCCTCATCGAGACCGCGAAACACTACGGTATCGACATCCCGCACATCTGCTACAAGGAAGGCATGCGGCCGGACGGAAACTGCCGCGCCTGCGTGGTCGAGATCAAGGGGGAGCGCGTGCTCGCGCCTTCCTGCTGCCGCACCCCCAAGGACGGCATGGAGGTCACGACCGACAGCGCGCGCGCGGTCGCGAGCCAGAAGATGGTGCTAGAGCTGCTGCTTTCGGATATCCCGGAAAAATCCTACACCCTAGACTCCGAACTCGACCACTGGGCGAAGCATCTGAAGCTCGGCAAGCCGAGGTTCGAAGGGCGTCACCAGCCGAAGTCCGATCTGTCGCACGCGGCCATCGCGGTGAACCTGGACGCCTGCATCCAGTGCACGCGCTGCCTGCGCGCCTGCCGCGAGGAGCAGGTCAACGACGTCATCGGCTACGCGTTCCGGGGCGAGCACTCCAAGATCGTCTTCGACCTCGACGATCCCATGGGCGACTCGACCTGCGTCGCCTGCGGCGAGTGCGTGCAGGCCTGCCCGACGGGCGCGCTCATGCCGGCGCGCGAGGTGGGCAAGATCCAGGCCGACAAGACGGTGGATTCGGTATGCCCGTATTGCGGCGTGGGCTGCCTCCTCACCTACAACGTCAAGGGCAACAAGATCATCTGGGTGCAAGGCCGTGGCGGCCCGGCGAACTCGAACCGGCTGTGCGTGAAGGGACGCTACGGCTTCGACTACGTACAGCACAAGCACCGCCTCAGGAAGCCCCTCATCCGCAAGCCGGGCGTTCCGAAGCACAAGGACTTCACGGTCGATCCTGACAACTGGTCCCAGGTGTTCCGCGAGGCGAGCTGGGAAGAGGCGCTCGACTTCGCCGCCAAGGGCCTGCGCGACATCCGCGATCAATTCGGAAAAAAAGCGCTCGCCGGTTTCGGCTCGGCGAAGGGCACGAACGAAGAGGCCTATCTCTTCCAGAAGCTGGTGCGCACCGGCTTCGGCTCGAACAACGTCGACCACTGCACGCGCCTCTGTCACGCCTCGTCGGTCGCCGCACTCATGGAGGGCATCAACTCGGGCGCGGTGTCGAACCAGGTGCGCGACGTGATGAAGGCCGAAGTGATATTCCTGATCGGCGCCAACCCCACGGTGAACCATCCTGTCGCCGCGACCTGGATGAAGAACGCGGCGAAGGCCGGCGTGAAGCTGATCGTCGCCGACCCCCGCAAAGGCGAGCTCGCGCGCCACGCGACCTACAACCTGCAGTTCAAGGCGGACACCGACGTCGCTTTGTTGAACGCGATGCTGCATACGATCGTCGAGGAAGGGCTCGTCAACGAGGCCTTCATCCGCGATCGCACCTCGGGCTACGAAGCGCTTGCCGAGAACGTGAAGAAGTTCTCGCCCGAGGCGATGGCCCCGGTCTGCGGCATCGACGCGAAGACCATCCGCGAGGTCGCGCGTCTCTACGCCACGTCCAAGGGCTCGATGATCATGTGGGGCATGGGCATCTCGCAGCACGTGCACGGCACCGACAACGCGAGGTGCCTGATCGCGCTGGCTCTTTCGACCGGCCAGATCGGCAAGCCGGGTTCGGGGCTGCACCCGCTTCGCGGCCAGAACAACGTGCAGGGCGCCTCCGACTCCGGCCTCATCCCGATGTTCTACCCGGACTATCAGCGCGTCGCCACGCCCGAGGCCAAGGCGCGCTTCGAGAAGCTCTGGGGGATGGAGCTCGACCCCAAACCGGGCCTCACCGTGGTCGAGACTATCCATGCCGCGAAGAAGCGCGAGATCCGCGGCATGTACATCATGGGCGAGAACCCGGCGATGTCCGACCCCGACGTCGACCACGCGCGCGAGGCGCTCGCCACGCTCGATCACATGGTGGTGCAGGACATCTTCCTCACCGAGACGGCCTACCTCGCCGACGTGGTGCTGCCGGCGACCGCCTGGCCGGAAAAGGTTGGCACGGTGACCAACACCGACCGCATGGTGCAGCTGGGCAGGAAGGCGATCGAACCGCCCGGCGAGGCGAAAGAGGACCTCTGGCTCATCAACGAGCTCGCCAAGCGCATCGGACTACCCTGGAGCTACACGCATCCGCGCGACGTGTTCAACGAGATGCGCCAGTGCATGGACTCGATCGCCGGCATCACCTGGGAGCGCCTCGAGCGCGACTCCTCGGTCACCTATCCCTGCGAGAAGGAGGGCGATCCGGGCGAGCCGGTCGTGTTCACCACGCATTTCCCGACGACCACCGGCCGCGGCAAGTTCGTGCCCGCCGACCTCATTTCTGCCGACGAGCGCCCCGACACCGACTATCCGATGGTGCTCATCACGGGGCGGCAGCTCGAGCACTGGCACACCGGCGCGATCACGCGGCGCGCCACGGTGCTCGACCACATCGAGCCCGAGCCGGTCGCCTCGCTTCACCCGCTCGATCTGGACCGCTTCGGCGTGAAGCCGGGAGAGATCGTCACCGTCGAGTCCCGCCGGGGAAAGATCGCGCTCTACGCGCGCGCCGACGAAGGCACCCCGGTCGGCGCCCTGTTCATCCCGTTCTGCTATTACGAGGCCGCGGCGAACATGCTCACCAACCCCAAGCTCGACCCGTTCGGCAAGATTCCGGAGTTCAAGTACTGCGCCGTGAGGGTGACGAAGGGCGGCCCAGAGCCGGTGCACTCGAGCTTCGGCGGCGGCAAGGCGCTGGCGGAACTCCAACGTTGATCTGATTCGCCGCTCGCTCCCCGGAACGTTGCGGTAGACTCCCGTCGTCGGCCCGGCGCATCCGCCAGGCCGCGCCGTCTGGGAGGACAAGCATGAAAACCGTCGGAATCATCGCTGCGATCGCGCTTGCCGGCGCGATGTCTCTTTCGCTCGCCGCGCGCGCGGCGGGTACGGACGCTCTGTGGGAGGTCACCACGCAGATGAACGTGCCCGGGATGCCCCCTGGGATGGGCGGAAACACGTCGCAGCAGTGCTTCGAGAAGGACATGCGCAAGAACGTCACCAAGGGCAAGAACGCGCAGGAGTGCACCGTGACGGACTACAAGGAAGCCGGGAACAAGCTGACCATCACGATGAGCTGCAAGAACAACCGTTCGGCGGTCATGGAGTACGTGTTCAACTCGGGCCGCACGGAGTACAAGGGCACGATGCGCATGAAGGACGGCGGCCGGGACATGGTCATGAACACGAGCGGCAGGAAGATCGGCACCTGTGACGCGCAGCAGGCGAGGAGCGAGCGCGAAGGGCAGGTCGCGGCGATGAAGGCTCAAGCCAACAGCGCCCAAGCGCAGGCCGATCAAGCGAAGAAGCAGGCGACGGATTCGCAGATCGCGGAGTGCAGCAAGGCGGTCGACGCCATGGACATGGGAAAGCTGGGCATGTACGGCCGCTGCTACAAGAAGAGCGACGACACCTGCAACAGCATGATGAACAGCTACGGCAAGATGTACCCCGAGGTGCAATCGGCGTGCACCGCCAAGGCCGCCGAATTCTGCAAGCGCTACCAGACGCAGGACGGCTTCGCGAAGGCCGGGGGCGACCCGAAAGCAGCGGAAATGTGCGGCCTGTCCGCGGACAAGGTTAAGGCGTCGTTGTGCCCCGGCGCCGCGAAGACCGAGTCGCTCGACTTCCTCGGCCGCTACTGCCCGAACGAAGCCAAGCCGCTCGCGAAGAAGTACTGCACCGGACGCGACTATACCTCGCGGGAAGGCGGGAAATACGCGGCGCTGTGCTCGAGCTACGCCCTGGAATCCGCCGAGGCGCCGCAGCGCCCCGCGGGCAGCGGGCAAGCGCCCGGGCAGAAATCGCCCGCGAGCGGCGCGGTCCAGCAGGGCGTCGACAAGGGGATCAACAAGCTGAAGGGCCTGTTCGGAAGGTAGCGTGCTTCGTCGCCTCGCGCTCCTCGCTCTTTTCGCAGCGGGCTGCGCGCACGCGCAACAGGACCGCTATCCGCGGGTCGCAGACGCCTATCTGGTCAAGCGCGACGGGATGCTGCTGTGGGCGGGGAGGGCTGGCGACAGGCTGCCGCCCGCGAGCCTCGCCAAAATGATGACCGCGCTACTCGTACTCGAGAACGGCGACCTGGATCGCGTGATCGTGCTGGACCGAGGCGTGGCGCTTGAGACAGGACGGCGTCTCGGTCTCAGCCCAGGGGAAAAGTGGCGCGTCCGCGACCTGTTCACGGCGATGGTAGTCCGGTCGGCGAACGACGCCTGCCGGGCGCTCGCCGACGACGCGGGTCCGAGCGCGCCGAAGTTCGTCGACCGGATGAACCGCCGCGCGGCGGCGCTCGGGCTCCGGGATACGCACTTCGCCGACCCCTGCGGACACGACCGCGAGCAGCAGTACTCCAGCGCGCAGGATCTCGCCCGGCTCGCCGAGGAAGTGATCCGGTATCCGGATTACCTGCGCCTGGCGGGGAGGAGGCAGGCGGCGATTCGCAGCGCAGATGGGACGCGCTCGTTCGCGTTCGACAACACGAATGCGCTGATCGGGCGCTATCCCGGCGCGATCGGGGTGAAGACCGGATACACCGAGCTCGCAGGGACCTGTCTGGTCGCGCTCGCGGAGCGTGACGGCGTGCGCGTGCTGGTGGTGATGCTCAACGCGCGCAACCGCTGGTGGCAGGCGGTGGGCCTGCTCGACCGCGCGTTCGACGCCCGGCCGCAATGAGGCGCGGGTGGTTGCCGGCGCTCGTCGCTGTTGCCGCCTACCTGCCATCTCTTGCCGGTGTGTTCCAGTTCGACGACTACAACGTCATCGTCAACGCCCCGAGCGTGCATTCCTGGCACGCGCTTCTCGGGAACCTCGGGATACGGCCGCTGCTGAAGGCAAGCTACACGCTGAACTGGACGCTGGGCCCGGGAGAGTTTGGCTTTCACCTGCTCAATATCGCGGCGCACGCGATCAATTCCGCGCTGCTCTACGCGGTCGGGTCGACGCTGTGCGCGCGCTGGTTCGACGAAGGCGGATCGGACCGGTCCCGCGGAGTGGCGCTGGCCGCGGCGCTGCTCTTCGCGCTGCATCCGGCGCAGACGGAAGCGGTGACGTACATCAGCGGGCGCTCGTCTTCGCTGATGGCGAGTTTCTATCTCGCAGCGCTGCTCGCGTATCTTCGCGGCGGGCACCGCGCGGTGTCGACGCTGCTGTTCTTGCTCGCCCTGGCCACGCGCGAGACCGCGGCGACTCTTCCTGCGGCGCTGCTCTTGTGCGAGGCCTGCGGACGGGACCTGCGGCGCTGGAGGACATTCTTGATCGAGGTGGCGCGCCGGCAGTGGACGCACTGGGCTGCGCTCGCCGGGGCCGCGATCGTCGCGATGCTGCATCCACGCTATGTCGAACTGCTGAGCTTCGGCTTCACGCAGCGGGACGCGTGGAGCAACCTCCTCACCCAGGTGAGCGGCGTCTCGTATCTCGTCTGGCGGCTGGTCGCGCTGCGGGGATACAACATCGACCCCGCGCTGACGCCGGTCGTCGAATGGGATGCGGTGCTGGTGGCGCAGGCGGCGCTGCTCGCCGCTCTGCTGGCGCTCGGCGTCGCCAGCGTTCGCTCGCGCCCTTGGATCGGATTCGGCGTGCTGTGGTTCTTCCTGCAGCTCGCGCCGACGAACTCGATCGTGCCGCGCCTGGATGCCGTCAACGACCGCCAGCTGTACCTCGCCGGCTGGGGGCTGTTCCTCGCCCTCGTCGCTCAGGTCTCGTGCCTGCGTCTGCCGCCCGTGCCGGCGCGCGCGGGGCTCGCAATATTGTTCGGCTTATGCGCGCTGTCTTGCATTGCGCGGCAGCTTGACTACGTGAGTGAAATCGCTCTGTGGGAGGCGAGCGTGCGCGAGGCTCCGTGGAATCCTCGCGCGCACAACAATCTGGGATACGCATACCATCTGGCCGGCCGAATCGACGACGCGGATCGCGAGTATCGCTCCGCGCTCATTCTGCGGCCCGGCTACGCGAAGGCACGCTTCAATCTCGAGGCGGCCGAGCGGGACCGCGAGCTCGCGCCACCGCAGTGACCGCGCGCAACGCGGGGCAACCGTCTTGACTTCCGTCAATGTCGCGGGAAATGTTCACACCGTATAGTGCTCGTCCGAAGCGAAAGATCCCTCGGAATCCCCAAGGAGCTGCAGATGCCGTCCGATATCGAAATCGCACAGAAAGCCAAGCTCGAGCGCATATCCAAGATCGCGCTGTCGAAGCTCGGCATCCCCGAGGAGCATCTCGAGCCCTACGGTCACTACAAGGCGAAAGTCTCGCTCAAGTATCTCGACAGCCTGAAGGCACGGCCCAACGCGAAGCTGGTCCTGGTGACCGCGATCAGCCCGACGCCCGCGGGCGAGGGCAAGACCACCACCACGGTGGGCCTGGGCGACGCGCTCAACCACATCGGCAAGAAGGCGATGATCTGCCTGCGCGAACCCTCGCTCGGACCGGTGTTCGGAATGAAGGGCGGCGCCGCCGGCGGCGGCTACGCGCAGGTCGTCCCGATGGAGGACATCAACCTGCATTTCACGGGCGACTTCAACGCCATCGCGCTCGCCAACAATCTGCTCGCTGCGATGATCGACAACCACATCCATCACGGCAACGAGCTCGGGATCGACGTGCGCCGCATCACCTGGAAGCGCGTCGTCGACATGAACGACCGCGCGCTGCGCGACATCACCGTCAGCCTGGGCGGCCCGGGCAACGGCTACCCGCGCCAGGACGGGTTCGACATCGTCGTCGCCTCGGAGGTCATGGCGATCTTCTGCCTGTCGACCTCGCTCGACGATCTGAAGGAGCGCCTGGGCAAGATCGTCGTCGGCTACACGCGCGAACAGAAGCCGGTCCTCGCCCGCGACCTGCAGGCGCACGGCGCGATGACGGTGCTGCTGAAGGACGCGATCCAGCCCAATCTGGTGCAGACGCTCGAGAACAATCCGGCGTTCATCCACGGCGGGCCCTTCGCCAACATCGCGCACGGGTGCAACTCGGTGATCGCGACGAAATCGGCGATGAAGCTCGTCGACTACGTGGTCACCGAGGCGGGTTTCGGCGCCGACCTAGGCGCAGAGAAATTCATCGACATCAAGTGCCGGAAGTCGGGGCTGCGCCCTTCGGCCGCGGTGATCGTGGCGACCGTGCGCGCGATGAAGTACCACGGCGGCGCGGATCTCAAGACCATCACCCAGGAGAACCTGGAAGCGCTGGAGAAGGGCATCACCAATCTCGAGCGCCACGTCGAGAACGTGCAAAAGAACTACGGCATTCCCTGCGTGGTCTCGATCAACCGCTTCACGCACGACACGCCGGCGGAGCTCGACCTGCTCAAGTCGCGCATCGCGAAGCTCGGCGCCAAGGTGGTGCTCGCGACGCACTGGGGTGACGGCGGCAAGGGCGCGGCGGAGCTGGCGCGCATCGTCGTCGACCTGTGCGAGCAGAAGAACGACTTCCAGTTCGTGTACGACGACAAGGACGCGCTCTGGGACAAGATCAACAAGATCGCGAAGAAAATCTACCGCGCGAGCGAGGTCACCGCGGATGCCAAGGTGCGCGGCCAGATCAAGAAGCTGCAGGAGGACGGCTACGGGAACTACCCGGTGTGCGTCGCGAAGACGCAGTACTCGTTCTCGACCGACCCGCAGTTGCGCGCGGCGCCCTCGAACCATGTGGTGAACATACGGGAGGTGCGCCTTGCCGCGGGCGCCGAGTTCATCGTGATGGTCTGCGGCGACATCATGACGATGCCGGGATTGCCCAAGGTCCCCTCGTCGGTCAAGATCGACCTGGTCGACGGCAAGGTGGTCGGGCTGTTCTGACCGGGCGCAGCGCGGGCAGGCCGGCTGGCGCGGGAGGAGCGTTCGCTGGATGGAAGAGTTTCTGACGGCGCAGTTCTGGCTGGGACTCGGGACGATCGTCTGGGTCAACGTCATCCTTTCCGGCGACAACGCGGTCGTTATCGCGCTCGCCGCCCGGTCCCTTCCGGAGCCCCAGCGCAGACAGGCGGTGCTGTGGGGCGCCGGTGCGGCCGTGGTGCTGCGGATCGTCCTCACCGTCGTCGCCGTCAAGCTGCTCGAGCTGCCGTATCTCAAGCTGATCGGCGCCGTGCTGCTCCTCTGGATCGCCGTGCAGCTGCTGGTTCCCGAGGACGAGAGCGGCGAGGACGACGCGCACTCCAGCGCCCATCTGCTGGGGGCGATCAAGACCATCCTGATCGCGGATCTGGTCATGAGCGTGGACAACGTTCTCGCCGTGGCCGCGGCCGCGAAGGGGAGCTTTCTGCTGCTCGTCATCGGCCTGGCGATCAGCATCCCGCTGGTGGTATTCGGCGCCACCATGCTCATGGGGCTGATGGAGCGATACCCACTGATCGTAACGCTGGGTGCCGCGATTCTCGGGTGGACCGCCGGGGACATGGGGGTCACCGACCCAGCGCTCGCTCATTGGATCGTGACCAACATGCAATGGATACGCACCTTCGAGGTCGTGCCCTCGCTCGGCGCCGTGGCGGTGGTCGCCGTCGGCAAGTGGCTCGCCGGGCGCAAGCGGCGAGCGCCGCCGGCCTAGGGTGGGGCGGACATCGGCTCAGACTTGATTCCAATCAAGAGTGCTTCCGGTATTTCTGGTAATAATGGTCCCGCTGTGCGAGGTCGAGGTCGCCGACGCGGTCCGGCAGGTGCGGGGCCGCGCAATATAAAATGTCACAGGCGAGGCATGGGGCCGACGCGGAAAGGGACGCAAGTTCCAAAGGAGAGAGAGATGCCGTTCGATACCTATCGTGTGAGAGTTCTGTTGCTGGCTGCGATTGGCGCGGCCGTTCCCGGCGCGACGTTCGCGGCCTGGGAGCCGACGAAAACGGTGGAATTCATCGTGCCCGCCGGAACGGGCGGCGGCGCCGATCAGATGGCACGCTTCATCCAGGGCATCGTCGCCAAGCATAAGCTGATGAAGCAGCCGATGGTCGTCATCAACAAGGCGGGCGGCGCGGGCGCCGAAGGCTTCCTCGACGTCAAGGACGCCAAGGGCGACGCGCACAAGCTCATCATCACGCTGTCCAACCTGTTCACCACCCCGCTCGCCACCCACACGCCGTTCAACTGGCGCGATCTCACGCCGGTGCAGATGATGGCGCTGGACAATTTCGTCCTCTGGGTGAACGCCGAGACCCCGTACAAGACTCCGAAGGAATACGTCGACGCGGTGAAGGCGGGAGGCGGCAAGTTCAAGATGGGCGGCACCGGATCCAAGCAGGAAGACCAGATCATCACCGTGGCCATCGAGAAGCAGACGGGCGCGAAGTTCACCTATATCTCGTACCGCGGCGGCGGCGAGGTGGCGGTGCAGCTCGTTGGCAAGCACATCGATTCGACGGTCAACAATCCGATCGAAGCGGTGGCGCAGTGGCGCGCCGGAACCCTGCGGCCGCTGTGCGTGTTCGACTCGAAGCGCATGCCGTACAAGACCTTGGTCACCAAGACGATGTCCTGGTACGACATTCCCACCTGCAAGGAGAAAGGTCTCGACGTCGAGTACCTGATGCTGCGCGGGATCTTCATGGCTGGCGGCGTGACCGCCGATCAGGTCCAGTACTACGTCGACCTCATGAAGAAGGTGCGCGAGACGCCCGAGTGGAAGGACTTTCTCGAGCAGGGCGCGTTCAACCAGACCACATTGAACGGCAAAGATTACGAAGCCTGGGTCGCGCACGAAGAAGCCCGGCACATGCTCCTCATGAAGGAAGCGGGGTTCCTCGCGAAGTAGCTTGTCGCGCGGGCGTGCTCCGCGCGCACCGGGCCGGCGGGCAGATCGAGGGGGCGAGGGCGTGGAAAACGGTACGGATCGTTCGGCGGCGTCGGCGCGCGCGGTTGAAATCGGCGTCGCGGCGGTGATCCTGCTTTTCGGTCTGGTGGTCGCGGTGGACAGCCTTCGGCTGGGCGCGAGATGGGGGGAGGACGGGCCGATGCCTGGATATTTCCCCTTCTACGTCGGCCTGCTCATCTGCTTCTCCAGCGCGATGGTTCTCGTGCGGGGAATACGAAACCGCGCGCTCGCCCGGGAATCCTTTGTGTCGCGCGGCGAGCTGGGGAAGATCCTGGTGGTCCTGGTGCCCTCGATCGTCTACGTCGGAATCATCGCTTACCTGGGCTTCTATGTGGCCTCGGTGCTGTTCATCGCGTACTTCATGCGGCGGCTGGGCAAGTATTCGTGGCTCATGGTCGTGCCCGTTTCGGTCGGCGTGATCGTGGCCTTCTTCCTCACATTCGAAATCTGGTTCGCGGTTCCCCTGCCCAAGGGGCCCCTTGAAGCCGCGCTTGGCCTAGGCTGAGATCCGGCGAGGCGCGCAGCGGGCAAGGAGGAGCCTGGTGGAAGAAATCAACGCGTTGCTGCAGGGCTTCGGGGTCGCGCTGTCGCCCTTCAACCTGCTGCTGATGTTCGTGGGCGTCGTTCTCGGCATCATCATCGGAGTGCTGCCCGGCCTGGGCGGGGCCAATGGCGTCGCCATCCTGCTGCCGCTCACGTTCTCCATGTCGCAGCAGCCTGGCGGGACCACTTCCGCGATCATCCTTCTTTCCTGCATCTACTGGGGCGCGCTTTTCGGCGGGGCGATCACTTCCATCCTGTTCAACATCCCCGGCGAGCCGTGGTCGGTCGCGACGACGTTCGATGGCTATCCGCTCGCGCAGAAAGGGCGCGCGGGCAGCGCGCTGACCGCGGCGTTCACATCGTCCTTCTTCGGCGCCTTCATCGCCGTGGTCATGATCACGTTCCTGTCGCCGGTCGTCGCGAAGTTCGCGCTCGAGTTCGGGCCGCCGGAGTTTTTTTCGGTCTATCTGCTCACCTTCTGCGCCTTCGTGGGAATGAGCAGCGGCAACGCGTTCAAGACGATTTCCTCGATGATGATCGGTTTCGCTCTCGCCGCCGTGGGCCTGGACAGCGTCACCGGGACGCTGCGACTGACGTTCGGATTCACCGTGCTGCTGAAGGGGTTCGATTTCCTGATCGCCGTCATCGGGTTGTTCGGCATCGGCGAGATCCTGGAGACGCTCGAGGAAGGACTCGCCTTCAAGGGAGCCCAGGCCAAGATCAACGCCAAGGTGGTGCTGGAGACCTGGAAGGAGCTGCCGCGCTATTGGGCGACGTCGCTCCGCGCCGCCGCCGTGGGCTGCTTCATGGGGATCGTTCCGGGCGGCGCGACGCCGGCGTCCTTCATGAGTTACGGCCTGGCGCAGCGCCTGTCGAAGAACGGCTCGAGCTTCGGCACCGGAATCGTCGAGGGCGTGGTGGCGCCGGAAACGGCGGCCCATGCCGCGGGAACCTCCGCGCTCTTGCCGATGATCACCCTGGGGGTTCCGGGGTCGCCCACCGCGGCGGTGCTGCTCGGAGGCCTGCTGATCTGGGGGCTGCAGCCCGGGCCGCTGCTCTTCGTCGAGAAGCCTGATTTCGTGTGGGGCCTGATCGCCAGCATGTACCTGGGGAATATCGCGGGACTGATCGTAGTGCTTACCTGCGTGCCCCTGTTCGCCGCGATCCTGAGGATTCCGTTCTCGATCATCGCGCCGGTGATCATCGTGATCTGCGCGATCGGCGCGTACACCGTGCACAACTCGATGTTCGACGTCTATCTGATGCTGATCTTCGGCGTGATCGGCTACGCGTTCAAGAAGCTCGGCTATCCCCTCGCGCCGATGGTGCTGGCCTTGGTCCTGGGCGATCGGGCGGAGGAGAACTTCCGCAACGCGATCAAGGGATCCCAGGGGGATCTGACGGTGTTCTTCTCCAATCCCCTCGTGGGAGGGCTGACGGGCCTCGCGCTCTGCCTGCTCTTCTGGCCGCTGCTCAGGGCGCTCTGGGGCGCGGTGTTGGGCAGACGCGCGGTCTAGGCGACGCGCTGCTTGAGCCGCGAGAGGGTCTCGGGCGTGAGGTTGAGGTAGGACGCCAGTTCTTTCTTGGGGATGCGCCCGATCAGGTCGGTGTGCTTGCGCATGAAGCGCGCGAGCCGGCCCGGAGCGTCGAGCAGGTGCAGAGTAATCGTGTGCGCCATGACCTCGGACATGAGGCGCATGACCTCGTGCTCGAAGCGGAGCTTCACTTCGGCGTGGCGCTCGAGGAACTCGACCCAATGAGGCATCGACAAGCGCGCGACCCGCACCTTGGTGACCGCGGCGATGCTGTACGGCATCGGGGTCTTCATGCGCCACGCCGCGTAGGAGGTGTCCATGTCGGTTTCGGCCGCGAAGCGCAGGATCATCTCCTTGCCCTGAGGATTGCTCACGACGCGCTTGAGTATCCCGTCCAGGATGAAGAACTGCTCCATGTTCGTGCCGCCCTGCCTGACCAGTGGCTCGCCCTTGCGGTACTCGGCGACCTCCAGCTGGGGCTCGAGGTCGTCCCAGGCGGCACCCGGCATTTCGCGCAGGATCAGGTTCTGCTTGAGCTGCAGCCGGATGGTATTGCGCTGCGGGTGATTGACGATCCCCGACACGGATAGCGGGTGCACGAACGGTGAGCCGGCAATTAAGCGGGATTTATTGACTACAGTCAAGGTTGAGGTCGCAGTACGACCTTAGACTTTTCAAGTTTTGGGAGACCGCAGCGTGCGGTCCGGCCAACGCAAGGAGACCACCATGGGAACAGTCGAGCCGCAAGTCGCGTCCGGTCCCGACGCGCAAGCACAGCAGGTGACCGACGGCTTCAACCTGGTCATCGATGCCCTGAAGCTCAACGGCATCGACACGATCTACGGGCTGCCCGGCATTCCGATCACCGACCTCACCCGCCGCGCGCAGGCAGCGGGCCTGCGCGTGCTTTCCTTCCGTCACGAGCAGAACGCCGGCTATGCCGCGTCGATCGCAGGTTTCCTGACGCAGAAGCCCGGCATCTGCCTGACCGTATCGGCGCCGGGCTTCCTCAACGGACTCAACGCGCTCGCGCACGCGACCGTCAACTGCTTTCCGATGATCCTGATCAGCGGCTCGAGCGAGCGGGAAATCGTCGACCTCCAGCAGGGCGACTACGAGGAGATGGATCAGCTCGCGATCGCCAAGCCGGTCGCCAAGGCGGCCTTCCGCGTGCTGCACGCCGAGGATATCGGCGTCGGCGTCGCGCGCGCCATCCGCGCCGCTGTCTCCGGCCGCCCGGGCGGCGTCTACCTCGACATGCCCGCGAAGCTCTTTGCGGAGAGCATCGACGCCGCGGCGGGGAAGAATTCGCTGATCAAGGTCGTCGACGCCGCGCCGCGCCAGATACCCGCGCCGGAGGCGGTCAAGCGTGCGCTCGACCTGCTGAAGGGCGCGAAGAAGCCGCTCATCATCCTCGGCAAGGGCGCGGCGTATGCGCAGGCCGATGCCGACATCAAGTCCCTGGTGGAGAAGTCCGGGATTCCCTACTTGCCGATGTCGATGGCCAAGGGGCTGCTGCCCGACACGCACGAGCTATGCGCCTCCGCCGCCCGCTCCTTCGTGCTGCCCGGCGCCGACGTGGTGATGCTGATCGGCGCGCGCCTCAACTGGCTGCTCTCGCACGGCAAGGGCAAGACCTGGGGCGGCAAGGGGTCCAAGGACTGGGGTGGCCAGAAGTTCATCCAGATCGACATCTCGCCTCAGGAAGCGGACAGCAACGTGCGCATCGACGCGCCACTGGTCGGCGATATTGGGTCCTGCGTATCCGCGCTGCTTGCGGGCGTCGGATCGCTGCCCAGGCCGCCGGCCGAGTGGCTGAACGCGGTACATGAGAAGAAGACGACCAACGTCGCCAAGATGGCCGAGACGCTGTCGAAGAATCCCTCGCCGATGAATTTCCACAGCGCGCTGAACGTGGTGCGCGATGTCGTCAAGGCCAACCCGGACGCGATGCTCGTCAACGAGGGCGCGAATGCCCTCGACTTCACGCGCTCGATCGTCGACATGTACAAGCCGAGAAAGCGCATCGATGTCGGCACCTGGGGCATCATGGGCGTCGGCATGGGCTACTGCGTCGCAGCGGCCGTAGTCACCCAGCAGCAGGTGATCGCGATCGAGGGCGACAGCGCCTTCGGCTTCTCCGGCATGGAAGTCGAGACGATCTGCCGCTACAACCTGCCGGTGTGCATCGTGATCATGAACAACAACGGCGTCTACAAGGGCACCGACGTCGATCCGAACGGCCGCGATCCGGCGCCGACCGTGTTCGTCAAGGGCGCGCGCTACGACAAGCTGATCGAGGCTTTCGGCGGCGCCGGGGTGAACGCCACGACCCCCGCCGAGCTGAGGAAGGCGATGGAAGACGCGATCCGCTCGAAGAAGCCCACGCTCATCAACGCCGTCATCGACGAGACCGCGGGCACCGAGAGCGGTCGCATCACAAGCCTGAACCCGAACGCCGGAAAGAAGAAGTAAGCCATGCAAGCCCTCAAGGGAGTCCGCATCCTCGACATGACGCACGTCCAGGCGGGCCCGACCTGCTCGCAGTTGCTCGCCTGGATGGGCGCCGACGTGATCAAGTTCGAGAACCCGCAGGGCGACGCGACGCGCGGCCAGCTGCGCGACGTGCCCAACGCCGACTCGCTGTACTTCACCATGCTCAACTGCAACAAGCGCTCCATCACGGTGAACATGAAGAGCGCCGAGGGCAAGACGGTGTTCGTCGATCTGCTGAGGAAATGCGACATCATCATGGAGAACTTCGGGCCCGGCGTGCTCGACCGCTTCGGCTTTTCCTGGGAGAAGATCCACGAGATCAACCCCAAGATCGTGATGGGCTCGATTAAGGGTTTCGGCTCCACCGGGCCGTACGCCGACTTCAAGGCCTACGAGAACGTCGCGCAGGCGATGGGCGGCGCGATGAGCACCACCGGCGTGCCCGACGGGCCGCCGTTTGTCACCGGCGCGCAGATCGGCGACTCGGGGACAGGCCTGCATCTCGCGATCGGCCTGCTCGCCGCGCTGCGCCAGGCAGACAAGACCGGCCAGGGTCAGTACGTCGAAGTCGCGATGATGGACGGGGTGATGAACTTGTGCCGAGTCAAGTTCCGCGACCATCAGCGCCTGACGCGCGGGTCCCTCTCGGAATACTCGGTGCCGACCTACCAGAACATGGGCGATGTGCCGCGCGCCGGCAACGACTCGGGCGGCGGCCAGCTCGGCAACGCGGTCCATTGCAAGCCGCACGGAGCGAACGACTGGCTTTACGTGGTCGTGCAGGAAGCGGTGTGGGAAGACCTCGCGAAGCGCATCGGTCCGGACGTCGGCGTACCCGACCTCGCGACCGATCCGCGGGTGGCGACCATCGGCGAGCGCCGCAAGAACCAGAATCTCGTGTGGACGCTGCTCAACAAGTTCGCCGAGAAATACACCAAGCGCGAGCTGATGGCGATCCTCAACCCACTCGACGTGCCCTGCGGCCCGATCATGTCCACCGAAGACCTGGCTACCGACGAGCACGTGCGCGGCCGCGACATGTGGGTCGAGCTCGATCATCCCAAACGGGGCAAGTGGTACAACGTCGGCATGCCGATCAAGCTCTCGGCCTCGCCCGCTGCGATCAAGCGCTCGCCCATGCTCGGGGAGCACACCGATGAGATCCTGAAGGAAGTCCTTGGGTACGACGACGCCAAGGTCGCCGGCCTCAAGCAGGCGGGCGCGTTCTCGATTCCTCCGAAGAAGGCGGCGTAGGAATGAAAATAGCCATCATCGGCCAGCAGGACTTCGGCAAGGCGGTCCTCGACGCCTTTCTCGCGCGCGGCGACCAGGTCGCCGGCGTGTTCTGCGCCCCGGAGAAGGAAGGCGCCAAGGCCGACGTCCTCAAGGTGGCCGCGCAGGAAAAGGGCGTGAAGGTGTTCCAGTTCTCTTCGCTGCGGGACAAGCAGGCGCACGATACGATGCGTTCGCTCGGCGTGGACCTAGGGGTCATGGCCTACGTGCTGCAATTCGCGCCGCAGGATTTCGTGAACATCCCGAAGAAGGGCACCCTCCAGTATCACCCGTCGCTCCTCCCCAAGTACCGCGGCCCGAGCTCGATCAACTGGCCCATCATCCGCGGAGACACCAAGACCGGTTTGACCATCTTCCGTCCGAATGACGGACTCGACGAAGGTCCGGTGATCCTGCAGAAAGAGACGCCGATCAGCGCCGACGACACCCTGGGTAGCGTATATTTCGACCGCCTCTTTCCCATGGGTGTGAAGGCGATGCTGGAAGCGGCGGACCTGGTGACGGCGGGCAAGCACAAGGAGACTGTCCAGGATGAGGCCCTCGCGAGCTACGAAGGCTGGTGCCGCGCCGCCGAGGCCAAGATCAACTGGGCGAACCACGTCGATTTCACCTATAACCTCATCCGAGGCTGCAATCCGGCCCCGGGCGCATGGACCACGCTCGCCGGCAAGAAGGTCCAGATCTTCGACGCCCGCAAGCACCTGGTGCGCACGTTCGGCGCAGTAAAGGGCAAGATCGGCGAGATCTCGGAGATCGGCCCGCAGAGCTTCTTCGTAACCGCCCAGGGAGGTCGGATCGAGGTGCTCAAGGCGAAGCACGAAGACGGCAAGAAGGTCTCCGCTGCGGAATTCGTCTCGCAGAACGGCATTGCGTCGGGCGCTCTGCTCGGCGGCTAGTCCTCTCCCCTAACCCCGTCGCGCCGCGGCGGACTCTCGGCAGGATTTGACGGGCCCAGCATTCACTGCAAGAATGCCGCCCAGGATTCTGTTTATTCAGGAACTTATCGCATCTTGGGAAAGCTCCGGCCGCAGACCCCGAGGTCGGGTCCGGCCGGAAACGGAGAAGGTGGGTAGCGTAGAATGCGAGTGCGAAACGGGGGCATTTCCCTCGCCAAACAATAATAAGAACAAGCGGGAGAGGCGATGAGCAAAGCGGGCTTCTGGAAAAAGGACTGGTTCCTCGGTCTGGTGGTGTCGCTCGTGCTGTTGTTCGCCGGTGGCTCGCAGCTGATCCAGAGCCTGGAGCGCACGGCCTACGACTGGGGCGTCAGGGCGTCCTCGCGGATACCTTCCGACAAGGTCGCGATCATCGCGATCGACAAGCAGAGCATCGACAACATCGGCCGCTGGCCCTGGTCGCGCGAGATTCACGCGAAGATGATCGAGCGACTCGCGGGCGTGAAGGCGAAGGTCATCGGCTACACGGTGTTCTTCTCGGAGCCGCAAATCGACCCGGGGTTCGCCTACGTCAACCGGCTTCTCGAGACCTACCACAAGATCGTTCCGGCCGACGCGAGCACGCCGCCCCGCGGCGTCTCCCCCGAAGTGCTGGAGATGGGCACTACGCTGCAGGAAGCGGAAAACGCGCTTAACACCGACCGGAAGCTGGCAGACAGCTTCGCCAAGGCGGGAAATGTGGTGCTGCCGATACTCTTCACCTTCGGCGAGCCACGCGGCAAGCCCGACAAGCCGCTTCCTGACTTTGTGCGGAAGAACGCGCTCGCCTTCCAGGGCAAGAGCGAGGACCTGCCGTTGCTCACGTCGGGGGTCGAGGTCCCCGTGGTCGAGAGCCTGGGCGCCGCGGCCGCGGCGGTGGGGCACCTGAACGCGGTTCCCGACGTCGACGGAGCGATTCGCACCGAGGCTTTGGCGATCACCTACTACGACGAGTTCTACCCGTCGCTCGCGGCGATGCTGGTGGCCAAGAGCCTCAACCTCACGGCCCAGGACATAAAGATTCGCCCGGGCGAGGCGCTGCAGATCGGGAATTTCAAGGTGAGCGCCGATCCAACGATGCAGATGTACACGTACTTTTACAAGGACCGCGACGGCAGGCCCGCAATTCCGGAGGACTCGTTCTTCGACGTCGCGAGCGGCAAGATCCCGCTGGACAAGTACCGCGACAAGATCGTTCTTATCGGTCCGACCGCGGCCGGCGTCGGCAGTGTCTTCGTGACGCCGGTGAATCCGGCGATGTCGTCGGTCGAGCTCCTCGCCCACACGGTTTCCTCGCTGCTGCAAGGGCATTTCTTCGTCGCGCCCACCTGGGGCTGGATCGTCGAGAGGCTGGTGTTCCTGGTGGTCGCCGCGTACCTGATCGCGCTGCTTCCGCGTCTGTCCGCGGGCTTGGGCGCCGGTATCACTGCCGGCATCGTCGCATTGCTGCTCGCAACCCACTTCGTGCTCATGACGGGTCAGGGGATGTGGCTGCAGCTCATGCTGCCGCTCACGCTCCTCGTCGTGGGGCACGTGCTGCTCGTGACCAAGCGCTTCATGGTCACGGAACGCGGCAAGGAAGTGTCCGATGCACAATCGGCCGCGAACGCGCGCATGCTCGGCCTGGCGTTCCAGGGTCAGGGCCAGCTCGACATGGCCTTCGACTATTTCCGCAAGGTCCCGCTCGACGACACCGTGATGGACAACCTCTACAACCTCGCGCTGGACTTCGAGCGCAAGCGCCAGTTCAACAAGGCCGAGGCGGTGTTCAGCTACATGGCCGGGTACAACCCCAAATTCCGAGACCTCGAATCCAAGCTCTCCCGCGCCAAGCAGATGTCGGAGACAGTCATTCTCGGTGGGGCGACGACCCACCCGGGCGGCACGCTGGCGCTGGGCGGAGGGACGGAAAAGCCGATGCTCGGGCGCTACCAGGTCGAGAAAGAGCTAGGCAAGGGCGCCATGGGTGTCGTATACCTGGGTAAGGACCCGAAGATCGGCCGGGTCGTCGCTATCAAGACGATGGCGCTGTCGCAGGAATTCGAGGCGGACGAGTTGGCCGAGGTAAAGGAGCGGTTCTTCCGGGAGGCGGAGACGGCGGGGCGCTTGAGCCACCCGAACATCGTGACGATCTTCGATGCCGGCGAAGAGCACGACCTGTGCTACATCGCGATGGAGCTTCTGAAGGGAAAGGACCTGATTCCCTATACCAAGGCCGGCAGCACCCTCCCGCTGGAGAAGGTCGTATCGATTGTCGCGCGGGTCGCCGATGCGCTGGGGTACGCGCACAAGCACAACGTGGTGCACCGGGACGTCAAGCCGGCGAACGTCATGTACGAGCTGGAGAACGACGTGGTCAAGGTGACCGATTTCGGCATTGCCAGGATCACCGACTCCTCCAGGACGAAGACCGGTATGGTGCTGGGCACGCCGTCCTACATGTCACCCGAGCAGCTGCAGGGAAAGAAGATCGACGGTCGCAGCGACCTGTTCTCGCTCGCGGTCAGCTTGTACCAGTTGGCCTGCGGCGAGCTGCCCTTCAAGGGAGAATCGATGGCGCAGCTCATGTACAAGATCGCGAACGAGGACGCCCCTGATATCCTGAAGTACAACACCACGCTTCCCCCGGCGTTCGTCGCGTTTCTGGACAAGGCCATGTCGAAGGAGGCCGATCAGCGCTTCCAGACCGGCGAGGAGTTCGCCTCTGCGTTACGGGCTGCCGTTGGCGGTACGGGTGCCGCTGCGGCGGGCACCGGGGTCGACATCACCCTCTGAATCGGGCCGAGCGCCATGAGCCTGTCGGGAGCACTGGAGATCGCGAGCTGTACGGATCCCGGGATGGTGCGGGCTCACAACGAGGACTCGATCGCCTCCGACGGGGAAAAGGGACTGGTGGTCCTCGCCGACGGAATGGGGGGCTACAACGCGGGGGAGGTGGCGAGCGGCATGGCGACGACGGTGATCATCACCGAGTTGCAGCACTTGCTCGACAAGAGGACCCCGTACGAAACCGACGCGGCGAGCGGCCAGGTGATCGCGCACCAGCTGCTTCACGAGCAGATCGCCAAGGCGAACACCTCGATCTATCAGGCAGCGCAGAGCCAGCCTCAGTACGCCGGCATGGGGACGACACTGGTCGTCGCCCTGTTCTACGACAACAAGATGACGGTGGCGCATATCGGCGATTCACGCCTCTATCGCATGAGAGGCGACGAGCTGAAGCAGATCACCAAGGACCACTCCCTGCTGCAGGAGCAAATCGACAGCGGGGTGATCACCCCTCAGCAGGCCAAGCAATCGCAGAACAAGAACCTGGTCACGCGCGCTCTGGGCATCGATCCGATCGTCGAGCCCGAGATCCACGATCACGAGACGCAGCCGGGAGACATCTATCTGCTCTGCTCGGACGGCCTTTGTGATATGGTTGGCGACGAGGACATCGGCCTGGCGCTGCAAACACTGAGCTCCAACTTGAAGCTGTGCGCACAGCATCTGGTGCAGACGGCGAACGACAACGGGGGCCGGGACAATATTTCGGTAATACTCGTTCGGGTGCTGCGGGACTTCCCCGCTTCGCGCGGCATCGTTGGCAAGCTGATGAGCTGGTTTAGATAGTTGAGCAGAGGGATACTGCTATGGCGAAGCTGATACTGAGCATGGACGGCCTGGTTCTGAAGGAAATCAACTTGACCAAGGAACGTACCACCATCGGCCGCAAGCCGCATAACGACATCCAGATCGACAATCTCGCGGTGAGCGGGGAGCACGCCGTGATTGTCACCATCCTGCAGGATTCGTTTCTCGAGGACCTCGGCAGCACGAACGGAACGGTCGTGAACGGACAATCGATCAAGAAGCACTTCCTGCAGAACAACGACATCATCGAGCTAGGCAAGTACAAACTCAAGTACGTCAACGAGACGCCCGCGGGCATGGCGAAAGCCGCCGATTTCGAGAAAACCATGGTTCTGCGCCCCGGCGCGACTAGGCCAGCGGCATCCGCTGCTCCCGCCGCGCCGGTAGCCGCGGCCGCACCGGCACCCGCGGCGGCGAAGGCTGGCGACACCGTCCAGGGGCCTGCCACGACCATGCCACCGGCGGCTGCCAAGCCGGCGACGAGCGCCCCGCAGAAATCGGCGGCCCTGCAACTCCTTTCCGGGGCGAACGCCGGCAAGGAGCTCGATCTCACCAAGCCGCTCACGACGCTCGGCAAGCCTGGCGTGCAGGTCGCCGTCATCACGCGCAGGCCCCAGGGGTTCTTCATCACGCATGTCGAGGGGGCCAGCTTTCCGGTGGTGAACGGCAAGCCGCTCGACGCCCAGGCGCACGCGTTGAACGATCACGACGTGATCGAGCTGGCCGGAGTCAAGATGGAATTCTTCCTGAAGGCGTGAGCCCGGGGCCCGACGTCCGCCGCGGGGAGGGAGCCTGAAGCAGCATATCGTCCGAATTGCGCTTGGCCTCCTCGTCACGCTGGTCTTTCTGGGGCACGCCGCCAAGCTCTATCAGATAGGGTTCATTACCCAGCTCGACAACATCATCTACGACTATCGGCTGCGCCTGACCATGCCGGGCACGGTCGACGACAGGATCGTAATCCTGGACATCGACGAGCGCAGCTTGGACCCGCGCGCTCTGGGGCGCTGGCCATGGAGCCGCGACAAGATCGCAGTGCTCCTCCAGAAGCTGTTCGACAAGTACGGCGTTCTCATCGTCGGCTTCGACGTCGTCTTCGCCGAGCCGGACGAGAGCTCCGGCCTCCCGGTCCTCGAGCGGCTGGGTAAAACACGTCTCAAGGACATCGGCGCCTTCCAGTCCGCGCTCGTGCAGTTGCGCCCCGAGCTGGATTACGACACGAGCTTCGCGAACTACATTCGCGGACGGCCCGTGGTCCTCAGCTACTATTTCAACAGCGACAAGAACGCGGTCGAGAGCGGCGCGCTGCCCGAGCCCGTTCTCCCAGCCGAAACGTTCAGCGGAAGGCGGATCACGATCCTCGATTGGCGCGGGTACACGGGTAACCTGGCCGAGTTCCAGGCGAATGCCAGCGCCGGTCATTTCAATCCGCGGGTGGACGACGACGGTGTATCACGGCGCGTGCCGATGCTCGCGGAATACAAGGGCCAGTACTACGAGGCGTTCTCCCTGGCGATCGTGCGGATGTACCTCGCGATCCAGGAAGCGGCGAGAAGCAAGGCGGCCGCGGTCAAGCTGCCGGATGTCAAGATCAACGCGATCCCGGATCGCTTCGTCACGCGCGGCTACACGGGAGTGGAGTGGCTCGAGGTGGGCCCCCTCAAAGTGCCCGTAGACGACGAAATTGCCGCGCAGGTTCCGTACCGCGGCCCGAGAGGCAGCTTCCCCTATGTTTCGCTGGCGGACATCTGGTCGGACAAAGTTGCGTCGGAGAAACTCCGAGGCAAGATCGCGCTGGTCGGCGCTACCGCGCCCGGCCTGTTCGATCTTCGTTCCGCACCGGTCGGGAATGTCTACCCTGGGGTGGAAATACACGCCAACCTGGTTGCAGGAATTCTCGACGGCAAGCTCAAGCAAAAGCCGCCGTACATGCTCGGTGCGGAAGTGGTGCTCCTTGTTATCGGCGGCATCGCGCTCACGTTTTTGATTCCCTTGCTTTCGCCCCTCTGGGCCTCGGCCGCGGCGCTGATCGGGACGGCCCTCATTACACTCGTCGACCTCGCGCTGTGGTCGTATTCCGGCTTGGTGCTGCCCCTCGCCGCGTCGGTCCTGATGACTGCCACTCTGTATACGGTCAACATGGCTTACGGGTACTTCGTCGAGGCGCGTTCCAAGCGGCAGTTCACGGAGCTCTTTGGGCAATATGTCCCACCAGAGCTGGTGGACAAGATGGCCGAAGACCCGCAGCAGTATACGATGGAGCCGCACAACGCCGAGCTCACCATCCTGTTCTCCGACGTACGCGGATTTACCAGCATTTCGGAAGCGCTCAGCCCCGAGCACCTGCGCGAATACATCAACGAGTACTTGACCGACATGAGCGACATCATCCGCGCGAAGCACCGCGGCACGCTCGACAAGTACATCGGCGACGCGATCATGGCGTTCTGGAATGCCCCGGTCGAGGACAAATTCCACCCCCGCAGTGGCGTTCTCGCTGCGATGGAGATGCTGCGCCAGTGCGATGTCTTGAACCAGAGGTTCGCCGCGCGCGGATGGCCGACACTCAAGATCGGCATCGGCGTCAACTCCGGAAACGTGCGCGTCGGCGACATGGGGTCCAAGATACGCAAGGCGTACACCGCGATGGGCGATGCGGTGAACGTTGCCTCGAGACTGGAAGGCAGGACCAAGCATTACGGGGCAGGGATACTCGTCGGTGAGGAGACACGCAAGGTTGTCCAGGACGTGGTTTTCAAGGAGATCGACAAGATCAAAGTCAAGGGGAAGGACGAGGCAATCACGATCTACGAGCCGGTCGGGATGGAGACCCACGTCGAAAAGCGGGTTCTCGAGGAGCTCAAGCTCTGGCACCAGACACTGCGGCAATATCGCCTGCACCAGTGGGACCAGGTCGAGGTGGGTCTACTGAATCTGCAGCGCATGAATCCCGACTGCTACCTCTACAAGCTGTACGCCAGCGAGGTCGCCGACAAGCGCCGTAATCCGCCGCCGGCCGGGTGGGACGGCGTAACGGTGTTCGATGAAAAATAGGACGGGCGCCGCTCCATGAAGCTCAGGATTCTGGGCTGCAGCGGAGGCATAGGCGGGCGGCACCTCCGCACGACGTCCATGCTGCTGGACAACGATATCCTCGTCGACGCCGGGACCGGGGTAGCAGATCTTTCCCTGACCGAGCTCTCCCTCATCGACCACGTTTTCCTGACACACTCGCACCTGGACCACATCTCGAGCATCCCGTTCATGGTGGACACGGTCGGTGGAATGCGCGACCAGCCGCTCACGGTCTGGGCAGTACCGGCGACGCTCGAGATCCTGCGCAGCCACATCTTCAACTGGAGCGTCTGGCCGGACTTCTCACAGATTCCAAGCCCGGACCAGCCGTTTCTCAGGTATCGCGAGATCCAGGTCGGCGACACGGTCGAGTTGAAAAAGCGAAAGCTGACGGCGCTTCCCGCCAACCATGTCGTACCCGCCGTCGGGTATCACCTGGATTCCGGAAAGGGCAGCCTGGTATTCACCGGTGACACCACGACGAACGATCCTCTTTGGGTTATCGTCAACAAGATATCCAATCTGAAGTACCTGATCATCGAGACCGCCTTCTGCAACCGCGAGAAGGAGCTGGCGGTGATCTCGAAACATCTCTGCCCGAGCATGCTCGCCGACGAGTTGGGCAAGCTCGAGCGCACCGCGGAGATCTACATCACCCATCTAAAGCCGGGTGAAATCGAGTTGACCATGCAGGAAATCGAGGAGGACGCAGGCCAGTACCGCCCGCGGATGCTGCAAAACAATCAGGTTTTTGAGTTCTGAGGCGGGCGGAGGATGTGCGCGACTAGAGTGAGCGCGGAGACGTTGAAAGGCTTCGAGCCCATCGGCTCGCTGCCCGACTCGCGCCTCAACGAGCTCGCGGGGCTCTGCAAGCTCGAGACGGTCGGCAAGGACTCCGAGTCGTTTCTGGTTCGCAACATCTCCGGACAGGCCGTCTATCTGCTGCGCGGGGAACTAGTGCTGACCTACCCGGACGGTACGTCGAAGATCCTCGTGGGAGGCTCGGAGCGCTCGCGATATCCGCTCGCACATCGCGGCGAAGTCTTCACGAGCGCCAAGGCCGTCACGGAAGTGGAGCTGATGCGCATCGACGACGACCTTCTCGACGTCATGGCAACTTGGGATCAGGTCGCCGCGGTCGAGAGCTCGCCGAAGAAGACCGCAAAGGAGAGCGGCGCATTCGCCAACTGGTCGATGATGTCGGGGATGTTCAGCGTCAGCAGCCTGAAGTACGGTGCTTTCTCGCAATTGCCGCCGGCACATATCGACGAGCTGCTGGGTCGCTTCGAGCGCGTTACGTTCAAGAAGGGCGATGTCGTGATTCGCGAGGGTGCGGAGGGCGACTTCTATTTCGTGATCGAAACGGGCCGGTGCAGGGTCGAGCGGATGGTCGGGGGAGTGTCCATGCTGCTCGCCGAGCTGAAGAGCGGAGACGCTTTCGGCGAGGAGGCGCTGGTGTCCGAGGTCAAGCGCAATGCCACGGTGACGATGAAGAGCGACGGCACATTGCTGAAGCTATCGAAGAAGGATTTCGTGGAGCTGCTGCGCGAGCCGCTGCTGCAGCGCATATCCGCGGAGGACGCGCGCGCGAAGGTGGTCGACGGTGCGCAGTGGATCGACGTGCGCTATCCGTCCGAATACCAGTACGACAAACTTCCCGGGGCCATCAATATTCCCCTGTCGGACATTCGCAATGCCTTCGGCGCCCTGGACAAGGGAAAGGAGTACGTGCTCTACTGCCAGAGCGAGCGCCGCAGCGCCGCGGCGGCGTTTCTCATGGCCCAGCGGGGGTACCGGGCGTACGTGCTCGCGGGCGGCCTCTGGGGCGAAACGAAGCGGTGAGGGCGCGCGCAAAGCGGGTATTCCGACCGGTCAGGCGCGATTCTCGCTTGCTGGAAAGCAGTTGCAGGCTCCGGCGCGTGAATAACGCCCGGCCGCGCACGGGTGAACGGTGGTAAAGTAATTGATTATCTGGCCATTTCGGGTGCTGGACACTAGGGTGGGTTGCCAATGAGCGCGGTACTACAGACGCACGTGGGCGCGGCCGGCGATGTCAACAGCCGGTTGAATTTCCAGAAGAATCTCCAGAGCGTCACCAACAAGATCCACGCCACCACCAACGTGGATGAGATCATGCTGGAAGTCAGCGCCGACATCTGCACCTTGTTCAACGCCGACCGCCTGACGATCTACACCGTGGGCGAGGACAAGCAGAGCATTGTCTCCAAGGTCAAGACGGGCCTCAACTCGTTCAAAGACCTCAAGCTGCCCATCGCAGAGCACTCCATCGCAGGCTTCGTTGCGCTGTCGAAGAAGATGCTCAGCCTGAGGGACGTCTACGACGAGAGCGAGCTCAGGGCACACAATCACAATTTGCGCTTTCTGCAGGAAGTCGACAAGCGCACGGGCTATCGCACCAAGCAGATGCTGGTTGCGCCGGTGGCGGAGCCCGGAAGCGGGGAACTGGTCGGTGTAGTCCAGTTAATCAACAACAAGGCCGGCGTTCCCTTTGGCCAACTCGCCGAAGAGGGCGTGAGCGAGCTTTGCCAGACGCTGGCTATCGCCCTCAAGCAGCGCCAGAAGCCGCAGGTTCTCAAGACCAAGTACGACTTCCTCGTCGGCGACGCGGTGATCTCCGCCGCGGAGTTCGAGCTGGCGGCGCGCTCGGCGCGCAAGAAGGCGGTCGACGTCGAAGATGTGCTGACCCAGGAATTCCAGGTCAAGCTTCCCGCGATAGGCGCGGCGCTGGCGAAGTTCTTCGGGACGCCCTACGAGCCTTTCAAGCCGGATCGCATCAAGCCGATGGATCTGCTGAAGAACCTGAAGCGCGAGTACGTGGATTCCAATCAATGGGTCCCGATCGAGGATTCCAAGGAAGGCCTCGTTATCCTTTGCCTCGATCCGGAGCGAATCAAGAGCTCGCGCATCGTCCAGAACGTCTTCCCGGGCCGCAAGCTGACGTACCGCGTCACGACTCTCAAGGAGTTCAAGGACACGCTCAAGGCCTTCTATGGCGCGGACGCGGTCGACAGCGGCGACATCGGCGACATGCTTCACGACCTCCAGGAAGACGAAGGTCCGGCGGAGACGGGGGATGACGATGTTTCGGCGGCGGCCGACAACGAGTTGGTCAAGCTGGTCAACAAGATCATCATCGATGCCTACAACCAGGGTGCCTCCGACATCCACATCGAGCCTTATCCGGGCAAGGGGAAGACCGAGATCCGACTAAGAAAAGACGGCTCGCTGGTTCCCTATATCGAGGTCCCGGGGTCCTACCGGAACGCCATTGTGGCGCGCATCAAGATCATGTGCGATCTCGACATCTCGGAAAAGCGCAAGCCGCAGGACGGCAAGATCAAGTTCAAGAAATTCGGGCCGCTCGACATCGAGCTGCGGGTGGCGACGATTCCGTCCCAGGGCGGCGTCGAGGACGTGGTCATGCGTATCCTCGCCGCGGGGGAGCCTATCCCGATCGACAAGCTGGGGCTTTCGCCTTCAAACCTGCCAAAGCTCAAGGAGACGGTCAGCAAGCCCTACGGGCTGTTCTTCTGCTGCGGTCCCACTGGCTCGGGCAAGACCACGACGCTGCACTCGGTGCTGGGTTTCCTGAACACGCCCGACACCAAGATCTGGACTGCCGAGGACCCGGTCGAAATCACGCAGAAAGGCCTGCGCCAGGTGCAGGTCAACAAGAAGGCGGGTCTCGATTTCGCTGCGGTCATGAAGTCCTTCCTCCGCGCGGATCCGGACATCATCATGGTCGGCGAGATGCGCGACAAGGAGACCACCGGGACCGGCATCGAGGCCTCGCTCACGGGTCACTTGGTGTTCGCGACGCTGCATACCAACAGCGCTCCCGAATCCATCATCCGCTTGCTCGACATGGGTATGGACCCCTTCAATTTCGCCGACGCGCTGCTGGGGATTCTCGCGCAGCGGCTGGCCAAGCGCCTCTGCAGCAAGTGCAAGCAGCCCTACGCCGCCGGCGCGGACGAGATGAAGCATATCCTGCAAGAGTATTGCACCGAACTTCTGAATACCGGCCCGTTCAAGAAGGACGCCAAATCAGCCTACGAGCATGTCTACCGTGACCTTGCGAAGCACTACGCCAACGACAAGGGGCAGTTCACCCTTTACAGGGCCAAGGGCTGCGATGCCTGCGGCAATACGGGATACAAAGGGCGGGTCGGTCTGCACGAGCTCCTGATTGCGTCCGATCACCTCAAGAAGTTGATCCAGGAGCACGCGCGGGTAGCCGAGATCCTGGCGCTCGCCCTTGAAGAAGGTATGCGGACCCTGAAGATGGATGGCATCGAGAAGGTGCTTCAAGGCATTACCGACATGCCGCAGGTCCGCGCGGTCTGCATCAAGTAAGGCGGCGCGACGCCGCTCGATCCACGGCCGGCTACCCTGGGGGGTTCTTGGAGACCGACGAAGATCTGTTTCGCCGTCTCGAGCAGCTTAACGAGATCGGCTCTGCCCTCTCGCAGGAGAAAGATATCGATCACCTGCTGGAGAAGATCCTTCTCGCGGCGAAGGCGATCACGCGTGCCGCGGGCGGTACCCTGTACGTCCTGGAGCCCTCCGATGAGGGCCCGCGGCTCAGGTTCGCGATCATGAGGAACGAGGCATTGGGCATTGCGATGGGAGGCACCACCGGCAACCCCATACCCTTCTATCCGGTTCACCTGTACGGAAAGGACGGAAAACCGAACAACCAGATGGTCGCTGCGTATGCGGCCCTTACCAGCAAGACGGTCAACATCGCAGACGCCTATTCGGAAGAGGGTTTCGATTTCTCCGGGACACGCAATTTCGACAGGAAGACGGGATACCGATCCAAAGCTTTCCTCACCGTTCCGATGAAGAACCACGAAGGCGAGATCATCGGCGTGCTCCAGTTGATCAACCGCATGGAGCCGGGAACGAACGAGGTAGGCCCTTTTGCCTCGTCCGACCAGCGTCTTGCGGAATCTCTCGCGTCGCAGGCTGCCATCGCGCTTACGAATCGGCAGCTCATCAATCAGCTCGAGGTATTGTTCGAGTCCTTCATCGCGCTCATCAACACCGCTATAGACGAGAAGTCCCCGTACACGGGGGGGCACTGTCAGCGCGTCCCTGTGCTCACGATGATGCTCGCCGAGGCTGTCAACGAGACTTATGAAGGGCCGCTTCGCGAATTCAAGATGACCGACAAGGACCGCTATGAGCTTAAGATAGCCGGCCTGCTGCACGATTGCGGGAAAGTGACGACTCCGGTGCACGTCGTGGACAAGGCCACCAAGCTCGAGACGATCTTCGACCGGATCAATCTTCTGGACACGCGTTTCGAGGTGCTCAAGCGCGATCTCGAGATCGAGGCGTTGATGCGCAAGCTTGAGGTCGCGCGGAAGCGTGGCCTGAGCGAGAGCGCTGCGCGCGAGGAATCGGCGCGCGTCGACGAGGGCTATCGCGAAGGTCTGCGGGCCCTGGAAAGCGACCGCGAGTTCCTGCGTCACGCCAACATCGGGGGTGAGGTCATGTCGGCTGAGGCGCGTGATCGCGTGGTCCGCATCGGTACCGGGCGCAAGTGGGTCGACGCGACAGGGAACATGGCGGACTTCCTCACGCCCGACGAGATCAACAACCTCACGATCGCTCGCGGTACGCTGACCCAGGAGGAACGCGAGACCATCAACCACCACATCGTCGCTACGATAAAGATGCTTGAGGCGCTGCCTTGGCCCAAGCATCTGCGCAACGTCCCGGAATACGCCGGCGGTCACCACGAACGCATGGACGGGAAGGGCTATCCCCGGGGACTGACGCGCGAGAAGATGTCCGTCCAAGCCCGGGTCATGGGGATTGCCGACATATTCGAGGCACTGACGGCGAAAGACCGGCCGTACAAGCGCGGCAAGACTCTCTCCGAGTCGCTGAAGATTCTAGGCAACTTCCGGTTGAACGGCCACATCGATCCGGACCTGTTCGACGTATTCGTGCGCAAGAAGGTGTATTTGCGCTATGCCGAACAGTTCCTCGACCGTGATCAGATCGACGAGGTCGAAGAGTCCAAGATCCCGGGATTCGTGCCGTAGGTCCCGGGAATACGGTTTGATGGCGAGCGCCGGATCACCCTCGCAATTGCTCGACGCTGCGCTCGAGCATCATCGGGAGGGACGCCTGCCGCAGGCGGAGTCGTTCTACCGGGAAATTCTGCGCGTTGACCCGAAGAACGTGGATGCTTTGCACTTTCTCGGCGTCTTGGCCTACCAGCGGGGGAAACACGGGGAGGCCGAAGAACTCATCTCCAGCGCTCTGCGGCTGAACCCCTCCAACCCTCCGGCGCACAACAACCTCGGCAACGCCCAGGCGGCCCAGGGCAAGCTGAATCAAGCGGTCGCTTCCTTTGTGAGCGCTTTGGCGCTGGACCCGAACTACGTCGATGCGCTCGTTAACATGGGCTCGGCGCTTACGGCCAGCGGCGAGTTGGGTAAGGCCATCACCTGCTTCCAGCGTGCGCTGGCGCTGGCGCCGGGAACTGCGGCCGCGCAGTCGGGACTGCGGAATGCCATGGAGCACCAGAGTAGGGCGCCCAGGTCTTCCCCGCCGGAGGACCGGAGTGCAGGGGCGGCCGAATCGCCCGCCGCGCTCCTGGATGCGGGCAATGCCCTGAAGGACGAAGGAAGGCTGGACGAGGCCGTCGCAAGCTACAGGAAGGCTCTGTTGATCGACCCGGGTTTTTCGGGAGCGTATGTGAATCTCGGCAATGTCCTGCACGTCCAGGGGAAAACGGCCGAGGCGATCACATCGTACCAAAAAGCGCTTGCGATCGATCCCAACTTCCTCGAGGCGCATTTCAACCTGGCGAACACCTATCGCGACCAGAACGAGCTGAATGACGCCGTGGCGCACTACGAAAGGTCGGTCGCCATTCGGCCCGATTTCCCTGACGCATACTACGCGCTAGGGCATGTGTTCAGGCATCAGGGCCGGCATGAGGACTCGCTCGCCTGCTACCAAAAGGCGCTCGCGCTTGCTCCTGAATATGTCGAAGCACGCTGGGGCCTAGCCATCTCCCAGGTTCCAAAGATGTACGAGCTGGACACTGAGCCCTCGCGGTGCATTGCGGCCTTCTCAGAGCAGGTGAATCAGCTGGATCGCTGGTTCGACGGAGAGCGCGCCGCGCAAGGGTTCAAAGCTGTGGGTAGCCAGCAGCCGTTCGCGCTGGCGTATCACGAGGCGAACAACAGAAATGTCCTCGAGCGGTATGGTCGGCTTTGCACCCGCCTGATGGGCGTTTGGTTCGAAAGGCAGGGGCTTGCCTCGCCCCCTCGACGCAAGCCCAATACTCCTCTCCGAGTCGGGTTCGTATCGCAGTATTTCTGGAATCATTCGGTGTGGAACGCCATCGTGAAGGGATGGTTCCAGATGTTGGATCGAGACCGTTTCGCCATATACGGTTTCTTTCTCGGGCATCGCCAGGACAAGGAAACCGCTCTTGCCCGGTCGTCGGCCGAGCATTTCGAGGAGGGCGGAAGAGATTTGCGGAGATGGGCGAGCGCAATTCTCGACCAGCGGCTGGATGTGCTCATCTATCCGGAGATCGGCATGGATCCAATGACCTTGCAGCTGGCTTCATTGCGGCTGGCTCCGATCCAGGCGGTCACTTGGGGACACCCTGAGACTACGGGGCTGCCCACGATTGACTACTACCTGTCCGGCGAGGCTTTCGAGCCCGCCAACGCGCAGGAGCACTATTCCGAACGCTTGGTGGCGCTGCCCAACCTCGGCTGCTTCTACGAGCCGTTGGAGAGCAAACCCACGGCTCCCGACCTCTCGAAGATGGGGATCGGAACCGACCAACCGTTGCTGCTGTGTCCCGGAATGCCGTTCAAGTACGCGCCCCAGTTCGATTGGGTCCTCGCCGAAATCGCCCGCCGCGCGGGAAGGTGCCAATTCGTGTTTTTCACACCAGAGACAGCAAGCCTCGCGCAAATGCTGCGGGTGCGGCTCGAATTCGCTTTCGCGAAGCGCGGACTCGAATTCAATAAATTCGGAATCTTCATTCCCTGGCTGAACGGACCGGCATTTGATGGTTTGATGAAGCGTGCCGACCTCTTTCTGGACACTATAGGATTTTCCGGTTTCAACACGGCGATGCAGGCAGTAGAGTGCGGGCTTCCTATCGTAACTCGCGACGGTCGTTTCATGCGGGGGAGGCTCGCGAGCGGCATCCTCAAGCGGCTGGGCTTGCAGGAGCTCGTTGCTGGGACGGAGCAGGAGTACGTCGAGCTGGCCTTGAAGATCATCCGGGACGACAGCTATCGCGCGAGCCTGCGCGAACGCCTTGCTTCCCGACGCTCCGTGCTCTACGCGGACGAGACGCCGATCCACGGGCTGGAGGATTTCCTGCTCGGAGCTGCCGGGTGACGCCCTGCGTCAGTCTGTGCCGTATTTCGCGCCGGGAAAGGTGTCGCTATGGGAGGGAGATAGAGGGGGCTAGCATAAAAATTCATTATTAACAATATGTTGAGAGCGTACGCCACGGTGGCATGCCACTTGCTGTTATGCGTTCCAACGCCATCTGGCGTCCCAAGGAAGGAGTATCTAATGAAAGCGATTCAAAGAGGCTTTACGTTGATCGAGTTGATGATCGTTGTTGCGATCATCGGCATCTTGGCCGCGGTTGCCCTTCCCGCGTATCAGGACTACAGCGTCCGCGCGAAAATGTCCGAAGTGATTCTGGCCGCGAGCGCGTGCCGGACGTCGATTACCGAGGTGTATCAAAGCGGTACCAGCGCCCCCGGCATCAACAACTGGGGTTGCGAGGTGACACAGCCCGGCGGTGCGTCGAAGTACGTTGCCACCGTCACGACCACCGTGGACGGAATGGTGCAGGTGACTTCGCAGAACCTTCCCGCCGCTGCGGTCGGGGTTGTCACTCTGGTCCCGCTCAAGAACTCGGGCGGCGCCCCGGCGGCGGCTGTCGCTGCCGACGTTGGCCAGCTCCAAGGCGGTCTGTACGGCTGGCGCTGCGGCAACAACACCGACGGCACGACGGTGCTTGCGAAGTACCTGCCCGGCTCCTGCCGCGGGTAATCCAGCAAGCTACAAGCCTCACGGAAAAGGTACCCTACGGGGTACCTTTTTTTTTGCATGCTCGATCGAATTCCCAGGCAGCTCTTGTCAGCGCTCGTCGTCGGCCTAGTCGTCGTTCTGGCTAGCGCCCTGTATTTGCCTTTTCTCGGCAATCCGCTCGTCTTCGACGACTGGACCTTCTTCTCGGGGACGAAGTTTGCGTACTACGCCACTCACCCAATTGGATTGGAACTGCGTACTACGCCCTACTTCACGCTGGCCGCGACGGAGATTTTCATCGGAGGGGTGAAGGCACACCGGGTCGTAAGCCTCGCGTTTCACGTTGCGTGCTCCCTGTGCTTGTTCAAGGTGATCTCCAGCCTCATACGGACCGTGTTGGCGGACGGCCCGTACAGCCCGGAGTCCGAGGCGCGTGAGAGGGCGACGGTCTACGCTTCGATCGGGGCTGCAGCGTTCGCGGTCCATCCGGTGGCTGTGTATGGGGCGGGTTACCTGGTCCAACGCACCATCGTCATGGCTACGCTCTTTTCCCTCTTGTCTATTCTGCTGTTCGCGCGCGGGCTCGCCCGAAAGAGTTACCTCGATGCGATTTCCGCAGCGCTCATGTATGCATTTGCGGTGCTGTGCAAGGAGCACAGCATCCTGCTTCCTGCGGCAGCGGTGCTCACAGTGGCCCTGGTCAAGGCTCCGCGTGGCTTCGCCCTCCGGCACGCCGCCCTCTACCTTGCGCTTTGTGCGCCGGCGGCGCTCTACGTCGTCGTCTTCAGATCCTGGCTGATCGGCAAAGGATACGAGCCCGACTATGCGGTCGTCGCCAACCAACTCGAAAGCGTCTTCGGTCACGCCATGAAAGACTTCTCTCTGCCGCTGAGCATCGTCACCCAGGCGGGGCTCTTCTTCAAGTACCTCGCGTTGTGGCTGTGGCCAGATGTGCGGGGAATGTCTCTCGATCTTCGCGTGGATTTCTTCCAGACCTGGTCGGCGGCCTGGATCGTGCTGAAAGTATCGTCTTTTCTCGCCTTCGGGGCTATGGGTGGGTTGCTCTTGCGGCGCGGGGGCAAGGCGGGCTTGATCGGGTTCGGCATGCTCTACACCTGGATTCTTTTCCTAGTGGAGTTCAGCACGGCCAGGTTTCAGGAGCCCATGGTGCTCTACCGCAGCTACCTGTGGGCTCCTGGCATTTTGATCGCGTTTGCGGCCCTGTTGAGCACGATCCCGCTCCGAGCGACTCTGGCCGCCGCCGCCCTGGCACTCCCCTTGCTCTTCTACCAGGCTCACGATCGCCTGACGACTTTTTCCAGATCGCTGTTCCTTTGGGAAGATGCGGTCGCGAAGCTGCCTGACGCCGCTGTTCCGTGGGGGTCACGCACACTCTATATGCTGGGCAGGGAGTACGTCTACAGCGGGCAACCGGAGAAGGCCATCAAGGTTGCCGACCGATGCATGGTTCAATACCCGGGTACGGTGCACTGCTACTACGCGCGAGGAGTAATCCATTTCCTGCTCGGTCAATATGACGAGGCCCTGCCCCTACTGTCGCGCGTGGTCGAACTCCAGCCCGAGAGCGGAATCGCGCATCACCGGCTGGGCCTGAACCTGGAGCACCTCGGACGAATAGAGGACGCGCTGAGCGAGTACCAGCAGGCGGTGAAGCTTGGGTTCCAAGGTGCCCAGTGGGAGATCGACCGCTTGAAGTCGCACTCTAAAGGTGCTGCGCAAGCCAAGGGCGGCTCTTCCAATACGCGCTGACGGGGGCGCTGTGTGTTGGCCCGAGGCTTCAGCGTCAGCGGTCCGATCGGCGGAAGTGACCGGATCTCCCTCCGGATTTCTCGATTAGCTTTACGTCTCTGATGATCATGGCGCGGTCGACCGCTTTGCACATGTCGTAGATTGTCAGCAGGCCGATGCTGACCGCGGTGAGCGCCTCCATCTCCACCCCGGTTCGGCCCAGCGTCTCCACAGTGACCACTAGCTGGATCGCCGACGCGCGTTTGTCCGTGAAGAACTCGGCAGCAACGCGCGTGAGGTTCAGCGGGTGGCACAAAGGAATCAGATCGCCCGTTCGTTTGGCGGCCTGAATCGCGGCGATGCGCGCGACTCCGAGCACGTCTCCCTTCTTGGCGCCACCCGCGGCGATCAGGCCGAGCGTTTCGGATGACATTCCGATCACGCCGCTCGCCGTCGCGACGCGCCGCGTCTCCAGCTTCTCTCCGACGCCTACCATGTGGGCCTGGCCAGACGCATCGAAGTGGCTGAATTTTCTTGAAGGGCTCATTCTTCCGTCTCTTGGAACAAAACCGCAGGAACGGCCGTCCGGGGAACCGTTGCCGCGCAGCGGTATCATATTATCCATGAGAATAGCGGCGGCATGCCTGAGTTTCGCCCTGTTCGCCCCTCAGGCCTGGGCGCAGGCACTCCCCGAGCTGGGCGACACGTCGGGTGAGCTCCTCTCCCCGGCGCTCGAGCGGAAGATTGGCGAGCAGGCCGTACAGCAGATTCGCCATGAGCCCAGCTACCTGGACGATCCGGAACTCACCGAGTACGTGAACGAAATCGGAAGGCGCATCGTCGCCGCCAGCTCAGACGCGCAGCAGGATTTCGAATTCTTCGTCTTGCGGGACAACACCATCAACGCGTTCGCTTTGCCCGGAGGGTTCGTCGCGGTGCACACGGGTCTGCTGCTCGCGGCGCAGACGGAATCGGAGCTCGCGGGCGTGCTGGCCCACGAAACGGCTCACGTGACCCAACATCACCTTGCCCGGCTCCTGGGGAAACAGGATCAGATGTCGATTCCGACTCTGGCCGCGATCGTGCTGGGCCTCCTCGCAGCGCGCGCCCGCCCGGACGTGACCCAGGCGGTTATCACCGGGGCGGCCGCGGCCAATGTCCAGTCGCAGCTCAACTACACGCGGGAGTTCGAGCGCGAGGCGGACCGCGTCGGCTTTCAGTACCTGCAGCAGGCCGGGTTCGACGTGAGCGCGATGCCGACGTTCTTCGAGCGCTTGCAGAAGGCGACACGCTTGTACGAGAACAACGCTCCGGCCTATCTGCGCACGCACCCGCTCACCAGCGAGCGCATCGCCGACATGCAGAACCGCGCCCAAAACGCCGTCTACAAGCAAGCCCCGGACAGCATCGAGTTCTATTTCGTTCGCGCCAAGCTGGTAGCCGAGCAGGGAAGGGCGAGCGAGGCTGTCGCCCATTTCGACGAGGTGCTGCGCGAGCACCGCTACGCCAGCGAGGCCGGAGCCCGCTACGGCCTTGCCAGCGCCTTGCTGCGGTCGCGGGACTTCGGCAAGGCTGGAGCCCAGGTGGAAGCCGTCGAGAAGCTGGTCGGCCCCCATCCGATGGTGGACCTGCTCTCGGCGCGCATACGGCTGGGCCAGGGTGACGCGGCCGGGGCCAGGAACGTTCTGCGCGCCGGCCTGTCCCGCTTCCCCAACTACAGGCCGCTTCACTACGCCTACGTCGACGTGCTCCAGGGCATGGGCCAGCACCAGGCGGCTCTCGCTTGGCTCTCCGAGCTCGTCAAAAGCTATCCGCGCGATGCCCGGCTGTACAGCCTGCAGGCGAAGTCCTACGCGGCATCGGGCAAACGGTTGCTGCAGCACCAGGCCCTCGCCGAGACCTACGTACTGCAGGGAACGCTTCCCGCCGCGATCGAGCAGCTTCAGCTCGCCCAGAAGAGCGGCGACGGCGACTTCTACCAGTTGTCGGCCGTCGAAGCCCGCCTGAGGGATCTGCGCTCCCAACAGGCCGAGGAAAGAAAATATCGCTAACGCGAGACGGCTTCTTTGCCCGGCCCTTCGAAATACGCCTCGTACAGAAGGTCGAACGTCTTCTCGCTCTCGGTGAAAAGCTCTTCGTCGCTGCTGCAGCGACGGCGCGCTCCCTGGAGGAGCGTTTCCACCCCAGCGGCTTCGGCGACCGGCGCGCCGCCGGTATCGAGGAAGTGCACCAGCGCCCCTATCTTGGCGAGGGTTTCGTTGCCGTCGAGGCTGAATCGCACCAGCAATTCCTCGAACGTCACCTTGTCCCTGCTGTTGGAGAACGTCGCGCCTTCGAAGCCGAAGCCTACCGCGGTCGACGGACACGGCTGGGTCTTCTCCAGCCACATCAGGGTCGCCTCGGCGTCGATGAAACGCCGGATCAGCCAACCCGAGGCGAGCCGATCGGCCAGCAGCGGCTTGCGGGATGCCCACACGCGCTTGAAGTAGTAACGGCCGGTCTGCGTCAGGCGGCCGCCGGCCTGGGGAGCGTCGGGGAACATTCTCTTCCGGACCTCGGCCTCGGTTTCGCGCAGCACGCGCGCCGCCTTCTCTTTGAGCGGCGACTCGAAGAAGTCCAGGGCGCTGATGGCCTCGAACTCGCGGCGCTGCTTGTTGAGCACACGGGCGATGGCGCTCGGCTCCGATATGCCGAACCCCGACCGCAGGCCTTCTATGACCTTGATCAATTCCTGGTACTTCCCTGCGCGATCGAAAAGCGACTTGAACGAGCGCTCCTGCTCGGCGCTTGCATTGAGCACGTGCAGGACGTGAGCCGACCCGTTGATCCGGGCCGTATGCTCGGACAATCGCTGCAGGCCCTGCCGATTCGTCGCGGTGTCGGGCAGCAGGTAGACGCCTTCGCGCAGGAGGGCGCAACCCATCGCTTCGAGCGTGCGGAGCACCCGCATCCTGGAGGCGGGATCGTCCATGGGGAGACTGGCGACGTATACCAGCCATTGAGATTCGGGTTTCGGCGTTTCCTTTGCCAAGGGCTCTCCGCTGACCGCTATCGGCGTCCCAGTTTAAGTATCGCGACCTGATTCGGCAACTTGGCCGTGAACTGGCCACAGGCCGGGACGCGCGCGGCGCCTTCGATCGGGCTACTGCGCTTCAACGGACGGGCTGTTTGGTATATAGTTTTCGCCCTTCGAGCGCGAACCCACGGCGATGACAACGACCTTCGACAAGGACCTGGACGTACGCGGACTCAATTGCCCGCTTCCGATCCTGCGCGCAAAGAAAGCGCTGGCCGACCTGGGCAGCGGACAGGTTCTGCGTGTGCAGGCCACGGATCCGGGCTCGGTCAAGGATTTCCAGGCTTTCGCGAAGCAGACAGGCAATCAGCTGCTGTCACACGCCGAAGAGGACAAGGTCTTCACCTTCTTCATGAAGAAGAAGTAAGGGCGCGTGCCGCCTACCGGTCGCGGATGATTCCTTGCTTCAGGTAGACCGGCCTCACGGCGCTCGCCCAGCTCTTGAGGCGCAGCGCGAACACGCTGCCGGCCACGGCGACAACCGCGCCGCAAGCAAGGAGCGTGTAGTGGACTCCGATCGATTCTGCCACTGCGCCCGCCGTGAAGTTGCCTATGGGTGCGAATCCGAGGAAGCACGTGACGTACATGCTGATGATTCGTGCACGCTTGTCTTCGTCGGCCAGCGTTTGCAGGACCGTGTTGATCGAAGCCGCGGTGACGACCAGCCCGGCCCCGAAGACGGCGAGGAATACCAGCGATAGCCACAGCGTGCCCGAGAGGGAGAAGGCCATCAGCGCACCGCCGGCGGTGACCGTTGTCGTCGCGATGACTCGCCCCAGTCCTCGGACGGACTTCCGCGCAGCGAGCACGAAAGTACCCAGCACCGCTCCCATGCCCACGGCCCCGATCAGGAACCCGAAGGTCCTGGAGTCGCCGCTGAAGGTCTGGCCCGCGAATATCGGCATCAGGGATTGCCAGGGTGCGGAAAAAAAGCCGACCGTCATGAGTAGCAGCAGCAAGCGCCGGCTGCCGGTGAAACCGAACGCGTACGTGAATCCGGAGCCGAGTTGGCGCCACCACTCGACGCTGCTCTGGGGAAGGTCGCGCGGCTTCACGCGCACCACCGCGTACGTCGCAATAATCGCCAGATAGCACAGGGCGTTGGTCAGGAAGCACCATCCTTCGCCGAGCACGGCGAGGAGCAATCCGGCCAGGGAAGGTCCGACGAAGCGCGTGCACTGGAACAGCATCGACTGCAGTGCGATCGCATTGGGCAAGTCCTCGCGGTGGTGGATCAGCTCCAGCAGGAAGGCTTGGCGGGTCGGCGTTTCGAAGGAGGTGGTGACCCCGAGGAGCAGGGCAAGGCCGATCAGATAGGGGACGCGGACCGCGTCCGCGAAGGTAAGCGTAGCAAGCGTCAGCGCCTGAACGAAGGCGATCGTTTGGATGATCACAAGCAGGCGGCGCCGATTGACGCGATCCGCCCACACGCCGGCGATGGGCGAAAGAAACAGCACCGGCAGTTGCTGCGCGCCGGCGGTCACGCCGAGCAGCAGCGCGGAACCGGTTACGCGATAGACGAGCCAGCCCATCGCCACGTTCTGAATCCAGTTACCCAGCAGCGCGAGTCCCTGTCCGGCGTAGAAGATCCGGAAGTTCTTGGAGCGGAACGCTCGCAGCGCTGGGATCACGCGAGGGCCTACCCGCTGAGCCTGTCGAGTTGCGCTTTGACTTTGTCCAGAGTGCCCGTGAAGGCAGCGAGGCGTTCCTTTTCTTGAGCGACTACTGCGGGCGGCGCACGTTCGATGAAGCTCGCGTTGGCGAGCTTCGTGTTCGCCTTCGCGATTTCTGCCTCCAAGCGGACCACTTCCTTCTGAAGGCGGGCTCGTTCGGCGGCGGTGTCGACTTGAACCTCGACCATCGAGTGGGCGCCGTCGATTATCGCCACTGGTGAGTCCGATTGCGGGAGCGTATCTACTCTGGTGAACGAGCTGAGCCGTCCCAGTGACATGATCGCGGCAGTGGTTGTGCCTAGGTCGAAGATCTTGGGATTTTCAGTCGTGTAGAACGGAACCTTCTCCGCTGGCGGCACATTGCTCTCGCTCCGCAGATTTCTGGTCTTGTCTGTCCATAGCTTCAGGACGGCCATGTCGCGCTCCGCAGCTTCGTCGATTCTCTCGGGCTGCGATCTCGGGTATGGGGACAGCATGATGGTCTTGCCGGTCTTGCCGGCGAGCGGTGCGACACCCTGCCAAAGGTCCTCGGTGATGAAAGGGATGATCGGGTGCGCCAGCCGCAGAGTGGCCTCGAGCACTCGAACGAGCGTTCGGCGCGTGGCGCGCAGCACCTCCCGGTCGGTCGATCGGAGTTGCACCTTGGCCAGCTCGACGTACCAATCGCAATATTCATCCCAGACGAACCGATAGATGGCTGCTGCGGCGTTGTCGAAGCGGTATTCAGCGAACGCGGTCTCTACGTCTTTCTCGGTTCGCTGAAGAACGCTGATGATCCAGCGGTCTATGTACGACAGTTTGACGGGGGCCTTCTCGTCCTGGCCGCAGTCCTGTCCCTCGGTATTCATCAGCACGAACCGCGTCGCGTTCCAAAGCTTGTTGCAGAAATTGCGGTAGCCTTCGCAGCGGCTTAGGTCGAAATTGAGGGTGATGGCGAAGCTCGCGAGGGAGGCAAAGGTGAAGCGCACGGCATCGGCCCCGAACGCCGGGATACCGTTCGGATAGTGGCTGCGCACGTACTTCTGGATCCGCTCCTGGTGTTCTCCCTTCAGCAATCCAACGGTTGATTTCTGCATCAGCGCTTCGAAGGTGATCCCGTCAATCAGGTCGAGCGGGTCGATGGTGTTCCCCTTGGACTTCGACATCTTCTCGCCCTCGGCGTCGCGCACGATGGCGTTGATGTAGACGTGGTGGAACGGCACCTTGTCGGTGAAGTGCAGCGTCATCATGATCATCCGCGCAACCCAGAAGAAGATGATGTCGTTGCCGGTGACGAGCACGTTGGAGGGCAGGAAGCGCTCCAGGTCCGGCGTCTTCCCCGGCCAGCCGAGCGAGGTGAATGGCACGAGCGCGGAGGAGAACCAAGTGTCGAGGACGTCCTCGTCGCGCCTCAGCGGGCCGCGCCGGCCCTTCGCGGCGGCTTGCTTCTTCGCTTCCTCTTCGCTCCGGGCGACGTAAGCGTTTCCATCCTCGTCGTACCACGCCGGGATCTGGTGGCCCCACCAGAGTTGGCGCGAGATGCACCAGTCCTGAATCTTCTCGAGCCACTGGTTGTAGGTGCTGGTCCAGTGCTCAGGAAAGAACTTGACGTCGCCCTTGGCTACGGCGTCCAGCCCGCGCCTCGCCAGCCCCTCCATTCGCACGAACCACTGGTCGGTCAGCATGGGCTCGACGATCACGCCGGTGCGGCCGGAGCGCGGCACGCGCAACCGGTAGGGTTTTTCGGAGACCAGAAATCCCTGGGATTGGAGGTCGGCGACGATTCGCTTGCGCGCCTCCAACCGCTCCAGCCCGCGATAGGCCTGCGGCGCAGCGTCGTTCATCTTCGCTTTCAGGTCCATCACGACGATTTGCTGAAGACCGTGGCGCTGACCGACGGCGTAGTCGTTGAAGTCATGCGCCGGCGTGATCTTCACGCAGCCTGTGCCGAATTCCGGATCGACGTAGTCGTCCGCGATCACCGGGATCGCGCGGCCGGCCAAAGGCAGACGCACGCGCCTGCCGACGAGCTTGGTGTAGCGACTGTCCTTGGGATTCACCGCCACCGCGACGTCGCCGAGCATGGTCTCTGGCCGGGTGGTGGCGACGGTGACCGAGCCGCTGCCATCATCTTCCAATGGATAGCGGATCTCCCAGATCTTTCCGTTCTCCTCCTCGCTTTCGACTTCCAGGTCGGACACGGCGGTGCCTAGCACCGGGTCCCAGTTCACCAGGCGCTTTCCGCGGTAGATCAAGCCCTGCTCATGCAGGCGCACGAACACCTCGATGACCGCGCGCGACATGCGCTCGTCCATCGTGAAATAGCCCGCGTTCTGTCCATCGGCTGCGGCGAAGCTCCAGTTCGCAGACGCTCCGAGGCGGCGCATCTGGCGCGTGATGGTCGATCCGGATTGCTGCTTCCAGTCCCATACGCGCTTGACGAAGGCCTCGCGGCCGAGATCGCGGCGGGTCTTGCCCTCGGCCTCGAGTTGGCGCTCGACCACGATCTGCGTGGCGATGCCCGCGTGATCGGTGCCGACCACCCAGTTGGTGTCGTCGCCGCGCATGCGGTGATAGCGGATGAGCGCATCCATCAGGGTCTGCTGGAACGCGTGCCCCATGTGCAGGGTGCCGGTGACGTTCGGGGGTGGGAGCTGGATGCAGTAGGGCTCCCCCTTGCGCCCCGCGGCATGCGCGAAATAACCTCGCGATTCCCAGACGGGATACCAGCGCTTCTCGACCTCGTGCGGGTCAAAGCTCTTGGCGAGTTCCATTCGCGGCCAAACGAAAAAAAGCGCGTCGAGCGGTGCTCACGTGGAGCCCGGTCCGACGCGCTCTCAGGGGATTATAGCTTTCAGGCGCCCCGCGAAGGCCCCCGGAGGCGGGCGACTTCGGCGGCGACGGCCCGGGCTACGGTATCGCGAATGACAGCTTCCAGATCGGCCTTGAGCTGGCTGCTGAGGCCCGCGAGCGCGCGTTGCAAATGAGCGTCGATACTCTGCTGGAGCCTCTGCTCGAGTTCGGCCAGCTCGGCTTTCGCCAGAGAGCCGGGCGGCGCCGCGCCGGTGGTAGACCGCGGAGGTCGACCCTCGTCGACTATCTCCGTGAGCACCGGAACGTCCTGCTTGCCCGCGCTGCTCGCGGGATGGAAGCGCTTCAGGAACGCGTCGGCCTTTCCCAGCAGATCATCCGGCTCGCTCATTGCGTCGATCTCGACAGATCGTGGTGATGGATCTCGTAGCCGCGGTCGCGGTAGAAACGGAAGCGATTCCTCGCGCGCTGGCGATCCTCGTCGTCCCTGCCGACGACTTCGATCAGCCGCTCGAAGCGGCTGAAGGCGGGGGGAGATTCCTCGTGCAAGTTGAGCATGACTCGATGGTGGGTGCTTTCGGAGTCGTCGACCGCAATGACCACGGGGGTCTCCGGTGACAGCGTATCGCCCGCCAGACAGTGGGGGACGAATCCGATCGCCTGATAGGTCCATAGCAACCTGTCGAAGCTGCGGGCCGTGTCCTGGTCGGGCGCGTAGACGACGACCGGCAGCCGCTCCCGGAAAGCCTTCGCAACCAGCTGGCAGGCTGCCTGAAGCTTGGATTCGGCGTTGGAATAGAAGTCGATGCGCGTCATGTGATCGGCGCGGAGGCGAGAGCGCTGTCGGCCGGGACTCCTGCTCAGGCCCCGGCGCGCTTCATCAGGAAGGTGGTCAGCAGCGGGACCGGCCGTCCCGTCGCTCCCTTTTCCCGGCCCGATTTCCACGCGGTCCCGGCAATGTCCAGGTGGGCCCAGTCGTACTTGCGCGTGAATTTCGACAGGAAGCAAGCGGCGGTGACGCTGCCGGCGGGGCGCCCCCCGATGTTCGCGAAATCGGCGAAATTGCTCTTGAGGGCCTCGTGATAGTCGTCCCACAGCGGCAGCTGCCACACGCGATCCCACGACTCTGCGCCTGCGGATTGCAGCTCCTGCGCCAGGTCGTCCCGGTTGGCGAACAGGCCCGAGCACACGTGGCCGAGCGCGATGACGCAGGCGCCGGTGAGCGTGGCGATGTCGACCACGGCCTGGGGATGATAGCGCTCGGCGTAGCTCAGCGCATCGGCCAGGATGAGGCGCCCCTCGGCGTCCGTATTCAGGATCTCGACTGTTTGGCCCGACATGCTGGTCACGATGTCTCCCGGCTTCGTCGCCGCGCCCCCGGGCATGTTTTCGCACGTCGGTATCAGCCCGACGACGTTGAGCTTGAGCTTGAGCTCCGCCACCGCCCGCAGCGTACCCAGGACGCTCGCGGCGCCGCACATGTCGAACTTCATCTCGTCCATCTCGGCGGCGGGCTTCAGCGAGATACCGCCGGTGTCGAAGGTGATGCCTTTGCCCACGAGGACCACGGGCCGTTCCTTGTTGCTGGCGCCCGAGTAGCGCAGGATCACGAACTTGGGCGGCTGATGCGATCCGCGGGTCACCGAGAGCAGAGTGTTCATCCCGAGCTTTTCCATGTCCTTCCGCTCGAGCACCTCCACTGCGAGCTTCCATTCGCGCCCGAGCTTCACGGCGCTCTCGGCCAGGTAACTGGGCGTGCAAATGTTCGCCGGAAGGTTCCCGAGATCGCGGGTGAGCGACATTCCGGCGGCGATCGCGCGTCCCTCGAGCACCCCGCGCTGCAGAGAGGGAGCATCGCGCTGCTGCAACGTCGAGACGGCTACGCGCGCGAGCGCGCTGCCGTCCGACTTCTTGCTCTTCATCCGGTCGAAGCGGTACGCGACGTCGGCGGCGGCCAGAACGACCTGCCGCGCCTTCCACGCCGCATCGCAGCCGGCGACGGCAAGGTCGGGCAGATAGACGCAGACGTCGCGCGTCCCGGTTTCCCGGAGCGCGAGGAGGGCGGCGCGCGAGCAGTCCCGATACTGGCGCTCGCCGAACTCTTTTTCCTTCCCGAGTCCCACCAGAAGAACCCGCTCCGTCGCGACACCGCGCACGCGGTACAGCATGCGCGTGCTTCCGGACTTGCCCTCCATATCACCGGAGCGGAGCACCTCGCGCAGTTCGCCGCGCGCGGCCCGATCGAGCGTTTCGGCGGCACGGGAGAGCTTGTGCGATTCGAATACACCGACGACGACACAGGCGCTCGCCTGCTTCTCCGGCGCCGCAATTTTTGTGCTAAATTCCATGCGACCCTGACTCGGGAAAAAGTGTGAGGATTATCTCCGGTTTGCTTCGCCGAAGTCAAAGCGACTCGACGTTTCTCGGCTCATTTTCGGGCCGTTCTCCCGTTCCGGAACCGTGATCTTTCAGCGAGCACTGCTGCGTGAATTCGGAAATCTCGCGCTGGCGGTGTTCTCCGCCCTGTTTGCCATCACGCTGACGACGCAGCTGGTCCGTTTGCTCGGGCAGGCGGCCGTCGGCAACATTCTCTCCGAGGCCGTGGTCGCGCTGCTCGCGTTCTCTGCGCTCAATTACCTGCCGGTGCTCCTGTCGCTGACGTTGTTCATCACCGTCCTGATGACGCTCTCGCGCAGCTACCGCGAGTCGGAAATGGTGATCTGGTTCAGTTCCGGCCTTTCGCTGCTTGCGTGGATTCGTCCGGTCCTCCTGTTCGCCGCCCCGCTGGTCGCGCTTACCGCCGTGCTATCGCTGTTCCTCTCGCCCTGGGCGATCGGCAAGGCCGAGGAGTACCGACATCAGATGAAAGTGAGAGACGAGGTTTCGCGCGTGGCGCCCGGTGTGTTTCTCGAGGCTCCCGCGGCGGACCGGGTGTTCTTCGTAGAAGAGATCGCTGGAGACCGGACCAACGTGCAGAACGTCTTCATCGCCCAGATGAAGGAAGGGAAGCTCGGCATCACCGTGAGCAGGCGCGGGTACCGGGAGACGACGGAGAACGGCGACCGCCTGGTTGTTCTGCTCGACGGACGGCGCTACGAGGGAATCCCCGGCAATCTCGATTTTAAGGTGATGAACTTCGAACGCTACGCCATGAAGATCGAGACGCGCGAGACGCAGGCGGAGGAGACTTCGACCAAGGCGATGTCGACGCTCGGGCTGATCCTAGCGCCCACCAACCCTCACCTGGCGGAGCTGTTGTGGCGCATCGGCCTGCCGATAGGTGCGTTCGTCCTGGCCCTACTGGCGATTCCGTTGTCTTTCGTCAATCCCCGGGCCAGCCGCTCGGTGAACCTCCTGTTCGCCCTGTTCACGTACATGGTCTACGCGAACGTCCTCAGTATCGTCCAGGCCTGGGTATCGCAAGGCCGCATCGGCTTCAACATCGGCTCGTGGGTGGTTCACGCCGGCATGCTGATTGTTCTTGCGCTGTTGTTCTTCCGGAGGATTCGAGTCGGCTCCCTCTTCGCGAGAAGGCGCTAGGTGGATACGCTACGAACGTATCTGGCGCGCGAAATCTACGCGGCAACGCTTTTCGTGCTTGCCGCGTTCCTCAGCCTGTTCGCATTTTTCGACCTGATCAACGAACTGACCGACATCGGCAGGGGCGGCTATCGCCTGCAGCATGCCCTGGCTTTCGTCGCACTGACCATGCCGAGTCGCGCCTACGAGTCGTTCCCGCTGGCGGTGCTGATCGGGACTCTCTACGCGCTGTCACACCTCGCCGCCAATTCGGAATACACCGTGATGCGCAGCGCCGGTCTCGCGCCCTGGCGCGCAATGAGCACTCTGTTTCGCATCGGCGTAGTGTTTGCGGTAGCGACATTCGTGTTCGGGGAGCTGGTCGCGCCCGTCTCGGAACGGGCGGCGAAGGAACTCAAGCTGTCGACGACAAGCACGATCGTGGCGAGCGAATTTCACACGGGTCTCTGGGTGAAAGACGATCGCCGCTTCGTCAACGTGCGCGAAGTCCAGCCGGATACGACTCTGACCGACGTCCGTATCTTCGAGTTCGACGACCAATATCGCCTGAAAACGATCAGCTTCGCGAAACATGGCCAGTATCTCGGGAACAACCAGTGGCGATTGCACGATATCGTCAACACGATATTCACTGCCGACGGAACCAGCGTTCAGCGCCTTGCGGAAATGGACTGGGCCTCGGTCCTGACGCCGGACATCCTCGCGGTCCTTTTCATCGTCCCGGACAGGATGTCCGCCTGGAATCTATACCAGTATTCGCGTCACTTGACTGAGAACAAGCAGAGGGCGGAGCGCTACGAGATCGCGATGTGGAAGAAACTCGTCTACCCATTCGTGTCGCTGGTCATGATGGCGCTCGCCTTGCCCTTCGCCTACGTTCACGTTCGCGCGGGAGGTGTGGGCGTGAAAGTGTTCTCCGGGATCATGCTCGGCGTCCTGTTCCACTTCCTGAACAGCCTTTTCTCCCACCTCGGCCTACTTCAGAACTGGGAGCCCTTTCTCGCGGCGGTCCTTCCCAGCATGGTCTTTCTCACGGCTGCGACCCTGATGATGTGGTGGGCCGAGCGTCGATAGCTAGCGCACTAGCTTTTGGCGCGCGAATCGCCGGTCATTATGATGCAGGTTCCCGCGAGGCGGTCGTGCAGGAACTGGCGGTCGCGATCGAGACACGCCCAGAGAAAGCCGGCGCCAAGAGGCAGCAGAGAGAACCAGGCGAGGGCGTAGCGCAGGGCGGCGCGGCCAACGCCGAGCGAAGCGCCGTCTCGCTTCACAATCCGCATTTTCCAGGTCTGCATTGCCAGAGTCCTTCCGCCTCGGCTCCAGCACGCGACGAAGTAGATCCCTAGGACGAGAAAGAGGTAGGCCTGAAACAGCAGGCGCATTTCTCCCGCGAGACGTCCTTCGGCTGCGCCGTAGAATGCCAAGCCGGCGAAAAAAGCCATCGCGAAGGCGAGCAAGCTCTCGTACAGCATCGAGAGCAAGCGTCTGCCGAGCCCGGGTACGATGCTCGCTGGGGGAAGCAGAGCACCCGGCTCCATTGACGCCGGGTTACTGGCTTGCGGAACTAGGTGCCGGGACCGGCGCGGTTCCAGGCGGAGAGCCTTCCTGAGGTGCAGGCGCCGCCGCGGGTACCGGGGCTGCGTCTGCCGGAGATTTTGGAGCGGCCGAAGCGATCGGTCCCTTGCGCGGGGTGCTGCCCAGCTTGCGCCGTTCCTGCTCCGGCAGGCGGTTGTACTCCTCCCACTGCTTCGTCAAGCCCTGCTTCTTTTCCGGCGGAAGCTTCGCCATCCTCTTGTAGTTCTCGCGGGCCGTCTGCCGCTCCTTAGGCGTGAGCTTGGCCCACGCCTGCATCCGCCGCTGCACGCGCACTTGCGCGTCCGGCTTCATCTTCGGATAGCGCTTGGCGATGCCGAGCCACTTGCGCTTGCGCTCCGGCTCGAGCTTGTCCCAGTCGCTCGCGAGGGGCGCGAGAACCTGCTGCTGCTCAGGAGACAACTCAGCCCAGTTGGGGGGCTTTTTGGGTGCCGCAGCGAGGACCGGAAGGGAGATACAGAGCCAAAGTGCTAGTGCGAGGAGCGCTTTAGCCATGCATCGAATCCCTTGTCGAGGTAGGCGTCCAAAGGCAGGTCCCCGGTCAGCACTGCGGCGTCGATCTCTTCGATTTCCGCTGCGGTCTGCGTATCCCGCCATTGGCTGACCGCAGTCAGCCCAAGGATCAGCAAGGCCGCCGGCAACAGCATCCGCGGGACAAGAGATGCTGGGCCGCCGAACCGACCGATGGCGTTGTCGGCCCAGGCTAGCACGAATGCGGGCGCGGTGACCCGCTGGCGCGCAAGAGCACGCTCGCGCGCCGCCTTCAGGCGAGCGAGCTGGCCCGCGTCCAGATCGAGCCCCCGGTTGAGGAGCTGCCTGATGCGGTACGCAGTCTGCTGTTCGTTCATAGTTCGATCCCCTTTGCTCTTAGGGCTACAGCCAATGCATGCGCTGCGCGGGAGCAATGGGTCTTGACGCTGCCTTCCGAGCAGCCCATTACGGCTGCCGTCTCGGCAACGTCCAACTCTTCCCAATAACGCAGCAAGAATGCCTGTCGTTGACGCGCCGGCAAGCGCTGGAGTTCTTTCTCAACTATTTCAATCACTTGAAACTGTTCCAGCCGATCCACGGGAGCCGCACCCGCACCCGAGGGGTCGGCGGCGGCAAGCGTCTCAAGAGGATCGGAATCCTCGTCCTCCCGCCCCGCCGAAAGCGAGGAGAAAAGCGTCACCCATAGCGAGCGAACCTTCTGCCGGCGATAGAAGTCGCGTATGGTGTTCTGCAGGATTCGTTGAAACAGCATGGGGAACTCCGCTGGCGGCTTCGCTCCATACTTCTCCGCCAGCTTGAGCATGGCGTCCTGCACGATGTCCAGGGCATTCTCGGAATCCCGTACGGCGAACAGCGCCTGTTTGTATGCGCGCCGCTCCACGCTCGCGAGAAACTCGGCTAGTTCGTTTGCGGAGGCCAGGAAACGATCCTTTTGTCGGCCCGGGTGAACGACCGCGGCTGTCGGATGGTATCAAAAGCACGCTTTCGTCAGGGTAGTGATCCTATCGGGGACCACTACCTGCGTCCTGGAAAACTTGACCAATCAGGTGTCACCAATTAGGCTCTAAAGTTTTACCGGTTTTTCTCTCGGAAATCGCATGGAATTGACGGGTGCGGAGATCGTCGTCCGGTCCCTCCAGGCCGAGGGAGTCGAGTACGTTTTCGGCTACCCCGGCGGAGCGGTGCTTTTCATCTACGACGAGCTTTTCAAGCAGGACAAGGTCAAGCACGTTCTGGTGCGCCACGAGCAGGGCGCAACTCACGCCGCTGACGGCTATTCGCGCTCGAGCAACAAGGTCGGTGTCGCGCTGGTGACCTCGGGGCCCGGAGTTACCAACGCGGTCACGGGGATCGCCACGGCGTACATGGATTCGATCCCGATGGTGATCATCACGGGCCAAGTGCCGACGCACGCGATCGGCCTGGACGCCTTCCAGGAATGCGATACCGTCGGGATCACGCGACCCTGCGTGAAGCACAATTTCCTGGTGAAGGACGTGAGGGATCTCGCCGTCACGATCAAGAAGGCTTTCTACCTCGCGAAGTCCGGAAGACCCGGGCCGGTACTCGTCGATATCCCCAAGGACGTGACCACGGCGAAGGTCGCCTTCGAATATCCGGAAACGGTAACGATGCGCTCGTACAACCCGGTGGTGAAGGGACATCCGGGGCAGATCAAGAAGGCCGTGCAGCTGCTGTCCGATGCGAAGCGCCCGATGGTCTACACCGGGGGCGGCGTGATCCTTTCGGACGCGGCCAAGCAGCTCAGCAAGCTCGTCAGGATGCTCGGGTTTCCGTGCACGAATACCCTCATGGGTCTCGGAGGGTACCCTGCGACCGACCCGCTGTTCCTGGGAATGCTCGGGATGCACGGCACCTACGAAGCAAACATGGCGATGCAGAACTGCGACGTGCTGCTCGCGGTCGGCGCGCGCTTCGACGATCGTGTCATCGGCGATCCGCAGCACTTCGGACAGGTGCAGCGCAAGATCATCCACATCGATATCGACCCGTCCTCGATCTCGAAACGCGTGAAGGTCGACGTCCCGATCGTCGGCAACGTATCCGACGTGCTCGACGAGCTCATTCGTCAGCTCGAAGGCGCGGGCTACAAGCCCGACCAGAAGGCGCTCAGCGCCTGGTGGTCCCAGATCGGCCTGTGGAAATCCAAGGACTGCCTGAAGTACGACAAGAAGAGCAAGATCATCAAGCCACAGTTCGTGCTCGAGCGGCTCTACGAAGTGACGAAGGGCGAGGCTTTCGTGAGCTCCGACGTCGGCCAGCACCAGATGTGGGCGGCGCAGTTCTACAAGTTCGACAAACCGCGCCGCTGGATCAACTCGGGCGGGCTGGGGACCATGGGGTTCGGTCTGCCGGCCGCGATGGGCGTGCAATTCGCGAACCCGGGTGCGACCGTGGCCTGTGTCACGGGCGAGGCGAGCATACAGATGTGCATCCAGGAGCTGTCGACCTGCAAGCAGTACCGACTACCAATCAAGATCATCAACCTCAACAACAAGTACATGGGGATGGTGCGCCAGTGGCAGCAGTTCTTCCACGGCAACCGCTACTCCGAGTCCTACATGGACGCGCTGCCCGATTTCGTGAAGCTCGCCGAGAGCTATGGGCACCGGGGCGTGCAGATCGACGAACCCGCCGACGTCGAATCTGCGCTGCGTGACGCGTTCAAGCGGAAGGACGAGTTGGTGTTCCTCGATTTCATCACCGACCAGACCGAGAATGTCTATCCGATGGTACAGGGCGGTAAGGGTCTGACCGAGATGATTCTCGCCGAGGAACTGTAGAAGCAGGAGTCGTGAGCCCGACGCAGAATCGGGTCTGATCAACGCAAGCTGAAGGGAGCCGGATCCGGCGGCGCCACGAGCGCCGTGGTCGAAGGGTCTGGCCTCAGCGAGGGAACGATGCGACACATTATTTCTATCATGCTCGAGAACGAGCCGGGCGCACTTTCCAGGGTGGCAGGCCTTTTCTCCGCGCGAGGCTATAACATCGAAACGCTTACGGTGGCGCCCACCGAGGAGCCGTCGCTGTCCCGCATGACCATAGTGACCTCCGGGTCCGACGATGTCGTCGAGCAGATCACCAAGCAGCTGAACAAGCTGATCGACGTCGTCAAGGTCGTGGACCTTTCGGAGGCTGCGCACATCGAACGCGAACTGATGCTGATCAAGGTGCGCGCCACCGGCAAGGATCGCGAGGAGATGAAACGCCTCTCCGACATCTTCCGCGGCCGCATCATCGACGTCACCGAGAACACCTACACCATCGAGCTGACCGGAACCGTCGCCAAGCTCGACGCCTTCATTCAGGCGATCGAGCCGACCTCGATCATGGAAACCGTGAGAACCGGCGCGTCGGGAATCGGTCGCGGCGAGCGAATCCTGAAGGTCTGAGCCTCTCAGGACAGGCAGAATTCAGAACCAGAGGAAACACATGAAAGTCTATTACGACAAGGATGCAGACCTCTCGCTCGTCAAAGGCAAGAAGGTGACGATCGTGGGCTACGGCTCGCAGGGGCACGCCCACGCGCTCAATCTCAACGACTCCGGTGTCAAGGTCACGGTCGGCCTGCGCAAGGGCGGCGCGTCCTGGGACAAGGTCAAGAAGGCCGGGCTGAACGTCAAGGAGGTCGCCGAGGCCGTCAAGGGCGCCGATTTCGTCATGATGCTGATGCCCGACGAGCACATTGCGGCTGTCTACGCGAGCGATGTGGAGCCGAACATCCGCAAAGGGGCGACGCTGGGGTTCGCTCATGGGTTCAACATCCACTACGGTCAGGTGAAGCCGCGGGAGGATCTCGACGTCGTCATGATCGCGCCCAAGGCTCCGGGGCACACCGTGCGATCGACCTACGCCCAGGGCGGTGGCACGCCGATGCTGATCGCGGTGCACCGCGATCAGAGCAAGAAAGCGCGCGACTTGGCGCTGTCGTACGCGGCGGCGATCGGGGGGGCGCGCGCCGGCGTAATCGAGACCACGTTCAAGGAAGAGACGGAAACCGATCTCTTCGGCGAGCAGACGGTCCTCTGCGGCGGCTGCGTCGAGCTGGTCAAGGCGGGCTACGAGGTGCTGACCGAGGCGGGCTACGCGCCCGAGATGGCGTATTTCGAGTGCCTCCACGAGCTGAAGCTGATCGTCGATCTGATGTACGAGGGTGGCATAGGGACGATGAACTATTCGATCTCGAACAACGCCGAGTACGGCGAGTACGTGAGCGGACCGAAAGTCATCACGATGGAGACGAAGAACGCCATGCGCGCTATCCTCGCGCGCATCCAGTCCGGTGAGTACGCGAAGGAATTCATCCTCGAGAACCGGGCAGGGGCGCCGACCCTGTTGTCGCGTCGTCGCATGACCGCCGAGCACCCGATCGAAGTCGTCGGAGAGAAGCTCAGGGCCATGATGCCCTGGATCAAGAAGAACAAGCTCGTCGACACCAGCAGGAACTAGCCTCTGCTCGGATGAGCGCTCGCTACCCCCACCCCATCATCGCCCGGGAAGGGTGGCCCTTTCTCGCGGCAGCAATCGCGGCCGCGGCTGTCGCGAGCTGGTTCGCCGGCTGGTGGTCTGTGCCGCTCTGGCTCGCCGCCCTGTTCGTGCTGCAGTTCTTCCGCGACCCGGCGCGGGAAGTTCCGGGTGATGCGCGCACCGTGCTATCGCCCGCGGACGGCCGCATCGTCGCAGTCGAATCGGCGCGCGACCCCTACCTCGAGCGCGATTCGCTCAAGATCAGCGTGTTCATGAACGTCTTCAACGTCCATTCCAATCGCGCGCCAGTGGACTGTCGCGTGCAGAAGCGCTGGTACAACCCTGGAAAGTTCCTCAACGCCGCACTCGACAAGGCGTCCGTCGAGAACGAACGCAACGCCCTGTGGCTGAAGACCGGAGGCGGCGCGGATGTTACCTGCGTGCAGGTCGCCGGCCTGATCGCCCGGCGCATCCTCTGCTACGTGGGCGAGGGAGACGGTCTTGCGAGGGGACAAAGGTTCGGGTTCATCCGCTTCGGCTCCCGGGTCGATGTCTACCTCCCCAAGGACGCCCATCCAATCGCCGCGCTCGGTGACAAGGTGTACGCGAGCAGTACGGTGATAGCCACGCTCGCCGATCATGTTTGAGCCACCGTTTCGCAAGCCGCTTCTGAATAGCGAGATCCGGCGGCGGGGAATCTACCTGCTGCCAAATCTCTTCACGACCGCGGCGCTGTTCACCGGGTTCTACGCCATCGTGATGGCGATGAACCAGCGCTTCGTCGATTCGGCCATCGCGATCTTCGTCGCCATGTTTCTCGATTGGAGCGACGGGCGCGTGGCCCGGCTGACGCATACGCAGAGTGAGTTCGGCGCGGAGTACGACTCGCTGTCGGACATGGTGTGCTTCGGCGCGGCGCCGGCCCTTGTCATCTATGAGTGGGCCCTCAAGGACCTGGGGCGCTTCGGCTGGATTGCGGCGTTCGTCTATGTCGCCGGCGCGGCGCTGCGACTCGCGCGCTTCAACACCAACATCGACGTCGTCGACAAGCGCTTCTTCCAGGGGCTGCCCAGCCCCGCCGCTGCGGCCCTCGTCGCCGGGTTCCTGTGGCTGGCGAGCGATAACAAGATTCCCGTCGACGATTACGGCCTGCCGTGGGTCGCGGCGTTCCTGACCCTGTACGCCGGGTTGACGATGGTGAGCAGCGTTCCCTTCTACAGCTTCAAGGTCATCAACCTGCGGCGCTCGGTACCGTTCGCCGTGATTCTCCTCATCGTCCTCGGCTTCGTCCTGATCTCCACCGATCCCCCGATCGTCCTGTTCCTGCTGTTCGTTGCGTACGGGCTGTCGGGGTACGTCTACTGGCTTTGGAGAAAGCGCCGGCCGCCCAAACCACCTGCCCAGTTGCAGTGACGCTGGAAACCCGCTATATTCCGCGCGTGCATTCCACCCGCACGTCGTTGAAGCTTCACTTCGGCAGCCTGCTTCTCGCCGGTCTGCTGCTGCGCCTCGCGCGCTAAATACTCCACTCCCAATTCAGCAGTACCCGGTTCGCGGCACCAGCAGGTGCGGCGAAGTCCTTTCAAGCCTCATTGCTTGCATTGAACACGGAGCCTCACCATGAAGGAACACTTGATCATATTCGACACGACCATGCGCGACGGCGAGCAGAGTCCCGGCGCATCGATGACGAAGGAAGAGAAGCTGCGCATCGCCCGCCACCTCGAGCGAATGCGTGTGGACGTGATCGAGGCCGGTTTTGCGGCGTCCAGCCCGGGGGATTTCGAGGCGGTCCGCGCAGTCGCCGGCATCGTCAAGGACAGCACCGTTTGTTCCCTGGCGCGCGCGAACGACCGCGACATCAAGCGCGCCGCGGAAGCGATCGAGCCGGCGAAACAGGGGCGCATTCATACCTTCATAGCGACTTCGCCGATCCACATGGAAAAGAAGCTACGCATGACACCGGACCAGGTGTTCACCGAGGCGGTGAACGCCGTGCGCTTCGCGCGCAAGTTCACCGACGACATCGAGTTCTCCCCGGAGGACGCGGGGCGCTCGGACTTCGATTTCCTGTGCCGCGTCCTCGAGGCGGTGATACGTGAAGGCGCGAAGACCGTCAACATCCCCGACACGGTGGGGTACACGATGCCCGAGCAGTTCGGTTCCCTCATCCGGCGCCTGCGCGAGCGCGTGCCGAACGCCGACAAGGCGGTCTGGTCGGTGCACTGCCACAACGATCTCGGGCTGGCGGTGGCGAATTCCCTTGCGGCGGTGATGAATGGAGCGCGCCAAGTCGAGTGCACGGTGAACGGCCTGGGCGAGCGTGCCGGCAACGCGTCGTTGGAGGAGATCGTCATGGCTGTGCGCACGCGCCAGGATGTGTTCCCTTGCGACACGCGCCTCGACAGCACCCAGATCGTGCCGGCGAGCCGGCTCGTTTCCGGCATCACCGGCTTCCCGGTGCAGCCCAACAAAGCGATCGTCGGCGCCAACGCCTTCGCTCACGAAGCCGGAATCCATCAGGACGGCGTCCTCAAGAGCCGCGAGACCTACGAGATCATGCGCGCGCAGGACGTGGGCTGGGCGGCGAACAAGCTGGTGCTCGGCAAGCACTCCGGCCGCAACGCCTTCAAGCAGCGCTTGAAAGAGCTGGGCATCGACCTCGAGTCCGACGACGCGTACAACAAGGCCTTCCAGCGGTTCAAGGAGCTCGCCGACAAGAAGCACGAGATTTTCGACGAAGACCTGCAGGCGCTTGTGTCCGACGAGGCCGACGCCATGGCGGCAGAGCGCTGGAAGCTCGTGTCCCTCCAGCAGGAGAGCGGCACCAGCAAGCGCCCTCGCGCGAACATCGTGCTGGCGGAGGCGGGGGCAGAGCGCCCGGCCGCATCCGATGGCGACGGGCCGGTGGACGCGACCTTCAAGGCGATCGAGAGCCTGGCGGCGAGCGGCGCGGAACTCCAGCTCTATTCGGTCAACGCGGTCACGCAAGGGACCGAGTCACAGGGCGAGGTGACAGTGCGGCTCGCGAAAGGCGGGAGGGTCGTCAACGGCGTCGGATCCGACACGGACATCGTGGTGGCGTCCGCGAAAGCCTACGTAAATGCCCTGAACAGGCTGCAGGACAAGATGCTGCGGATCAATCCGCAGCGCTGAGTCCTATCGGCAGGTGCGTTCTCGTAGAATGCGCTTGATGAGCTCGAAGCTGCGACAGCTCGGCCGGTTCCTTGCGCACGTGTTCCGGCGCTTTGATCAGGACCGTTGTCTGCAGATTGCCTCCAGCCTCACCTTCACGACCCTGCTGGCGCTGGTGCCGCTCATGACCATCATGCTTACGCTGATGTCCGCGTTCCCGGTCTTTTCCGGGCTCGCCGAGCACATCCACGCCTTTCTCCTCGCGAACATGCTCCCGGAGAAGGCGGGGGACGTCGTCAGCGGGTACATCGAGCAGTTCACGGGGCGGGCTGGCCGCCTTACCGCGCTGGGCACCGGCTTTCTCGCCGTGACGGCCTTCATGATGATGTTTACCATGGAGCGAGCGTTCAACTCCATCTGGCGGGTATCGCGCCCGCGGCCCGTGGCACAGCGCATTCTCGTCTACTGGGCGGCGCTCACGCTCAGCCCGGTCCTGATCGGCGCGAGCCTTTCGATCACCTCGTACCTGGTGGGCGCATCGCTGGGAATCACCCGGCAGACGCCGATCGCGGGGTCGGCGATCCTCTGGCTCGTCCCCTTCGGGCTGACATGGGCCGCGTTCACGCTGCTTTACTTCGTGGTGCCGAATCGCGCGGTCAAGCCGCGCCACGCCCTGATCGGAGGCCTCGTTGCTGCCTTTGTCTTCGAGCTGATGAAGCGCAGCTTTGCCGTCTTCGTCGCGCAGATCCCCTCCTATACACTGGTCTACGGTGCGTTTGCAGTGATCCCGATTTTCCTGCTGTGGATCTACTTCTCCTGGGTCGTGATCGTTATCGGCGCGCTCATTGCGGCGCTCGCGCCGGATTTCGCAGTCTTGGGCGAGACGCTTGGACGCACCCCGGGCGTCGGGTTCGGCGACGCGTTGGCGACTTTGCTGGTCTTGGCTCGCGCACAGCAAGGCCCAGGGCTCCTCGGATTGAGGGCAATCGCCTCGGGCGCATTGCTTACGGTGGATCAGGCCGAGCTGCTGCTAGAGCGCATGGCAGCACGGGGCTGGGTCGCGAGGTCGAGCGGCGAGAGATACGCGATGGTGTGCGACAAGGAGCGCCTCCTCGTGGCCGAGGTCTACCGCGAGTTCGTTCCGGACGGCAAAGGATACGGAAAAGTGCGCAGCGAGACATTGGACCGCTTGATGAAGCAGTTCTCGGCGCACGCGGACGAGGCCCTGAATCTGCCGCTCGGGCGGCTCCTCGAAGGAGAGACCGTTTGAGCCCGGCGGCCCCAAAGGGCATCCCGCGGGAGGAACGCCTGATCGCGGCCCTCGACGTCGCCGATAGCGAGCAGGCGAAGGCCTTGGTGCACCGCCTGGGCGACACCGTCCGCTTCTACAAGGTAGGCCTGGAGCTCTTTATGGCTGGCGGAGTATTCGAGCTTATCGACTGGTTGACGAAGAGGGGCAATAGGGTTTTCGCCGACCTGAAGTTCTTCGACATTCCCGAGACGGTCGCTGCGGCGGTGCGGGGCCTGCGCAGCCGGGGCGTGACCTTCGCGACGGTGCACGGCAATCAGGGCATGCTCGAAGCGGCCGGCGCGGCGAAGGGAGATGTGAAGATTCTCGCGGTCACGGTGCTCACCAGCCTGGACCAAGGTGATCTCGACGACCTCGGCTTCCAGTGCGATATCGAGAAGCTGGTGTTGTCACGGGCGCGGCGGGCGCTCGCGGCGGGGTGCGACGGCGTGATCTCGTCCGGGATGGAAGCGGCGGCGCTCAAGCGCGAGCTGGGCGACCGGCTCCTCGTGGTAACGCCGGGAATCCGCCCGGTGGAGAACCGCGCCAGCGACGACCAGAAGCGCACGGTCGACGTCACCCAGGCCTTCGCGAACGGCGCCGACTACATCGTCGTGGGCCGGCCCATACGTCAGGCGGCCGACCCGCGTGCAGCGGCGCAGGCGATTCAGACGACGATCGCACACGTGTTTCCCGCTTGATTCCGTGCTACGAGATCCCGGAATCAGGAGCTGTCGCCGGGGCGAGGGTCAGCCTGCCCTGGTAGTGCCAGGTGCTTCGCCAGGCGCCGATCACCATGTTCGGATAGTCGGACCGGCCCAGGGTGCCGTTGTAGCGTGCGAGCGCGCGTCTTAGGTCGCCCTTCTCGGTGTCGATGTAGTATTTGAGAATGACGCAGCCGTAGCGCAGGTTGTTGCGCAGGCTGAACAGGTTGTCGCCCGGACGTCCGATCAGCCCCACCCAGAAGGGCATGACCTGCATGTAGCCGCGGGCGCCCGAGCGCGAGACCGCATACTTGCGGAAATTGCTCTCGACCTGGATTACCGCCAGCACCAACTGCGGGTCGATCTTCGCGCGGGTCGCCTCGTAGTGCACGGTGCGCAGGAACTGCACGCGCGAATCGAAGTTGGCCATTCGCGACTCCAGGCGCAGCGACATCTCGGTCAGCCAGTCGACCGCCGCCTCGGCGTTCTTGAAAGCGTGTGGTGTCGGCTTGTCGGCGATCGAGGCTTGAAGACCCGCGCGGACCTCGGCGGCGAGCGGCTCATAGATCTGCGCGCCGGCGAGCGCCGCCACGGGAGCGAACATTCCCAGCGCGAGCCAGGCCAAGCGCGCAGTCATGAACGGGGCCGCAGCGGCGAGAGCGCCTGGTCGACGGGAATCCTCCGGCTTTCCTTGTCGCGCCGGCCTTGGTATTCGATCATCTTGTCCTTGAGTCCCCGCTCGCCAACCACGAGGCGATGCGGAATGCCGATCAGCTCAGCGTCGGCGAACATCACGCCGGGACGCTCGTCGCGGTCGTCGAGCAAAACCTCGAACCCGGCATCCGTGAGCTCGCGGTAGATCGAGTCCGCGGCCTCGCGCACCGCCGCGTTCTTGGCGTAGCCGATGGGGACGAGCGCGACCTGGAAGGGCGCAATCGGCTCCGGAAAGGCGATGCCGCGCTCGTCATGGTTCTGCTCGATCGCGGCGCCGACGATCCGGGTAACACCGATGCCGTAACAGCCCATTTCGAACGGGCGGCTGGCGCCGGATTCGTCGAGAAAGGTCGCTTTCATCGATTCCGAGTACTTGGTACGTAGCTGGAATATGTGGCCGACTTCGATGCCACGCACGATCTCGAGCGTCCCCTTGCCATCGGGGCTGCGATCACCCGCCACGACATCGCGGACATCGGCGACGCGGGACGGCTCGGTGCAGTCTCGCCCGAAGTTGACTCCTGTTAGATGATAGCCCTCTTCGTTCGCGCCGCAGACGAAGTCGCTCATCGCCGCGACTGCGCGGTCGGCGATGACGCAGACATCGCTGCGCACGCCCACCGGCCCGATATATCCCGCCTTGCACCCTAGGAACCGCTCGATTTCCGCGTCGCTCGCGAAGCGAAACGGGTCCAGGCCGGGGAGTTTCTGCACTTTGATCTCGTTCAGCGAATGATCGCCGCGAAGGAGCAGCAGGAAGAACTCGGTGTCGTGCATGACGGCGATCGCCTTGACCGTCTTCTGAAGCGGCAGGCGAAGAAGGTCGGCCACGTCCTCGCAGCGCGTCTTCCCGGGGGTGGCTACTTTCTTTATCGGTTCGCCGGGCACCCCGCGCGGTGTTTCAGGCGCCAGTGCCTCGGCGAGCTCGACGTTGGCCGCGTAGTCGGACTTCGGGCAGTATGCGATGGCGTCTTCGCCCGAATCGGCGAGGACGTGAAACTCTTGCGACCCGGTACCGCCGATGGCACCGGGGTCCGCGGACACGGCGCGAAACTTCAATCCGAGCCGCGTGAAGATGCGCGTGTACGTGTCGTACATGTTCCGGTACTCGCGCTGCAGATCGGCGTAGTCGGCGTGGAAAGAATAGCCGTCCTTCATGGTGAACTCGCGACCGCGCATGACCCCGAAGCGCGGCCGGATCTCGTCTCGGAACTTGGTCTGTATCTGGTAGAAATGAACCGGCAATTGGCGATAGCTGCGGATCTCTCGGCGCGCTACGTCGGTGATCACTTCCTCATGCGTGGGGCCCACGCAGAAATCGCGATCATGGCGATCCTTGAGGCGTAGCAACTCCGGCCCGTATTTCTGCCAGCGCCCGGATTCCTGCCACAGTTCCGCGGGCTGCACCGCGGGCATGAACAGCTCGATCGCACCGGCGCGATTCATTTCTTCGCGTACTATCGCCTCCACCTTGCGCACGACTCGCAGTCCGAGCGGCATCCACGTATAGATCCCGCCAGCGAGCCGGCGAATCAGCCCGGCGCGGACCATCAGCTTGTGGCTGATCAGCTCGGCGTCAGAAGGGGCTTCCTTGAGCGTTGCGAGAAAGTATCGGGACGCGCGCATAGCGCCAAACCACGTAAAACGCGACATTCTACTTGAACTCACCTGCCTACTTCGGCGTCGAAGGCGCAGCTTCAAATCCCCCGGGATTTGTGAAAGAATGAGGTCGGACAGACTCTTGCTGGATTGCGTATGCTCGATCGAGACGGCTACCGGCCGAACGTCGGCATCATTCTCTGCAACTGGCGCAACGAGGTTTTCTGGGGTAAGCGCGTCAAAGAGCACTCGTGGCAATTCCCGCAGGGTGGAATAAAGCTCGGGGAAACGCCGGTGCAAGCAATGTACCGCGAGCTGCGGGAAGAGGTGGGCTTGCTGCCCTCGCACGTGAAGATCCTGGGGCGGACGCGAAACTGGTTGCGCTACGAAGTTCCGACCCGATGGCTGAAGCGCGATTGGCGCGGCAACTACCGGGGGCAGAAGCAGATATGGTTCCTGCTTCGATTGGTCGGCCGGGAATGCGATGTGCACCTGCGGGCATCGGAGAAGCCCGAGTTCGATGCCTGGCGCTGGAACGACTACTGGATTCCACTCGAATCGGTCATCGATTTCAAGCGCGACGTCTACCAGCGCGCGCTCACCGAGCTCTTCCGCTATCTCTCTCGCGATCAGGACCGCAAGCCGCTCCGGGCGGAAATCGCCACGCGCTGATCCAGTCGCACCCGAGCGTCGACTTGACATCGGGATGCAATGGACTTACACTCGGTCCAGCAGTTAGATTCAGTCTAAATTCAGCCTGATCTAACCCGTTCCTTTCCACTTAGGAGGCAGCATGCAGCTCAAAGGCTCGAAGACCCACGGTAATCTCAAGGCAGCGTTCGCGGGCGAATCGCAGGCCAATCGTCGCTATCTGTACTTCGCTGCCAAGGCGGACGTCGAGGGCCAGAACGACGTCGCGGCCGTGTTCCGCTCCACCGCCGAAGGCGAAACCGGCCATGCCCACGGCCACCTCGAGTACCTCGAGCAGTGCGGCGATCCGGCCACCGACCTTCCTTTCGGGAACTCACGGGCCAACTTGAAGGCCGCTATTGCCGGCGAGACACACGAATACACCGACATGTATCCGGGCATGGCGAAGGCGGCGCGCCAGGAGGGCTTCGCCGAGATCGCCGATTGGTTCGAGACGCTCGCCAAAGCCGAGCGCTCGCACGCCAACCGGTTCCAGAAAGCACTCGACGGGCTGGCCGACTAGAACATCGCTAGGCGCGGCCGCTCGTCGCGCCCATGCGGGCCGGGAGGAAAGGCCAGGCTCGCGCGATATCGCACTCGCCCCATGACCGTACGCGAAGGGAGCCTGGAGGCCCCCACCCGACACGCCGTCGCCTGGCGCCTGCCGGACTTCTACGACGAGGCCAAGCTGCTGGCCGAACTCGAGCGGACGTTCGACATCTGTCACGGCTGCAGGCGCTGTGTCAACCTGTGCACGGCATTCCCTACGCTTTTCGATCTGGTCGATTCAAGCAAGACACTGGAGGTCGACGGCGTGCCGAAGGAGCAGTTCTGGCGGGTCGTAGATCAGTGCTACCTGTGCGATATGTGCTACATGACCAAGTGTCCTTACGTGCCGCCGCATCCCTGGAACGTCGACTTCCCTCACCTCATGCTGCGGGCCAAGGCGGTCAAGTTCCGGAAGCAGGACGTTCGTTTCCGGGACAAACTCCTGTCATCGACCGACGCGATCGGAAAGCTCGCCGCGATTCCAGTCGTGGCGCAGGTGGTAAACGCCGTCAACCGCAATCCGGCCGCGCGCTCGCTCATGGAAAAAGCGATCGGCGTGCACCACGAGCGCCGGCTGCCGCCCTACAACCCGGGCACGTTCCGCGGGAGCGCCGCGTCGACTCAAGCGCGCGAGCCGAAAGAC
>DASSQD010000036.1:0-27219 GCA_035702665.1 Burkholderiales bacterium
CCAGTGGCTTACGCACGCGGCGCCCGGCATTCTCGGCACCGAAGCGATCAAATGGAATTTCACGAAGTTTCTGCTCGGGCGCGACGGCCAGGTTTTCAGGCGCTACGCGACGGCCACCAAGCCCGAGGCGCTCGAGGGCGACATCGAGCGGCTGCTCGGCGCGTGACCCGGACTACTTTCCTCACCTTCCAGGAGACTCCATGGCGCATACCTACCCCGAGCTGAAGGCAAAGCCTCTCGCCGAGCTGCGCGAGATCGCCGCCGGCATCGAGCACGAGGCGGTGAAGGGCTACACCCAGCTCAACAAGGACCACCTGCTCGCGGCGCTGTGCAAGGCGCTCAATATCGACATGCATGTGCACCACGAGGTGAAAGGCATCGACAAGGCCGCGACGAAGGCGAAGATCTACGAGTGGCAGAAGAAGCGTGACGAGGCCCTCGCCGCCAAGGACCGCAAGGCGCTCAAGGTGGCGCTCGATCACATTCACCACTTCAAGCACGCGCTGCGCAAGGCGATGGTGTAGCGCGGCATCATCCCGGGGGAGGCGAATGAACCCTGACCACGTTACCGACGTCGCGCGGCTCATCCAGCTCGCGGTCGCCCCGGTGTTCCTGCTGACCGCGGTGGGCACCATCATCGGCGTCCTGACCACGCGGCTGGGCCGCGCCGTCGACCGCAGCCGCCTGCTCGAAGACCGGGTGCGCCAGCTCCAGCCCGAGGGGCAGAAGGCGGCGCGCGAAGAGCTCAACCTGCTCAGCCGCCGAACGCGCCTCGTCTACGGCGCAATCGTGCTCGCGGTGATATGCGCGCTTTTCGTCGGCCTGCTGATCGCGGTCGCCTTCGTCGACGCCTTCATCAGCATCGACTTGTCCCGGTTCATCGGACTCCTCTTCATCGGCGCGATGCTCGCCTTCATACTCTGCCTGCTGGTGTTCCTGCGCGAGATCTTCCTGGCCGTGAGTAACGCCCGAAGGCAGATGCACTAGCGGTTGGAGCCGGCCACCATTCGGTACTCGTAGAGCCGGCACTCGATCGGCCCGTTGTACAGGGGCGTGCGTCGCGAGACCGCGAGGCGGATGAGCCTGGGCAGCCGCGGGTCGCCGGAGAAGAGGTAGCACCGCCAGCCCGCGTAATATTTCTTCAAGGTGTCGCCGAGCTTCGGATAGAACTCCGCCAGCGCCGCGTCCTCGCCCAGCCTGGCGCCGTACGGCGGGTTGGCGATCATCACTCCGGAGGCGGCCGGCGCGCCGGTGTCGAGCACATCGGCCTGCTTGAGCTCGACGCAGTCGGCGAGTCCCGCGGCCTCGAGGCTTGCGCGCGCCTTCTTCACCTCGTCGCCGTAGCGGTCGCGCGCGAAGATCGGCAGGCGCCGGGCTGGCAGGCGGCGGGCGAGAGCCGTCCCGCGCACTTCGCTCCACGCGCGCCGGTCGAAGCCGCCGAGCCGCTCGAAGCCGAAGCTGCGCGCGTGCCCGGGCGGGATCGCGAGCGCCATCAGCGCCGCTTCGACGGCGATCGTGCCGCTGCCGCACATCGGATCGAGCAGCGTCTCGCCGGGAGTCCAGCCGGAAAGGCGCAGGATGCCCGCAGCGAGGTTCTCCTTGAGCGGCGCTTCGCCCGCGTCCTTCCGGTAGCCGCGCCGGTTGAGCGCCTCGCCCGAAGTATCCACATAGAAGGACGCGGCATCCTTGTCGAGAAATGCCTGGATGCGCACGTCGGGCGAGCGGGTGTCGACGTCCGGTCGGCGCCCACGGTCCGCGCGGAAGCGGTCGCATACCGCGTCCTTGATCGTCAGGGTCGCGAAGTCCAGGCTCTTCAGGGGCGATCGGATCGCTTTCACGTCGACGCGGATGCTTCGCCTCTCGCTGAACCATTCGGGCCACTCCACCGCGAGCGCGCCCTCGTGGACGTCGCGCTCGTTGCGGTACGGGGACTGCCCGACCCTCGCAAGAATGCGCGTCGCGAGACGCGACTCGAGGTTGGCGCGGTAGCAGGCGCGCCAATCGCCTTCGAACCCGACTCCGCCGGGAACGACCTCGGCTCCCCGGGCGCCCAGGGCCGCCAGCTCCTGCGCAAGCAGGCGCTCGAGGCCGCGCGGACAGGAAGCGAAGAAGGCTTGAAAGGTCACGGCGGATTCAGCATGATGAAACCATGAGAAGTCATCCGGCGGGAGCGGCAGCCTAACACAGGCGCGGCATGGCCAACATCGCGACCCTGCTCGAGGCGCAGCTCGCCGCGCCCGAGCGCATCCTCTATCGCCAGTTCATCGACGGCGCCTGGCGCGACTTCTCCGCCAGCGAGATCGCCGCGTACGCGGCGCGCTGGCAGGCGTTCCTGCGTTCCGAAGGCCTCGGGCAAGGCGACCGCATCGCGCTGTGCATGAAGAACGGCGTCCACTGGGTCGCTGCCGACCAGGCGGCCCTCGGCATGGGCCTGGTCGTCGTTCCGCTCTACGCCGACGACAATCCCGAGAACGTCGCCTGGTGCCTGCAGAACAGCGGTGCGCGGCTGCTCGTCGCCGAGAACAGCCGCATGGCCACTGCGCTCGAGCGGTCGCACGAAGTGCTCGGTGGCGCGCTTCCGCGCGTGCTCTGCCTGACGGCGGACAAGGAAGGCGCCAATACCGCGGTGACGGTCGCGCTGCCGAAGCAGGCGGGCGAATTCGTGGTCGCCGCGGTCGAAGACGACGCGCTCGCGACGATCTGCTACACCTCGGGCACGTCGGGCAGGCCCAAGGGCGTAATGCTCACGCACGGCAACATCCTCGCCAACGTCTCCGCGTGCGATCACCTGGACATTGCGAGAAGCGACGACGTGTTTCTCTCGCTGCTGCCCCTTTCGCACATGTTCGAACGCACCGGCGGCTACTATCTCCCGCTCTCCCTGGGAGCGAAGGTCGCCTACGCGCGCTCGGTGCATCAGCTCCCCGAGGATCTCGTGAGCGAGCGCCCGACGGTGATGTTCGCGGTGCCGCGCGTGTTCGAGAAATTTGCGGCGCGCGTCCAGGAGGCGCTTGCCAAGTCCCCCATCAAGAAGCGGCTCTTCGACGCCGTGATCGCGGCGGGCCGGCGCGCCGCGCGCGGTGAGGCCGGCCCGCTCGACAGCCTGATCCTCGCGCTGCTGCGGGCGCGCGTCGCCGGTCCCGTCCTCGGACGGCTGGGCGGCAGGATGAGACTCGCCGTGTTGGGCGGCGCCCCGCTGGATCCGTCCATCGCCTGGCTTTTCACGGGACTGGGCCTTCCCGTCCTGCAGGGATACGGCATGACCGAGGCTTCCCCGGTGATCTCGGTGAACCGGCCCGACGACAACGTCCCCGAATCGGTCGGCGCTCCACTGGACAACGTCGAAGCGAGGATCGCGAAGAGCGGCGAGCTGCTGGTGCGGGGCCCGTCCGTCATGAAGGGCTACTGGAACAATCCCGAGGCGAGCGCGAAATCCTTGGAAGGCGGCTGGCTCCACACCGGAGACCTCGCCGAGATCCGGGACGGCAGGATCTTCATCCGCGGGCGCCTGAAGGACGTGCTGGTGCTTTCGAACGGCGAGAAGCTGCCGCCTCAAGACGTCGAGCTCGCCATTCTCGGGGATCAGACGTTCGAGCAGGCGGTCCTGATCGGTGAAGGCCGGCCGTTCCTCACGCTGGTGACGGTGACGCGGGAGACCGACGAGAAGCGCCTCATCCAGCGCGCGAACGAGCGCCTCAAGGAATTCCCGCGCTACGTCCGCATCCGGCGGGTGGTGGCGAGCCGCGAGCCCTGGACCGTGGACAACGGGATGCTCACGCCGACGCTGAAGGTGAGGCGCGAGAAGGTTCAGAAGGAATTCGGCGAGCAGATCGAACGCGCTTACGCCGGAGGCGCGCTCGACTGAGCTGCGTTCAAGGGACGCGCGCGTACCGCGCGCGTATCTTGACCGTGCGCGCCAAGCCGTCCATCGCTTCGAGCAGCTGTAGCTTCAGGTCAGGGTCGAGATCGGGCTGGTGCGCGAAGCTGACCACCTGATCCAGCGCCTGAGCGTCGAGCTGCCCGCCGACGAAGGCCGCAAGCCAGTCGTTGACGAAGAAGATCTTCCTCTTCTTCTTCAGCTCGGGCAGGGCGGCGAGCGCGAGGTCGAGAAACGGCTGGGTCAGCTCGGCGTGCTCGATGATGTTGAAGGGCGGGAGCGCCGCCTCAATCCAGCTCTCGGCCAGGCCGTCTTCCTTGAAGAACCGCTCGAAGTACGCGCGCTTGGCCTCGGCGCTGCGCACGGCCGCCCCGGCCGCGAAGGCGTAGCGGCGGCCGTCGGCGCCCGGGTCCGCCGCGGCCTGCGCGGTCAGGAGCTGCCTGGCGTCGGGGTCGTCCAGGGCGAGTAACCTGGCGATCATCAGGAAGCGGTCGCGGGAGCTCAGCTTCACCCCGGGGATGTCCACCGTTCCGGCGAGGAGGCCCTTCAGCTGCGCGCGACCGTTCTCCGACCAGGCGGTCGCCATGAAGACTCGAAGAAAGGTGATGCGCCGGCTGGGCGTATCCGAGTGCAGCATGCCTTCGACGAGAAATTGCTCTAGTCGCGGCGCGTCGGCGTCCTTCTGGCCGTCCGATGCGTACACAAGAAAGGCGACCTGCGCGCGCGAAAGCAGGCTCGCGAGGGTCACAGGGTCGCGCTCGAGCGGCGCGACGCGCACGACGAAATCGATATAGTCGAGGGGCGCGAGCTCGGCGTCGCGCACCGCTTCCCAGAGCGCGCCGAAGACGAGCGAGCGCAGCAGCGCTCCCTGCACGATCTCCGGCCGCTCCAGAACGGCGTCACGGCTCGCCGGGTCGAGCAGGAAGCGCCCGTATCCGTAGTCGCCGAAATTCGCGAACGCGACGTCGATTACCGGCATGCCTTCGAGCTCGGGTACCGGTGTGCGCTCTCCGCGCAGCTCCACCTCCGCCGAGCGGGGAAGGCCCTGCTCGGGGAGCGCGAACACGGCTACCTTCATCGGCCAGGTGTGGCCCTCGCCGAGAACGTCGTGCTGCTCGAGGATCACGTTCCGCGGCTGCCCCTCGCGGTCGGTGTCCCAGGACAGGCGGACTTCCGGCATGCCCCGGGTCTTGACCCAGGCCTGTGCCCAGTCGCCGAGCTTGCGCTTCGACGCCCGTTCGAGGGCGCGGACCAGGTCGCTCCATTGCGCCGAGGCGTAGGCGCGCCGCTTCAGGAGCCGCCTGATGGCGGTGCGGAACGCCGCCTCTCCGACGAAGAACTCGGCTTGGCGCAGCACCGCCGGGGCTTTCCCGTAGACGATGCTGCCGTAGACTGATTTCGCCGCGGATAGATTCGAAAGCGGCCGGTAGATCGCCGTCGTGCCCTGCGTCACGTCGGTACGATACGCTGCCGTCTTGAGGGCGTAGAACGCGTTCCACACCGACTGCGTCGGAAGCAGTGCTTCGGCCGCCTTGGCCGCCATGAAATTCGCGAACCCCTCCTTCAGCCAGAGATCGTCGAACCATCGCATGGTGACGAGATCGCCGAACCACTGGTGTGAGGCCTCGTGAAACAGGATCTCCGCTCGCGCGAGGATATCGGTCTCGTTCGGCGCGGAAGGGAACAGCATCACGTCCTCGCGCAGGAAGGTCGCGCCGGCGTGCTCCATGCCGCCGTAGGCGAGCTCCGGGATGAGCACCAGGTCGTACTTGGGAAACGGGAAACGGGAGTCGAAGTAGCGCTCGAACCAGCGGACCGCCTCGCGGTTGAGCCGGAGCAGCTCGGGCGCCTCCTGGCGGGCCCGCACCACCTGCGACTTGCGGACGAACAGTCGCGTTCCGCCGGGAGTCGCCAGTATCTCGGCGAAAGGCCCGGCGGCGAAAGCGAAGAGATACGTGCTGATCGGCTTGGTCTCCACGAACCGGATGTGGCGCACGCTGTTCCCCGCGATCTCCACGCGGGATACCGGCGCGTTGCCGACGGCGGTCCAGGCGCGCGGCAGCAGCAGCTCCAGCCTGAAACGCGCCTTCAGGTCGGGCTGGTCGAAGCAGGGAAACGCGCTGCTCGCGTCCGAGGGAACGAACAGGGTGTACACGTACTCGGCGCGATCCTCCCGGTCGAGATAGCGCGTCACCGCGCTCCCCGACGTGGCGATCGGCGACTCGAAGGAAAGCGTCAGCCGGTTCTTGCCGGCCCGGAGCTGCTTGGCAGGCACGATCAGGTGCTCGCGATCGATCCTGGCCCGCGCCGGCTTGCCGTTGATTCTCAGGCGCGAAAGGCGCGAGCTCGGGGAGGGACGCCAGTCGAGCACCAGCTCCGGCACACGCTGCGGCAGGCTCACTTCCACCTGCGCGGTTCCCTGCAGTGTCGCGGCCCCCGGAGAGAGCAAGACCTTCAGCGAGTAGCGAACGTCGCGGTACTGCTTCGCGCGCCACTGCGCGAGCTCGCGCGAAACGCCGGGCTCGAGTCCCGGAACGGCCGCCGTTGCGTTCGCGATGAGACCAGCGGAGAGAACCAGCGCCGCGCAACGCATGTCGGGCGATCTTGCGCCGGTGTTCGCTGCGGGATTCAGCTCTTGGGCAGCTTGGGCGCGGACCAGGCCGGCAAGGGCATGCCGGGCTTGCGCAGCACTCGCACCATGCGCAACGCCATCTCGCGCCCGCGGTAGTAGCCCGGGATGTAAGCGGACTCGGTGAAGCCGAGCGATCGGTAGAAGCTGCGTGCGGTGTAGTTGGCGGCGCGCAGCTCCAGATGGATGGTGGCTATGCCCGCGGTGTGGGCCGATTCGACCAGCCACGCGATCATGTGCTTCCCTATGCCTAGTCTCTGGTGGGAAGGCCGCACCGCGAGCAGGTTCAGATGCGCGTGCTCTTCGCCGAAATACATGATCGCGAAAGCGACGACCCGCTCGCGCTCGCAGGCGAGCAGCGTGGAGGTGTCCTTGTTCGCGATCGAGCGCGCGACGCGGTCCGGCCCCCAGGACCACCCGAGCCCCGTCTCGATCAGGTCGCGCGACATCGCAGCGATCCTCGCCGCGTCCTCGGGCCGCCCGGGCCTGAGAGTGATGTTTTTCGCGTTCATGCGTCGTAGATCCGAATCAGGCAGCACCCGAAGATTATCAGATTGCGGAAAAAAACGGGCTAGAACGGCTTTACTACGACGAGCACGAGCGCGGCGGCGAGAAGCACCACCGGCAGCTCGTTGAACCAGCGGTACCAGACGTGGGATCTTGTGTTCCGGTCGCGCGCGAAGTCCGCGAGCAGCTTGCCGCAGTAGACGTGGTAGGCGATGACGAGCGCAACGACGAGCAGCTTCGCATGGAGCCAGGCGCCGGTTACTCCGTAGCCCCACAGCCAGCCGCCGAAGACCACGGTGAGCACGGCCCCTGGGGCCATGATGCCCCAGTAGAGCTTGCGCTCCATGACCTTGAAGCGCTCCCTGCTCGTCGCGTCATCGGCCATCGCGTGGTAGACGAACAGGCGCGGCAGGTAGAACAGCCCGGCGAACCAGGTGACGACGAAGAAAATGTGCAGCGCCTTGACCCAGAGCATGGTTATTTCGGCGAGCGCCGACGGAGGAACACGCTCGCAGCATAGAACCCGGCCGCGGCGCAGGCAAGCGGAACGAGGATAGGCATGCCGATGCTTTGCGGAGTCCTCCGTAGGACCCGCGCGGTTCGCTGACCGCTAGGACCGCCACGAATTCTTCACGACGCTCTTGATGATGTTGAGGCGCAGATGGAAGAAATGGTCCGCGCCGGGGATCACCACTACCGGCAATTCCTGCGGCCGCGCCCAGTCGAGCACCTTCGCGAGGGGAATGGTCTCGTCGACCTCGCCGTGAATGACGATGGTGTCGGGCGGAACCTTCTCCGAGGGAAAGCGGCCTACCGCCGGGCCGACCAGCACGACGCGCTCGGTCTCCGTGCGTTGCGCCACCTGCGTCTGCACCGCTGCTCCGAAGGAGAAGCCGGCGAGCACCAGCGGAAGGTCGCCGAGTTCGCGCCCCGCATGCGCAACGACGCGCAGCAGGTCCTCGGTCTCGCCGCGGCCCTCGTCATGCGCGCCTTCGGAGGCTCCGACGCCGCGGAAGTTCGGCCGCAGCGACGCGTAGCCCAGCTCGACGAAGGTCTTCGCGAGCGTCTGGACCACCTTGTTGTCGAGCGTGCCGCCGTACAAGGGATGCGGGTGGGCGACGAGCGCCAGGCCCCGGGGTCTGCCTTCCGGCCGGTCGACGACCGTCTCGATCCTGCCCGTGGCGCCGTCGACGAAAAGGCGCTCGCCGGCGCGGCTCATATGCGCAGCCGATCGACCACCCGGCCGGCCTGGAGGTGCTCCTCGATGATCTCGTCGATATCGGCGCGGTCCACGTAGGTATACCAGACCGCCTCTGGGTAGACCACGATGCAGGGTCCTTCCGCGCAACGGTCGAGACACCCCGCCTGGTTGACGCGCACCCTGCCCGCCCCCGAGAGACCCAGCTCCTTCACGCGCTTCTTCGCGTAGTCGCGCATGGCTTGCGCGCCCTTGTCGGCGCAGCAGGCCTCGCCGTTCGTGCGCTGGTTGCAGCAGAAGAAGACGTGTCTTTCGTAGTAGCTCATGCGGGCATTGCGCCGCGGGCCGACGCGGAAGCTAGGGATTATATCAAGCGGCCCCTAGGGCCTTGCGTGGCCGCGGTCTGCAGCGAGCAGCACGAGGTAGAGCATCGCCGCGAACGGCCAGACGACCGAGACCAGCCGCGTCAAGCCGTTGAAGTTGAGGTAATGCCCCTGCTGCCACAGCGAAAAGGTCGCGGTATTGTAGGGATTGGCGGGGGCGAGATTGACGATGGCGGTCGCCGCAAGCAGGGCGAAGCCGACGAGCGGAAGCTGCGCGGCGCGCGGCAACGCCACCGCGATCATGAGCAGCGCGATAGCGCCGGCCACACCGTAGAGCGCGCCCGGCGTCACCCAGAAAAGGACGTCTTGCGCGTCGACGAGAATGCCGAAGGCCAGCGTGTGCGCCGCGAGCGCCGTCGCTACCAGGAACAGGACCAGGCCTCGCACCGGCTGATTGCGGTCGACGAGGCACGCGGCGAGCAGCCCTGCGGCGAAGCCGTTGGCGCAGGCGACTCCCGCCTCCACCCTCAGGAACGTCTCGGCCGGGTAGGCCTTTCCGGAGGGCGCCTTGAAGATGTCGCGCAGGTCCCCGGTGCCGAACAGCAGCGTCTCGGGACTGAGCTGCGAAAACAGCCACAGGCCGAGCAGCACCAGGCCGAGGTCGATCTGCCTACCCGGCAGGAACAGCTCGTGGCGTAGGCCCTCCAGCTTTCCGTCGTCCATGAGCGGGCGGGTCGCCGCGAGGGCGGCGATCGCGCCCGCGGCGCCGCCGGCGGCGTTGGCGATCAGGTCGAGGTTCGACGCGGTGCGCGCCGGCAGGTAGACCTGCAGCGACTCCAGGACGAAGCTCGTTGCTATCGAGCAAGCGACGGCGAAGGCGAGGCCCGAGGCGCCGCGCAGCCGCGGGTAGGCCGCGAGCACGGCGAGAAAGCCGAAGGGCAGGTAGCCCAGAACGTTTAGGGCGACGTCGAAAACCGGCACCGGCCGGTTGAAGGACGCGGTGAGAAACGCCAAGGCGGGCAGGCCGCGGTCACGCCATCCCGAGAAGGGATGCAGGCTCGCGTAGACGACGAGCAGCAGATACGCAGCGAACAGATAGCGCGCGAGTGTCGAGGGCTGCTCACGGGCCATGGGCGCGATATTCTCTCACGGCCGTCCGAGCTCGGCCTCGTAGACGGCGAGCGCGCCAGCGCCGAACAGGGCGAATGTGATCTGGCCGATCGCATCGTGCTCCCGGGCGAAGCTGCGGCATTCGCGCACCGCGACAGTCGCGGCGAGGTCCACCGGATAGCCGTAGACGCCGCAGCTGATGGCCGGAAAGGCGATCGTGCGCAGGCGGTGCGCGAGCGCCAGCTCGAGGCTCCTCCGATAGCAGCACGCCAGCAGCTCGGGTTCGCCGCTCGCGCCGCCGCTCCACACCGGGCCGACGGTGTGGATCACGTGCTTCGCCGGGAGGCGGTAGCCGCGGGTGATCCTGGCGTCTCCGGTGGCGCAGCCGCCGAGCGCGAGGCACTCGCGCAGCAGATCGGGCCCCGCCGCGCGGTGGATCGCTCCGTCGACTCCCCCGCCGCCCAGAAGCGAGTTGTTCGCGGCGTTCACGATCGCGTCCACCTCGAGCCGGGTGATATCGGCCTCGACGGCGCGGAGGCGCCCGTGCATCTAGAGGTACTCGGTCCCCAGGAGCCAGGCGATGCCGGCTATGAACGCCGAGCCCGGAATGGTGAAGATCCAGGCCCAGACGATGTTGCCGGCGACCCCCCAGCGCACCGCGGAGAACTTGCGCGCCGAGCCCACGCCTATGATGGATCCGGTGATGGTGTGGGTCGTGGAGACCGGGACGCCGAATGCGGTGGCGATGAAGAGCATGGTGGCGCCGCTCGCGGAGGCGCAGAAACCCCCGACCGGCTTCAGCTTAGTGATCCTCATGCCCATGGTCTTTACGATACGCCATCCGCCGAAGAGCGTCCCCAGCCCCATCGCCGTCTGGCAGGCGAGCACCACCCAGAAGGGCAGGGGCTCGGATGCGGCGGAAAGCCCCGAGGCGATCAGGAGCATCCAGATGATGCCCATGGTCTTCTGGGCGTCGTTGCCACCGTGCCCCAGGCTGTAGAGCGCGGCGGAGACGAACTGAAGGCGCTGGAACCAGCGGTCGACGCGTCGCGGGGTGGAGTGCGCGAATATCCACGACACCCCGATCATCAGAGCGATCGCGAGCGCGAAGCCTAACAGCGGCGAGAGGACGATTGCCGCCGCCGTCTTGAGGAAGCCGCTCGCCACGAGCTTGCTGGTGCCCCCCTTGGCGATCGCAGAACCGGCGAGGCCTCCGATGAGTGCGTGCGAGGAGCTGGAGGGGATGCCGTAGTACCAAGTGATGAAGTTCCACGCGATCGCGCCCACGAGCGCGCCGAACACGACGTAGTGATCGACGATGGCAGGATCGATGATCCCCTTGCCGATGGTGCTCGCGACAGCGGCACCGAAGACCAGGAACGCGACGAAGTTGAAGAACGCCGCCCAGACGACCGCCCAGCGGGGGCTCATCGCCCCCGTGGAGACGATGGTCGCTATCGAATTGGCGGCGTCGTGAAAGCCGTTCATGAAGTCGAACGCGAGGGCGACCGCGATCAGGAGAAGCACGGTTTCGAATCCGATCGACACGCGGGCGGCGGGATCAGGAGTTCTCGATGACGATGCCTTCGATGATGTTGGCCACGTCCTCGCACTTGTCCGTGACCGTCTCGAGGTGCTCGTAGATCTCCTTGAACTTGATCAGCTCCCGGGTATCCGGCTCGCTGCGGAAGAGCTTGGCCATCGCCGCGCGCAGCACCTTGTCGGCATCGGTCTCGAATCGGTCGATCTCCGCGCAGATCTTCATGATCTGCTCGGCGTTTGCCATGCTGCCCAGAAGCTGCACCGCGGCCTTCACCTTCTCGGCGCAGACCACGCAGATCTCGGCGAGGCGCATGGCCTCGTCCGGAATCTTGTGGATGTCGTAGAGGAAGACGCTCTGCGACACGTCCTCCATCAGGTCGAGGATGTCGTCCATGCGGGTGATGAGCTGGTGGATCTCGTCACGGTCGATCGGCGTGACGAAGGTCTGGTGGAGCAGCTGGATGGTGTCGTGCGTGACGAGGTCCGCCTTGCTCTCGATGGTCTTGATGTTCTGGGCGCGGCGCTCGCTCTGGCCGAGGTCGTCCATCATCGCCTTGAGCTCGGTTGCGCCCTCGAGGATCAGCGCGGCGTGCTGGGAGAAGTAGTCGAAGAAGCGGCCTTCGTGCGGCATCAGGCGAGCGAACATGGAAGCCCCCAAGAGAACGGGCCGCAGCGCGGCCGCGCGCATTGTAGCCGAGTTCTCGGCGTGCTAGCGAACCTTGATTTCGATCCACATGCGGTTGAGCAGGCGCCGCTGCCTGCGGTCGAGGTCGTGCAGCATCTCCATGCGCGCGAGCGCCGCCCGGTCGGGGAATATCGCTCCGTTCGCGGCGATTTCGGGGCGGATGTACTGCATCGCGTCGGCGTTGGGGTTGCCCGCCCCGATCGCGTTCGTCAGCTCGGCCGAGTTCCTTCCGTCGAGCATGAAGTTGATGAACCGCAGAGCGAGGTCCGGGCGCGGTCCGCTTCTGTGGAGCACCATATTGTCGAGCGCGAGCACCGCGCCTTCGTTGGGCGTCGAATAGCCGATGGTGAACTTGCGCCCGGCCGCTCTTGCGTCCTGGGCCGCGGTGAACATGTCGTTGGAGTAGCCGTGCGCGAGCCAGATGTTCCCGACCGTCAGCTCCTTGATGTATGAGGAGGCATTGAACGCGGCCCAGTAGGGCTTGGCGCGCAATATCAGGTCCCGCGCTTGTTTCCAGTGCGCCTCGTCGATGTCGTTGACCGAGTAGCCGAGGTACTTGAGCGCCGCCGACATCAATTCCCGCTGGCTGTCGAGCACCGTCACCTTGCCTTTGATGCGCTCGAGGTATTTCGGCTCGAATACCGCCGCCCAGGTATCGGTCGGAATACCGCGCTCCTTCATCCTTTCCACGTTGTAGCCGATCAAAGTCACCGAATACGCGTACGGGACGGAGTAGAGGTTTTGGGGATCGAAGAACTCGCCCCTGAACTCCGGCTTGATGTTCCTCAGATTGGGCAGGGCGCTCTTGTCGATCCGACGCAACGCGCCTTGCTTGATGAGGTTTTCGACCGCGTTTCCGGTCGGAACGAGGATGTCGTAGCCGGTCGCCCCCGCGGCGAGCTTGGCGAGCATTTCCTCGTTGTCGGCGTAGTAGTCCTGGACCAGCTTGCAGCCGCACGACTTCTCGAAGCGCGCCACCGTGTCCGGGGTGATGTAGTTGTTCCAGTTGTAGAGGTGCAGCACGTCCGCCGCCGCGCAGGGCAGCGTGAAGAGCGCGAACGCCCAGAGGAGCGGGCGCATGCTCTACGCCTGTCCGCGCAGCGCGTCGGGCGCCAATCTCGAGGCGACGACGATCATGGTGAGCGTGAGGGCCATGAGGAGCGTCGAGACCGCGTTGACTTCCGGCGTCACCGCCACCTTGATCATGGTGTAGATCTGCAACGGCAGCGTCGAGACTCCCGCGCCGGTGGTGAAGAACGTGATGACGAAATCGTCGATCGAGAGAGTGAAGCTCATCAGGGTGCCGGCGATCACTCCCGGCATGATGAGGGGCAGGGTGATCAGCCTGAAGGTCTGCCAGGGCGTTGCGCCCAGGTCTCGCGCGGCCTCGAAAATCGACTCGTCCATTCCGGCAAGACGCGCGCGAACGATGATCGCGACGAATCCGATGCAGAACGTGATGTGGGCGATGATGACCGTGCCGAGGCTCAGGGACTGCTCGCCGAACACCGAGATGAAGAAGACGAGCAGGGATACGCCGAGCAGGATCTCCGGCATAGCCACCGGGGTAAGCACCAAGAAAGGCAGGAACCGCGGCCTGTAGCGGTGCATGGCGATGCCGGCCATGGTGCCGAGAACCGTCGCGGCGATCGATGCGGTGACGGCGATGAGGAGCGAGTTGCGCGCCGCGCCGAGCATCGCGTCGTCGGCGAAGAGCGTCTCGTACCAGCTCCAGGTGAAGCCGACCCACTCGGCGTTCAGCTTGGAATCGTTGAAGGAAAACGCCACCACGATGGAGAGCGGAACGTAGAGAAAGGCGTAGACCGCGAGCGACACGCTCCACAGCCACAATGACCTACGCACGCGCCGTCCCTTTCTTCGCCAGCCACGCGGCAACCGCGGCAACCACGAGCACTGCGAGCGTGAGCATGATCGACAGCATGGAGCCGAACGGCCAGTCGCGCGTGCCGAGGAACGCCTCCTTGATCATGTTTCCCACCATCCAGTCGTCCTTGCCGCCGAGGATCTCGGGGATCGCGAACATGCCGAGCACCGGAATGAATACGAGCGCCGCGCCCGAGAAGACGCCGGGCAGCGACAGCGGGAAGGTCACGCGCCAGAAGCGGCTCCAGGCGCTCGCCCCGAGATCCTGCGCCGCGTCGAGGAGCACCGGATCGTGCTTCTCGAGGTTGGTGTAGAGGGGCAGGATCATGAATGGCAGGTGCACGTAGACCATGCCGACGATCACGGCGAAGCGCGAGAACAGCAGCGAGAGGGGCTCGATGCCGGCGAGCGCGAGGACGTAGTTGAGCGGCCTCAGGAAGACCGACTGGTCCCCGAGGATGATCATCCAGGCGTACACCCGCACCAGGAAATTGCTCGCGAAGGGCAGCACGACCAGGAGCACCATGAAGTCGCGATGCCTCCTGGGGCTGCGCGCGATCAGCAGCGCGAGCGGGTACGCCATCACGAGGCACGCCAGCGTGGTCAGCAGGGCGATGCCAAAGGACTTGACGAGGATCTGAAAGTAGACCCAGTCGCCGAAGAAGATCCCGTAGTTCTCGCCGGTGAGCCCGGCGTCCTCGCCCGGCCGGGCGGCGACGAGGGGCGCAAGTCCCCCGAACTCGCCGGGGTAGCGAAACGACGCCACCACCATGATGAGGGAGGGCAGCGCGAAGAAGACGAGCAGGAACACGAATGGCGGCCCGGTCACGAGCCAGCGGGTCACCGTCGCCGACCTCAATCTAGTCACGCAGGAAATTCCCCGCGTCGTGGCGCCATGCCACGCGCACCGCGTCGCCGACCTCGAAGAAGGTGGCCCGGCCGGGGGCGGAATTCGGCAGCAGCGCCTCGATGCGCGTGCCGTTCGGCAGCTCGACGATGTAGGTCGTCACGTCGCCGATGTAGAGGAGATCGTGGATCGTGCCCGTGAAATGGTTCTTCAGGTCGTGCGGAGAGTCGGGCGCGCCGATGCGCACCTGCTCCGGCCGGAGCGCGAGTACGCCGCGCTCGCCGGCCTTCGTGCCCTGCCGCGGCGGCGCCGCCACCTCGCCCAGGCCCTTCACCTGGAGCCTGAGCCCCGACGCGGATGCCTCGAGGATGCTCGCCTCGAGGATGTTGCACTTCCCGATGAAGTCCGCGACGAACCGGTTCACCGGAAATCCGTAGATCCTCGAGGGTTCGTCCAGCTGGATGACGCGGCCGGCGTCCATCACGGCGATGCGGTGCGAGAGCGCCAGCGCCTCGGACTGCGCATGGGTGACGAACACGAAGGTGACGCCGACATCGCGCTGCAGCGAGATCAGCTCGATCTGCATCTCTTCCCGCAGCTTCGCGTCGAGCGCGCCGAGCGGCTCGTCCAGCAGCAGGACCCGCGGCCGGTTGACGAGCGAGCGCGCGAGCGCGACGCGCTGCTTCTGCCCGCCCGAGAGCTCGTGGGGCAGATGCGCGCCCTTGTCCTCGAGATGAACCTGGCCGAGCGCCTCCCTGACCTTCGCTTGGATCTCATCGGGAGACCTGCCGGCCATCTTGAGCGGAAACGCGATGTTCTGCGACACCGTCATGTGCGGAAAGAGCGCGTAGCTCTGGAACACCGTGTGGATGGGCCGCCGCTCGGGCGGCGTGCCGACCAGGTCTTCCCCATCGAGAAAGATGGCGCCGGCGTCGGGCAGATCGAATCCGGCGATCATTCTCAGGAGCGTCGTCTTGCCGCAGCCCGAGGGCCCGAGCAGGGTGAAGAACTCGCCCGCCTCGATGGCGATACTCACCTCGTCGACGGCCGTGAGCGCGCCGAAGCGGCGCGTGACTTTCCTGATCTCGAGTAGGGCCATGCCCTAGATATTACCGATCAGAACCCATATGAGCGCGAGGACCGCGGCAGCGAGCGCCGCCGCCAGCATGCGGTTGCGCCGGCGCTCGAGCCCGACGAGCTCCTCGAGCAGGCGCTCGATGCGTCCGGCCCGGTCGTCCGCCAGCGCACGGTGCAGCAGACGCGGCAGCTGCGGAAGCATGGTCGCCCAGCGCGGAGCCTCGTTGCGCACGGTGCGCAGCAATCCCTTGAAGCCGACCTGCTCGCGCATCCATTTCTCGAGAAACGGCTTGGCCGTGGCCCACAGGTCGAGGCCGGGGTCGAGCTGCCGTCCCAGGCCTTCGATGTTGAGCAACGTCTTCTGCAGCATCACCAGTTGCGGCTGGATCTCCACGTTGAAGCGGCGCGAGGTCTGGAACAGCCGCACCAGCGCCAGGCCGAACGAGATCTCTCCCAGCGGCCGGCCGAAGAACGGCTCGCACACCGCGCGGATCGCGCCCTCGAATTCGTCGGCGCGCGTGTCGGCAGGGACCCAGCCCGCCTCGAGGTGCGCGCGCGCGACGCGTGCGTAATCGCGCTGGAAGAAGCCGAGGAAGTTCTGCGCGAGGTACTGCTTGTCCACCTCGGTGAGCGTGCCCATGATGCCGAAGTCGAGCGCGACGTAGCGGCCTTCGGGCGTCACCAGGATGTTGCCCGGGTGCATATCGGCGTGGAAAAAGCCGTCGCGGAACACCTGGGTAAAGAAGATTTCCACGCCGGTGCGCGCGAGCTTCGGAATGTCCACGCCCTGACGGCGCAGCTCGTCCACCTGGCTCACCGGCGTGCCGCGCATTCTCTGCATCGTCATCACGCCGGGCGTGCACCAGTCCCAGTACACCTCCGGGACGACGAGAAGCGGCGATCCGTCGAAGTTGCGGCGCAGCTGGCTCGCGTGCGCCGCTTCGCGCATCAGGTCGAGCTCCTCGTGGAGGTGCCGCGCGAACTCGGCGACGACCTCGCGCGGCTTCAGGCGCCTGCCGTCGGCGGAAAAGCGCTCGATGAGGCGGGCCGCCGCGTTGAGCAGCCCCAGGTCCTCGGCGATCACCGGCAGCATGCCGGGCCGCAGTACCTTGACGGCCGCCTCGACGCCGCCCGGTAGCACGGCGAGATGAACCTGTGCGACCGAGGCGCTCGCGACGGGCGCGAGGTCGAACTTCTCGAAGACCTGCGCGACCGGCTTGCCGAAGGCACGCTCGACCTCGGCGACGGCGAGCTCGCCTGGAAACGGCGGCACGCGGTCCTGGAGCTTCGCCAGCTCGTCGGCGATGTCGACGGGCAGGAGGTCGCGGCGCGTCGAGAGCACCTGGCCGAACTTGACGAAGATCGGCCCGAGGCTCTCGAGTGCGCGCCGCAGCCTCACCGCGCGCGGCTCGGAGAGCGGGCGGAAGAAGAGCAGTGTGCGGAACGCGCGCGCGCCCGCGCCGTCCGCGGGGAGCGCGAACTCGTCCAGCCCGAAGCGCAGGGCTATCCAGAGGATCTTGACGAAGCGGAACAAGGACGGGAGCGCTCGCCGGGAGAAGCGGCAAATCTACCAGAATTGCGCCGCGCCACCGCGCGGCGCGGAATCAGCGCCCGCCGGAGCGCTCCAGGCGCTCGATGCGCTTTTCCAGCCGCGCGACTTCGTCCTGCAGCGCGCGGGCGTCTCCGCGGAATCGCCGCGCGTCCGCAGGGCGCACGAGCAGCGGCCGCTCCTCGACCCAGTATTCGGCGAAGTTCTCCGCGAGCCGCATGAGCGCTTCGCGTTGCCATGCCGCGAAGGCCCTGCCACCCGATGCGAGGCGGCGCGCAACGACGTCTCCGAGGACCCTCGAGAGGTCCTCTTCGAAGTCCCAGCCGAGATCGCGAACCAGAGCGTCGACGGCGCCCGCCAGATCCGCCGGCCCGTCGATCTCGATCTGGCCGCGCGCGGCCTCGTCGCGCGCGAGCAGCAGCGGCAGCGCGCCCGGGTTGAGCTTGACGAGGAGCGCGCTCGCAGCCCCGGCCCGCGAGCGCTCCAGCATGCCGGATTCCAGGATCGTGACCTGCAGGTCCGGAAGCGGGGGACAGCGGATTTCGACGGACTTCCCGGCGAACGGGCGCAGCCGCTCGGCCGCGAGCGGCTGCTGCGACAGCAGGTGGTTCAGTCCAGCGACTGCGCCGCGCTCGAGCATGGGTGCGGCCGGCCCGCGCGGATCAGTGCGTCTGCTGGATTCCCGCGAGCAGCCAGCCCGAGGAGCCGTTCACCGGCTTGCACAGGTTCCAGATCTCCTCGAACGGCTCGGCGGCGGCGTTCGCCTCCTCGCGTATCGAGCCGGAGAAACGCACGCTCGCCCAGTGCAGGTCGCCCTCGGTGACCACCTCGAGCAGCGACGCATCGAGCTTGATCACGTCGGTCTGCGGGTGCCCCGAGCGGTCGCTCGCATCGGCCTTGAGCGCGTCGAACATCTCCCGAGTGGTGACCTGCCGCAAGCGCACGAGGTCGCCGCGGTCGTTCGCGTCCTGGAGCCGCAGGAAATTGCGGCGCGCCTCCTTGAGGAAGCCGTCGACGTCGAAGCTCGCCGGGATGCTCGGCGCAAACTGGCTGCGGTAGTCCGGCTGCACGGCGTTCCCGGGAAGCTGCGAGGGCGGCGGCGCGGGGACGGTCTCGTCGCCGAACCCCGAGTACTGGAACCGCGGCTCCTGCGGCCGGTTGCGGGCCAGCCGCCGCATCAGGGCCATGACGACGGCGCCGGCGAGCAGGGCCATGAGCAGCGCGCCGAACGCGGAGCCGAAGCCTCCCTGCGCGAACAGCCAGCCGAGACCCAGCCCTGCGGCGAGTCCGGCGAGCGGCCCGAGCCAGCGGCTCCCGGACTGAGGCGCGCTCGCCGGCGGTTGCTGCGAGGGCGGCGTCGCCTGCCGCGCCGGCGGTGTGATCTGCCGCTGCGCGCCCAGGCTGCGGCCCCCGCCGAGCCTCGCCGCCTGCGCGTCATCCACCGCGATGGCCAGGGCGCAGGCGGCAAGCGCAATCACTGAAACGGCGAATCCTTTCATACTCTCTCTCCTCAGCTCAATTTATAGCCCCGGTGCAGGGCGACCACGCCCGCGCTCAGGTTGAAGTATTCGACCTTCTCCAGGCCCGCGCGTTCGAGCATGCCTTTCAGGATCTCCTGGTCCGGGTGCGTGCGTATCGACTCGGCGAGATAGCGGTAGGCGGCCTCGTCGCCCGCGACCTTGCGCCCCAGCCAGGGCAGCACGGTGAACGAATACCAGTCGTAGATCTTGGAGAGCGGCGCCCAGACGCGCGAGAACTCCAGCACGAGAAGCCGGCCGGCGGGCTTGAGCACGCGGCGCATTTCGGCGAGCGCGGCGGCCTTGTCGGTCATGTTGCGCAGCCCGAAGGCGACGGTCACGCAATCGAAGTAGTCCGAAGGAAACGGCAGCGTCTCCGCGTCGCATTGCACCGCCGGGAGCGGCAGGCCGCGGTCGAGCGCACGGTCGCGTCCCCGCTCGAGCATCGCGCGGTTGATGTCGGTGAGCCATACTTCCCCGCTTGCGCCGGCCTTCTTCGCGAACTCGAGCGCAAGGTCGCCCGAACCGGCCGCGACGTCGAGCACGCGCTCGCCCTCGCGCACGCCCGCGAGGGTCACGGCGAAGGCCTTCCACAGCCGGTGCAGGCCGGCCGACATCAGATCGTTCATGAGGTCGTACCTGGTCGCGACCGACGAGAAGACGCCGGCGACGCGGTTCGCCTTCTCCGCGGCGTCGACGCTCCGGTAGCCGAAATCCGTCTGACTCATGCGGGCATGCTAGCAGGTTGCCTCGCGCCCTTCACCTCAGGGCTCTCGCCGCCCGCCCGCGGCCTTGAGGCGCTCGAGGTAGCTCTTCCACATCGCCTCGCGATTCGCGCCCAGCTCGTACAGATAGTCCCACGAGTAGATGCCGGTGGCGTGCCCGTCCGAGAAATGCGGCTGCACCGCATAGCTCCCCACCGGCTCGAGGGTGAGGATGTCGACGTCCTTCTTGCCGACTTGCAGCACCTCCTGCCCGGGTCCGTGGCCGCGCACTTCGGCAGAGGGCGAGTACACGCGCAGGAACTCGTAGGGCAGCTCGAAGCGGTGCCCGTCGGAGAACGAGATCTCCAGGACGCGCGACCGCGCGTGCAAGGTGATTTCCGTCGGAACCGGAGCGTCCGGCGCAGCCATGACGTGGCGCGTCAGGCGGCCTCGAAGCTCACGCGCTCGAAGTCCGCGCCGCGGTCGATGAGCTCGAGGAGCCGGACCCGTCCGGGACGGTCGCCGATCTCCATCTCGCGCTTGGCTTTGAAGGTGCCCGCGGTCATGACCAGGGTTTCGGGAGCCTGGAGCGGGGCGAACGCGGGCAGGAGGAAGCCCTGGACGTAGGGATCGGTGCTCGCGCCGGCGGCCTTGATCGCGATTCCCAGAGGAACTCCCGGCAGGATCTGCACGCCGATGCGCAGCCCGAACTCGGTCGAGACCGACAGCCACTTGATCGTGCACAGCAGGAAAGCCTTGGCGTCGGCGAGGCGGATGCCCAGGAGCTGGCCGAGCACCAGGCGCGCGCTCGCGCGCGGGTCGACGCGCTCCAGGCGCAGACCCGAGGCGCTCTCGTCCTTGATCTGCCAGGTCTCGAGCGGGAAGTTGGGCGTCGTCGAAGGCTCGTCCTCCTGGCGCGCGGTCGCGAGGCGTCCCAGGGTCGCGAACTCCATGTGCTCCTTCGTCGACATCGGGCGCGAGCTGCTGCGCGCAGTAAAGGCGCGTCCGCTCACGTAGTAGTGGATCGCCTGCAGTCCGACGCACGTCTGGGCCGTGCCCGTCGCGCCGTGGCGCGGATGCGCGCGCGATTGCTTGTCCTCGCACCAGCGCCGGTAGATCATCACCAGCATGCTGTCGGCGAGCGCGGCGGTCACGTCCTCGCCCAATCCGAGCTCGGCCGGTGTCTCGCCCTTGCGCAGCAAGGCGATGCGCTTGCGCAGGTCGCTGCGCAGCTCGCTGAGGTCGAGGATCCTGGCCGAGTCGCCTTCGGCCGGACGGTGCGATGCGCCGCTCGTGCCCGACAGATCCACCGTCAGGGGAGCGGCGTCGCCGGTGTCGGCCGACTCGCGGCCGATCGACACTTTCCGCGTCCAGCGCTCCAGCCACTGCGAGATCAGCTCGATCTGTCGCGGCGTGAGCTTGCCGGGATTGGCGAGATCGAGGAGCAGGACCTGCGCGTACGTTTCCATGCAGGTCGTTTCCTTGCCCTTGTGGTCCGGATGGGCGACTTCCTCCTTGGTTTTGCCGCGCTCTTCGACGAGCGCGTATACGCGGTGCAAGGTCCTCCATTGCGCCTCGCCGACGTCCTGATACGCCTCGTAGCAGGTGACCATCTTCTGCCCGATGCACCACAGCACGCGCTGGCCGACCAAGGCCACGCTCAGGCTGCCGGCGCGGTCGACGATGGCCTGCACGCAGTGCTGGTAGCCGGTGGAAAGAGCGTCCCAGAGCGCCTGGACGTTCTTCAGGACCTCGCGCTCGGGCGGGGCGAGCGGCGCGGGGCGGCTCGCGAACTTCTTGGCGAGCTCCTTCTGCACGAAGTTCACCGGCTCGCGCATCAGCTCGAGGATCTTGAGGCGCTCGGCGGGCGCGAGCTTGAAAGCATTCAGTTCGTCGAGCTGCTCGAGCAGGCGAACGTGGGCTGGGCCGACGTTGATGAGCGGCACGGTTTGCAGCCACTTGGCGCAGCCGGACGCGTCGGTGAACTCGGGCTCGGCGTCCGGGGCGATGCTCGGGAGATCGAGGTCTGCCATGCTAGGAGAGCCGTGTCTTGAGCGCCTCGGCAAGGACGCCGCGGTCGGGCGCCGCGCGGCGAGGCGAGTAGGCCCGCACGGGCTCGGCCCAGATGGGCTTCGGGAAGTGACGGTCGTCGCCGTGGCGCGGGACGACGTGCCAGTGCAGATGCGGAACGGCGTTGCCGAAACTCGCGAGGTTGATCTTGCGCGGCGAGAGCAGCTCGCGCAATGCCGCCTCGGTCGCGAACACCGCATTCATCAACCGGTTGCGCTCGGCAGGTGCGAGATCGGTCATTTCCTTCAGGTGCCGCTCCAGGACCACCCGGCAGAAGCCGGGGTAATCGGGATCGTCGACGAGAACGATGCGGCAGAACTCGTCGCGCCAGAGCACGTCCCCTCCCGGGGAAGCGCACAGCTCGCAGGGCTGCTCGTTCAAGGCTTCATCCCCCGCCGGCAGGCGCGGTGCCGGCGAATCGGCCGCGCCGTCGCGAAGGATAGCAGAATCGGGAGCGCCTACGGGCTTCGCGCATCGCTGGAGGGCGGCTCGGCCGGCACCGCGTTCTCGGGAAAGATGTCGCGGTAGCTCGCGTAGAAGCTGGCGAACAGCGTGGGAAGCGTGAGCAGCGAGAACACCAGCGCGAACGAGCGCAGCACCTCGGGTTTCCCCCGGAGTAAGACTGCGAGGACCGTGACAGCGGCCATCAGCAGCGCTCCGGCGAGAAGCAGCGCCGCGCCGTACACGAGAAAGGCCCGCCAGTTCCGCCACACCGCGAAGAAGCTGTAGAAGAGCGATTGCGCCGCGCCGATGCGATTCCAGGCCGCGAGCACGGGGGCGAACCAGAAGGCCATCAGCACCGGGGTCGCCGCCAGCGAGGCGATCAGCATGGCGAGCGACACGCTGCCGTCGGTCAGGGCCTCCTCGTCGGGCTCGCGGCCGGAGAGGATCCACAGCAGCAGCGCGCCCGCATCGGCGAGCGACGCGATCCCGAGCACCCCCAGAATCGACAGAAGATAGAGGACCCCGAGCACGATCAGCGTGGAAGGCCCGTGGCGGAAGCCGGAGATCAGCAGCGTCGGGCGCAGCATGCCGCCGCGCTCGAGCACGGCGCATATCACCATGAAGCTCACCGAAAATGCCGGAAGCAGCACCGTCGAGGTCGCCGGGCCGAGGAAGCGAATCTGGCCGAGCAGCGCCACCGCGAGCCAATAGGTGAACACGAGGAACAACCACATCGGCGGGTTCTTTCGGAACAGCGCAAAGCCCCGCACCAGCCAGGTCCAGCCGTTCTTCGCCGCGACGATGCGCATCTATTTCCGCTGCCCGTTAGCGTGCATGGGGGATTGTGGGACGGCGCGGGATTTCAGACAAGGGGCGACGGCCGGAATCGCCGCGACACGAGCACGCGGCGGACATGCTCGGGATCGTGCGCGTGGGTGAGCTCGCCGGGCCGCGGCAGGTAGAAATCGTACAGGCGCGAAAGCCAGAAGCGGAGCGCCGCCGCGCGCAGCATCACCGGCCAGGCCTCGCGCTCGCCCGCGGTGAACTCGCGCGCGCGGCGGTACGCGGCGAGCAGCGCCGTGGCGCGCGCAGCGTCGACCTCGCCCGCGGGATCGACGCACCAGTCGTTCACCGTCACCGCAACGTCGAACAGGAACGCGTCGATGCCGGCGAAATAGAAATCGATCACTCCGCCGATGCGCTCGCCGGCGAAGAGCACATTGTCGCGGAAAAGGTCGGCGTGGACCGGTCCGCGGGGCAGGTCCAGGTCGCGGTGGTGGACCTGGAATTCGAGCTCGGAGGCGAGCAGCTCGCGCCGCGGCCCGTCGAGAAAGGGCACTACCTCGCGCGCGGCCTGGCGCCACCACCGCGGTCCGCGCGGGTTCTCGAGCTCGCCGCCATAGCTCCTCCCGGCGAGGTGCATGTCGGCGAGCATGGCCCCGACCTGCTCGCAGTGTCCGGCGTCGGGCGCGGTAAGCGGGGCGCCGGGAAGACAGGTGACGATGGTGGCGGGCTTGCCGTTCAGGATCCCGAGGTACTCGTCGCCGCGGTCGGCGATGGGCGCCGGGCAGGGGATGCCGTGGCGCGCGAGGTGCGCCATGAGATTCAGGTAGAACGGGAGCTCCGCCGCGGACAGCCTCTCGAACAGCGTCAGCACGAAGCGGCCGTGCGACGTGGTCACGAAGTAGTTGGTGTTCTCGATGCCGGCGGCAATGCCTTGCAGGTCGGCGAGCGCGCCGATCGCGTAGCGCTTCAGCCAGACGGAGAGCTCTTCGTGGGTGACGCGCGTGAAGACCGACATGACCCCCGCGCGAGCGTCAGAACCGCTTGATCACCCAGAGCGGCACGCGTACGCCGTGATCGAGGCTCTCGTTCCTGATTCCGGGACCGTCTGCCAGGTCCTCGACCAGCCAGTACTCCTGGCCGGCCGGAGTCTTGACGCGCACGACGTGGCGGCCGTCGATGAGCTGCTCCTCGACCTGGTCCTCCTTGGACTCGATGCGCACCGGCGGCTCCTCGGGCTGATCCGCCGCGCCCGGCGGGGGCGGCGGAAGATCGGGGAGCGGCTCGAGCTTGGGCGGCTGCTGCGCAGCGAGCGGCAGAGAGAAGGCGAACAACGAGGCGGCGAGAATGCGGCGCAGCATGGAGCGAGTCTATCAGAGGTTGAGCCGTATAATGCGGTGCAGGTCTTCCGCTCAAAGTTCCCTTGGAAAAAACGCTCCTGTTGGTGGACGGGTCGTCGTACCTGTACCGTGCTTTTCATGCGTTGCCCGACCTGCGCAACGCCGCCGGCGAGCCGACCGGCGCGATCTACGGCGTGCTGAACATGCTGCGCAAGCTGCTCGCCGACTATCAGGCCGACTACCTCGCGTGCGTGTTCGACGCGCGCGGCAGGACCTTTCGCGACGACCTGTACGACAAGTACAAGGCGAACCGCCCGCCGATGCCCGACGATCTCGGCTCGCAGGTCGAGCCGCTGCTCGAGGCGATCCGTGCGTGGGGCTGGCCGCTCCTGCAGGTCGAGGGCGTGGAGGCGGACGACGTCATCGGTACGCTCGCGCGCGAAGCCGACCGGCGCGGCCTGCGCTGCGTGATCTCGACCGGCGACAAGGATCTCGCGCAGCTGGTCACAGAGCGCGTGACGCTGGTGAACACCATGTCGAACGAGCGCCTCGACCCCGAGGGGGTGAAGGCGAAGTTCGGCGTCTCGCCCGAGCGCATGCTCGACTACATGACGCTGGTGGGCGACTCGGTCGACAATGTGCCAGGCGTCGAGAAGGTCGGCCCGAAGACCGCTGCGAAATGGGTGTCGCAGTATGGCTCGATCGAGGAGGTGATGAGGCATGCGGGCGAGATCGGCGGCGCGGTCGGCGAGAACCTGCGCAAGGCGCTCGGCTGGCTGCCGAAAGGAAGGCAACTGCTCGCGGTGAAATGCGACGTGAAGCTCCCCTTCGACCTGGAGGATCTGAAGCTCGCGCCACGCGACGAGCAGCGCCTGTCCGATCTGCTGTCGCGCTTCGGCTTCAAGTCGTGGCTCAAGGAGGCACCGCCCGCCGCGAGCGAGCCTCCGCCTTCCGTCTCGGCCCCGGCGGCGGCGCAGGTGGAGCGCCACTACGAAACGCTCTCGACGGAAGCCGACTTGTCGCGCTGGCTGGAGGAGATCGAGGGCTCCGCGCTGGTTGCCATCGGAACGGAAACCACGAACGAGGAGCCGATGCAGGCACGCATCGTGGGTCTGTCGTTCGCGACGCGGGCCGGCCGGGCGGCGTATCTGCCTCTTGCGCACCGCTACGCCGGCGCGCCCGAGCAGGTCGGGGTCGAGCGCGCGCTCGCGGCGCTCAGACCCTGGCTCGAGAGCGAGGGGAGCCGCAAGCTCGGCCACAACGTCAAGTTCGACCAGCACGTGCTCTCCAACCACGGGGTGCTCCTGCGCGGCATCGCGCACGATACCCTGCTCGAATCCTATGTGATCGAGAGCAGCGCGCGCCACGACGTCGAGAGCCTCGCGCAACGCCACCTGGGCGCAAAGCCGCTCGCGATCGAGGAGGTCACGGGCGCCGGCGCGCAGCGCATTTCCTTCGAGCAGGTGGATGTGGCGCGGGCGGCCGCGTACTCCGCCGAGGACACGGACATCACGCTGCGATTGCACTCGGCGCTGGAGCCGAAGATCGCCGCCGACCAGAAGCTCGCGCGGATTTACGGCGAGATCGAGATGCCGGTGCGCGAGGTTCTGTACCGCATGGAGCGCGCCGGGGTGCTCATCGACGCGCGGCAGCTCGAGGCGATGAGCCACGAGCTGGGGCAGAAGATGCTCGATCTCGAAGCCAGGGCGCACAAGGAAGCGGGGCAGCCCTTCAACCTGGGCTCTCCCAAGCAGATCGCCGAGATCTTCTTCGAGAAGAAGGGCATTCCCGTGGTGCGCAAGACGCCTTCGGGCGCGCCCTCGACCGACGAGGAGGTGCTCGAAAAGCTGGCGCTCGACCATCCGCTCGCGAGGATGCTGCTCGACCACCGCGAGATCTCGAAGCTCAAGTCCACCTACACCGACAAGCTGCCGAGGATGGTGAATCCGCAGACCGGGCGGGTGCACACGACCTACGGTCAGGCGGTCGCGGTCACCGGGCGCTTGTCCTCGAACGATCCCAATCTGCAGAACATCCCGGTGCGGACGAACGAGGGAAGGCGCATCCGCGAGGCCTTCGTCGCGCCGCCGGGCAGCGTCATCGTCAGCGCCGATTATTCGCAGGTGGAGCTGCGCATCATGGCGCACATCTCCGGCGACGAAAATCTGCTGCGCGCCTTCGCGGCGGGCGAGGACATTCACCGCGCCACCGCGGCCGAGGTCTTCGGCCGCTCTCTCGCCGAGGTGTCGCCCGAGGAAAGGCGCTACGCCAAGGTGATCAACTTCGGTCTCATCTACGGCATGTCGGCGTTCGGGCTGGCGCAGCAGCTCGGACTCGAGCGCGCCACCGCGCAGGCGTATATCGCGAGCTATTTCACCCGCTATCCGGGGGTGGCGAAGTACATGGAGGACACGCGCAAGGCGGCGCGCGACCGTGGCTACGTCGAGACCGTGCTCGGCCGCCGGCTGTGGCTGCCGGAGATCCGGAGCGCCAACCCGGCGCGGCGCAGCGGGGCCGAGCGCGCGGCGATCAACGCGCCGATGCAGGGCACGGCGGCCGACCTGATCAAGCTGGCGATGATCGCCGTGCAGGGCGCGCTGGAAACCGAGGGCCGCGCCACCCGCATGGTGATGCAGGTGCACGACGAACTGGTGCTCGAGGTGCCCGAGGCCGAGCTCGCGTGGGCGAAGGAGGCGATCCCGCGCCTGATGGCCGGCGTCGCGTCGCTGAAGGTGCCGCTGCTGGCCGAAGTGGGCATCGGGCACAACTGGGACGAAGCGCACTGATGTCCTGAGCGGGGCACGGGCGCCGCCCGTGCACGAAGTCGGAACGGTCCCCCGGGATGCTGGGGACCATGCGACGCGCCGTCCCCCGTAAACTGGCCCGATCACCACCGGCCCCCTGGCCGGTTCATGCCTCGCGCCGGATGACGTCGCCTGCCACTCAGACTGTCGGCCATGCCGCCAGCGCCGCCGACGCGGCGGTCTGGCACGTGCGCGTGCTCGGCGGATTCGAGCTCGACGACGGCCGCCAGTGCCTGACTCGGCTGCGCAGCCGCGCCGCGATGGCGCTCGTGGCGCGCCTCGCGATGGCGCCCGCGCGCGCGCACGGCCGCGAGGAGCTGTGCGCGCTG
>DASSQD010000037.1:0-18611 GCA_035702665.1 Burkholderiales bacterium
CGGGAAGCCTCCGCAGGGCATGCTCGAATACGCCATGGCGAAAATCGCGGGAGAACTTCTGTGCGACGGCATCAACCGGGCCGGCGGCCGGGTCCGAGTGACGGTCGAGCGGCTGCCGCGCCTCCTGACCGACCAGACCGCGACGGTGCCGCCGGTGGACGCCGGTGACCCTCTGGCGGTCATGCTGCCCGTGATCCGCAGGGTTCAGTCCACGATCTTCGACCAGAGATAGGCTCTCGATGCTCTTCAACTCCTACGAATTCATCTTCGCATTCCTGCCGGTGACGGTCGCCGGCTTCTACCTGCTCGGCTGGCGCTCGCGGATGTTGTCGCTGCACTGGCTGATCCTCGCGTCGCTCTTCTTCTACGCCTGGTGGCGGCCCCTCAACGTGCTGATCATCGCGCCGTCGATTCTGGTCAATTTCGCGCTGGCGCGCGGCTTGCAGCGGCTGACCCGGGACGACAAGCGCCGCGGCGCCGCGCAGGCCGTGCTGATCGCGGGGATCGCGTTCAACGTGGCGTTCCTCGGCTACTTCAAGTACACGTATTTCCTCGGCACCGCGATCAATGACGCCTTCGGAGCGAATCTCGGCCTTGCCCACATCGTTCTGCCGCTGGGCATATCGTTCATCACATTCCAGAAGATCGCGTTCCTGATCGACGTTCACTCGCGCCGCATCGAGACGTTCACGGCGCGGGACTACTGCCTGTTCGTCCTGTTCTTTCCCCAGCTCATCGCGGGCCCCATCGTCCACTATCGCGAGATGATGCCGCAGTTCCAGCAGGTCTCCGGCCGCCTGAACCGGGACGACGTCGCCGTCGGACTCACGCTGTTCCTGTTCGGCCTGTTCAAGAAGTCGGTGATCGCCGACGGCATCTCCCCTTCGGTCGCGCTGATCTACGATCAGGCCGCCTCCGGCACCGGCGTTTCCTTCCTTTTCGCATGGATCGCCGGCGTGGGATTCCTGCTGCAGCTCTATTTCGATTTCTCGGGCTACACCGATATGGCCCTGGGAGCGGCCCGCCTTATCGGAATCCGCCTGCCGCCGAACTTCAATTCCCCGCTGCGGGCGCCCAGCATCATCGATTTCTGGCTGCGGTGGCATATGACGCTGACGCGCTTCCTGACGGCCTACATCTACAACCCGCTGGTGCTCGCGCTGACGCGGCGTCGGCTGGCGAAGGGCCTCAAGGGGTTCGGCGGGCGCGACACGACGCCGGGCGCCTTTGCGCTGCTGCTGATGTTCCCGACGCTCCTGACCATGTTCGTCTCCGGGCTCTGGCACGGCGCCGGCTACCTGTTCGTGCTGTGGGGCCTGCTGCACGGCGTGTATCTTACGGTCAACCACGCCTGGCGCCTGATCGCGCCGCGCCTGTGGCCGGACCGGGCCGCCTATGCGCGGCTGATGAAGCCGGCAGGCATAACGCTGACGTTCCTGTGCGTCGCCGTCTCAATGGTCTTGTTCCGGTCTCCGACCGTGGGCGCCGCCGTCAATCTGCTGAAGGGCATGATGGGCTTGAACGGGATCGCGCTGCCCGTCGCGGTCTACGAGCGCGTCGGCCCTCTCGCGGGCTGGCTGGAGCGCTTCGGGGTGATGCACCAGGCTTGGGGCGGGCAGGAGTTCGTCAAGATGGCGATCGCCATTCCGATACTCATCGTCGTCGTCATGGCTTGCCCCAACACCCTTCAGATGCTCGCCCGGCACGAACCGGCGATCGGCGTCAGGCAGCCGGCCGAGTCATTCCTCGGTCGGGCTCTCGAGTGGAGGCCTTCGCTTGCTTGGGCGGCGGGAATCTCCGCGCTGGCCGTGATCGGCGTCCTGTTCCTGGGCGGGGAAAGCGAGTTCTTGTACTGGCAGTTCTAGCGTCGACGCCGCGCTTCTAGTCACGAGGCAACGAGAACGCGAAGATCGAGTTGCCGGCGATCGCCGCGATGAATTGGGTGCGACCGATGGCGTAGGCCACCGGCGGGGCGTTGATGCGTCCCCCGACCCGCATGCGCCACAGGATCCGGCCGGTGTCGGAATCGAGCGCGAAGAACTCCTCGGCGTGCCCGGCGACCACGACGCCGCCGGCGGTGGAAAGGACGCCTCCGACGCTTCGCAGCGTGTCCGGTCCTCGCTGCAGCGGCGATGTCCACCGGACCTTTCCGGTCTGCGCCTCGATCGCCTTGATGCTCGCTTCAGCCGGCTGGTTCGCCGCGTAGACCGAGGTGCTCCCCAGGAATTGCTCGGTGCCCTTCGCGACGCGGGCGTCGGCGGCGAAGTAGATCGACGCGGCGTCGATCGAAGGGACGTACATCAGCTGCCTGCCTGGGTCGTAGGAGGGGGGCCACCAGTTGGTCGCGCCGCCGACGGTCGGCCAGGCGAGGGTGCCTTCGTGAGTCGGACTCGCGGAGGGCAGCGCGATCGGACGCCCGTCGGCGGTGAAGCCGGAATTCCAGGTCTGTTTGGCGAATGGTTTCGCAAAGAGGAACTCGCCCGTCTTGCGGTCGAGCGCATAGAAGAACGCGTTGCGATTCGCCCAGAGCAGCACTGACCGCGGCCGCCCCTGCCAGGGAATTTCCGCCAGCACCGGCTGCTGCACGGAGTCCCAGTCGTGCTCGTCCGCAGGAGTGAACTGGTAGTGCCAGCGGAGCTGCCCGGTATCCGCGTCCAGGGCGACGACGCTGTTCGAATAGAGGTTGGCGCCGGCCCGGTCTTTGCGCTTGAAGGGGGGCGACGGATTGCCAACGCCCCAATACACCAGATTCAGATCGGGGTCGTAGGCGCCCGTCGTCCACGTCGGTGCTCCGCCGGTCTTCCAGGAGTCGTTCTCCCAGGTATCGTGTCCCGGCGTGCCGGGGCCCGGCACAGTATCGAATTTCCACAGCCGCTCCCCGTCGCTCGCGCGGTACGCGGCGACGAAGCCGCGGATGCCGAACTCTCCTCCTGCGACCCCCACGATCACGCGGTCGCGCAGGGCGAGCGGCGCCCCCGTCATCGAATAGCCGTCGCGGAAATCGGCCACCCGTGTCTCCCATCTCTTCCGTCCGTTGGACGCCTTGATGGCCACGACATGGGCGTCGAGTGTCGCGACGAACACCGCGTCGTCGAGGATCGCGACGCCGCGGTTGATCGAACCGCAGCACAGCGGAAGTCCCGAGGGCAGGGGCCGCCGGAACTCCCATCGCTTCTTCCCGGTCGCGGCGTCGAGTGCGACGACCCCGTCGGGCGACTCGGAAACGAACATCAGGTTTGAGGCGACGATCGGAGAGGCCTCAAGGTACGCGTCCTCGGAGCGCAACTGGGCGACCCAGGCCACTCGCAGATCGCGGGCGTTGGTTTTCGAGATGCGCGAAAGCGGGCTGTGGCGATGCCCCGCGTAGTTTCCGGCGAAGGTCAGCCACTCGTTCGGCCGCTTGCCCGCGGCGAGAATGCTCCCTGCGGCGACTTCGACGTCCCGCGAAGCGGAAGCCTCGGGAGACAGATCGGCTCTCGCGGCGCGAAGCGACAGGTGCCGCAGGAAAGAGTGCGTCTCCCAGATCTCCATTTCGGTCAACGGTTGCGGCGACATCGAGGTTCCGGGCCGGCCCCACTTGACTGCCGAAAAGAAGGCCCAGTCCGGGTTGTTCCTCACCAGGGACACCAGATCCGGGCCGGTCCTGCCTCTCGCGTTGTCGCCATGACAGGACGCGCAGTGCGCGCCGAAGAGCCGAGTCCCCTTCTCGGTCGGTTCGCTCAAGGGGATGAGGTTCTTTATTCCGGAGCGGACGTTGGGGACCTCCGCCAGCGCGCCCAGGTAGACCGGGCTGCCGGGAGCCATCCACCTCAGCAGATCGGGCAGCGGAAGCTCGGGCAGCTCGCCGAGGACCTTCGCGCGGAGCACGCGCGCCCGCCACGCGACCCCGTCGGACAGCACCAAGGCGGCGGCCGCGGCCCCTCCGAGGAACAGCAGGAGTACCAGGCCGATCAGCGCGAAACGGCGTCCCCGGGAAGTCACCTGGAGCCGTCGTCCTTCGTAAGAACGCAGGTAGCCAGCACGGTCGATTTGTTCGTCCTGCTCAAGACACCGGTACTGAAGCAGCGACCATGCCCGATATTGACTGACACTTCACTGACGCCCCCGGCTCAGTACGCCATCTTGCGGCAGTAAAAGCCCTCCGCATACTTCTCGGGAGCATTCGACTCGACGCCGCGCAGCCTCAGTATCGAGAAGAAAGTGTCTTCGGTGAACCAGGCTTTGCTTCTCTGGCTCTGGAAGCAATCGAGGATATTGCGGATCTTTTTTCCAGCCAGCGCCTCGCTCAGGGAGACGAAGAAGTTGGGCGCGCCCAGGTCGCCGTCGTACTTGACGATCTCGTATTCCAGGATCAGGTGATCTCTAAACGTGTTCCAGGTGAGCTCTGATACCAGGCGGTGGTCCTGATGCAGATCCTCGCGGTAGTGGGTGAGGATGAGATCGGGAATGAATTTCCGCTTCAGCTCTTCGAAAAAATCCTTGATCTCCGCTCCGAGATAGGGAAAGTAGCCGTCCCTGAACTCCCGGGTGATGATTTCCTTCTGTCGTGCGTTCGCCAGGAACAGGTTGGCGCTCTTCAGCGCCTCCGCCGTTCGCGCTCCCGACGCCCCGAGCACCGCCCAGCACACCTCTACGCTCGGATTCTCCTCGAGCACCCTGAGAATCGTCCCCCCGCAGCCGATCTCGATGTCGTCGCTATGCGCTCCCAGGCACAGAAGCCGCAGTCCCGCACCTTTTGTGAAAGTCGCGTTGAGCATTCATTTCACCTTCCGGTCCCGGTGTCCGCCGACGGCTTCCACACTTCCCAGGGCGCGTTGCCCTGGTTGTACATGTCGGTCAGTTCCTGGTGCTCCTTGAACGTGTCCATGCACCAGAACTGATCCGAGCGGTAACCGACGATCTGGTTCTCCGCGATGAGCCTTTGAAAGGGCTCGACCACCAGCTCCTCGCCGGGCTTCATGTAGTTGAAGATCTCTTTCTTGAACACGAAGAACCCGGCGTTGATCAGTATGTCCGTCTTGCGCACGCTCTGGATGCTGTTCACCGAGTTGTCCTGCCGGAGCGTGACGACGTGGAAGCTCTGCGAAGGCTTGGCGCACAGGAAGCAGGCGACCTTTCCGCTCTTCTTGAAGCGATCGATCAGGTCCGGAAGCGGGAAGGCGCTCAGTCCGTCGGAATAGTTCGCGAGGAAGGCCTCTTCTCCCTCGAGATATTTTTCCACCGCCTTGAGGCGCTGGCCGATGTTCGCCCTCAGCCCGGTGTCGACGAAGGTGATCTTCCAGTCGGTGATGTCGCTTCGCTGGAGGTGGATGTCCCTTCCGCCGTTGGTCATCGTGAAGTCGTTGGAAAGGTATTCCTTGTAGTTGAGAAAGTAGTCCTTGATGGCGTCGGCCTTGTATCCCAGGCACAGGACGAAATCCTTGTGTCCGTAGTGGGCGTAGTACTTCATGACGTTCCACAGGATCGGTCGGTAGCCGATCTTCACCAGAGGCTTAGGGATGTTCTCGGTGAGCTCGCCCAGCCGGGTGCCCAAGCCGCCGCAGAAAAGAACCACTTTCATTCGTGCCCGCTCCCGCGAAGGCCGTTACGCCGGCCGCTCAAGCGCAGTCCACTCGAGGTTGCCGTCGAGCAGACCTTTTTCACGCAGCCACTTGAGAACCTCGAGACGCATGAACTTGGAGGACCTGAAGTTCGGATCGCTGAATCCCATCGCCTCCAGCCCGGACTTGAGCTCGCGGATGGTCGTCATGAGATCGACTTCCGGCTGATGGTCGGGCGCGACCTTCCTGTAGAGCGCGAAGTCGACGCGGTACGAGCGGCTGTCCTGCGGGGCTTTCTTGTTGATCGACACGGTGACGCCCGGAACGATCTTCGCGACCGCCTCGGCCAGATCCTTGACCTGGTAGTTCCACTCGTCGCTGCCGACATTGACCGCGAGGAAGCCGCCGTGTTTCCGGTCCCTGCCGATCGCCCAGTCGAACGCTCTCGCCATGTCCCGGATGTGTATCAGGGGCCGCCACGGCGTTCCGTCGCTGAGGATCGTGATGTTCTTGGACGTGACGGCGCAGGCGACGAAGTCGTTGACCACGAGGTCGAGCCGCAGGCGCTCGCTCATCCCGCACGCGGTCGCGAACCTGAGGCACGTCACCGTGAAGTTCCCGTCGGCGAGCTTCTCGAGCTCGGTCTCCGTGCGGATCTTCGATATCGCGTATGCGGTCTGGGGATTGAGCTGCGAGGTTTCTTTCCGCGGCGTGTCGTCGGCGACGCCGTACACGCTGCAGCTCGAGGCGAACACGAAGGACTTGACCCCGGCGGCCTTTGCCCGGCGCGCCAGGTCGACGCTCGCGCGGAAATTGATGTCGTAGGTGACGTCCTCGAACGTCTTCCCCATCGGATCGTTCGATATCGCCGCGAGGTGGATCACGGCGTCGACGCCGTCCAGGATCTCGGCTTGCGGATGCCGCACGTCGCCGAAGTACTGGATGTCGGCCCGGCATTCCGGGAGGATGTTCGCGTTCGTGAGGCAGTGCGCGAAGTAGCCCTTGTCGAAGCCGACCAGGGTCGCCTTGGGGTAGGAGTGCCGGAGGCGCTTGAGAACGGAGGGGCCGATGTAGCCCGTATTGCCGGTGACCAGTATCTTCAAGCGTACTCCGGCACTTTCGCTACCGACGCGCCCTGCGTCCCCTTGAGGTGCTCCTCGAGCCAGGTAATGCCCCGGAAATGCCGGTACTGCTCGGCGCGAAGGCGGTCGGCGAGCCGGCCCACCGGCAACTCCACGTCGTCGTAGGCCAGCACCTGGTCCTTGGTAATTGCGCGCTTGAGCTTGCACCCGTCAACGAGACCCTCCGGAAGGTAGCGCTTGTCGCTCATTTCCTCGGTGTTCACCGCCTCTCCGTAGGTCGTGTACATGCCGTACTCGTCGAGCGTTTCGCCCGCGGCGAGATCGCGCTTGGCGACCGCGCACACCTCGACGACCGGACCCGCCAGGGGCGGCGCGAGGTTGTCCTTGAAGAGAACGACTCGCGCGATGGAATTCGGGGTTTCGAAGTGCACGAGATGGTACGGGACCCAGAACGGGTAGAGCGGACCCTCGCCCATCTTGTAGAGATTCAGGTAGTGGCGCTGCTTGGGATCGGTGTGCTCGGCGAGCACGAATGCTTTGATGCCCGAGGGGCCGACCGTGTAGTCGATGACGCCGCCGAGCGCGCGGGCCTCGTCGAGGTCGTAGAGCTTGTGGATGTCCATGATCGAGCCTTCGTACTTCACCCCGCGGGACATCCCCCGAGATCGAACCTTGAATCCTGTCGCGTTCGCGACGATCGTTTGCTCGAAGCTGATCTTCGAGCCGTCGGCGAAGGAAGTGACCATCGCCGCGTTCTGTCCCCAGCGCTCCGCCCATCCCTTCTGCGTGGTCGGGTTGCGGTAGGGGTCCTGCAGCCCCTTGACGTTTCCAATGACGCGGGGAATGAGACCGAGACCCTGCACCCAGCGCACCAGGTTCATCTGTAGGCCGGGCTCGTCGCCGTCGCATGCTGAGAGGATCACGCCGTGCTTGCGGGCGTAGACCTGGAGAATCGGGCCGACGGTGGCGTCGACCTCGGCGTTCATCATCACCACCGGCTTGCCGTTCCTGAAAGCCTCGAGAATGACGCGAGCGCCGAACTCGACCGAGCCGGTGACGTCGATGATGACGTCGATCTCGCCCGACCGGCACAGCAGAAAGGGATCTTCGGCGACGACGGGCTTTCCCTGCCGGATCGCCTGGTCGAGCTGGCTCTGCGTTCCCGCGGTCGCGATGTCTTCGAATCCCGAATAGCGGTAGACGTGATGCGCGCGCTCCGGTCGCCGGTTGTAGACGGCCGCCATGCGCATGCCGGGCACGCTGTGGGTGATCTGGTTGGTGAGCCCCTGGCCCATGAAGCCCGCGCCCACCATGCCGACGCGGATGGGCTTGCCCTCCCGCTCCCTCGCCTTCAGTGCGTTGTCGACGATAATCACAGTCCCTCCCAGCAATCTAGCTTTCCCAACCCGGCAAGCGGATCGCCCGCCGCTACCACGGCCGCTGGCGCCTTCAGGCGCTCATTTTACGCTTCAATTCCCCCTCGATCTTGTCCAGCGGCAGCCACGCCGAGTCCTTGGGCGAGATCTCGCGCACCGGAAGCGGCCATTTCAGCCCGAGCCGGGGGTCGTTGTACAGCAGGCCGCCTTCGGCCGCGGGCGTGTAGAACTCGCCCACCTGGTAGCTCGTTTCGGTTTGATCGGCGAGACACTGGTAGCCGTGCGCGAAGCGCTCGGGCACGTAGAGCGATCGGAAGTTGTCTCCGGTCAGCTCGACGGCGATGTGCTCCAGATAAGTGGGGCTCTCCGGGCGCAGATCCACGATGATGTCGAGTATCGCTCCTCGCGTGCACCTCACCAGCTTGGTTTCGGCGGCCGGAGGATACTGAAAGTGCATGCCCCGGAGAGTTCCCTTGGCCGTGTTGAACGCAAGGTTGGCCTGGGCTATCACCGGCTTCAGCCCGTGATCGGCGAATTCGTGCTGGCAAAACGCGCGCGCGAAGAAGCCGCGGTTGTCTCCGCGACGCTCGATATCCAGAATGAACGCTCCCTTGAGCTTCGTTTCAGTGAAGATCATGTTTTTTCTAATAGTTGTTGAAGCAAAAAGCGGCCCTATTTTCGCATGCGCTCCGCCTCGGCCAGGAAGAATTTGGCGCCGAAAGTGTGAAATGTGACCGGGATGGCCGGACCGGAAGGCCACTTCGGGTATCATGCCAGCCCGTCGTGAACGTTGCCGATCGGTACAATCGGGGGGGCTTGCGCATGAGTGTGGTTGGCGTCGTCGGGCTCGGCTATGTGGGTCTGCCGCTCGCGGTCGAATTCGGCAAGAAGTTCCGCACCGTCGGCTACGACCTCAGCGCCGACAAGATCGCGAACTATCGCCGGCACGTCGATCCCACCGGGGAGGTATCGAGCGAGGATCTGCGCGGCGCCACTCAACTCATAGTCACCACCGATGCCGCGGAGCTCGCGGCGGCGGACATCATCATCGTCGCCGTGCCCACGCCGATCGACGCGGCACGCCGGCCCGACTTCGGGCCGCTGGTGGGATCGAGCACCTCCGTCGGCAAGCACATGAAGCGCGGCGCAATCGTCGTCTACGAGTCGACCGTATATCCTGGTGCGACCGAAGAGATCTGCGTCCCGGTCCTCGAGAAGAATTCCGGCATGAAATGGCTCCGGGACTTCAACGTCGGCTACTCTCCCGAACGCATCAATCCGGGCGACAGGGAGCACACGCTGACGCGCATCACCAAAGTCGTCTCCGGTGACACGCCGCAGACGCTGGAGAAGGTCGCTGCCGCATACTCGGCCGTGGTCAAGGCCGGGGTATACCGCGCGTCAAGCATCAAGGTCGCCGAGGCGGCGAAGGTCATCGAGAACACCCAGCGGGACCTGAACATCGCCCTCATGAACGAGCTGTCGATCATCTTCCGCAAGATCGGCATCGACACGCTCGAGGTGCTTCAGGCCGCCGGCACCAAGTGGAATTTCCTGCCGTTCCGGCCGGGGCTGGTCGGCGGCCATTGCATCGGGGTCGATCCTTATTACCTGACGCACAAGGCCGAGATGCTGGGCTACCACCCCGAGGTCATCCTGGCGGGCCGGCGCATCAACGACGACATGGGAAAGTTCATTGCCGAGCAGACGGTGAAGGAGCTCATCCGCAGCGGGCACCCTGTCAGGGGCGCGAAGGTCAACGTGCTGGGGCTGACGTTCAAGGAGGACGTGCCCGACCTGCGCAACTCCAAGGTGATCGACGTTATCAACGAGCTGAAGACGTTCGGGATCGAGGTTCATGTCCACGATCCCGTGCCCGATCCGAAGGAAGCGGTGCACGAATACGGCATCGAGCTCGCTCCGTGGGACGCGCTGCCGCGGGCGGACGCGCTCGTCGCCGCGGTCGCCCACAGGCAGTTCCTAGCCCTTTCGCCGTCGCAGCTGGCCGCGAAGATCGCAGCCAACGGGTGCGTCATGGACGTGAAGGCGCGCCTCGACGCGACCGCGCTGCGCGCCGCCGGCTTGTCCGTATGGCGGCTGTGACCCGAGCGGGTGCCGACGCATGAAAAACGCCTTCACCGTGGACGTCGAGGACTATTTCCAGGTCGAGGGCTTCGCCAGCGCGATCGACCGGAGCTCCTGGGAAGGCTTTCGAACGCGCGTCGGCGCCAGCACCTCGACGCTGCTTGACCTGCTCGCGAAGCGCGGGGTTCACGCGACCTTCTTCGTCCTCGGCTGGGTCGCGCGCAAGCACCCGGAAATCGTGCGCCAGATCTCCGCTGCAGGCCACGAAATCGCCTCGCACGGCATGAGCCATCGGCTGATCTACACACAGACTCCCGCTGAATTCCGGCGCGAGACGCACGACGCCAAGGCACTGCTCGAGGACCTCGCGCAGCGGCCGGTGGAGGGTTACCGTGCCGCGACCTACTCGATCACGCGCCGCTCGCTGTGGGCGCTCGACATCCTGTGCGAAGAGGGTTTCCGCTACGATTCGAGCATCTTTCCGATGCGGCACGACCGCTACGGGATACCCGATGCCGAGCCGAGGCCTCACGTGCTGACGACGCCCGGCGGCGGCCGCCTGGTCGAGTTCCCGATTTCGGTGCTGCGCTACCATGGCGCCAAGGTTCCCGTCGCGGGGGGCGGATACTTCCGCCTGTTCCCGTACGGTTTCACGCGCTGGGCGCTGCGCCGGCTGAACGAGCAGCAGCAGGAGTTCGTGTTCTACGTTCATCCGTGGGAGGTCGACCCCGAACAGCCGCGGGTGAATGGCGCGGGCGCCTTGTCGCGCTTCCGGCACTATCTCAACCTGGGCCGGTGCGCGGAGCGTATCGGGCGACTGCTGGACGACTTCGAATTCGACACCATGCGTTCGGTCCTGGCGCGCAGGAACCTGCTCCCCGTCCAGTGATCGGAAGGCGGGTGTCGCCGCCAAGAGACAGGCGCGGAACCGTAGGGACCCCGCGGCGTGACTTTGCCCCCGGCGCGGGGAAGGGAAGTGTATCGCTTGGCTTTCGCAGGAACTTCATGCTATTGTCATCGAGCATTTTGGCTTGACTCCCGTCGCGAAAGGGGTCTATGAGCTGGATCACGTGGGTGGCAATACTGGTCATGTGGCCCGTGCTTGGGCTGGGCGTGGCTTACCTATTCGGTCGCTTTACCCACCGTGGCGAGATCTACGGAAATGCCGGCGAGCTTGCCCCTCCGGTGGTGAGCTATCTCCGCCGCGCCAAGCGCGCCAGAGTTTCCGCGCGCACGGCATCCCACGCCAAGCCGCGGCGCGAAGCCGCCGGCGCACGCCGCGCACACTGACTGAATCGCCCTGATCGGGGCCCCTCGGGGGAGGGCCGTCTTCGCGCCGTCCTGCGCCCAAGGCGATCGCAATGGAAATCGGCTAGACTCCGCGCTCGCACGAGAACCCTCGTGGAGTCGATGTTTCCTGATGCTCAATTGCCGGACCTGTCCGAGTCCGGGCGGCGTCCGTGCCCGGCATGAAGGTGCTGGTGACCGGCGGGGCCGGCTACATCGGCTCCCACACCTGCGTCGAGCTGATGCTCGCGGGGCACGACGTGGTCGTGCTGGACAACCTGTGCAACAGTCACGCGGCGGTACTCGAGCGGATCGCCCGCATCGTCGACCGGCCGGCCGAATTCGCGAACGCCGACGTGCGCGACACCGACGCCCTGAGGGGCGTGTTTGCCAAGTACCGGTTTGACGCGGTGATTCATTTCGCCGGGCTGAAAGCCGTGGGCGAATCGTTCGAGAAGCCGATTGAGTACTACGACAATAACGTGCAGGGTGCCCTCTCGCTGTGCCGGGCGATGACCGAAGCGGGAGTCGGTACGCTGGTCTTCTCCTCTTCTGCGACGGTCTACGGCAACGCGACGTCTATGCCGGTCCGCGAGGACGCTCCACTGGGTCCCACGAACCCCTACGGCTGTACCAAGTGGATGGTCGAGCGAATTCTCGGGGACCTCGCGGCGTCGGACCCGGCCGCCTGGCGAGTCGCCTTGCTGCGCTACTTCAACCCCGTCGGCGCGCACTCCAGCGGCCTCATCGGAGAGGACCCGCAGGGCATACCGAACAACCTCATGCCGAACATCGCACAGGTCGCTGCGGGAGTGCGCGACAAGGTTCGCGTATTCGGCAGCGACTATCCGACGCGCGACGGCACGGGGGTGCGCGACTACATCCACGTCGTGGATCTGGCGCTCGGGCACCTCGCCGCGCTCGAAGCCCTGCGGCGTGAGCGCCGCGGATTCACGGTGAACCTCGGAACGGGGCGCGGAATCTCGGTGCTGGAGGCGGTAAGGGCGTTCGAGCGTGCCAGCGGCCGGACGATACCGATAGAGAAGGTCGCGAGGCGTGCGGGCGACGTCGCCGAGTCGTACGCCGATGCGTCGCTCGCCGAGAAGCTGCTCGGCTGGAAGGCTGTCTATGGGCTCGACGACATGTGCCGCGACGCGTGGCGATGGCAGAGCATGAACCCCTACGGGTACAGGCCGGACGCGCTGGCCGCAGCTCGCGCATGAAAAGAACGGGAGGAACGGTTCCAAGATGAAAGTTCTCGTTACCGGGGCCGCGGGGTTCATCGGAGCCACGCTGAGCCATCGATTGCTGGATCGCGGCGACCAGGTGGTCGGGATCGACAATCTGAACGACTACTACGACGTGCGCCTTAAACACGCGCGGCTCGATCGCTTGCGCCCGCGCTCCGGATTCGCCTTCCACAAGCTGGACATCGTCGAGCGCAAGGGGATGTCGGAGCTTTTCTCGGCGAGCAAGTTCGACGCAGTGGTGCACTTGGCCGCCCAGGCGGGGGTGCGCTATTCGATCGAGAATCCTTCCGCCTACATCGACGCGAACTTGGTCGGATTCCTCCACGTACTGGAAGGGTGCCGGCACACGCGCGTCGGCCATCTCGTGTTCGCGTCGAGCAGCTCGGTCTACGGCGCGAACACGCGCCTGCCGTTCTCCGAGCACGACAACGTCGACCATCCGGTGTCGCTGTACGCGGCCACCAAGAAGGCGAACGAGCTCATGGCGCACAGCTACGCGAGCCTCTACGGGATGTCGTGCACGGGCTTGAGGTTCTTCACCGTCTACGGGCCCTGGGGCCGTCCGGACATGGCGCTGTTCAAGTTCACCGAAGGCATCCTCGCCGGGCGCCCGATCCCGGTCTTCAACCGCGGCGACATGGTCCGCGATTTCACCTATGTCGACGACATCGTCGAGGGCGTCATCCGCACAGTGGACAAGCCCGCCGCGCCGGCCCCCAGCTGGAGCGGCGAGCGGCCGGACCCCGCGACGAGCTACGCGCCTTGGCGGGTCTTCAACATCGGCAACAACCGGCCGGTGAAGCTGATGCGCTACATCGAAGTTCTCGAGCAATGCCTCGGCAAGAAGGCCAAGCTCGAGCTGCTCCCGATGCAGGCGGGCGATGTGCCTGCGACCTCGGCCGACGTGAGCGAACTCGAGCGCGCGGTCGGCTACAAGCCGCAGACTCCGATCGAAGTCGGCGTGCGGCGATTCGCCGACTGGTACCAGAGTTACTACCGGAAATCCGCGTAAGATATTCCATCCGATGTGGCATCCCGACCTCGCTGCGGCACGCTGGCACCACGACAGGCAGCTGCGCACGCTCTACGCCTGCCTCGGAGTCTCGGTAACGCTGCATGTCCTGGCGATGCTGGTCTTTCCCGGCCTGCGACCCGTGGCTGCTCCGGCGGATGCGCCGGCGCTCACCGCGCTGTTCGCGTCCGCCGACCCGGTCGCTCCGTTTTCTCCGCGAAAACCCCGGGAGCGGCGTGAGTCCGACCCTCTCGTTACGCCGCCCAAACCCGCCGACCCGGTACCCATAGCGACACCCAGGGCGGCGGAACCGGCACCGGTCCCGGCGGTGAGCCCGGAGCCTGCAGCGGCTTCGTCCCTCGCGCCGGCACCAGCGGCGGTCTCGAGCGAAGCGCCCGCCCGCCCCGTGGCGGAGAGGGTCGACCCCAGCCTCTTCGACGCCTACCGCCTGGCGCTGATCGACGCCGCGAAGCGTTACAAGCGCTACCCGGTGCAGGCGATGGAGAGGGGCTGGGAAGGACGGGTGGAGATTCGCGTCGTGGTCGATGCGAACGGCACGATCAAGAGCGCGCTCATCAAGAGCTCGAGCAAGTATCAAGTGCTGGACGACCAAGCCCTCGAGATGGTGAGGAAAGCGTTCAACGCCCTGGCGCAGGTCCAGCCCGCGCCGCGGGGCCGGGAGTTCACCGTCGACGTCCCGGTGGTGTTCGAGCTTCAGACCGGCTGATCCGAACGGCCCGAAGGCCGGAGCTCATTCCATCACGCGGCGCGCGCCGTCGAAGCGCCGGCTCCAGTAGGCTGTACGCATGTCCTCGATACGCACCGCGGCGCCCGGCTTGGGCGCATGGATGAAGCGATGCTCGCCGAGGTAGATCCCGACATGAGAGTAGGGCCGGCGCTCGGTGTTGTAGAACACGAGATCGCCCGCTTCAAGCCCGGTGACCGTCACATGCTTCCCGATGCGGCTCTGCGCCAGAGCGTTGTGCGGGAGCTCGATTCCGAAGGCTTCGCGATACACGTGCGCGACCAGGCCGCTGCAGTCGAAGCCGGCTTCGGGCGATTCGCCCCCCCTCTTGTAAGGTACGCCGGCGACAGCGAGCGCCTGAAACACCAGCTCGGGACTGCGCGGGTCGGGCGGTGGCGTGGCGCAGCCGCTGAGAATCAAAACACTCAAAAACATATGGTTACAGCGCATCACTAAAGAACCTTAGACTATCGAGCTATGGCTGTAAAGGGCGACCGATCGCAGAGCGATGTGACCTTACCAAGCTTTGAGGGGCGAGTCCCGGAGAAAATCCTCATGAACGAGCAGCTCGCGGCGATTTTCGGCCCGGCCGGGGCCCTCGCCGCCAGCGTGCCCCAGTACCGCGCCAGGTCGCAGCAACTGGAGATGGCGACCCGAGTCGCCGAGGCGATCCGAGACAACGCAGTGCTCGTGTGCGAGGCGGGGACCGGCACCGGCAAGACCTTCGCATATCTCGTTCCAGCGCTCCTGTCCGCGGGCAAGGTCATCGTGTCGACCGGCACCAAGACGCTGCAGGACCAGCTCTACCGTCGCGATCTGCCGACGGTGCGCACCGCTCTGGGCCTTCCCGTGACCACGGCGCTGCTCAAAGGCCGGGCGAACTATGTGTGTCAATATCACCTCGAACGAAATCTCGAGGGAGCGCAGCACGGCCGCGATGTCGACGCCGATCTGCGCCGCATCGCGAGTTTCGCGCGCGTCACGCGCAGCGGCGACAAGAGCGAGTTCGCCGAGGTCCCCGAGGAGGCCCGCGCCTGGGACCTTGCGACCTCAACGCGCGAGAACTGCCTGGGGCAGTCGTGCCCGTCGTATCGCGACTGCTTCGTCATGGCCGCACGGCGCGAAGCGCTCGCCGCCGATCTAGTCGTAGTGAATCATCACCTGTTCTTCGCAGACGTAGTGCTCAAGGACGAGGGCATGGCCGAGCTTCTTCCTGCATGCAACACCGTGGTGCTCGACGAAGCGCATCAGCTCCCCGACACCGCGACGCTTTTCTTCGGCGAGACCCTGTCGACCGCGCAGCTCCTCGAGCTTGCGCGCGACATCCGCGGCGAGGCCCTGGTCGGGGCCAGGGACATCCAGGAGCTGCCCGCGCTCGCCGCGGCGCTGGAGAAGGCCGCGCGCGACCTGCGCCTCGTCTTTCCCGGCGAGGGGGCGCGCGTCACCGCGTCGTCGGCGGCGCGCGAGCGCGGCTTTCCGGAAGCGCTGGCGGCGCTCGACTCGGCGCTCGCCGAGTTGAGCGGGGCGGTGAAAATCCTCGCCGAACGAAGCGAGGGGCTCGCGCGCTGCCGCGACCGCGCGAACGAAGCTCAAGCTGTTCTGCGGCGCTGGCGCGACGAGGGCCGCGGCGACCTGGTTCGCTGGATAGAGTTGCTCGGCCATTCGCTCCGGCTGAACGCCACGCCGCTCTCGGTCGCCGAGATCTTCCGCAAGCAGCTCGACGGCAGGCCGCGTGCCTGGATTTTCACGTCGGCGACGCTCGCGGTCGCGGGGGATTTCGGACACTACAACGAGGAGATGGGCCTGCAGGACGCGCGCACCGCCTGCTGGGGCAGTCCCTTCGACTACGCCTCGCAGGCCTTGCTCTACGTTCCCCGGAACCTTCCGGACCCGAACAGCGAGGAGCACACGCGCGCGGTGGTCGCCGCCTCGCTTCCCGTGATCCGAGCGAGCGGAGGACGCGCCTTCCTGCTATTTACGACGCTGCGCGCGATGAGGCTCGCGCACCGGCTGCTGCGCGAGGAGTTCGATCGCGCCGGGCTCCCGTTTTCCCTGATGCTCCAGGGTCAGGGCTCGCGCAGCGACCTGCTCGAGCGCTTCCGCTTGCTGGGGAACGCCGTCCTGGTCGGGAGTGCCAGCTTCTGGCAGGGCGTGGACGTGCGCGGAGAGGCGCTGTCGCTGGTGGTCATCGATAAGCTCCCGTTCGCCCCGCCGGACGATCCGGTGCTCGCGGCGCGGCTGGAATCGCTGGAGCGCCGCGGCGGCAACCCGTTCCTCGACTACCAGTTGCCCCAGGCGGCGATCGCGCTGAAGCAGGGGGCGGGCCGCCTGATCCGCGACGAGGCCGACCGTGGCGTGCTGATCATCTGTGATCCGCGGCTTCTCGCCAGACCTTACGGCCGTCGCATCCTCGCGAGCCTCCCGCCGATGAGGCTGGCGCGCGAGCTGGAGGAGGCGGTCCTCTTCTTCGAGCGCGACCGCGGACTCCCGGACCCTTCGGCGGTCAGCGGGCGAGCTGGCTGAGCAGGCTTTTCGCCTGCTCGCTATCGGGAAAGTTCTTCTTCAGGATCCGCTCCGTGTCGTCGCGCAGCTCGCGCATTCCGAGCGCGTCGTAGGAGCGGATCATGATGAGCAGGGCCTCCTCCTGGATCGGCGCCTCGGGGTAGTTCCTCAAGGCGAATTGCGCGCGGTTGGCTGCCGCGACGTACGCGCCCCGCCTGACGTACCACTGCGCGACGTGGATCTCGTGGGAGGCGAGCGCGTTGACGAGGTACTTCATCCGGGCGAGCGCATCCGGCGCGTACTTGCTGTCGGGAAAGCGCTGCACCAGCTCCTTGAACGCATCGAAGGAATCCCGCGCCGACTTGGGATCGCGCTCGCTCGGATCCTGGCGTGAGATCTTGGACAGCAGGCCCGAATCTTCGTTGAAGTAGGCGAGGCCCTTCAGGTAGTACGCATAGTCGACGCTGGGATGATTGGGATGGAGCTTCATGAACCGCTCCGCCGCGGCCACCGCCGAGGCCTGCTCCTTCTGCTTGTAGTAAGCGTAGGCGACCTCGAGCTGACCCTGCTGGGAGTAGCGCCCGTAAGGGAAGCGCGCCTCGAGCGATTCGTAGCGCTTGATCGCCAGGTCGTACTGGCCGTTGTCGAGCGCATCCTTCGCCTCGGCGTAGATCTTGTCGGCGCTCATCGTCCTGGTGGGGTCCTGCTTGTCGAGGAACGAGCACGCGGCGAGAGACGCCGTCAGGACGAGCGCGAATGAAGCTACACTACGTTTCACGATGGTTCGGTCGGATGGGACGGGGAATTATACTGTGGCGAGGGTGACGCGCCGCGTTCCCGAGGCTCTCGCCGGCCTGCGCCTGGACAAGGCGCTCGCGCAGATGTTTCCGGAGCATTCGCGCAGCCGGCTGCAGAAGTGGCTGAAGGACGGGCACGTCAGCCTCGATTCGCGCTCGGCGAAGCCCAAGCAGAAGATCTGGGGCGGGGAGCGGATCGAGATCCGCGAGCAGCCCGAACCCGCCGACGCGGCGCATCTTCCCGAGCGCATCGCGCTCGACATCGTCTACGAGGACGACGAGGTCCTGGTGATCAACAAACCCGCCGGCCTGGTGGTTCATCCCGGGAGCGGAAACTGGAAAGGGACGCTGCTCAACGCGCTCCTGCACCACTCCCCGCAGCTCGCCGCGATACCACGGGCCGGCATCGTGCACCGGCTGGACAAGGGCACCAGCGGGCTGCTCGTGGTCGCGAAGACGCTGCGGGCCCAGACCGAACTCGTCCGGCAGCTCCAGGCGCGGACAGTGAAGCGCGAGTATCTCGCCCTGGTCCACGGGACGGTGCGGGCGGCTGGAGAGGTGAGCGCACCGGTCGGTCGCGATCCGCGCAACCGCACGCGCATGGCGGTGGTTCCCGCGGGCCGCGCAGCGCGCACGCGCTATCGCGTGGTGAAGCGCTTCACCCACGAGTCGCTGCTCGAATGCAGCCTCGACACGGGGAGGACGCACCAGATCCGGGTGCACCTGCAGTCCCTCGGTCATCCTCTGGTCGGCGATCCCGTGTACCGCGGCGGGCGCAGAAGCGCGACCGGCAGCGCGCGCCTCAAGCGCCAGGCACTTCACGCCGCACGCCTGGAATTTTCCCACCCGGCCTCCGGCGCGCGCCGGCGCTTCGAGGCGCCGCTGCCGGAGGATTTCCAGGCCTTGCTGGCGTCGCTCCGGTGAGGGGCGAGCCT
>DASSQD010000038.1:0-32992 GCA_035702665.1 Burkholderiales bacterium
GACGCTCACCGTTGCCGGAAGCGGAGACACCGGCGACCAGAGCGTGGGCTGCTCGGCGAACGCGGGCCGGGTGCCTATCTGCGCGCTGCGCGAGAACCAGCGCCCGGGGCTGCAGCTGCTGAACGGCATGGTCTACATCGCCTGGGCTTCGCACGGCGACAACACGCCTTATCACGGGTGGGTGATCGGCTACCACGCCTCGAATCTGAGCCAGGCGCCGGTGCTCTTCAACACGACGCCGGGCGGCGGCCTCGGCGGCATCTGGCAGTCGGGCACCGGACCTGCCGCCGACTTGGACGGCAACATCTACGTCATCACCGGCAACGGCGATTTCGACCCGGGCACGACTCCGCCCAACTACGGCGACAGCTTCCTCAAGCTCGGCACCGCAAGCGGGCTCTCGGTGCTCGATTCCTTCACGCCTTCCAACGAGGCGCTCCTCAACTCGAACGATTGGGACGTCGGCTCGGGCGGCGCGGTGGTGCTGCCGGATTCCGCAGGGTCGACGGCGCATCAGCAGCTTCTCATCGGCGGGGACAAGGTCGGCGTCCTGTACCTGATCGACCGCAACAACATGACCGGCTTCAACGGGAACGACCAGATCGTGCAGGAGGTGACGGTGTTGTCCTGCACGAGCGGCTGCCTCGACAAAGGGATCTTCTCCACGCCGGCGTATTGGCAGGGGAACCTCTACGTGGTCGCGATCGGCGACAAGCTGAAGAAGTACGCCATCGCGAATGCGCACATCACCGAGCCGCCGGTGACGGCGGGCGACACCTTCGGTCATCCGGGCGCGTCGCCCGCCGTCTCGTCCTCGGGCGCGACCAACGGCGTCGTGTGGGCGGTGAACAGCCACGCGAACGGCACCGGCAACGGCGGGGCATCGGCGCCGGCCGTGCTCTTCGCCTACGACGCCGGCACCCTGACCAAGCTTTTCTCCAGCCCCGCCAGCGGCACGGCCGCCGCGGGCAACGCGGTCAAGTTCGCGGTGCCGACCGTCGCCAACGGCAAGGTCTACCTCGGCACGCAGACCGAGCTGAGCGTGTTCGGGCTGCTGCCCTAGGGCTGGCGTATCTTCCATGCCGGCGTTTCTAAGGGGAAGTGGGGAATCCGTGAAGGCGAACGTCGCTCCTGGAATGAAGCAGGGGCATCTCTGGCGGCTCTGTCTCTCGGCGATGCTGGTGCTGGTGAGCTGCCAGAAGAGCTCGCCCGAGCCGACACCGACGTCGAGCAACATCAGCGTCACCGTCACCCCGAGCCGCGGCGGCCTGACGCTGTCGCAGGTCGTCACGCTTTCAGCCACCGTCGCGAACGACGTCGGCGGGGCGGGAGTGACCTGGTCGACCACCGGCGGCATCCTGACCGGCACCTCGAACGCTTTGACGACGTTCTCGTCCTCGGCGGCCGGCGCGTTCACCATCACCGCGACCAGCGTCGCAGACGGCTCCCAATCGGCGTCGGCGACCGTCGGCGTGACCGACCTCGCCGGGGTGTTCACGCAGCGCTACGACGCGCAGCGGACGGGGCAGAACCGGCAGGAGTTCGCCCTGACGCCGGCCACGGTCAGCGGATCGACCTTCGGCAAGCTGTTCTCATGCGGCGTCGATGCCGAGGTCTACGCCCAGCCGCTCTATGTCGCAAACTTCGCGATCGCGGGCGGCACGCACAATATCGTCCTGGTGGCCACCCAGAACGACAGCGTCTACGCCTTCGACGCCGATGCGAAGCCTTGCGTCCAGTACTGGAAGAGGAGTTTCCTCGGAACGGGCATCACGACCGTTCCTCCGGCCGATGTCATTGAAACCGGCGACATCAACACGAAGATCGGGGTCCTGGGAACACCCGTGATCGATCCCGCCACCGGCACGCTCTACGTCGTCGCGAAGACCAAGGAAACCATCGGGACGGGGTGCTCGGTCGGTTCTCCCTGCTACTTGCAGCGGCTGCATGCGCTCGACATCGCTACGGGCGCCGAAACGTTCAACGGGCCGGCCGACATTTCTTCCGCAATCACAGTTACGGGCAGCGGGGACGCGAGCGATCCCCAATGCCCCGGCTCAACGGCGGGACACGTGCAGTTCTGCGCGCTTCGAGAGAACCAGCGACCGGGCCTGCTGTTGCTGAACGGAAAGGTGTACATCGCCTGGGCGTCGCACGGAGACAACGACCCTTATCACGGCTGGGTGATCGGCTACAGCGCGGCCGATCTCGCGCAGCCACCGGTCCTCTTCAATACAACGCCGGACGGCAGTCGCGGCGGGATCTGGATGACCGGCACCGGGCCGGCAGCCGATGCCGCCGGAAATATCTATGTCATCACGGGCAACGGGACCTTCGACACGGGGACTCCGCGCACCAACTACGGCGACAGCTTCCTCAGGCTGGGCACGGCCACCGGGCTGTCGGTCGCGGATTTCTTCACGCCGGCGAATCAATCCTTCCTCGACTCGAACGACTTCGACGTCGGGTCAGGGGGCGCAATCGTCGTGGATTCCACCGGGACGCACCCGCACTTGCTCATCGGCGGAGACAAGCAAGGGGTGCTCTACGTGGTCGACCGCGACAGCATGAGCGGATTCCATCCGGGGGGCGACCAGATCCTGCAGACGGTGCCGATCACCTCGGGTCCCGCTTGCATCATCTGCGGCATCTTCTCGACGCCTGCTTTCTGGGAAGGAAACCTCTACGTCATCGCGATTGGCGACGTCCTGAAGCAATACACGCTCGTCAATTCCAGTCTCTCCCTCCTGCCGGCGCGCCAGGCAGGCGATATGTTCGGCATCCCCGGGGCGTCGCCAGCGGTTTCCTCCAACGGCACGACGAACGGCATCGTCTGGGCCCTGGATGCAACCAACAATGGCACCAACAGCTCGGCCACCAGCGCACCGGCAATACTCTACGCCTATGATGCGATCAGCCTGACCAAGCTGTTCTCCAGCCCTGCCAGCGGCACGAAGGCCGCCGGCAACGCAGTCAAGTTCGTCGTTCCGACCGTCGCGAACGGAAAGGTCTACGTCGGCACGCAGACCGAGCTGAGCGTGTTCGGGCTGCTGCCCTAGTCGAGCTTCACGCCTGCCTGCTGGATGATCCTGGCGTACTTCGCCGACTCGGCGGTGATGAACGCGGCGAACTCCTCCGGAGTGTCGCCGACGATTTCGCCGCCCTGCGAAGCGATGCGCTCGCGCAGATCCGGGAGCTTGAGGGCGGCGACCACGTCGTCGTGGATCCTGCCGACGAGGGGCTTCGGCGTCGCCGCAGGCGCCATCAGGCCGAACCAAAGCGAGGTGTCGAAGCCGGAAAGTCCCGATTCTGCGAGCGTCGGCAAGTCCGGATAGGCGGACGAGCGCTTGGACGTGGTCACGGCCAGCATCCGCAGCCGGCCGGCCTTCGCGTGCTGGCTGATCGTCAGCACGCCGTAGATCCCCATGGGCACCTGGCCGCCGATGACATCGGGGATCGATTGGCCGGCGCCCTTGTAAGGCACGTGCACGAGCTTGATCCCCGCTGCCGCCATGAGCAGCTCGCCGGTGAGATGCTGGGCGCTGCCGGTCCCGGGCGTGGCGAAACCCAGGGTGCCGGGCTTGGCTTTCGCCAGGGCGACCAGCTCCTGCACGGTCCTCGCCGGCACGCCCGGATTGACCGCGACCACCAGCGGGGTGACCGTGATCAGGGTGATGGGCGCGAGATCCCTGTCCGCTTTGTAGGGAATGTTGGCGTACAGATGCGGGCTGGTCGAGACCTCCGCCGGCGTCGACATGAGAAGCGTGTAGCCGTCGGCCGGGGCTTTGGCCACCGCGTCCGCGCCGATGATGCCGTTCGCGCCGACGCGGTTGTCGACGATCACCGCCTGTCCCCACTTGTCGGAGAGCTTCTGGCCGACGGCGCGCGCCACGATGTCCGTGCCACCGCCCGCGGAATAGGGCACGATGATGCGTACCGGCTTCGCCGGATACGACTGCGCGAGCGCCAGCGGTGCGTACGCGATCCACAGGAGGCAGCAGATGCGCCTCACGGCTTCACCTGCGCGCGCACCTGGTCGACCACCGCGGGCGGAAAGAACCCCAGCCCGAGGCCGTCGAAAAAGGCCTTGCGGTCCTCCGGCGAGGCGGACTTGAGCGCCTCGGCCATGCTGTCGGCGAGCTGCTTCTGCTCCTCGGGCGAGGCGCCCGCCATGCGCTCCTTTGCGTCCCGCGCGGCGGGAATCACGGTGTTCTTGAGCATGGCGCCGGTGGCGCCGAGCTGATCGCCGGCGCCGGGAGGCGCGAGCGCGATGCATTCCTTGGCTTCGGTGCGCATCTTGTCGGTGAGCATGCCGAGATCGGCGAGGTCGTCGAACACCGCGGCGGTCTCGGTGCGCGACAGCGGCTGTGCCGTCGCGCCCTGCATCTGCGCCATGACGTTCTGCATCATCGTTTGCTGCTCCGGGGTCATCGAGCGGCCTTGCTGCTGCATCATCTGAATCGCCTGCTGCATCATCGCCGGGTCCATCGCGCCCATTCCGGCCATGCCGGGGGGCACTGTCGGGGGCATGCCCGCGCCGCCTCCGGCGGCCCGCATCGCCACCGGGCCGCGCGCCGAGCCCCGCGCCTGCGAGGTCAGCATCTGCGTCGCGCCCGCGCGGCCCGTGCTCGCGGCGGCGGCCAGGCCCGCGATGGTCGAGCCCTTGCAGCCCATGCCGGCGAGCGCGCCGAACAGCTCGCCTTTGAGCGAGCCGAAGACGAGGTTCTGAAGGATCTGCTTGCCCAGCGAGGCGACCATCGTCGGCGGAACCTGGCCGATGCCCGCCGCCGGGAGAGCGAGAAGGACGAGCAAAAGGGGAATCCGCGTCGCGCGCATGCCAGCCTCCCTGAATTGCGTGAACCCGGTGCAAAGCTTATACGATAATGCGTTCTGGAGACGAGGAGCGCCGGTCATGCAGGAACGCCGCTTCAAGCCGCTCGCCGAGAGCGAGATGAGCGAGGCGCAACGCAGGGTATACGCCGACATCGCCGCCGGGCCGCGCGGCGGCGTGCGCGGCCCGTTCAACGCGCTGCTGCGCAGTCCGCAGCTCGCCGACCGCGCGCAGAAGCTCGGCGAATGGGTGCGCTTCAACAGCTCGCTGCCGGAGCGCCTCAAGGAATTCGCGATCCTGGTGACCGCGCGCTACTGGAACGCCCAATACGAGTGGCACGCGCACCACGCGCACGCGCTCAAGGCGGGCCTCGACCCGCGGCTCGCGGCCGAGCTGGCCCTGGGCAAGCGCCCCGCGCGCATGAGCGACGAGGAGGCGGCGGTGCACGATTTCTGCAAGGAGCTGCACGAGAAGAAAGCGGTGAGCGACGAGAACTACGCGCGGATCGTGAAGCATTTCGGCGAGCACGGCGCGGTCGATCTGATCGGCGTGATCGGCTACTACACCCTGGTCTCGATGATCCTCAACGTCGACCGCGTTCCGATTCCCGGCGGCGCTCCCGCGCCCTTGCCCCCGCTCGCATGAACAGCGATCGCGACGCCGTCGCGCTGACGCAGGATCTCCTGCGCTTCGACACCGTCAACCCGCCCGGCCGGGAGCGCGCCTGCGCACGCCACGCCGGCGCGCTGCTGGAGGGCTGGGGTTTTCGCGTCGACTACCACGAGTACGCGGAAGGCCGCACCAGCGTGGTCGCGCGCGCCGGCGGATCGGACGGGAAGCCGCCGCTGTGCCTCACCGGCCACATCGACACCGTCGCGCTCGGCACCGCGGCGTGGACGCGCGATCCTTTCGCGGGCGAGACCGACGGCGACCGGCTGTACGGGCGCGGCTCCTCCGACATGAAGGCCGGCGTCGCGGCGATCCTGCTCGCGGCGCGCGGGGTGGCGAAGAAGCTTCCGGGAACGCCCGGCGTCGTGCTGGTGCTTACCGCGGCGGAAGAGGGCGGCTGCATCGGCTCGCAGCATCTCGCGCGCACGCAGCTCCTCGGCCGCGCGGGCGCGGTGATCGTCGGCGAGCCCACCTCGAACGCTCCGCTCGTCGGCCACAAGGGCTCGCTCAAGTTCCACGCGAAGTTCCGCGGCGTCTCCGCGCACGGCTCGATGCCCGAGCTGGGCGTGAACGCCATCTACAAGGCGGCGCGGGCCGTCTCCAGCCTCGAGGCGTTCGATTTCGGGACGAAGCCGCACGCGGTCATGGGCGGGCCGACCCTGAACGTCGGCACCTTCGAAGGCGGGCAGGGCGTGAACATGGTGCCCGACGAGGCGAGCATCGGCGTGGACATCCGCACGGTGCCCGGCATGGACCACCAGGCGCTGCTCGCCCGGCTGAAAGGCGTGCTCGGAGCGGAAGCGCAGCTGGAGGTCTTCTCCGACATGAATGCGGTCTGGACCGATCCCGGACAGGCGTGGGTGCAGCGGGTGTTCGAGGTCTGCGGCAAGCACCTCGGCGCGCGCCCGGCGGCGAAGACCGCGGCCTACAACACCGACGCGGGCAATCTCCTGAAAGTCTACGCGGGCGCGCCCGCCGTGGTGCTCGGTCCGGGCGAGCCGCAGCTCGCGCACCAGACCGACGAATACTGCAGCATGGAGCGCATCGGCCAGGCGGTGGCGATCTACGAGGAGCTGATCCACGATTGGTGCGGGATATGAGGCGCGCGCTCGCGGCGCTGGTTCTGGCGCTCGCCGCGAACGCGGCGCTCGCGCAGGGCCTCACGCGCATCATCGTGCCCTTCGCCGCGGGCGGCGTGCAGGACATCCTCGCGCGCGCGATCAGCGCCGAGCTCGGAGTTGCGATCGGCGGCACCGTGGTCGTCGAGAATCGCACCGGCGCCGGCGGCACCATCGGCACGGCGCTGGTCGCCAAGGCGCCCCCCGACGGCCACACGCTCGTCCTGGCCGCGGCGAGCCACACCATCAACGGGTCGCTGTACGCGAAGCTCCCCTACGACCCGATCCGCGACTTCAGCGGCGTGGCGCACATCGGCACCGTCGAATACGTGCTCATGATCAATCCCCGGATCCCGGCGCGGACGGTGAAGGAATTCGTCGACTACGCTAAGGCCAACCCGGGCAAGCTCAACTACAGCACCGCGGGCGTGGGGACCGCAACGCATCTCTCCATGGCCTATTTCGCGAGCCTCGCGGGGATCGACATGGTGCACGTGCCGTACAAGGGAACGAACGAGGCGGTGAACGAGGTGCTGGCGGGCCGCGCCGACGCGGTGATCGCCGCGAACATCGGAGCGCTGCCCTACCTGCTGGATGCGCGCATCCGCATGCTCGGGGTGACCTCGGCCAAGCGCTCGAAATTCCTGCCCGACCTGCCTACCATCGCCGATTCGGGCGTTCCCGGTTACGAGTTCGATTCTTGGTTGGGCCTGCTGGGCCCGGCGGGTATTCCCAGGGCGACCGTCGACCGGCTGAACCTCGCGGTCGGGTCGCTGCTGCGGGATCCGGTGATCCTCGAGCGGCTCGCGAAGCAGGGCATCGAGCCGCAGGCGCTGAGCCCCGAGGCCTTCGACGCGCTGCTGCGCGCGGACTTCGCGAAGATGGCGCGGGTGGTGAAGGCTTCCGGCGCGCGGGTCGAATAGCCTAGAATCACCGCATGGCGTACCGCCTCATTCTCCTGATCCTCGCGACCCTCGCCGCGCGGGCAGCGCCGGCGCAGGACCCTTCGACAAGCTCAGGGCAGGCCTATCCGGCGCGCGAGATCCGCTCGCTCTGCAACTACGCGCCCGGCTCGGGGGCCGACATCATCGTGCGCTTCTACAGCGACCGCCTGGCGAAGCTCTCGGGCAAGCCGGTCGTCGTCGAGAACAGGGTCGGCGCCCAGGGCGCCCTCGCCACCGACGCGCTCGCAAAGTCGAAGCCGGACGGCTACACGATACTGATCACGCCCGCGAGCTCGACGATCGCCTCGGCCCCTTACCTGTTCAAGAGCCTGCCGTTCGATTCAGAGAAGGACTTCGCCGCCGTGACCACGATCGCGTCGCTGTCGTTCGTGATCATGGTGGACGCGGCCAGGCCGATCCGCTCGATCGACGAGCTGATCGCCGAGCTGAAGGCGAAGCCCAACAACGGCTTCTACGGCACGACGAACAACACCGGGGTGATCGCCGCGGAGCTGCTCAAGACCCGGGTCGGACTGAAAACGACCTATGTTCCGTACAAGCAGAACGCGCAAGCGCTGACCGATCTGCTCCTCGGGCAGCTCGATTTCCTCACCTTCGACGCCACCTGGGCTTCGACCCAGGTGAGGGGCGGCAAGATCCGAATCCTGGCGGCCACGGCGACCAAGCGCTCGGTGGCGCTGCCCGACGTGCCGACGCTCACCGAGCTCGGCTACGGCGGCAACGACGTCTCGCCGTGGTGGGGCGTGGTCGTCGCCGCGGGCACGCCCAAGCCCATCGTCGACAGGCTCGCCGGGTGGTTCAACGAGATCACCGCGGCCGACGACACCCGGAAATTCCTCGCCAACGCGGCGTTCGATCCCTTTCCGGGCTCGCCGGAGCAGATGCAGTCGCTGCTGAAGACCGACGCGGTGCGCTGGAAGCGCTACGTCGAGCTCGCGAAGATCGAGCCCCAATAGGAACCGCCATGAGCTCCCGACCGCAACGAACTTCCGACGAGCGCGCCGACGCGCTCGAGGAAAAGCTGATGAAGGAGGCCCACCGCGCCTCGGTGCGCCGCGGCGTCGGCCTGCTGTTCGGCGGCATCACGCCGAGCGGCGTTCCGGTCGTGGTCCAGCCGCTCCCGCCGATGCCGCCCAAGCCGACCCTGGTGGATTTCTTCAGGCTGCGCTTCATGCCGCACACCGTGACGCACATGCTGCAGAGCGCGACCGACGCGCAGAAGAAGGGCGAGCCGGAGGATGTCGTGCTCGCTTGTCTTCTGCACGACATCGCCATCAACCTGCTGAAGGTCGACCATGGGTACTGGGCGGCGCAGATGCTCGAGCCTTACGTGTCGGAGAAGATCAGCTGGGCGATCCGCCATCACCAGGCGCTGCGCTTCTTCGCCGACGCGGCGCACGGGTACGAATATCCGCAGCGCTACGTGGAAATCTTCGGCGAGGGCTACCAGCCCGAGCCCTACATCAAGGCGGCGTACGATCAAGCGCGCAAGCACAAGTGGTACCGCGAGGCGCGCATGATCACCGTGCACGACCTGTACGCCTTCGACAAAGACATGAAGGTGAGCCTCGATCCCTTCGTCGACGTCATCGGGCGCGGCTTCCGGCAGCCGAAGGAAGGGCTGGGGTTCGACGGCAGCCCGGTCGCGCACATGTGGCGCTCGCTGATCTACCCCGACAATCCTCTGTAGCTACTCGGGCTCCAGGCCGATCGCTTTCACGAGCTTTCCGACCGCCTCGATCTCGCGCCTGAGGTGCGCGTCGAGCTCCTCGGGCGTGCTCCCCAGGGTGGAGAGCCCGAGGTCGTTCAGCTTGGCCTGGACATCCGGCGCGTCGAGCGCCGCGCGCACCTCGCCGCTGAGGCGCTCGGCGATCGGAAGGGGCAGGCCCGCCGGGCCGAAGAACGCCCACCATGCGGGAAAGCCCTGGAACCCGGGGATGATCTCGGCGACCGTCGGCAGGTCGGGCAGGCGCGCGCTGCGCCGGGTGTCCACGATCGCGAGCGGCTTCACCTTGTTCACCATGTTGGGAGCGAGGAAGGCGTAGGTCGGGAACCACAGGGCGACGCGGCCGCTCGCCCAGTCGCTGATCATCTGCGAGAAATTGGCCTGGGCGTAGGGCACGTGCAGCAGGTCGATCCCGGCGTAGAGCTTCAGCGACTCGCCGGTCAAGTGGAACACCGAGCCGACGCCGGTCGAGGCGTACTCGAGCTTGCCGGGATGGCGCTTGGCGTAGTCGATCAGCTCCCTCAGCGAGTTCACCGGCACGGTGGAGTTGACGACGACGTAGCTCGGCGAGCTGACTGCGAGGCTGATGGGGACGAAATCCTTGAGCACGTCGAAGGCGAGGTTCTTGTAGAGGAACCGCGCATTGACGTAGGTGCCGGATGTCCCGTAGGTGATGGTGTAGCCGTCGGGCGCGGCCCTGGCGAGCGCCTGCGCCGCCTGCGCGCCGCGGGCGGCGGTCTTCAGCTCGACCACCACCGGCTGTCCCAGGCTCGCGCTCATCTTCGCCGCGACCATGCGCAGCGCCGCGTCCCCGCTGGAGGCGGGCGAAGCGGTGCTCACCACCAGGATAGGCTTCGACGGCCAGGCCTGCGCCCGCGCCGCGGAAGCTGCGAGCAGGAGCAGAAGGCCGGCAGCGGCGCGCATCAGCTCTTCTTGTCGCCCGGCAGCAGGCTGTCCTTCAGGTGGTAGCGGAACATGGTCTTGCCGCGCAGCTTGTACAGGTAGTCGATGATGTCCTCGTTCGACATGTACTTCGACATGTCGTAGGCCTCGCGATGGACGATCTCCGAAAGCTCGCGCCGCACGCCGGGCTTCCTCTCGATGTCGGCGTAGCCCACCGAGATGATGAGGTAGACGTCGATGAGGTCCGGCACGCCGAGCACCCGCTTCAGCGGCTCCTGCACGTGCACCGTGCCCCAGTGCGATCCCAGGCCGAGCGAGGCGATCGCGAGCTGCATGTGGGTGCAGGTGTTCGCCAGACCGTCGGTGAAGTGGCTGGCGTGGCGCCCGAAGGTGAACGCGGCGTTCACCGTGGCCCATTGCCTGCGGCCGTCGCCGAGCACGACGATCACGACCGGCGCCTCGTGCCACGGGCGGCGCTGCTGGCCGCCGGTGGAGTTCCTGATCTTCTGCCACTCGTCGTTCAGGTCGTCGCCCTTCACCTGGAACGCGGGGTGGCGCAGCTCGAAGGGACGCATCTGCTCCATCCAGAAGCAGAACTCCTGGTTCGTGTCCTGGAAGGCGTCGTACAGCTCCTTTTTCTTCTCCGGGTCCGTGATCACCAGGTACTCCCAGGGCTGGCCGTTCGCTCCCGACATCGCCCAGCGCCCGGCCTCGAGGATCTTCTCGATGGTCTCCTCGGGGACGGGATCGGGCTTGATCCGGCGCACGCTCATGCGCGTGGTCATGATGCGCAGAAGGACGTCGTAGTCGGACTCTCGCGAGGCCTCGGTCATGGTGGATTCTCCGGCAGGGCTTGTGCGACTATAGCAAGGAACGGTCTTTTCGAGCCTCCATGCGCCTCCTGCTCGCCGCCCTGGCGGCTGCCTTTTCGTTCGGGCACGCGCTCGCCGAGCCGCGCTTCTCCTTCTCGACGACGCCGGGCAAGCTGCCCAAGGACGTCGTGCCGCGGCATTACGCGCTGCGCATAACGCCCGGCGCAGACGCCTTCGAAGGCGAAGCGGTCATCGACATCGACGTGGCGCGGCCGGTGCCGGCCATCGTTCTCAACGCATCCGACCTCCGCTTCAAATCGGCGAGATTGAGCGCCGGCACGGGAGCCGAACAGCCGCTCGCGCCGACTTTCGATCCGAAGCAGGAGACGGTGGCGCTCGCCCCGTCGCGGCCGCCGATCGCCGCGGGAAGCTACCGGCTCGAGTTCGCGTACTCCGGGAAGATCGGCAGGCATCCGCAGGGCCTGTACCGGATCGCGTACAAGCAGGAAGAGAGCGGGCGGCTGGTCGAGAAGACGATGCTCGCGACCCAGATGGAGCCGGTGAGCGCGAGGAAGCTGTTTCCCGGGTGGGACGAGCCGGTGTTCCGCGCCACGTTCGAGATCTCGGCGGTGGTCGACGGGTCCCTGGCCGTCGTGTCGAACATGGCGCAGTCGAAGAGCGCGGCGCTCCCGGGCGGCAGGAAGGAAGTGAGCTTCGCCCGGTCGCCGGCGATGGCGTCGTATCTGGTCGCGCTGTTCATCGGAGAGATGGACGTCCTGGAGGACGACGTCGACGGCATCCGGCTGCGCATCTACACGGCGAAAGGCAAGCGCGAGCGCGCGCGCTACGCGATGGAGTCGACCAAGCAGATCGTGCATTGGTACGACGAGTATTTCGGCGAGCGCTATCCGCTGGACAAACTCGACCAGGTCGCGCTTCCCGGGGGGATCGGCGGCGCGATGGAGAACTGGGGTGCGATCGCGTACAACGAGGCGCGCCTTCTCTACGACCCGCGGGACGATTCGCCGCGCCAGCAGCAGCAGGTCTACGACATCATGGCGCACGAGATCGCGCACCAGTGGTTCGGCAATCTCGTAACCATGGCGTGGTGGAACGACCTGTGGCTGAACGAGAGCTTCGCCACCTGGATGGCGGGCAAGACGACCGAGCGCTTCAACCGCGCGTGGCAGATGCAGATGCGCTACGCGCTGGGCAGGGAGTGGGCGCTGGGCGAGGACGCGCGCCGCACCACCCATCCCATCCAGACGCCGGTGGAGAACGACGCGCGCGCGATGGAGGTGTTCGACTCGATCAGCTACGCCAAGGGAGGGTCGGTCCTGCGCATGCTCGAGGCTTATCTCGGAGAAGACGTCTTCCGCGAGGGCATACGGCGCTACATGCGCGCGCACCGCCTGTCCAACTCGACCACGGCCGACTTGTGGCACCACTTGTCCGAGGCTTCGCGACAGGACATTCAGAAGCTCGTGTCGGGCTGGACCGAGCAGCCGGGATACCCGGTCGTCAGGATCTCCCAGCGCTGCGACGAGGGTGAAACCGTCGTCGCCCTGAGGCAGGAGCGCTTCACGCTCAACGATCCCGGGGCGAAGGCCCTGACCTGGCGCGTCCCCGTCATGCTCGCCGACGCCGCGGGAGTGCGGCGGACGGTGCTCCTCGAGGAACGGCCGCTGCTTGCGCGCTTCCGGGGGTGCGGCACCTTCCTCGCGAATTCAGCCGACACCGGCTACTACCGCGTCCAGTACGACGGCGGCTCTCCGCGGGTCGACGCCGAGATGCCGAAGCTCGCGCCGCTGGGCCGCCTGCGCCTGCTCTCGGACACCTTTGCGCTGGTGCAGGCGGGCCGCGCGGACGCGACCCGCTACCTGGCGCTCGTCGAGAGCCTCGGCGAGGAGACGGACCGGAGCGTGTGGGATCAGGTGATCGGCTCGCTGGGGTTCTTTCGCGACCTCATCGACAAGCCGGAGGAGGGCCGCGACTTCGACCGGTACGCCGCGGGCGTGCTGCGGGGACCTTTCGCGCGCGTGGGCTGGGATGCGCGAGCGGGGGAGCCCCCGGACGCGGCGATGCTGAGAAGGTCCCTCATCGATGCGCTGGGCAGGACAGGGCAGCGGGACATCGTGCGCGAGGCCCAGGCGCGCTTCGCCTCGGATGCGCCGCTCGATCCCGCCACCCGGCCGGCCGTGCTCGACGTCGTGGGGCGCTACGCGGACGAAGCGACGTTCAAGGCGCTGCTCGCGAAGATGCGCGCGGCCACCGACGTGAAGAACAAATGGGAAGCCCTGTCCGCGCTCAGTCAGGCGCGGGATCCGAAGCTGCTCGCGCAGCTGATGGAGCTCATGATGACCGACGAGCTGCCGCCCGGGGACGCGGTGTACTACCTGACCCACCTGACCGGAGACGGCCGCTCGGAGCAGTGCTGGCGATTCGTGCTGTCGCGCCTGCCCGATGTGCTCGCGAAAGCCTCCGAGCGCCAGCGACCCTATGTTCTCCCCAACGCTGCCTCGGGATTCAGCGACGCCGCCCACGCCGACGAACTGATCGCGCTGACGCGCGCCCGTCTCGGTGCGACGGCGATGTACCAGGCCGAGAAAACCGCCGACTGGATACGGCTGAAGGCCGCCGCGAAGGAGAGGGAAGCGGGCCGCGCGGTGGCCTGGGCGCGCGCGCACGCGCGCCCAGGCTGACGCGGCTTCAGTTGGCCGCGAAGCAGTAGTACAGGCCGTTGCCGCCGGTGCCCTTGAGAGCGGCCTGGCTGCATCCGGGCGAGGAGCCGTCCTTGGTCGCGCGCGAGAGGTGCGAGGAGTTCCACGACTTCGCGACGGCGTCGTCCGTCAGCCCCTGGCGGTCGGAATGACCCATCATCGCAGCTCCTGCGCCGCTGGTCGTCCAGTTGCTGCAGGTCGAGTCGCCGCCGCTGCCGATCGCGCGGCCGTCCGGCGTGGAGCCGGTCAGCATGTCGTGCATGTTGGGCGTGTCGCCCCGCCCGTTGACGACCTCGCCCTTCTCGGTGAGCGCCGTCTGCTTGCTGAGGTTGTTCGCGCCGTGGAGGTTGTCGACGCTGGTCGCGACGACTACGCCCTTCGCGTTCTGCCACGGGCCGCTGCCGATGCGGTCGCGGGCGTTCACGCCGCTCGCGCTCAGGTAGGCGTGCCAGGTCTTGCCGCCGGCGCCCACCGACTCCGCGAGCGCCTGGCAGTGCTTGTCCGCGCCCGCGAGTCCGCCCAGGTCGGCGCCCTTGCCGGAGCCCGTGCTCGTCACGAAGAAGCTCATCTTGCTTTCCGACTTGTAGCTCTCGCAGGCGCTGAGCGCGAGCACGACCGACGCTGCGAGGGTAAGGCCTACCATTGGCTTCATTTCGCTCCTCCTTTGACTTGGAAACGGATCTTGGATGACGCTGGAGATAACACCGCGCGCGAGCGGGATATTCCGTGCGCCCGGCCATCTATACAATGACAACCGCGTCGGCCCGCAGGGCGTTGAGTATACCCATGTTCACCTATCTCCAATCACGCATCCGCGGGACCGCCAGCCCGGGTCCGGGCGAGCCGCCCGCCAGCCTCGGCGGCTTCTACTGGCATTTCGTGCGCCAGACGAAGGGTTGGTACGGCCTGATGTTCGCGACCAGCCTCGCCGTGGCGCTGATCGACACGGCGATTCCCGTGTTCATCGGCAAGCTGGTTTCGATCATGGCGGCCCCGGACCGCGAGGCGGAGCTCGCGCTGCAGTGGCCCCTGCTCGCCGGCATGGCCGGGCTGGTGTTGCTCGTGCGCCCGCTGGTGATCCTCGCCGACGTAGCCTTGCGCCAGAGCGCGATCATCCCGGGAGTGACCAGCCTGATCCGCTGGCAGAGCCACTGGCACGTGGTGCGCCAGAGCTGGCCCTTCTTCCAGAGCGATTTCGCGGGCCGCATCGCCAACCGCGTGATGCAGACCGCGAACGCGCTGCGCGAGAGCGTGATGTCGAGCATCCGCGCCGTCTGGTACATCGTCGTCTACGGCGTGAGCGCAATCGTGCTCATGGCGATGTCGGACTGGCGGCTCGCGCTGCCGACGGTCGCCTGGTTCCTGGGGTACCTCGGCTTCCTGCGTTATTTCGTGCCGCGCATGCGCGACCTGGCGCGCGCCAGCTCGGAGGTGCGCTCGCACGTGATGGCGCGGGTCGTCGACAGCTACACCAACATCCTCACCGTCAAGCTGTTCGCCAAGCTCGCCGACGAGGACGCGTACGTGCGCGAAGTGATCGACGAGCACCAAGCGGCAATCGGCGCGCACATGCGGCTGATCTCGCAGTTCATCTTCACGCTTTCGTGCATGAACGCGGTGCTGCTCGTCGGGACGGCTGCGATCGGCATCGCGCTGTGGGGGCAGGGAACGATAGGCGCGGGCGTCGTCGCCACGGCGTTGCCGCTCGCCTGGCAGATCGCCAACGTGGCGGGCTGGGTGAGCTGGGAGGTGACGGGCATCTTCGAGAACATCGGCGTGGTCCAGGAAGGCATGCAGACCATTGCCGTGCCCCTCGCCGGGACCGACCGGCCGGGGTCGCGCAAGCTCGAGGTGAGCCGCGGCGAGATTCGCTTCGAGCAGGTCAGCTTCGACTACGGAAGGAGCGACGGCGAGCCGGTGCTCGACTGCCTCGACTTCACCATCCGGCCCGGCGAGCGCGTCGGTCTGGTGGGGCGCTCGGGATCCGGGAAATCGACCCTGGTGAACCTGCTGCTGCGCTTCTACGAGCTCGAGCAGGGGAGCATCCGCATCGACGGGCAGGATATCCGTGGTGTCACCCAGGAAAGCCTGCGCGCCGCGATCGGCATGGTGACCCAGGACACTTCGCTGCTGCACCGATCGATCGCGGCCAACATCCGCTACGGGCGGCCGGAGGCGAGCGACGAGCAGGTGCGCGCCGCGGCGCGCAAGGCGCAGGCGCATGAGTTCATCGCCGGCCTCAAGGACTGGAAGGGCCGTGAAGCCTACGAGGCCCACGTCGGCGAGCGCGGCGTCAAGCTCTCGGGAGGGCAGCGGCAGCGCGTGGCGATCGCGCGCGTGGTTCTGAAGGACGCGCCGATCCTGATCCTCGACGAGGCGACATCGGCGCTGGACAGCGAGGTCGAGCTCGCGATCCAGGAGCAGCTCCTCGGCCTCATGGAGGGCAAGACCGTGATCGCTATCGCGCACCGCCTGTCGACGATCGCGCGCATGGACCGGCTCATCGTGCTCGACGCGGGGCGCATCGTGGAGGAGGGCAGCCACGCGGAGCTGCTCGCGCTCGGCGGACACTACGCGAAGCTGTGGCGCCACCAGTCCGGCGGCTTCCTCGCCGACGACGTCGTCGCGACGGAAACCGAGACCGAGCCGCCGGCGGAGCCGGCGGCCGACGAGGCGCGCGCCGAGCCCGAGCCGTCGGTCGAAGACGCTCCGCTTCCGACGAGAACCTAGCGCCGCCTAGATCCTGTCCGGGAAGCGGATGATGAATCCCTCGCGGTTGGGCATCTTCACTTGCGGCAAGGTCTTCGCGTTCATCGTTTCGTTCTCGGGAATGAGCTTGTTGAGCGCGAGGAGGTAGGCAACGAGCGCGTAGACCTCGTCGTTCGTCAGCGTGCGCGGCGCCTGGAACGGCATCGCCCGGCGGATGAAGTCGAACGCGGTAGTGGAGTAGCCCCAGAAATTCGCGATGGTCTTGGTCGTCTCGATGCCGTTCGTGAGCGGCGGGGCGCCGACCAGCGCGGATGCGGCGGCGGTGCCCTTCGCGCCCTCGCCGTGGCACATCGCGCATTTCGCGGCGAAGATGGGCGCGCCCTGTGCCGCCGTGCCGCTGCCGGGCGGAAGCCCGGTGCCGTCGGGCAGGATGCTGATGTCCCAGGCGGCGACGTCGGCCTCGGAGATCTTCGCTCCGAGTCCGGGAGATTGCGCAAACGCGGCGCCCGAGCACGTGAAGAGGAGAGCGACGATCAGGCGCTCAGGCGTAGACATGTTTCACCTCCCCCTTGCTGTCCACGGCCCAGCTCGTGAGGCTGTTGTAGTGCTGGTTGGGGAATCCCAGCACGTTCGGCGGCTTCTTGGTCTGACCTCGCTGGGCGACGAACTCGGCGCGCAGCGGCTGCACGTTGCCGGCCTCGTCCCACGCGCGGCTCTGCAGAATCACCGGGCGGCCGTCCCAGCGCCAGGGCATCCGGAAGCGCGTGAACGCCTTGGCCAGCACCGGCTCTTGGAGCGCCGCCTCGCCCCAGCTCCTGCCGCCGTCGGCCGAGACCAGGACTTTCGCGATGCGGCCGGTGCCGGAGTACGCAACACCCGAGATCTCGTAGAAGCCGGGACCTTTCAGCGCCATGCCGAACGAGGGATGGGTGATGAACGACTTCACTTCCTGGAGGAAGTAGAAGCGATAGGCCTTGCCGCCCGGCAGGAGCTGCGAGTAGGTGCGGGTCTCGTAGTAGCTCATCGCGGGCTGGTCGACCAGCTTGATGCGGCGGAGGAACTTGACGTTCATGTTGCCCTCGTAGCCGGGCAGCAGCAGGCGCATCGGGTAGCCGTTGCCGGGCATGAGGCGCTCCCCGTTCTGGTAGAGCGCGACCAGGGCGTCGTCGAGCCCCTTCTTGAGCGGGATGCTGCGGCTTAGCGCGGGCGAATCGGCGCCTTCGGCGACGAACCATTTCGCCTTCGGGTCGACGCCCGCCTCGTCGAGCAGAACGGCGAGCGGCACACCGGTCCACTCGGAGGAGGACGCGAGGCCGTGCAGCGCCTGTGCGGTCGCCTGGATCGGCTCGTTCGAGAACATCGGCGCGCTGTTGCCGCCGCACTCGACGAAGTGCATGCGCGACACCATGGGGTAGCGCGAGAGCGTCTCCATCGTGAAGACGAGGGGCTGCCTGACCATGCCGTGGATCACGAGCTTGTGCTGCCCGGGATCGATGTCGGGGATGCCCCCGTGATTGATCGTGAAGTGCAGGCTGGCGGGCGTGACCGTGCCCTGGAGCAACTGGTGCGGCGTGCGCGCGTGCGAATTGCGCAGCTCGTTGTTCGGGTTGCTGAGCGTGCGCACCACCTGCTTCTCGAAGCGCGAAGGCGACTGCACGGGAGGGGTGGCGGAGCCCATCTCCCGGCTCCAGGGCGCGTCGGCGAGCGCCTCGGCGTCCGCGGACCTCGTGTAAGCGTAGCCCGTGAAGGCCGCCGCCATCATTGCGCCGCCGCGCAGGAAAGCGCGGCGGTGAAGCAGGCCGTTTGCGGCTACCGCTTCGATCCTCTTCATGTCGGCCTCCGTCTTACTTGTTGGCGGCGTCCTCGCGCGATTGCTGGGATTGCTGCACCTGCTCCATGGCCTGCCCGATCTTCTGCTGCGTCTGCTCCAGGGTCTTCTTGCCCTGCTCGAGCTCCTGCTTCTTCAGCGCGGCCGCGGTGGCCGCGCTGCTCGCCGTGTCGAGTCCGCAGGCGGAGAGGGCGACGGCGGCGATCAGGGGAATGAGGCGCGTCATGGTTTTCTCCAGGTCGAGGAGGGGAGACCGACTACGATAGTCCTGCCGCCACCGCTTTTGCAAATTCCCGCGTCCCGAGGCGTCCGCCGAGGTCGGCGGTGCGCGTGGCGGGGTTCTTCAACACCGAATCGACCGCCGCTTCGATGTTCTTCGCCGCCGTCGCGAGGGCGCTCATCCCGCTCCTCGCGCCCAGCCATTCGAGCAGCATGGCCGCCGAGAGGATGAGCGAGGTCGGGTTGGCCCGGTCCTGCCCGGCGATGTCCGGCGCCGAGCCGTGCTGCGCCTGCGCGAGGCACCAGGTGTCGCCGGCGTTGATCGAGCCGCCCAGCCCGAGCCCCCCCGAAAGCTCGGACGCCTCGTCCGAGAGAATGTCGCCGTACATGTTCTCGGCGACGATGACGTCGAAGCGCATCGGGTCGCGCAGCAGCAACGCCGCCATCGCATCGACGATCACCTCCTCCAGCTGCACCCCGGGAAACTCCTTCGCCACCTTGCGAATCTCGCGCAGCCATAGGCCGTCCGACATCCGGAAGACGTTCGCCTTGTGGACCGCGGTGACTTTCTTGCGGCGGCGCGTCGCCGCCTCGAACGCCCGCCTCGCGATGCGCTCGCAGCATTTCGCGGTCACGCGGCGAACGGACATCGCCATGTCCGGCGTCGGCATGAACTCGCCGAGGCCCTCGTGGAGGTTGCGGTCGGCGTAGAAGCCCTCGGTGTTCTCCCGGTAGATCACGAGGTCGACCGGCTTGCCCGTGAGGCCGACGCCGAGCCGCGACTTGGCGGGACGGATGTTGGCGTAGAGGTCGAGCTTGGTGCGGAATTCCGCGGAAGGGTTCAGGCCCCCCTTGTCGCGCGCCGGATAGTCGTAGGTCGCGAGCGGCCCGAGGATCACGCCGGCCGCCGCGCGCGCTGCGTCGAGCACCCGTGTAGGGAGCGTCGTGCCTTCCTTCCTCAGGGAGGGAAGGCCGATTTCCTCCCGTTGCCATTCGAGGCCGAGCTTCCACAGCGCGTCGGCGCGTTCGAGCACCGCGAGGGTGGCCGCGGTGATCTCGGGCCCGATACCGTCGCCGGGCAGGACGAGGATCTTCATTGGGCCGGGATCTTCGCGTCGCGGATCAGCTTCGCATAGGCCTGCAGGTCGCTCCTGATGAGCGCCGCGAACTCCTCCGGTGTTCCCGTGACGATGTCGTTGCCGCCCTGGACGGCGATGCGCTCGTGCACGTCCGGCGCGTGCATCGCGCGCACGGTTTCGGCGTTGAGGCGGTCGATGATCGCCTTCGGCGTGCCTGCGGGCGCGAGGAGCCCCTGCCACTGCGAGATGTCGAAGCCCTTGATGCCCGCTTCCTGCAGGGTCGGCACCTCGGGCAGGCTGGAGGCGCGCTTTGCGCTCGAGACGGCGAACGCGCGCAGCTTGCCCGCGCGGATCTGCGGCACCGAGGTGATCACGGTGTCGAACATCATGCTGAGTTGGCCGCCGAGCAGGTCGGCGAGCGCCGGCGCGCTGCCCTTGTAGGGCACATGCGTGAGCTGGGTGCCCGTGGCGAGCGCGAACAGCTCGCCCGAGAGATGGTTGCCTCCACCGACGCCGGTGGATCCGTACGAGATCGCGCCGGGCTTCGCGCGCGCGGCGGCGACGATGTCGGCAATGCTCTTCCACGGCGAGCTTGTGAGCGTCACCAGCACGTACTGATACACCGCGCACTCCGAGATCGGCGCGAAATCCCTGATCGGATTGTAGGGCACGTTCCTGTACAGGGTCGGATTGACCGTGAGCGGGCCGCTCGCCGTCACGAGGAGGGTGTAGCCGTCGGGAGGCGACTTCGCGACCAGGTCGGTGCCGATGCCGCCGTTCGCGCCGGCGCGGTTCTCCACGACGAAGGGCTGTTTGAGGGTGTCCCCGAGCTTCTGCGCGAGGGTGCGGCCGAGGATGTCGGCGTTGCCTCCGGCCGAGTAGGGCACGATGATACGCACGGGCCTCGCGGGGTAGTCCTGGGCCGACGCCGCGGCGCACAGCGCGGCAGCGAGCGCTGCGAGAAGAATCTTCATGGGACGGGCTTGCGAAGTTGGCGAAGCTACAGGCTATCATATGCGGCGCGAGCGATTCCTGGAGCCGGCCGATGAGCGCAGACATCAAGATGTCCAATCCCGACACGCTGGGCAAGCCGCTCGGCCAGTATTCGCACGTCGCGCGCGTGAAGGGGGCGGGCGAGCTGGTGTTCATCGCGGGCCAGATCGCCACCGACAAGGCCGGGAACCTCGTCGGGGCGGACGACTTCGACGCGCAGTGCGGCCAGGTCTACGCGAACATCGGGGCCGCGCTCAAGGCGGTGGGCGGCGGCTGGAAGAACGTGGTGCAGTTCACCACCTACGTGGTCCACTCGCAGGACATCCCGAAGCTGCGCGCGTTCCGGCAGCGCGAGTTCTCGCGCTTCTTTCCGGACGGAGCGTATCCGCCGAACACGCTGCTCGTCGTCGACCGTCTCGCCAGCGAGTCCTACCTCCTCGAAATCCAGGCGGTGGCGGTCCTTTGAACTCGAGGCTCGCGCTCGCGGCCGCCGCGCTGCTCGCGTGGTGCGCCTTCGCGTCCGCCCAGCCGTATCCGCAGAAGCCGGTCAAGCTCGTCGTTCCGGCCCCCGCGGGCGGCCCCACGGACGTGCCGGGCCGTCTCGTTGCCGACGGCCTGTCGAGCCTGCTTGGCCAGCGCTTCGTGGTCGAGAACCGCGTGGGCGCGGGCGGCCTCATCGCCGCAGAGTACGTGTCGCGCGCCGCGCCCGACGGCTATACGCTGCTCTACGCCAACACCAGCGTGCTCGCGGTGAATCCCGCGCTCCAGGGCGCCAAGACGCCCTACGACCCCGTGAAGTCGTTCGTGCCAGTGGGCTTCGTCTCCAATTCGCCCCAGCTGCTGGTCGCCAACCCCAAAGTGCCGTACCGCTCGGTGCAGGAGCTGGTCGCGTGGGCAAAGAAGAATCCCGGCAAGCTGAATTTCGCCACCGCCGGAGTCGGCACCTTGCCCCATCTCACTTACGAATTGTTCAGGATGGAAACCGGAATCGACGCGCTCAACGTTCCCTACTCGGGAGGCGGGCCCGCGCTCACCGCGGTCATCGCCGGACAGGCCGACGTGCTCTTCGACCTGTTCAGTCCCCGGGTGAAGACGGGCGAGGTTCGCGCCATCGCCATCACGGGTCCGGAACGCAACGCCGATCTGCCCGAGATACCGACGATCGCCGAGAGCGGCTATCCCGCGGTGACGTCGACCTCCGGAACGGGCATCGTCGCTCCCGCCGGAGTGTCCCGGGAGATCGTCGCCGTGCTGAACGCGAGGCTGAACGAGCTGATCGAGCGCCCGGAAACCCGGGCGAAGATGAAATCCTTCGGCCTGGTGCCGAAGAGCGGCACGCCCGAGGAATTCGGCGCCTGGGCCGCGCAGGAGCGTGAGCGGTGGACGCGCGTCGTGAGGCTCTCCGGCGCCAAAGCGGACTGACATGGCCAGGCTCGCCGCCGCTTTCGGTTCCTCGCACAGCGTGATGCTCGCCGCCGAGCTGCAGGACTGGCTGCGCGGCTTCCGCCAGAGCGACCTGCGCATGAAGTACTACGACCGCGAGGGCAGGCCGCGCTCGTACCAGGACGTGCTCGCCACGGCGCCGGCGAACATCGCCGATCTGGTCGCCGACGGTGCGATCACCGCGCGCTACCACGAGGTGCAGGAGGCGATGAAGCGGATGCGGCAGGAGATCGCCGGGGCGAACCTCGACGCGCTGGTGATCGTCGGCGACGACCAGCACGAGCTGTTCCAGGACCAGCACATGCCGTCGATCGGGATCTACTACGGCGAGAGCATACGCAACGCGGCGCGCGCCAACGCCAAGCGCTTCACCTGGCCCGAGGAATGGTACAACCGCGCGCAGATGCGCCGCTACGAGGACCAGACCGACGCCGACTACCCCTGCCACAAGCCGCTCGCGCTCGCGCTGATCGAGGGCCTGGTCGCGCGCGAGTTCGACATCGCCGCGGTCGCCGGCCTGGGCGGCGCGCAGAGCGAAGGCCATGCCTATTCCTTCATCCACCGCTGGTACCTCACGGGCGACGGCGCGCGCATGCTGCCGGTCGTTCCGATCTTCCTCAATACCTACAATCCGCCGAACCCGCCGCTCCCCAGGCGCTGCGTCCGCCTGGGCAAGGCCTTGAAAGAGCTGATCGAGTCGTTCCCGGAGGATCTGCGCGTCGGCGTGCTCGCCTCGGGCGGATTGAGCCATTTCGTCGTCGAGGAGGAACTCGACCACGCGGTCATCGCGGCGCTGAAGCGTAAGGACTTCGAATTCCTCGCCGGCCTCGACCCTCGGCGCCTCAAGGCGGGAAGCTCGGAGATCCGCAACTGGATCGTGGTGGCAAGCGCGGCCGCCCACCTCGATCTCACGTGGATCTCGTATACGCCCTCGTACCGGACGCCCGCGGGAACGGGCATCGGGCTGGGTTTCGCGAGCTGGGGCTAGCGCTTGGGGCCTTTCCGCGCCGATCAGGTCGGGAGCCTCCTGCGCGCGCCCGAGCTGCGCGCCGCCCACGAGAAATCCCTGCAGGGGCAGTACGGGGCCGCGGCGCTGAAGGAGCTGCAGGATCGCTGCATCCGCGACGTCATCCGCATGCAGGAGTCGGCCGGCCTTCACGCGATCACCGACGGTGAGTACCGGCGCACCTCGTTTCACGCGGATTTCATCGAGAAGCTCGACGGCGCAAAGGCCGCGGGACGTCTCGACGTGAAGGACACCGCAAGCGGCTTCGACGCAAGGACCGAGGAGAAGGGCAAGCCGTTCGCACCGCGCGCCTTCGCGATCGCGGGCAAGCTGCGCCACGCGCGCCCGATCGAGGTGGAGAACTTCAGGTTCCTGAAGGCGAACACGGCGCGCACCGCGAAGCAGACCATGCCTTCGCCGACGATGCTGCTGCGCGGCGGCCGTGCCGCGGTGAGCGCGGACGCCTATCCCGACCTCGCGGAGTTCCACGCGGATATCGCCGAGGTCTACCGCGAGGAGCTGCGCCAGCTGGGCGAGGCGGGCTGCCGCTACGTGCAGCTCGACGACACCAATTTCGCCTTCCTCTGCGATCCCAAGCTCGCCGAGACCTACCGCCGGGACGGCTACGATCTCGCGCGGCTGCCGGGACAGTTCGCCGAGCTGATCAACGCGGCGATCGCCGGCAGGCCCGCGGGGATGACGGTCGGGATCCACGTCTGCCGCGGAAACTCGGTCGGGCAGTGGGCGGCGCGCGGCGGCTACGAGCCGGTCGCCGACGTCCTGCTGGGGCAGCTCGACGTGGACGCGTACTTCCTGGAATACGACGACGAGCGCTCGGGCGGGTTCGAGCCGCTGCGCTTCCTGCCCTCGGGCTCATCCAAGCGCGTCGTGCTCGGCCTGGTCAGCACCAAGACGCCGTCGCTCGAGAGGAAGGACGAGCTCAGGCGCCGCATCGACGAGGCGGCAAAATACGTGCCGATCGAGAGGCTGTGCCTCAGTCCGCAGTGCGGCTTCGCGAGCACTTTCCGCGGGAACCCGATTTCGGAAGATGTGCAGCGCCGCAAGCTGGAGCTGGTCGTGGAGGTCGCGACCGCGGTGTGGGGCTCCGCGGCATAAGAGTGCGCTAAAGTACGTTGAACCGCAATGCCTTAACCGCATTGCTTCAGGAAGCACATTCACTGCGCACGAAAGTCCTCGCGCGCGGCACGCGTGCCTTGTCCTCGTTCCATCGCCAGTGTAAATTGGCGCTCCCCGTCGTCCAATATCGAATCGAATCCGACAATGGCGGTAGAGCCAGGGAGCTCGGTTGAGCGGCGTCAGTCCTCGGGAGCTGAAGAGAGCGCGCGGCTTTCCGCTCTCCGCGGCTACTGCGTCCTGGACACCGGGCGCGAGGCCCGGTTCGACGATCTGACCTGCCTTGCGGCGAGCATCTGCGAAGCGCCGCTGTCGCTGGTGAGCCTGGTCGACACCAACCGGCTGTTCTTCAAGTCGGCCCACGGCATGGACATTCGCGAAGTTCCCTACCCGGACTTCTTCTGCGGGCATGCCATCCGCCAGCGCGACGTCTTCGTCGTGCCGGACGCGTGCCAGGACCGGCGCTTCTCGAACCATCCCCTGGTCGTCGACCAGCCGCGCATACGCTTCTACGCCGGAGCGCCGCTGGTCACGCCGCAGGACTACGCGCTGGGAACGCTGTGCGTCGCCGACTTCGTGCCGCGGCAGCTGAGCGCGAGGCAGCTCGAGACGCTTCGCATCCTCGCGCGGCAGGCGATGTGCCAGCTGGACCTCAACCTGCAGGCGATGCGCGATCCGCTCACCGGACTGTACAACCGCAGGCAGCTCGACGAGAGCCTGCACCGCGAGGTGCTGCGCGCGCGCCGCCTCGGCGCGCACGTCGGAGTGATGGCGATAGACGTGGATCATTTCAAGAGGGTGAACGACACCCTTGGACACGAGGTGGGCGACAGCGCCTTGCGCGGGATCGCCGAGGAGCTCGCGTCGTGCGTGCGCGAAGAGGACATTGCCTGCCGGGCCGGCGGGGAGGAGTTCGTCATCATTCTTCCGGGGACGGGGAAGACGGCGCTGCGATCGCGCGCCGAGGCGGTGCGCAAGACGATCGAGAACGCACGCATCAACGCAGGCGAAGGGACGCTCAAGCTGACCGTTTCGATCGGATTGGCGAGCTTTCCGGCCTACGGAGACAGCGGCCAGGCGGTGCTGCGGGCGGCAGACGTCGCCTTGTACAAGGCGAAGGCAGCGGGACGCAACCGCGTGGTCATGTGCACGCCGAACAGCGCGCACCACTCTTCGTCATCGGCCAGAGCGGCGTAGAATCGATCCACCGTTTCGAATCCACCGTTCGAGTGCCGGGGACCCCCCGAGCGTTTCGAAGCGCGTTCTCCTGGGGGCAGACGGATGACTGCGGTATTCAAGGGCCGGCGTGAGGATCTCCGGCTGGTCACGGGGCGGGGCAAGTACACCTCCGACTGGAATCTTCCCGGGCAGCTGTATGCGTGCTTCCTTCGCTCCGACCGGGCGCACGCCGAAATCGTCTCCATCGACACCGCGCAGGCCGCGAAATCGCCCGGCGTGGCCGCGATATTCACCGGAGCCGATACCGCAAAGGCCGGATTCAAGTCCACGCCCAACATCGCCCGCTATCCGGGTCGCGGCGGCGTGGGCATCAAGGTGCCGCATCGCGACGGACTCGCGAACGGGCGCGTGCGCTTCGTCGGCCAGGAGGTGGCGCTGGTCGTCGCGGATTCCGCGCTGGCGGCGCAGGACGCGTCCGAGCTGATCGAAGTCGAGTACCGCGATCTGCCGGTCGAAGTCGACGCGGAGGCCGCGCTCGCCGCCGGCGCGGCGCAGCTCTATCCGGAGATCCCCGGCAACCTGTGCTTCGACTACGAGTACGGCGACGAGGCGAAGACCGCTGCGGCTTTCGCGGGCGCCGCGCACGTCACCCGCGTGGTCCTCGACAGCCAGCGCATGGTCGGCAACCCGCTGGAGCCCAAGGCCTGCCTCGCGGCTTACGATGCCGGCGCCGACCGGTACGATCTCTACACGAGCTCGCAGGGCCTGACGCTCATGCGCGGGAGCGCGAGCGGCATCACCGGAATTCCGGCCGAGAAGATCATGGTGCATGCGCAGGACGTCGGCGGGGGATTCGGCATCCGCTCCGACGCCTACTCGGAGTATTGCGTCGCGATGCTCGCCGCGAAGACGCTGGGGCGTCCGGTGAAATGGACCTCCTCGCGCTCCGAGACCTTCGTTTCCGACTACCACGGCCGCGCCGCCAAGCTGGTCGGCGAGCTGGCGCTCGACCGCGACGGGCATTTCCTCGCGATCCGGATCAATTGGTTCGTGAACATGGGCGCCTACCTTTCGACGCCGGGCGCGCTCATCAACACGCTGCCCCCGGGCCTGCACGCGGTGAACCTGTATCGGATTCCGGTGATGTACGGCCGGCATCGCCTCGCGCTGACCAACACCACGCCGACGACCGCGTACCGCGGCGCGGGGCGCCCCAACGTCTGCTACCTCGCCGAGCGCTTGGTCGAGGAGGCGGCGCGCGAGACGAAGATCGACCGCATCGAGTTGCGCAAGCGCAACCTCATCCCGAAGGACGCCTTCCCCTACCAGACCCCGCATCCGCACTCGGTCTACGACAGCGGCGATCCTCCGGGACTGCTCGAGGAAGCGCTCATTCAAGGGGAATGGGGGAGCTTCGAATCGCGCCGCGCCGAGGCGAGGAAGCGCGGGAGGCTGCGCGGCATCGGCTGCGCGGTGTTCGTCGAGCCCGCGGGCGCGGGCGGCGCGCCCAAGGAAGAGGCGATGATCAAGTTCGGCGAGTCGGGCAGCGCGCTGCTCTACTCGATGGCCGGCCCCTCGGGACAGGGACATGAAACCGTGTACCCGGAGGTGGTGGGCGAGGCGCTCGGCATGGATCCGGAGAGGATCACGCTGCGCGCCAGCGACCCGGATGGCCCCGCGCTGATCGGAGAGGGGACCATCGGCTCGCGCTCGATGATGGCGCACGGCGGGTCGCTCGTCGTCGCCGCGCGCGAGGTGGTGAAGAAGGGCACCGAGCTCGCCGCGAAAGACCTCGAAGTGGCGGCGACCGACCTGGAATTCAGGCAGGGACGCTTCCGAGTGAAGGGGACGGACATCTCCATCGGCATCGAGGACCTCGCGAAGAAGCACCCGGGCGCGCTCGACTCGAAGGGCGAGATCCCGCTGCCGCGCTCGTTCCCGACCGGCGCGCACGTGGCGGAGGTCGAGATCGATCCTGAGACCGGCGTGGTCGACATCCTGCGCTACACGGCGGTCGACGACTGCGGCAGGGTGATCAACCACGTGCTCCTCGACGGCCAGCTGCACGGCGGCATCGCCCAGGGGATCGGGCAGGCGCTGGGCGAGCATGCCATCTACGACACGTCGAGCGGTCAGCTGCTCACCGGCACGTTCATGGACTACGAAATGCCGCGGGCGGACCGGATGCCCGACATCCGGCTGCACGATCGCTCGATCCCGTCGCCCGGCAATCCCCTCGGCGTGAAGGGCGCGGGCGAGGCGGGAACCACCGGCGCGGTGCCGGCGGTCGCGAACGCCGTGATCGATGCCCTGCGGCACCTTGGGATCGATCACCTCGATTTTCCGTATACGCCCGACCGCGTCTGGCGCGCGATCCGGAAGGTTAAGGGGAAGGGCTAGCCTCTTATTTCGGCGCGTTGGCGCGGCGCGCGCCAGTCTCGAGGATTTCCGTCAGCACCCGCCCTTCGCTGCCCGACGGCGGCCGCGTCCCGAGTAGGAACGCCAGAGTAGGCGCGAGATCGACCACCTCGGCGTAGCTGCCGTAGGATCCCGGCCTGATCCACGGCGCGCCGTGGAGCATGAGCGGTACGTTCGTGTCGTAAGCGTAGGGCGATCCGTGCGTCGCGGCGTTGTCGCCGAACATCGCGTAGGGGCGCTGCACGACGTAGAGGTCGCCGCTCAGCTGCCGGTTCCAGGCGCGCTGGACCAGCGTCCCCAGGCGTCCGGCGACGGCGCCGCGCTCGAGCTGGGTGCGCGTGTAGACTGCGGCGATCCCGGGATACTCGCCGACGACGCCGGCCGCGGCGGACTCGACCTCCGCGAAGGCGAGCTTTCTTTCCGCGATGAGCTTGCGGTCGAGGATCACCGTGGGGTAGGAGTATCGAACGGCATAGGTCCCCGCGCCGAAGCGCGCCGCCAGCTTCTCGTTCAGCTCCGCCAGCAGCTTCTTCGAGTCGATGTGCTGGCCGGCGAAACCCTTGGACGAGCTGTACTCGGGCGCGTTCAGGAACCCGTGATCCGCGGTGAGCGCGATCAGCACCCGCTCGAGCCCGACGCGCTTGGCGAGATACCCGAAGAAGGACGCGAGAGCGCGGTCCAGCTGGAGCAGATGATCCTGCGATTCGCGGCTCTCCGGGCCGAAGCCGTGGTTGACGTAGTCGTGGGTGGAAAGGCTGATCGCGAGGATGTCGGTCGCTCCCGCGGGATTCCTGCCGAGATCCTCGCCCTCTATCGCCGCGCGCGCGAAATCCAGCGTGGCGATGTCGCCGTAAGGCGTTCTGATGAGCGCGCCGTAGTAGGCGCCGCCGGGAGGAAGGACGAAGGGAAACCGGTTGCCCATTCCGCGGTAGTTGAGGAACCATGGCTCGCCGTCGGAGATCGAGCGCGCGTAGGCCGATTCGGGCAGCAGGGGCGCCCAGGACTTTCCCAGCCACCGGTCCTGCGGCCGACCGGCGTAGAAAGCCTGCCACCAGCGCGGGTGCTCCTTCATGTAGTAGGTGCTGCTCGAGAATCTTCCGGTCTTGTCCATGTACATGTAGGCAATACCGGTCTTGCCCGCGAGCAGGATCGCGCCGCGGTCCTTGCCCGAGACGGCAATGACTTTCGACTGTCCGCCGTTCGCGTAGCGCAACTCGTCGCCCAGCGTGCTGACGCGCAGGTTTGCCGGCGAAGTGCCGTCGAGCCTCTTGGTCTCCTCGCCGATATACGAATGCGCCGGATCGCCCGTGCAGTAGGTCTCCTCGAGGGTCCTGGGGTCGATCCACTCGTTGGCGATGATCCCGCTCTGGTAGGGATACGCGCCGGTGAGCACCGCAGTGTGTCCGGGCGCGGTCAACGTCACCGCATGCGCCTGGTGGGCGTTTCCGAACCAGGCTCCTTTCTGGAGCAGGAGGTTGATTCCGCCGGGGCCGTACTGGTCGCGGTACTTGAGAACCTGCTCTTGCGGCAGCCCGTCGATCACGATCACGACGACCAGCTTGGGTGAGACGCCGGCACACTGCGCGGCGAAGCTGGCGCACCACAGCAGCAGCGCGGCGAGGAGACGGCTCACCGGCCCGATCCTACGCGCCTATTTCCCTTCGGACCAGCGCCGCCCCGGCCGCCAGCGCTTTCAGCTTGCCGACCGCCACGTCGCGCGCCAGGGGCACCATGCCGCAGTTGGTGCAGGGGTAGAGCTTCTGCGCCGGAACGAACTTCATCGCCGCGCGGAGGGTCGCCGCGACCTCTTCGGGAGTCTCGACCGCGTCGCTCGCCACGTCGATCGCGCCGACCATGACGTCCTTGCCCTTGAGCAGGGCAAGCAGGTCGAGCGGCACGTGCGATCGGGCGCACTCCAGCGAGACCTGGTCGATCTTCGATTCCGCGAGCAGCGGAAAGATGGATTCGTACTGGCGCCACTCCGACCCCAGGGTCTTCTTCCAGTCGTTGTTCGCCTTGATGCCGTAGCCGTAGCAGATGTGCACCGCGGTCTTGCACTTGAGGTCCGCCGCGGCCGCCTCGAGCGCCGCCACGCCCCAGTCCCTGACTTCGTCCATGTAGACGTTGAAGGCCGGCTCGTCGAACTGGATGACGTCGGCGCCCGCGTGTTCCAGCTCGCGCGCCTCCTGATTGAGGAGAGCGGCGAAATCGCGCGCCAGCTTCTCGCGGCTCTTGTAATAGTCGTCGTAGAGCGTGTCGACCATGGTCATCGGGCCGGGAAGCGTCGCCTTGATGGGGCGCTTCGTCTGCGAGCGCAGGTAGCGGATGTCCTCGACGTAGACCGGATGCCTGCGCGCCACCTTGCCGACCACGACGGGGACGTCGGCGTCGTAGCGGTTGCGGATGCGCACGGTGCGCTTGTGCTCGAAGTCGACGCCCTCGAGATTTTCGATGAACGTGGTGACGAAGTGGCGGCGGGTCTGCTCGCCGTCGGTGACGATGTCGATGCCGGCGGATTCCTGGTCGGCCAGCACCAGGCGCATGGCGTCGCGCTTGCCTTCGTCGAGCAGGGCGCCCTCGAGCAGCCAGGGCGCCCAGAGCTTCTTCGGCTCCGCGAGCCAGGCCGGCTTGGGCAGGCTGCCGGCGATGGTCGTCTGGAGCAGGCGGTTCAAACGCGCGCGCCCAGGTTCCACGCGGCGTAGCCGCAGCCGACGTAGACCTCGGGGCAGTTGCAGTAGCCGATCAGCTCGAAGCCGCGCTGGTGGGCGGCGCCGTGCGCGGCGACCCAGTTGCGGATCTCGGCGGCGCCGTTGCCGATCGTGGGCAGGCGCTCGTTGAGGAAGTCGACGAGCTTGCGCTCGTCGCCGCTCTCGAAATGCCGGATGCACTCGCGGTCGAAGGGCTCGTCGATCTCGCCCATGGTCGGCTCGCCGATCGAGTGCGACAGACCCCCGGTGGCGAGCAGGGCCACGCGGATGTCATCGGGGTAGGTGCGCACCGCCTCGGCGAGCATCGCGCCCCATTGCAGGCAGCGCCGCACGGTCGGATACGGCGGCTCGAGGTCGTTGAAGATGATCGGCACGATCGGCGGCAGGGGGTCGAGCCCCCCGCGCCACAGCGGGATGCAGAAGCCGTGATCGAGCGTCAGGTGATGCGACATCGAAGGTTCGAAGTCGCGCTCGAGCGCCGTCTCGACGATGTGGTGGGCGAGCTTGGGGTGGCCCTTGATCTTCTTGTACGGGCACTCCTTCATCCACGGCTCGGCGGGCCCGTCGTGCTCCTCGCCCATGCCGACGCAGATGCTCGGCAGGTTGTTGATGAAGAAATTCACCCAGTGGTCGGGCGCGATCTCGATGATCACGTCGGGCCTGGCGGCCTTGATGCGCGCGCCCAGCTCGCTCATGGAGCGCGACAGGCTCTTCTGGTTCTCCGGGCTCACGTCCTTCCAGCCGCGGATGATCAGCGGCGCGTGGCTGGAAGCGTACACGCCGACGAGCTTAGCCATGGCTGGACCTCGCCGCGGTTTCGGCGCCGGCGCGGCGCACCTTTGCGAGAAATTCCGACTCCGGCATGCCGGCGACGACGAAATAGAAGCGCAGGAGATAGGGATTCACCCGCGAAGCGAGGAACACCACGTCGTCGCGCTCGACCGCCTTGCGCACCTCGGGCTTCAGCGGGTACCGATCGAGAATCTTCTTGCGGTCGGTGCGGTATTCCGCCCCCAGGGGGGGCGAGCTCTGAAGATCGAAGAATAGCTTGCTCAGCCAGTAATCTCGCATGTCGTCTATTTTGCCACGTTGCGCTGATCCCGCGTCAGCGGAACGAATCTCACCGGCAGGGTTCGCCGCGTCGTGGTTCTGCCGTCAGCCTCCTTATGCACCAGCAGCAATTCCTGGCCCACGAAGGGACCGCCCACCGGGATGACCATGCGGCCGCCGGCCTTGAGCTGATCGATCAGCGGTTGCGGGACCTCGGGTGGCGCCGCCGTGACGATGATGGCGTCGAAAGGAGCCGCCGTGGGCCAACCGCCGTAGCCGTCGCCGATTCGCGCTTCGACGTTGCGATAGCCCAGCTCGGCGAGGACCTTCGCAGCCTGCTTGCCGAGCGGGTCGACGATTTCGATCGTATAGACCCTGGCGACCATCTCCGCGAGGATCGCCGCCTGATAGCCCGAGCCCGTTCCGACCTCCAGCACCCTGTCCGAGGGCTTCAGATCGAGCAGATCCGTCATCAGGGCGACGATGTAGGGCTGCGAGATCGTCTGCCCCTCGCCGATGGGCAGCGGCCGGTTCTCGTACGCGTGGCCTTCTTCCGAGGAAGGGACGAAGCGGTGGCGGGGTACCTTGCGCATCGCGGCCATGACCGCGTCGCCGAACCTGGGGCGGCCGGTCTCGCCGCCGGTCTCGCGCGCCATCGCCGCGATGTCGTCGACCATTCGCGCGCGCGCCGCAGCGGCCGGGTCCTCTGCGCCGGAAGAAACGGTAAGCATCATCGCGGCGAGGAAGAGTGCGAGAAGCCGGATCGGCATGGTGCCATCGTTTCAGGCCACCACCAAGCTCGTCAGCCGCTGCGGGTCGGCGAGGAGGTCGGCGCTCGGACCGCTGTACGCGATGCGCCCGCGATTGAGCACCAGCGTGCCCTGTGTGACCTCGAGGGCGAGCTTGGCGTGCTGCTCGACCAGCACCACCGCGAGCGAGTCCTCGCGGATCAGCCGCTGCAGCGCCTGCAGCAGCACCTCGACGATGATCGGCGCCAGCCCCTCGAGCGGCTCGTCCATGAGGAGGACCGCGGGATTTCCCATCAGCGCGCGGCCGATCGCGAGCATCTGCTGCTCGCCCCCCGAGATCTGGTTGCCCCAGTGCCTGCGGCGCTCGGCGAGCCTGGGAAACAGATCGTGGACGCGCTCGAGGGTCCAGCGCCCGGGCCGCGCCGCGACCGTGAGGTTCTCCTCCACCGTGAGCGACGGAAAGATGTCGCGCGTCTGCGGCACGAACCCCACGCCCAGCCGGTTGCGCTCGTAGACGGGGAGCCGCTCGATGCGCCTGCCCTGATACTCGATCGCGCCGGCGTGAAACGTCGTGTGGCCCATGATGGTCGCGAGGAGCGTCGTCTTGCCGACCCCGTTGCGTCCCAGCACGGAGAGCGAGCCGCGCTCGGGGAGCGAGAACCCGATGTCCTCGATCACGACGGTCTCGCCGTAGCCCGCGTGGACATCCTTCAGGAGCAGCGCGTCAGCCATG
>DASSQD010000039.1:0-17554 GCA_035702665.1 Burkholderiales bacterium
GCATCGCCTCGGCCTGGGGAATCGTGCGCGGAAAACCGTCGAACAGATAGCCGTTCCTGCAATCCACCTGTTTCAGGCGCTCCTTCACCAAGCCGATGATGATTTCGTCCGAGACCAGCTGTCCCGCGTCCATGACTTTCTTGGCGGCGACGCCCAGCGGCGTGCCCGCCTTTACCGCGGCGCGGAGCATGTCGCCGGTGGAGATCTGCGGAATCCGGAAATGGTCCCGGATGAGCGCCGCCTGGGTCCCCTTGCCCGCCCCAGGCGGCCCGAGAAGGATGAGCCTCATTGTCTTCTTTGAGTTCCCGCGGGGAGCGTCGTGCGACGCCCCGGCCACGAAGTTACCGTTTATGGCTGGCGCGGTCAAACAAGGCCCGGACGCGCTCCAGATCCTGCGGCGTGTCCACGCCGGGCAGGGGCACGTCCTGACGCACGGCCACCGCGATGGCGTAGCCGTGCCACAGCGCGCGCAGCTGCTCCAGAGCCTCGAAGCGCTCGAGTGGCGACACCGCAAGCCTGGGAAACACGCGCAGGAACTCGGCGCGGTAGGCGTAGATGCCGATGTGGCGATGGCACGGCATCTCCGCCGGCAGCTTCCTCGACGCGGCGAAGGCGTCGCGGGCCCACGGGATCGGCGCCCGGCTGAAGTAGCGCGCGAGGCCCGCGTGATCCAGGACCACCTTGACGGTGTTGGGATCGAAGAACTCCTCCGCATCCCGGATCGGATGGCAGGCCGTGGCGATGGCGGCCTCGGGCGTGTCGGCGAGCAGCGTCGCGACGGCGCGGATGAGGCCGGGCTCGATCAGCGGCTCGTCGCCCTGAACGTTGACGACGACCGCCTTTGCCTCGAGCCCGAACCGCTCCGCCACCTCCGCGATCCGGTCGGTCCCCGTGCCGTGATCCGCGCGCGTCATGACGGCCTCGAACCCCGCGCGCTCGACCGCCTGAACGATGTCGCGATGGTCGGTTGCGACGCAGACCCGGTCCGCGCCGCTTTCGCGCGCGCGCTCGGCGACCCGCACCACCATGGGTTTCCCTCCGAGATCGGCGAGCGCCTTCCCCGGGAAGCGGGTGGAGGCCAGGCGCGCCGGAATGATGGCGGTGAAATGCATGCGGCAGGCGGAATTGTCCGCCTCTTATTCGCCCGCTTCCTCTTCGGGGGCGAGCCTTCTCGCCTCTTCCTCGAGCATCACCGGTATGTCGTCCCGGATCGGGAACGCGAGCCGGTCCGCCTTGCAGACCAGCTCGGCGTGCGCGGCGCGGTAGACGAGCGGCCCCTTGCATATCGGGCACACAAGGATGTCAAGCAGGCGCGCGTCCACGAATGCGTTCCAGAATGAGCTCCGCAAGAGCCGGGTCGACTTCCGCCTCGACGCGCACGGCAACCAGATCGCGTCGGCCGAAGCGCCGACATTTTACCGCATCCTTCTCGGTCATCAGCACGAGGTCGCAGTCTGAAAACTGCAGATCCTCGGCCGCAAACGCGTGATGATCGGGAAACGGGTGGGCCGAAAATGCGAGTCCCATGCGCGAGAGCGTGGCGAAGAAGCGCCCCGGGTTGCCTATGCCCGCGACGGCGTGCAGCCTCTTGCCGGCGAGCTCCGACGGCAGAAGGCGCACGGGCGCGTCCCCGACGCGGTACAGGCCGCTCGCGATCAGCCGCATGGCGAACTTCCCGCGTCCGGGCTCGCCGCGGTTCGCGACCGTCGCATCCACGCGGCGACTCTCGGGCTCGCGCAAAGGCCCCGCGGGCAGCAGCAGGCCGTTGCCGGCACCGCGCTCATCCTCGACCGCGATTTCGAAGTCGCGCCGCAACCGATAATGCTGAAGGCCGTCGTCGCAGAGAATCACGCTGCATTCAGGATGCGCGGCGACGAGCGCGCGGGCCGCCGCGACCCGGTCGGCGCCGACCCATACCGGACATCCGGACCGCTCGGCGAGGAGCACGGGCTCGTCGCCGGACCGCCGCGGGTCGTCCCCGGCCGCGACCGGTCGGGGCGAAGCGCTCGCGCCGCCGTATCCCCGGCTGAGGATCCCCGGCCGCAGTCCGCGTGCCCGCAGCGCCTCGACCAGCGCGAGAACCAGGGGGGTCTTTCCCGTGCCGCCGACGGTGAGATTGCCGACGACGATCACCGGAATCGCAGCGCGTGTCGAGCGCAGCACGCCGAGGCGAAACGCGAGGCGGCGCACGGCGACCGCAAGCCGAAAGACGAGGCTCAGGGGATACAGGAGCACCGAAAGTGGGCTCAGCCGATACCAGTGGCGGGCCGCGAACTCGGATTCCGTCATGGGCGCGCGCGGCGCGTTACTTCGTCGTCTGCTCCACGGCGAACACCACCTGCCCGATGCCGGCCTGGCGCGCCGCGTCCATGACGCGAATCACCGACTGATGGGTGGCGTTGTTGTCGGCGTTGATGACCACGATCGCCTGCTTCATCCCGGCTGCGGCCCGCCTGAGATCGTCGGCGAGCTCGCCCACGTTGCGGAACTGGACCGGCCTGCGCTGGATCAGATACTGCCCGGCGGCGCTGATGACGACATCGATCTCGTTGGCGCGCTCGAGCTTCTTCTCGGCGTCGGCGCTCGGCAGGTTGATCTTGAGCTCGGCGTACTTGGCGTAAGTGGTCGTGAGCATCAGGAAAATGATGATCACGAGCAGCACGTCGATCATCGGGATGAGGTTGATCTCCGGGTCGTCCTTCGCGGTGCGCGCGAATCTCATGACTCCACGTCCGGAGGCGCCTGGTGCTCGAGGCTCTCGGCGTGGACGACGTCCACGAGGCGCGCCGCCTGCAGCTCCATCTCGACGACGAAGCTCTCGACCCGGCCGCGAAAGTGGCGGAAGAAGATCATCGCCGGGATGGCGATCACCAGCCCGAAGCCGGTGTTGTACAGCGCCACGGAGATGCCGTGCGCCAGCTCAATGGGATTGGACCCGCTCGGGGACTGCGAGCCGAATATCTCGATCATGCCCACGACGGTGCCGAAGAGGCCCATCAGCGGACTGATCGTGGCGATGGTTCCCAACGTCGTCAGGAAGCGCTCGAGTTCGTGGGTCACGGCGCGCCCGGTCTCCTCGATGGCGTCCTTCATCACGTAGCGCGAGCTCCGATAGTTGCGCAGCCCCGAGGCCAGAACCTGGCCGAGCGGGGAGTCCTGGGAGAGGCGCTCGAGCATCTCGTCGCTGACGCCTTTCCTCTGGTAGGCGACCAGCACTTTCTCCAGCAGGCCGCTCGGGATGATCTTCTCCCGGCGAAGGATCATGAACCTTTCGATGATGAGGGCCACCGCGACGATCGACACGGCGAGGAGGAAATAGATCGGCCAACCCGCCGCCTGGATGATGGCAAACAACAGCGATCTCCGGACAAAAAAATCGCGCCCACTGTAGCCTGCGACCGCGAATTCGGCAAGACGAGCAAATTCGAGAGCCGCTCGTGTCGGTTCGCAGCGCAGTCTTATCCACAGATATTGTGGATAAGGATGTGCATAGCCACCCGCGCAGAGGCCTAAGTGAATCGCGACTAAGGCTTTTTGCTCCGTGATGAAATCTTGACCGCCGGTCCATTGGGTTTAGAATCGGCGCCATGCCCGAAGAACGAGGACTGGCGCCGGCTTCCCTTCCTTCGGGTCCCCGGATTCTCACCGTTTCGGCGCTCGCCCGCAGCGTCCGGGACCTTCTGGAGCACCGCTATCCGCTCCTCTGGGTCACGGGCGAAATCTCCAACCTGACGCTTGCGAAATCGGGCCACGTCTACTTCGTTCTGAAGGACGAGCACGCGCAGCTGCGGTGCGTCATGTTCCGCTCGCGCCAGCAGCAGCTGGACTGGGAACCTCGGGACGGCATGCAGATCGAGGCGCAGGTTCTGGTGTCTCTGTACGAGGCTCGGGGCGAGTTCCAACTGAACGTCGAAACCATGCGGCGCGCGGGACAGGGGGCGAGGTTCGAGGCGTTCGTCCGGCTTCGCGACAGGCTCGAGAAGGAGGGTTTGTTCGATGCGGCGGCCAAGCGCCCGCTGCCCGCTCTTCCTCGCACGATAGGCGTGGTCACTTCGCGGGACGCGGCGGCGCTGCGGGACGTCCTCACGACGCTGGGGCGACGCAACCCGTCGATCGCGGTCGTCCTCTACCCGGCATCGGTCCAGGGCCCCCGCGCGGCGGAGGATGTCGCCGCTGCGCTTCGCCGGGCCGGGCGGCGGGGCGAGTGCGACGTCCTCCTGCTGGTGCGCGGCGGAGGCAGCATCGAGGACCTGTGGACCTTCAACGAGGAGATCGTCGCCCGTGCCGTGCGCGCCTGCCCCATTCCGGTCGTGACGGGCATCGGCCACGAGACCGACTTCACCATCGCCGACTTCGCGGCAGACCGGCGCGCGCCGACGCCTACGGCGGCCGCGGAGCTGGTGAGCCCCGAGCGCCAGCGCCTTCTCGATGCGGTCGCAGCGCTCGCGCGGAAGATCGACGCCTCCGCCAGACGCGAGCTGGAGCGCCGCATGCTGCACGTGGATCAGCTTGCGCGGCGAGTGGTCCACCCCGGAGCCCGGCTGGCAGCGCAGGGCGAGGCGCTCGCCCGGCTTCGCCTCCGGATCGTGAGCGCGGCCGCCCGACTGCTCATCGACCGGCGCCCGGAGCACTTCCATTCACGGCTTCGTGCGGCGGTGCACGTCGCGCTCGAGCGCACGGCGTCGCGCTGCTCGCGCCTGGGCGCCGGTCTTTCCCATCTCGATCCCGCGAAGGTGCTGGAGCGCGGCTACGGCATCGTGCAGAAGGCCGACGGACGCATCGTGCGCGACAGCGCCGAGCTGGTCCTGGGCGAGGCAGTGACTCTGCGCCTGTCGCGGGGAACCGCGGGAGCGCGCATCGAGACGCGGGAGCTTGCAATCGGCCTTGCTTTGGACAGAGAATGACGCCTCCGATCATCGGGAGAACCACTATGAAGAATCCGCTTGATTCGCTCTGGGGCACGGTCATCAGCGGCCTGGTCCTGACGCTGGTCCTGCACATGATTATCCGGCACGCTTTGGGAGGCTGACATGGACTGGGTACCCGCACTCTCCCGCTGGATCCACTTCATGGCAGGCGTGATGTGGATCGGCCTGCTCTACTACTTCAACTTCGTCAACGTCGCGGCGGCCAAGGCGGCCGCGGCCGACGGCACGGGGGCCGGCATCTCCAAGCACGTCATGCCGCGCGCCTTGTTCTGGTTCCGCTGGGGGGCCGTGGTCACCTGGCTCGCCGGGGCGTCGCTGCTCTCGCGCCACTTCCTCGACGCTTTCCTCTTCCTCAACAAGGCGTACTACCCGATCGGCGTCGGCGCGTGGCTCGGCACGTTCATGCTGTTCAACGTGTGGGTGCTGATATGGCCGAATCAGAAGAAGATTCTGGGGATCGTGTCGGCGAGCGACGACGAGAAGAACAAGGCGCGCCGCGTCGCCTTCCTCGCGTCCCGGACCAACACCATGCTCTCCATGCCGATGCTCTACTTCATGGCGGCGGGCGCGCACAGCGCGCTCTTCTTCGGCTAGAAGCGTCAGCCCGGGCACGAAAGCGGACGGCAGGCCGTCCGCTTTTTCTTTCGCCCTTAAGCCGCGCGGCTAGCGCGAGGCGGGGGCCTTCGACACGCCGACGAGCGTCGCGCCGGGCTTGAGTCCTTTGGACGCAAACCAGCCGCCGGCCATCTCCAGCGCGAACTTGGCCGGCCCCGCGGCGCAATGGCTGTCTTCGGTCTGCGGCTGCATCTCCGAGATGCTGACGATCTTGCCCTGCGCGTCGAGAAACGCCACTGACAGCGGAATCAGCGTGTTCTTCATCCACATGCACGGCCGGTCGATCTGCGGAAACACGAACAGCATTCCCTCGTTCGGCCCGAGGTACTTGCGGAACATCAGGCCCTGGGCGCGCGACTCGAAGGTATCGGCGACCTCGGCGTGGATCAGGTGGATCCCCGCGGTCAGCTCTACGGTCGGCAGCTGCGCGAGCGAAGCCGTCGCGGTGAGCGCGGCGGACAATCCGGCGGCTGCGGTGGCGGGAATTTTCAGGGCGAGTTCTCGATCTTGAAATAAAAAAGGCAGGGGGTTGAGCCCTGCCCTGTCGTTCGCTCGAGGCGAACTACTTCTTCATCTCGTCCTTCTTGGCGGCGTCCTTCTTGCTCTTCGAGGACTTCTTGGGCTTCTTGCTCTTGTCGCCCTTCTTCATTTCATCCTTCTTTTCCATCGGCTGGGCGCCGGTGTGCGATGCCGCAAGGGCAAAGCCGCTCGAAAGAGCGAACACCGCCGCGATCAGGATGGAGATCAGCTTCCTCATGTTTTCCTCTCCGTGAAGTTAAGGAACAGGTTGTGACCAGTCCTTGGCTTCAGGAACCAGTCCACTCCAGTAACGCCCTGTCTGACTGAAGGTTGACAGGGAATCGTGATGCTACCTCTTTTTTTCATATTAATCAAAGAGCAGCTCACGATCCTCGCGGGGCCCTTCGGGTTCTTGGTAACGGGCGATTCTATTGCGCTAACCGGACGAACCGCGCTGTCCCGCAGAAGGCGGGAGGCAAGACAGCGCCTGGCCCAGCTCGGCCGGGCCGAAAACGAGGGGGGCCCTGCAAGATCGGGCGGCCGCACCGCCCGATCACACCGCGAGTCTCTCAGCCCGCGGCTTGGATGTTCGAAGCCTGCTTGCCTTTCGGGCCTTGCGTGACTTCGAAGCTGACCTTCTGTCCTTCCTTGAGCGTCTTGAAGCCGCTCATCTGAATTGCGGAGAAGTGCGCGAACAAATCCTCGCCGCCGTCATCCGGGGTTATAAAGCCATAACCCTTGGCATCATTGAACCACTTTACCGTACCTGTTGGCATAGAACCTTCCTGAATTTTTGAAACGGGAATTTCTCCCAACTATGCCTGTACTTCAACGCAGCAGAGGGATTTGAACCTGCAGACCGCATGGAGGACAAACACAGGGAGCCTTTTACGCGTTTTGGGCGGAGTCGTCAAGTGGCGCGGGGATGCGTCAACTCTTTGTTCTGCCGGCACGTTTGAGGTTGCTTGGGGTAATGTCAGCGACTACATTATGAGCGTGAGCTTCTGCTCGGAAAGGACCCCGAAGGTTTGACGGGTGGGTGCATCTGGCATAAGTTAAGTGACGTATGGCAACGCGCATGCGGGAAGGCACGTTACTCGAGGCCAAGAAGGCCAAGCTCAAGCCTCCCCCGCTGTTCAAGGTCATCCTCTTGAATGACGACTATACGCCCATGGAATTCGTGGTCATCGTGCTGCAGAGATTCTTCTCGATGACGCGGGAAAAGGCGACGCAGATCATGCTGAAGGTCCACAGGGAGGGCATGGGTATCTGCGGAATCTACCCGAGGGACGTCGCAACGACCAAGGTCGAGCAGGTGGTCGGCTACGCACGCAAGCACCAGCACCCGCTACAATGTGTCATGGAGGAAACCTGAGAGAGCCGCACGAGGGCCGCGACCCTCGCCGGCTCCGATGAGGACAGTGGACGAAACATGATCGCGCAGGAACTCGAAGTCAGTCTGCACATGGCGTTCGTGGAAGCGCGCCAGAAGCGGCACGAGTTCATCACCGTGGAGCACCTGCTGCTCGCTCTGCTGGATAACCCGACCGCGGCAGAGGTGCTGCGCGCGTGCGCCGCGAACATCGAGGAGCTGCGCAAGGCGCTCGGCGACTTCATCACCGCGCACACCCCGACCGTGGCGGGAACGGAGGAGATCGATACCCAGCCCACGCTCGGCTTCCAGCGCGTGATCCAGCGCGCCATACTGCACGTGCAGTCGTCGGGGAAGAAGGAAGTCACCGGCGCCAACGTGCTGGTCGCGATCTTCGGCGAGAAGGACTCGCACGCCGTGTACTTCCTGCACCAGCAGGGCGTGACCCGGCTCGACGTCGTGAACTACATTTCGCACGGCATCACCAAGGCGCCGGCCTCCAAGGAAGCCAAGGGCGGCGGCGAGGCCGAGCAGGAGACCGCGGGCGAAGAACAGCAGTCGAGCGGAGCCCTCGAGACCTACACGCTCAACCTGAATGCGCAGGCGCTGGTCGGAAAGATCGACCCGCTGATCGGGCGCGAGCGCGAGATCGAGCGGGTCATACAGACGCTGTGCAGGCGCCGCAAGAACAACCCGCTCCTCGTCGGCGAGGCCGGCGTGGGCAAGACCGCGATCGCCGAAGGCCTCGCTCGGCGCATCGTCGAGGGCCAGGTGCCCGAGATCCTCGCGCGCTGCCAGGTCTACGCGCTCGACATGGGCGCGCTCCTCGCGGGAACGAAGTACCGGGGCGACTTCGAGCAGCGGCTGAAGGCGGTGCTGAAGCAGCTCGTCGACAACCCCAACGCGATCCTGTTCATCGACGAGATCCACACGCTGATCGGCGCGGGCGCCGCCTCCGGCGGGACCCTGGACGCATCGAATCTGCTCAAGCCCGCGCTCTCGACCGGCGCGCTCAAGTGCATCGGCGCGACCACCTACAACGAGTACCGGGGCGTTTTCGAGAAGGACCACGCGCTGTCGCGGCGCTTCCAGAAGATCGACGTGCCCGAGCCCTCGATCGAGGAGACGGTCGCGATTCTGCGCGGCCTGAAATCGCGCTTCGAGGCGCATCACGGCGTGAAGTACAGCGGCAACGCGCTCACCAGCGCGGTCGAGCTCTCCGCGCGCTACATCAACGACCGGCATCTTCCGGACAAGGCGATCGACGTGATCGACGAGGCCGGCGCCGCGCAGAAGATCCTGCCCAAGTCCAAGCAGAAGAAGGTGGTGGGCAAGACCGAGATCGAGGAGATCATCGCCAAGATCGCGCGCATCCCCCCGGCCTCGGTGTCGCAGGACGACCGCACCGCGCTCAAGAACCTCGACCGCGACCTGAAGGCCGTGGTGTTCGGCCAGGACAAGGCGATCGACGCGCTCGTCTCGGCGATCCGCACCGCGCGCTCGGGGCTCGCCAATCCGCAAAAGCCGATCGGCTGCTTCCTGTTCTCCGGCCCCACGGGGGTCGGGAAGACCGAGGTCGCGCGCCAACTCGCCTACTGCATGGGCATCGAGCTGCACCGCTTCGACATGTCCGAGTACATGGAGCGGCACGCGGTGTCGCGCCTGATCGGCGCTCCCCCGGGATACGTCGGCTTCGACCAGGGCGGCCTCCTCACCGAGGCGGTGACGAAGAAACCCTACGCAGTGCTGCTGCTCGACGAGATCGAGAAGGCGCACCCGGACATCTTCAACATCCTCCTGCAGGTCATGGACCACGGGACGCTCACCGACAACAACGGCAGGAAGGCCGACTTCCGGAACATCATCATCGTCATGACGACCAACGCCGGCGCGGAGAGCCTGAACAAGCCGGTGATGGGCTTTACCGGCAAGAAGGAGCCGGGCGACGAGAGCGCCGAGATCAAGCGCATATTCTCGCCCGAATTCAGGAACCGCCTGGACGCCACCATCTCCTTCGGCTCGCTCGGCCATGACATCATCCTGCGCGTGGTCGACAAGTTCCTGATGCAGCTCGAGGCGCAGCTGCAGGAGAAGAAGGTCGAGTCGATATTCACCGACGCCCTGCGCGAGTACCTTGCCAAGCGCGGCTTCGATCCGCTCATGGGCGCGCGGCCGATGTCCCGGCTCATTCAGGACACGATCCGGCGCGCCCTCGCCGACGAGCTTCTCTTCGGCAAGCTCGCCAACGGCGGCAAGGTCACCGTGGATATCGACGAGGGCGGCAAGATCGCGCTGAAGTTCTCGGAAGAGAAGGTCCCGGAAACCACGCCGGAAACCTGAAGGATGGGCGGCCGTCCGCTGCTGGTCCTCGCCCTCGCCTGGGGTGCGGTTTCGGACGCGCCCGCGCAACCACCCGACTCCAATCTGGGGCGCGATCTCGCCGCCGCCTGCGCCTCCTGCCACGGAACGAAGGGCGAAGGCCAGAAGGACATGCCGAGCCTTGCGGGCCTTGATCGCTCGGAGATGGCGCAGAAGCTGCGGGATTTCAGGACCGGCAAGCGCGCGGCCACCGTGATGGGCCAGATCTCCAAAGGCTACAGCGACGATCAGATCGATGCGATCGCCGCCTACTTGTCCGCCAGGACGCGCTAGCCGCCGTGGCCCGACTCAGCCGACGCGACTTCCTGAAATCCTCTGGCGCCGTCGCGGCCGCGTCCTTCCTTCCCGGCTGCGAAACGGAGCCGGCGGCGCCCGAGAAGACCATCGGGCGTGTGGTCGTCATCGGCGGGGGCTACGGCGGCGCGACCGCGGCGAAATACCTGCGCCTGTGGAGCGCCGGCGCGATCGAAGTGACGCTGGTCGAGCGCGAGGCGGAATTCGTTTCCTGCCCGGTGTCGAACCTGATCCTCGGCGGCACGAGGACCCTCGCCGACATCACGCGCGGCTACGAGGGGCTGCGCGCCTACGGGGTGCGCGTGATCCAGGACGAGGCCACCCGGATCGACGTCGAAAGCAGAAAGGTCGCGCTCGCGCGCGGCGCGGACCTGCCGTACGACCGGCTCGTCGTCTCGCCCGCCGTCGATCTCATGTTCGGCGAGATAGAGGGCTACGACGCGGAGGCGCGGAAGGCGATCCTGGCCGCGTGGAAGGGCTCCGAGATCGTCGCCCTGCGGCGGCAGCTCGAAGCGATGAGCGACGGAGGCGTTTTCGTCATCACCGTCCCTCGCGCACCCTTCCGTTGCCCTCCCGGGCCTTACGAGCGCGCCTGCCAGGTCGCCTTCTACCTCAAGCGGGTGAAGCCGCGCTCCAAGGTGCTGGTGCTCGATGCAAACGAGGACCTGGTCTCCAAGCCGGCGCTCTTCAAGGCCGCATGGGGCGAGTTGTACAGAGGCCTCATCGAGTACCGCAACAACTCGGAGGTCAGGGCCGTGGACGTGCGCGCGGCGTCCGTAAAGACCGACTTCGACACGATCAAAGGCGACGTGCTCAACGTGCTGCCGCCCATGCGCGCGGCCGGCATCGCGCGCAACGCCGGCCTGACGACCGGAGGCACGCACTGGTGCGGCGTCGACTGGCTCAGCATGGAATCCCTCGCGCACAAGCGCGTCCACGTCCTCGGCGACGCAACCTTGTCGGCTCCCGCGATGCCCAAGTCCGGCCACATGGCCAACAACCACGCCAAGCTCGCCGCCGCCGCGATCGTCGAGCTGATGAACGGCCGCCAGCCGAACCCGCAGCCCGTGATCGCGAATGCCTGCTACAGCTACGTCAGTGACAAGGAAGCGATACACGTCACGTCGGTGCATCGCTACGATCCGGCGCAGAAGACCATGGCCGTCGTGCCGGGGGCATCGGGTGTGTCCGCGGCGCGAAGCGAGCTGGAAGGCACCTACGCCCGGGGCTGGGCCCAGAATATCTGGGCGGACATGCTGGGCTAGCGCAGCTATCCCGGCAGCGGCACCCGTGTCCGGCGCTCGAGCCATCGCTTGCGCGCCGCCTGGGACAGCGGACGCAGATCGGGCCCGACGCCTCTCGACCGCGGCCAGAAGAGCGACTTCAGCGTCGCGTCGTCGTGCTCCGATGCGGCCAGGCGCCGCACCTCGCCGGCCTCCAGCGCGGCGATCGCGAGGCCGTCTCGGAACAGCACGCGGTTGGGCGCGATCGCGGCGACGCGCGCCTCCGGGGTGACGATGCCGACGAGGTTGAGCGGATCGGCCGCGGAGAGCGCGGTGAATTCGCCGGTCTTGTCCTGCCTGCGCAGCGCGCGCAGCCGCCCGACGGCGTCCGCCAGGGCGAACTGCTCGCCGCCGAACCCTGAAACGAAGCGCCCGCCGCGGATCTCGCCGCGGGCCTCGAGGCGCCGATATACCGCGGCGAGCTCGCGCCAGGTCGGCAACCTCGGCTCGCGCGCGAGCAGCGCGCGGTATACAACACCGTAGCGGGCGAGCAGCACGCGCGCGATCGATTCCGTCCGCGCCTTCTCGTCGGGGTGCGCGTCGCCGTGGAGTAGCGCCCAGCGTCCGGCGGTGTCGACGCCGACCTCCGAGCCGCGCCGGCGCGAGCGCTTCCGGTGCTTCTCCGAGGGCGCGAGCAGCGCGCGCAGCCCGCCGAAGCTGTCGGCGGTGACCAGGCCGGCCCCGGCGAGCTCGCCGAGCGCACGCTCCACCTGCGCGCGTAGAAGCCGGGTCGCGGCGACGATCTCGTGAAAGAAGGACGCGCCGCGCGAGCGCAGCGCGTCGCGGACGGCGCCCGCCTCGGAGCTCAGGTCGCCGGCCTCGGGCTCGGCCGCGGGACGCCACAGGCCGGCGTGCTCGCGAGGCATCAACGCGATCGGCGAGCTGCGGAGCGGCGCCTTGCTCGAGCCGTTGGCCGGCGTGATGCGTCCCCAGGCGACGCGGCCGGAAAGGCACAGCCGGTCGATGAAGCCGGGCTCGTAGTCCTGCACGCGCGCGGCGAGCACGTCCTGCTCCCACGCGCCGGCCGGGAGCTCGAACCCGTCGAGCTGCTCGACGGCCGCGGCCAGGCCCTCGGCGCCTTTTAGCCGCGTCTCGCCCGCGACGTGCTGCCAGTGCAGGAGAAAGCGCATGAAATCGGCGGCGCTGACCGGCTCGATCTCGGCGCGCAGGCGGTTGAGGGTGTAGCGGTGGATGCGGGCGAGCAGCCGCCGGTCGCACCATTCCAGCGCTTCCGTGCCCGGAGTGAACCGGCCGCGCAGCAGCTTTCCCTCCCCCTCCAGCGCGAGCAGCGCGCGGTCGATGAGCGCGGTTGCTTGAAGGTGGAACGAGTCGGCAAGCCCGCGCGCCGTCATGGGACCGAGCACCTCCATGCGGCCGCGGACCAGCTCGCGAGCTGCGTTCTCGGGCGTCCAGGACCCGCGGAGGCGCTCCGGAATGGCCGGAGCGGATTTCTGCGGAACGACGGCGCTCAGCTCGTCGAAGCGCTCGACGGAAACCCAGAAGCCGGCGGCGTCGAAAGCGCGGCCCGACGCGACCAGCTGCCCGAACAGCATCCGCCAGTCGGGAGCCGCCTCTTCCGCGCGAATGAATCCGGCGAGCAGCAGCGCGTCGTGCAGCTCGTCCGCCGTATTCGCCGCGGGCCAGGCTTCCTCGCGCACCCGCGCGATCGCCTCGGCGTCGAGCGCGCCGAGGTCGTCGGCGCTCCTCGCCTCGGTCGCGCGCCGCGTGTACACGGCGCGGGTGCGGCGCTCCTCGAGGGGCGCGTCGTCGAGGAAGGTGTAGACGGCGGAGTTCAGGATCTCGTGGCACAGCACCGAGGGCTCGGGCGTGTCGCGCGCGACGAGCTTCAACTCTCCCGCGAAGACGCGCTTCAGGACGCCGACGAGCTGCGGCAGGTCCATCGCCTGCTCGAGGCAGTCGCGCATCGCCTGGTCGACGAGCGGGTGCTCGGGTACCTCGCGCGCCCCCTGGATGTTGTCCTGGCACGCGGCCGCGTCGGGAAAGATCGCGGCGAGCAGCTCCTCCGCGATCATGCGCTGGATCTGCGCCGGCAGCCGCGCGCCGTTGCGGCTGCGGGGCACGGCGAGCGCGAGCGTCGTGGTCCAGCGCCAGCGCGTCTCGAAGATCGGAGACTGCAGCACCGCCTGCACCAGCGTCTCGCGCACGGTTTTCGGATTGAGATAGCGGTACACCTCTTCAAGGGGAAACGAGTGCATGGGCCCCAGCGACAGCACCAGCGCCTCGTCGGTCGCCGCCGCCTGGAGCTCGAAGTTGAAGCTCTGGCAGAACTTCTTGCGCAGCGCGAGGCCCCAGGCCTTGTTGATGCGGCTGCCGAGCGGGGCGTGCAGCACCAGCTGCATGCCGCCCGCCTCGTCGAAGAAGCGCTCGAGCACCAGCGTCTCCCGCGCCGGCAGAACGCCGAGCGCGCGCTTGCCCTCGGCGAGGTAGGCCGCGATCTGCTCCGCCGCGGGACGCGGCAGCGCGTAGTCTTCCTCGAGCCATTTCGCGGCCGCCTCGGCCTCGTCGGGCCTGCGCGGCTGCTCCGGCCCGGGAAGGCGCTCGTCCGCGCCGGCGCGCAGCCTGGACACCGCCGCGCTCATCTCGTCCGAGCGCGACGGGGCCTCGCCCAGCCAGAACGGCATCGAGGGCGGCTGCCCCTTCGCGTCGGCGACGCGCACCACGCCGTTGCCGATCTGCAGGATGCGCCACGAAGTGTTGCCGAGCTGGAAGATGTCCCCGGGGAGCGATTCGATCGCGAAGTCCTCGTTCAGCGTCCCGATGAACGTGCCCTCGGGCTCGAGCTGCACGCGGTAGTCGAACACCTCGGGGATCGCGCCGCCCGAGAGGATCGCGGTCATGCGCGAGCCCGCGCGCGCGCGCAGCTTCCGGTGCACCGCGTCGTAGTGCAGCAGCGCCGCGCGCCGGCCGCGCTTGGTCGCGTAGCCGGTGGCGAGCATGGCCACGACCTCGGAGAACTCCGCCTCGCTCAGCTCGCGGTACGGCCAGGCGCGGCGGAAGAGGCCGAGCAGCGCCTCCTCGTCCCACTCCTCGGCCGCCGCTTCGGCAACCACCTGCTGCGCGAGCACGTCCACCGGCTTTCCGGGAATGACGACGCGGTCGAGCTCTCCGTCCCTCGCCGCGCGCACCATCGCCGCGCACTCGATCAGGTCGTCGCGCGTCAGCGGGAAGACCCGGCCCTTCGGCAGGCCCGAGACCGTGTGCCCCGAGCGCCCGACGCGCTGCAGGAACGTGGCGATGCGGTGCGGTGAGGAGATCTGGCAGACGAGATCGACGTGGCCGATGTCGATGCCGAGCTCGAGCGACGCGGTCGCCACCAGCACCTTGAGCTGCCCCTCCTTGAGCCGGGTCTCGGCCGCGAGCCGTACTTCCTTCGCGAGGCTGCCGTGGTGCGCGGCGACATGCTCGGCGCCGAGCTGCTCGGATAGCTGGTGCGCCATGCGCTCTGCGAGCCGCCGCGTGTTCACGAAAATCAGCGTGGTGCGGTGCGACTCGACCAGCTCCACCAGGCGGGCGTAGATCTCCTGCCACACCTCAAGCGACATCACCGCCTCGAGCGGCGAGCCGGGAACCTCGATCGCGAGGTCCATGCGACGCTTGTGCCCCCGGTCGACGATCGCGCAATCCGAGCCTTCCGTACCCACGAGGAAGCGCGCCACCTCCTCGATCGGCTTCTGCGTCGCCGACAAGCCGATGCGCTGCAAGCGCCGGCCGCAGACGTGGTCGAGCCGCTCGAGCGACAGCGCGAGGTGCGCGCCGCGTCGCGACTCGAGCACCGCGTGGATCTCGTCGACGATCACCACGCGAGCGGTCGCCAGCATCTTGCGCGAGCGCTCGGCCGTGAGCAGCAGGTAGAGCGACTCGGGCGTCGTGACGAGGATATGCGGCGGCGAGCGCAGCATCGCCGCGCGCTCGGCCTGGGGCGTGTCGCCGCTCCTCACCGCCGCGGTGATGCGCACCGGCGGCAGCCCCGCTTCCTCGGCGATGCGCTTCATCTCGCGGCGCGGCTCGGCCAGATTCTTGTGGATGTCGGCCGACAGCGCCTTGAGCGGCGAGACGTAGATCACGCGGACCTCGTCGGGCAGCCCGCGGGGCCCGGCGAGGTCGCCCCCCTCGAGGCTTTCGCGCAACAGCCGGTCGATCGAAACCAGGAACGCGGCGAGCGTCTTGCCCGAGCCCGTCGGCGCGGCGATCAGCGCGTGTCCGCCCGCGCGGATCGCGCGCCAGCCCTCGAGCTGCGCCTCGGTGGGCGGCAGCACTCCGCCTGCGGGATCGCGGAAGCGCGATTCCCACCAGCGCTGCAGGACGGGATGGAAGTCCTCGGGGAGCATGACGGACGCCGGATGAGCCCGGACAGATTACATCGGCGTGGCCGGCCGCGCCATCGCCGCTCGATACGCCGCGCGTGGCTGCTCCAGACGGTCGAGCGGGCTCCTCACCCCGCGTCCGCCGCGGTTCAGCACGTGCGTATAGATCATCGTCGTCGACACGTCCGAATGCCCGAGCAGCTCCTGAACCGTGCGGATGTCGTGACCGGACTGCAGCAGATGCGTGGCGAAGGAGTGGCGGAGAGTGTGGCATCCGACCGGCTTAATGATCTGCGCGGCCTTCGCCGCCTGCTTCACTGCGCGCTGCACCGTGTCGGGATAGATGTGGTGCCGGCGGATGACCCCGGTTTCTGGGTCGGGGGAACGGTTCCCGGAAGGGAATACGAATTGCCACCCCCACTCGCGGCCGGCGCGCGGGTATTTGCGGGCCAACGCGTGCGGGAGCCAGACCTCGCCGTAACCCGCTTCCAGGTCGCGCTGATGCAGCCGCCTCACCCGGCCCAGATGCGCCTGCAACGGCTGCACCAGGTTCTCCGGCAGCATCGTGACGCGGTCCTTCCCGCCCTTGCCGTCCCTCACCACGATCTGGCGGTATGCGAAGTCAACGTCCTTTACCCGCAACATCAGACACTCCTGCAGGCGCAGGCCGGCTCCGTAGAGCAAGCTCACCATCAACCACTTGAACCCATCCAGCTGCGCGAGCAATCGGCGAACCTCCGCCTCGGACAGGACTACCGGCAAGCGCACCGGCCTCTTCGCCCGCACGAGCCCCTCGAACCAGGGCAGCTCGCGATCCAGAACATGCTTGTACAGAAACAGCAAAGCGTTGAGTGCCTGGTTCTGCGTTGCCGCAGCGACGTTACGCTCCGTGGCGAGCCAGTTGAGAAAACCCGTCACCTCCGCAGCACCCATCTGCAATGGATGGCGACGCCCGTGAAATCGGATGAAATACCGAATCCAGTACCAGTACGTCTTCTCAGTGCGCCGGCTGTAAAAGCGCGCAGCGATGGCGCGGTGAAGCAGCTCGCGCAGCCTGGGGCTTGGTAGGCCGGCGGATTTTTCCGCAGAAGAATCAGGCTCTTGATCCATTTCCTGCGTGATATGCAAGAGACTGTATGATTATACAGCCGATTAACGCCCTGATTCAACTGGAGTTGACCCAATCACAAACCGATTATGATTGTGCTCAACGGCAGCCTTGCTGCCTATTGGAAGTTAGGCGCAAACGAGGAATGGACTTTTTCGTTTGGGAACCCGGACGCGTCGCAGTCGTCGCAGGGGCGTTCCTGCTCACATTCATCGCCTGCGCTGTGCTCGAACGTTTTAACCGCCGTTTTCGCAGCTGGCCGCTCTTTGCGGCGGCCGCGCTGTGGGGCCTCTATGCCCTCTGGGAGTGGCTCGCGTTCGAGAGGAGATGGAACATCCGCGTAGACCTGTTCCTGATCTACCCGCTTCTGTTGGCGACTTCAATCACGGCGCTGGTTTTGAGCTATCGTTGGAAACGGTCGCAGGAATGACGCGCCTAACTTTAGGTGGTGCGGACGGGCCGCCGGCACCGCTGCATCTTTGAGCATCGTACCGGCCCGCCGCACACCAAGACGTTAGACGGCAGCTAAGGCATTGCGTAATATCGGCAGCTGATGTACTTCGAGATCGTCGGTGAGGTAACGCATGTTGAAACTTTCGCGACTGGATCGTCCATCCGAGAGCTCGCACGCCTTCGGAAGTTCTACGGCCGTGGCCGATGGCGCAAGCGGAAGGGCATCGCGCAAGTACGCCTGTCCGACGGCGCGGTTCGGCTAGCCGAGGTACACTGGT
>DASSQD010000040.1:0-2015 GCA_035702665.1 Burkholderiales bacterium
GCCGAAGGCCGTGGGGAGCGTCGACAGGCGCAGCTCGACGTCCTGGCCGTCGGCGGTGCGCGTCTTGATGCGGCCGTCCTGCGGGCGGCGCTTCTCCACCACGTCCATGCGGCCGAGGATCTTGATGCGCGAGGTCATCGCGGCCATCACCGGCATGGGAATCTGGTACACGGGATGGAGCACGCCGTCGATGCGGAAGCGCACCTCGCCGACGTCCCGGCGCGGCTCCATGTGGATGTCGCTGGCGCGCTGGTCGAATGCGTACTGCCATAGCCAGTCCACCACGTGCACGATATGCTGGTCATTGGCGTCGAGCTGCTTGTTGGTCTGGCCGATCTCGACCAGCTGCTCGAAGTTGCCGATGCCGCTGCGCTGCTCGCCCTTCTGCGCCGCGCCCTTGACGGATTTCGCGAGGTTGTAGAACTCGACCTGGTAGCGGCTGATGTCGAGGGGGCTCGCGAGGACGCGGCGGATCTCCAGCCGCAGCATCTGTCTGAGCTCCTTCTCCCAGTCCTTGACGTAGGGCTCGGAGGTCGCGATGACCGCTTCCTTCGTGTTCACGGCCACGGGCAGAATCTTGAAGCGCGCCGCGTAGGCGCTCGACATGACTTCGGTGATCGCGGAGAAATTGATCTTCAGGGGATCGATATGGAAGTATTCCATCCCCGTCTGCTTCGCGAGCCACTCGGTGAGCGACTCCAGGCCCAGGATGCGGTTGGGAGGCTTCGCCGACCGCCATTTCTGGTCGGCGATCACGACCAGTGGATGATGGTCGCCGCGGTGCAGCCTGCGGTCGGCGATGAGCTTGTCGGCGTCCGCCCGGGGCACAAGGCCTTCGGCGACGAGCGCCTGCAGCACCTCGGAAAGCGTGAGGCGATGGTCCTGCCGCGCTTCGGCTGCGCTCTGCATGGCCGGGAATATAGCCACGCCCTGCCCGGCCGGCAAGCGTTTTGACTTTGCCGTGCAACTGCGCGATGCTAACCGCTCCAAAAAACTCAATATCCGGAGACCGAATATGACGATCAAGGTCGGCGACAAGCTCCCCGACGGTAAGCTTTCCGAATCCACCGAATTCGACGAGGCGGCGGGATGCCCGATGCCGCCAAAGGACGTCGCCGTCGCCGACGCGGTGAAGGGGAAGAAGGTGGTGATCTTCGCCATTCCAGGAGCCTACACGCCGACGTGCTCGGCGAAGCACCTCCCGAGCTACGTGAAGAACTTCGACAAGCTGAAGGCGAAGAAAGTGGACGAGATCTGGTGCATCGCGACCAACGACGCCTTCGTCATGGCGGCGTGGGGCCGCGACCAGAAGGCGGGCGGCAAGGTGCGCATGCTGGGCGACGGCAGCGTCAACTGGACCAGGGCGCTCGGGCTGGAGCTCGACCTCACCGCGCGCAACATGGGCGTGCGCTCGCAACGCTACTCGATGCTCGTCGAGAACGGCGTCGTGAAGAAGCTGAACGTCGAGGCGCCGGGGAAGTACGAGGTGAGCGGCGCGGAAACCATGCTCTCGCAACTCTGAAGGTCATGGGCGTCGATTCCTCGGGCCGCAGGGCGTTTCTGAAGACGATGAGCGCGCTCGGCGTAGCGGGTGCGGCGGGCCTGAGGTCCACAGCCGCGCGGGCGTACGATCCTTCGGCGAAGTTCGATCTGAAGGTGAGCGAGGTGCAATTCCGGCGCACGGCGAAGGGCCGCCAGCTGATGGCGCGCGTCTACCAGCCTCAAGGCGCGGGGCCCTTTCCCGCCGTGCTCGACCTGCACGGCGGCGCTTGGAACAGGAAGGACCGAACCGCCGAGGAACCGATGGACCGCGCGATCGCGGCGAGCGGCGTGCTCGTCGTGGCGATCGACATGACACTCGCGCCGGAGGCACCCTACCCCGCCTGCGTGCAGGACGCGAACTATGGCGTGCGCTGGCTCAAGTCGAAGGCGTCGCAGTGGAACGGCGACGCGTCGAAGATCGGCATCTACGGCAGCTCGAGCGGCGGTCACGTCGCCGAACTCCTCGCCCTGCG
>DASSQD010000041.1:0-25939 GCA_035702665.1 Burkholderiales bacterium
CTTTTTCTTTTTCGCCTGTATCGCCAGCTCGCCATGGGTGCGGCGGACTGACCTGCATGGGGTCCGTTCTCTGCGTTGACGGCACCCCGCGGCCTGCGCATCGGCGATAGCTCTGCGGCGCCCGGAAATCCGAAACGCAAAATGATCGAGCGCGTTGTCTCGTTCGCTCTAACCAAGCCCTTGTTCATCGTGCTCGGGGTGATCCTGTTCATCGCAGGCGGCCTGGCGGCGTTCAGGTCGCTCCCGATCGAAGCATTCCCCGACGTCACCGATACGCAGGTGAACGTCATCACGCTCTTTCCGGGACGCGCCGCCGAGGAGGTGGAGAAGCAGGTTACGGTGCCGTTAGAGGTGGCGTTGTCGGGCCTACCGAGCGCGGTGAGGATGTTCTCGCATACGCAGTTCGGCCTGTCCTTCATCATCATCACCTTCGACGACCGCGCGAACGCCTATTTCGCACGCCAGCAGGTCGTGGAGCGGCTGAACGGGGTCGATCTGCCACCGGGCGCTCAGCCTCAGCTCGCGCCCCTCTCGACGCCGATCGGCGAGATTTTCCGTTACCGGCTCAAGTCCGAGACTGTCGACGCGCGGGAGCTACGCTCAATCGAAGACTGGGTCGTCGAAAGGCAGCTTCGTCTGATTCCAGGGGTTGCCGATATCGTCACCATGGGCGGGCTGATCAAGCAATACGAAGTGAACCCGGATCTCGGACGACTGCGCGACTACAAGGTAACGCTGCAGCAACTCTTCGCAGCGCTCGATCGCGGAAATTCGAACGTCGGCGGCAGCTATCTCGAGCAGGGTCAGCAGCAGTACCTTATCCGCGGGATCGGCCTGCTGCGCTCTGCGGAGGACATCGGCAACATCGTTGTTGCGGAGAGGAACGGCGTTCCGGTCCTGGTGAAGAACCTCGCCGCGGTCAGCCTCGGCGCGGTGCCGCGTCAGGGCCTGGTCGGCCAGGACGGCGAAGACGACGCGGTGACCGGAATCGTTCTCATGCGGAAGGGGGAGAACCCGTCGCAGGTGCTGAAGGCGGTGAAGGAGAAGGTCGAGCTCCTCAACGCATCGGGGCTTCCGAAAGGCGTGCAGATCGTTCCCTTCTACGACCGGACGTGGTTGATCGACAAGACGCTGACGACCGTGTTCACCAACCTGGTCGAGGGTGCGGCCCTGGTTACGCTGGTGCTGCTGCTCTTCCTCGGCAACCTTCGTGCGGCCCTCATCGTCGCGGCCCTGATTCCGCTGTCGCTTCTCGCCACCTTCATTGGCCTCACATGGGTGGGAATTCCGGCGAATCTGCTGTCCCTCGGCGCCATGGACTTCGGCATCATTGTCGACGGCGCGGTTATCGTCGTGGAGAACATCTTCCGCAAGCTGACCGAGAACGCCCACGACCGCACGCCGAGGCTTCAGAAGATTCTCGACGCTACCGTGGAAGTAGGGCGGCCGACGCTGTTCTCGATGCTGATCATCATTGCGGCGAACATCCCGATATTCACCCTGCAGCGTCACGAGGGCCGAATCTTTTCGCCGATGGCGTGGTCGGTAACCTCGGCTCTCGTGGGCTCGCTGATCCTGTCGCTGACGCTCGTGCCCTTGCTGTGCCTCGGGCTGCTGCGAAAGAACCTCCCCGAGAAAGAGAACCCCCTTGTCCACGCGTGCAAGCGTGTGTACGAGCCAGTGCTCGCTTGGGCGATCCAGAACAAGAAGACGGTGATCGGAATCGCGCTGACCGCACTCACCGCGAGCCTTGCGGTGGTGCCTATGCTAGGCACGGAATTCCTGCCGGAGCTGAACGAGGGCTCGATCTGGGTCAACGTGAACCTCCCTCCATCGGTCTCGGTGACAGACGCTCAGCAGATGACCGCGAAGTTCCGCGCGGCGCTCGCCAGCGTTCCGGAAGTGGAAAGCGTCATTTCGAAGGCCGGTCGACCCGAGGACGGCACCGACCCAAAGCTCATAAACATGTGCGAGATTCTTGTCAATCTGAAGCCCGAGTCTATGTGGCGATCGGGCGTGAGCAAGGCGCGGCTGGTGGACGAGATGGACCGCGCGATGTCTCGCTTCCCCGCCATCGAGGTGAGCTTCTCGCAGCCGATCCGGGACAATGTTCTCGAGTCGATCTCACAGATCGACGGGCAGATAGTGATAAAAGTGTTCGGGGATGACCTTGATGTGCTGCGCGACAATGCGGTGGCGGTACTGAACGCCGTCAGAGACGTCCGTGGGGTCAAGCGCGCCTTCATCGACCGGCTTGGCGAGCTGCCCCAGTTGCTTATTCGAGTCGATCGCGCAGCGGCGGCGCGTTATGGACTGAATGTGGCCGACATACAGGACGTGATCGAAATGGTTCTGGGCGGGAAACCTGCGACGCAGCTTTGGGAGGGCGAGCGCCATTTCGCCGTCGCCGTGCGCCTGAAGGATTCGCAGCGTTCGATCGAGAACCTCAAGGCGATCACAGTGACTACGCCAGACGGCGCCTATGTTCCGCTCTCGCAAGTGGCCGAGTTTCAGACCATCGGCGGGTCGATGAACATAGCCCGCGAAAACGGCGTTCGCGTCCACTCAATCGGCGTATTCATCGCAAACCGTGACATGGGGAGCGTCGTCGCCGATATGAAGCAGCGCGTCGCCGAAAAGGTCAAGCTCCCGCCTGGATACAGCATTACATGGTCGGGCGAATTCGAGAATCAGGAACGCGCTATGGCTCGGCTGACCGTCATCGTGCCCGTGTCTGTCCTGATCATCTTCTTGCTCCTGTTCGACGCCTTTGGGGCTTTCCGAAGCGCGCTTCTCATACTGCTGAATATCCCGTTCGCCCTGATCGGAGGCATTTTCGCGCTGCTCGTCACGGGAATCCCTCTCTCGGTATCCGCGGCCATCGGTTTCATCGCGTTGTTCGGACAGGCTGTCCTGAATGGCGTCGTCATGGTTGCCTACTTCAATCAACTGTGTAACGCCGGCGCATCCCCGGAGGAAGCCGTGATGCAGGGGTCCTTGACGAGGATGCGCACCGTGATCATGACCGGCCTGCTGGCAATGCTGGGGCTGCTTCCCATGGCCGTTTCGACCGGGATCGGCTCGGAGACTCAGAAGCCGCTGGCGGTGGTGGTGATCGGAGGCCTGGTGACCGCGACGCTGCTTACCCTGGTCGTGCTGCCGACCCTGTATCTCGTGTTTCAGCGCTTCAGCGGTCCGCGCTGGCGCCGTGCTCCCAGCGCGGGATGACCGGCGCAGCGTCTTTCTGCTACAATCCGCGTCCTTTCATCTGAGAGACGGACCGGCATGCCGACCGTACGCGTCAAGGAAAACGAGCCTTTCGAGGTAGCCCTGCGCCGCTTCAAGCGGACCGTGGAAAAAACCGGACTTCTGACCGAGTTGCGCGCGCGCGAGTTCTACGAGAAGCCGACGGCCTACCGCAAGCGGAAGCTCGCTGCCGCAGTGAAGCGCCACTACAAGCGCCTGCGCAGCCAGACACTGCCCCCGAAGCTCTACTAGGATCGAGGGCCGAGAATCGAGGGCTGGACCGGGAGAACCCGTCCAGCCCTTGCCGTTTCTGCGATGCCTGAACACGGGTCAGTCTCACTATCATGTCTCTGAAATCCAGGATCACCGACGATATGAAGGCCGCGATGAAGGCGAAGGAGGCGCAGCGCCTCTCCGCGATACGCCTGCTGCTCGCAGCGATCAAGCAGCGCGAGGTCGACGAGCGCAAGGACCTTTCGGACGGAGAAATCGCCGCGGTGATCGAGAAGATGATCAAGCAGCGCCGCGACTCCATCTCGCAGTTCCAGGCGGCCAACCGCAAGGATCTGGTCGACGTCGAGACCTTCGAGTTGAACCTCCTGTCGGGCTATCTGCCAAAACAGATGACGGACGCCGAAATCGCCGAGGAAGTCTCGGCCGCGATTGGACAGACGGGCGCCAAGGGTGTTGCGGATATGGGCAAGGTGATGGGGATGCTGAAGAGCAAGCTGGGGGGACGCGCCGACTTGGGTAAAGTGTCGGCGATGGTGAAGGCGAAACTCGCGGGCTAGTCCGGTTCGCGCTTGCGTTCTTGGAGATTTCGCCTATAAAGAGTACATGGCGAGGAGGGAGGGGCTTAGACCGCCCAGTGTGCAAGGCGCGCTTGCTGGGGCGACTCTTCGTATCGCAATCCTGACGTGATTCCCGATTCCTTCAAGCAAGAACTGCTCCATCGCGTCGATGTGGTCGACGTTATCGAGCGCTACGTTCCCCTGAAAAAGGGCGGCTCGAACTACCTCGCCTGCTGCCCCTTCCATTCCGAGAAGACTCCCTCGTTTACCGTCAGTCCGAGCAAGCAGTTCTATCACTGTTTCGGCTGCGGGGCTCATGGGAACGCGATCTCCTTCCTTATGGAGTATCAGGGCCTGGGGTACGTGGAGGCGGTGAAGGACCTCGCGGAATCTGTCGGGATGAAGATGCCGGAATTCGAGCATCGCGACAGAAAATCCGACCCGGGCCCCGACCTGTACGCGATCATGGAGCAGGCCTGCGAGTACTACCGCGAGCAGCTCAAGAACTCTCCTCGCGCGGTCGAGTACCTCAAGGGTCGTGGGCTCACCGGAAAGATCGCCGCGCGATTCGGCATCGGCTATGCTCCGGACGGCTGGCAGAACCTCGAGCGCGTCTTCCCGAACTACGCCGACAAGGCGCTGAAGGACGCGGGCCTCGTGATCGACGGCGAGGGCGGACGCCGCTACGACCGCTTTCGCGACCGGATCATGTTTCCCATCCTCAACCAGCGCGGCTCGGTGATTGCCTTCGGGGGCCGGGTTCTGGGCGAAGGGGAGCCCAAGTACCTCAATTCGCCCGAAACGGCACTGTTCGAAAAGGGGCGCGAGCTCTACGGCCTTCCGCAAGCGCGCCCTGCCGTGAGAGCCGCGGGCCGCGTCGTCGTCGTCGAGGGTTACATGGACGTGGTGGCTCTCGCCCAGCACGGTGTCGAGTACGCAGTCGCGACCCTCGGCACCGCGACTTCCTCGGTCCACGTCCAGAAGCTGCTGCGCCAGACCGACGAGGTGGTGTTCTGCTTCGACGGCGACGCCGCAGGCCGCAAGGCCGCATGGCAGGCGCTCGAGGTGAGCCTGCCCTACCTCGCCGACAACAAGGCCGCGAGGTTTCTCTTTCTTCCCCCGGAACACGACCCGGACAGCTTCGTGCGCGAGGAGGGGAGCAAGGCTTTCGAGAAGAAACTGGGCGAGGCGCGCCCGCTGTCGGAGCTTCTTCTGAGCGAGCTCAGAGGGCGGGTGGACACGGGCACGGCGGAAGGTCGGTCGCGGCTGGTACACGAGGCGAAACCGCTGCTTCAGAGGCTGTCTGCGCCGACGCTGCGCCTGCAGCTCCTGAGGGCGCTGGCGGCGGCGGCGGACATGAGCCAGGAAGACGCTGCACGGCTGATGGAGATCCGCATCGCGCGCGGGCACGACCCGAGAGCGGCCCCGGCGCATGGGGCGCCGCGCGCCGCGCAGCTTCCGCAGAGCAAGCGGGAGCACACCCTGCTCAAGTGCCTCCTAGCGAAACCCGCCCTGGCTGCCGAAGTGCCGTCAGCGATGCTCGACGCCGGTTCCCTTGAGGGCCGGATGCTCATTGCGGTCGTCGATTTCTATCGGCGCAGCCCGCGTGCGCAAGGCGGCGAGCTCATCGAACACTTCAAGGACAGTGAATTCGCCACGGCCCTTGCAGCCAGCCAGGCCAAGCTACTTGAAATCAAGCTCGAAGCGGACCATATGGAACCAGAATTCCGCGGCGAGATCGCAAATTGGCAGCGTGAGCAGCGGCAGGTGAGGCTCAATGCCTTGGCTGCGAAGGCGGAGCATACCCCTGCCGAACAGACCGAAATTCGGAATTTGGTCTCACAGTTGGGCGAAGTCCAAGCTCAGCCCGACATCCGCCCCAAAAATGCTATAATTTAGGGTTTCGTTCGACGCCGCGGAGGGATGAGAAATCATGGCGAATCAGAAGCTTGCTAAGGCAGCGCGCGCGAAAGCGGCAACGAGGCTCAAGGCCCAGAAAGCCCGAGCCGCGGAGAAGCTGCGCCTGCAAAAGCAGCGCCTGAGAGAGCGCAAGGCGCTGGAGCTGAAGCGCAAGCGGATGGCTAAGGAAAAGGAAAGGGTTCGCAGGATGAATTTGAAGGAAGCGGCCAAGGCCAAGGCGGCCCGGGAGAAAGAGGAGGCCCGCAAGGCCTTGCTGGCGGCCCGCGCCAAGGCGGCCAAGGAGAAGGAGAGGGCGCGGCTAAAGATTGCGAAGGACAAGGAGCGCGCGCGTCTCGAAGCCGCGAGAGATAAGGAGCGGCTCCGCAAGGTGGTCGCCCAGCAAAAGGCGCGCGAGCGCGCCGATAGGGAGAAAGCGCGACTGAAGGTCGCCAAGGAGAAGCAGAAGGAGCGCGAGCGCGTCGCGCGTGAGAAAGCCAAGGCCAAGGAGATCGCCGCCCGCGAGAAAGCCAAGGCGAAGGAGCTCGCGGCCCTTGAGAAGGCGAAGGCGAAGGAAGCCGCGCTCCTCGCGAAGCAGAAGGAGAAGGAGCTCAAGGCGCAGCTCAAGCAGCAGGCGCAGGAGCTGCTCAAGCTGCGCAAGGCGGGCCGGCCACGCCGCAACGGCGACGCCGAGCGCGCGCTGCTGCTGCGCGCAGAGAGCCGTCCCGAGGACGCGGAGGCTCGCCGCACGCGCCTGAAGAACCTCATCAAGCTCGGTAAGGAACGCGGCTTCCTCACTTACGCCGAGATCAACGACCACCTGCCCGACGACATGGTCGACGCCGAGCAGATTGAATCCATCATCTCGACGTTCAACGATATGGGCATCCAGGTGTACGACGAGGCGCCGGATGCGGACGCGCTGCTCATTTCGGAAACCGCGCCGGCGGGCGTACCCGACGAGGACGCCGAGGAAGAGGCCGAGGCCGCGCTCTCGACGGTCGATCCGGAGTTCGGTCGTACCACCGACCCGGTGCGCATGTACATGCGCGAGATGGGCTCGGTCGAGCTTCTGACCCGCGAGGGAGAGATCGAGATTGCCAAGCGGATCGAAGATGGCCTCAAGCATATGATTCAGGCGATCTCCGCGTGCCCGACGACTATCGCGGAGATCCTCGATCTCTCCGGCAAGGTCAGCCGCGACGAGATGCGCATCGACGAGCTGGTCGACGGCCTGATCGACCCGAACGCCAAGGACGAGCCGATCCAGGAGCTCGCCGACGACGTGGAGCCCGAGGAGGAGGAGGAAACCGAGGGGGAAGACGAGAACGCCGCGCTCTCGGCGAGCCTGCTGCAGCTGAAGGAAGATGCGCTGGTGCGCTTCGCCAAGATCATCCGCCTCTACGAGAAGATGAAGAAGGCGCTGGTCGAGCACGGGCACCGCAGCAAGGAGTACATCCGGGTGCGCGATCAGATCGGCAACGAGCTGATGAACATCCGCTTCACGGCGCGGATCATCGAAAGGCTGTGCGACAGCCTGCGCGGAATGGTCGAGGAGGTCCGCGGGCACGAGCGAGAGATCATGAACCTGTGCGTCAACAAGGGCGGCATGCTGCGTCCGCACTTCATCAAGGAGTTCCCCGGCAGCGAGACCAACATGCGCTGGGTGAAGAACGAGATTGCCGCGGCGAAGCCCTGGAGCGGCCAGCTCGCGCGTTTCGAGCCGAACATTCTCGAGCAGCAGCAGAAGCTGCTCGCGATCCAGAAGCTGATCGGGATCCCCTTGAAGGACCTCAAGGAGATCAACAAGCAGATGTCGACGGGCGAGGCGAAGGCGCGGCGTGCCAAGCGCGAGATGACCGAGGCCAACCTGCGCCTGGTGATCTCGATTGCGAAGAAGTACACGAACCGCGGGCTGCAGTTCCTCGACCTGATCCAGGAAGGCAACATCGGCCTGATGAAGGCGGTAGACAAGTTCGAGTACCGCCGCGGCTACAAATTCTCGACTTACGCCACCTGGTGGATCCGGCAAGCGATCACGCGCTCGATCGCCGATCAGGCGCGCACGATCCGAATTCCGGTGCACATGATCGAGACCATCAACAAGATGAACCGGATCTCGCGCCAGATACTCCAGGAGACCGGACAGGAGCCCGACCCGGCGACCCTCGCCCAGAAGATGGAGATGCCGGAAGACAAGATCCGCAAGATCCTCAAGATCTCCAAGGAGCCGATTTCGATGGAGACGCCCATCGGCGACGACGACGATTCGCACTTGGGCGACTTCATCGAGGACCAGGCAACGCTCGCTCCGAACGACGCGGCCATGTACGCTTCGTTGCGCGAAGTCACCAAGGACGTGCTGGATTCGCTCACGCCGCGCGAGGCCAAGGTGCTGCGCATGCGGTTCGGCATCGAGATGAACACCGACCACACGCTCGAAGAAGTCGGAAAGCAGTTCGACGTCACGCGGGAACGCATCCGCCAGATCGAGGCGAAAGCGCTGCGCAAGCTCAGGCACCCTTCGCGCTCGGAACGGCTGAAGAGTTTCCTGGACAATTCGTGAATCGAAGGGACGCGGGCGCGGGACGCTTCACGGGCCTGTAGCTCAGCCGGTTAGAGCAGAGGACTCATAATCCTTTGGTCCCTGGTTCGAATCCAGGCGGGCCCACTAGAAAAGCACGGAGTTTCTTTGAGGAGGGAAAGTTGAAGAGAGTTCTGGTGTTGGCGGTTCTGGCGACCGCGGCGACGCTCGCCCGCGCCTCGACCATGGAAGAGGAAGTACGCGCGGTGTTCGACAAGTACATCGCGACGCAGAACGCGCACGACCTGAAAGGCATGCGAAGCCTGCTTTCGGACTCGCCGGACCTGCTCTGGATCAGTCGGGGCAGGCCGATCTGGGGTCGGGACGCCGCGCTCAGGACCCTGGAAGAGCGGTACAAAGGGACCTGGAAGATCGATGTCGACAGGAAGGAACTGCGGGTGATCTCGGTCAGCCGCCGGGTCGCGCAGGTCTACGCGCCCACCCAGCTGAGCGCGGGCGAGCCCGGCGCCGAGCCCTCGAGAAACCGCCTCTACATCAACCTGGTCATGGTCAAGAAGCCGGAAGGCTGGCAGATCGTCAGCATCCTGCCGATCCTCGTAGCCCCGCAGTAGCCGCCGGTGCGGCTCGCTCGGCGGGCCGGGCCGGGCGATAATCCGCAAGGACCGCCCCTCAACAGAGAGATGGCATGAGCGCCGCAGTCTATGAGCTGCACGGCCGTACGGCCGTGCTCACCATGAACAACCCGCCGGTGAACGGCCTGGGCTTCGACCTGCGCCGGGAGATCGTCGAGGGACTCGCCCGCGCTGAAGCCGACGCGAACGTGAAGGCGCTGGTGCTGATCGGCAGCGCTCGCGCTTTCTCCGGCGGCGCCGACATCCGCGAGTTCGGCACGCCCAAGTCCACAGCCGAGCCCAGTCTGAACACCGTGGTTCGCTTGGTCGAGAACGCCGGGAAGCCCGTCGTAGCCGCCATCAGCGGCGCGTGCTTGGGCGGGGGGCTCGAGCTCGCGATGGCCTGCCACTACCGCGTCGCGGTCAAAGGCGCGCAGATCGCCTTGCCCGAAGTGAAGCTGGGACTGATGCCCGGTGCGGGCGGCACCCAGCGTTTGCCCAGGCTGATCGGCGCCGAGGCGGCGCTGAACATGATCGTCTCCGGCGAGGCGGTGCCTTCGGAGAAGCTCGCGGGAACCGCGCTCTTCGACGAGATGGTCGAGGGAGAGCTGCTCGCTGGCGCTCTTGCGTTTGCCGCCAAGGTCGTGGCCGAAGGGCGCCCGCTCAAGCGGGTGCGCGACATCGAGCTGAGCCTTCCCAACGCGGAAGGTTTCTTTCAGTTCGCGCGCAACACCGTCGCCGTGGCCGCGAGGAACTTCCCTGCCCCGCTCAAGTGCGTCGACGCCGTCGCGGCCGCGGTCGGCCTGCCGTTTGACGAAGGCGTGCGGCTCGAGCGCGAATTGTTCATGCAGTTGATGCAGTCCCCGGAGTCCCGGGCGTTGCGCCATGCCTTCTTTGCCGAGCGCGCGGCGGCCAAGATCCCCGACGTGCCCGAAGACACGCCGCTACGCAAGATCGCAAAGGTCGCGGTCATCGGCGCGGGCACGATGGGCAGCGGGATCGCGGCGAATTTTCTCGCCGCCGGCATTCCCGTGATCCTGCTCGAGATCAAGAAGGAGGCCCTCGACAAGGGACAGGCCACGATCCGTGGAAACTACGAGGCGAGCGTCAAGAAGGGACGGCTCAAGCCGCAGCAGGTCGAGGAGCGCATGGCACTCCTGACGCCTACGCACTCCTACGACGACCTCCAGGACGCTGATCTGGTGATCGAGGCCGTCTTCGAGGACATCGCTGTGAAGGAAGCGGTGTTCAGGAAACTCGACGGAGTGATGAAGCCCGGCGCGATCCTCGCTTCGAACACCTCGACGCTCGATCTCGACCGGATCGCCTCGTTTACGAAGCGTCCCGCAGATGTCGTCGGCACGCACTTCTTCAGCCCGGCGAACGTGATGAAGCTGCTCGAGGTCGTGCGCGGCGAGAAGACCGCGAAGGACGTGCTGGCCACCGTCATGGCGGTCGCCAAGAAGATCAGGAAGACTGCCGTCGTCTCGGGAGTCTGCGACGGTTTCATCGGCAACCGCATGGTCGAGCAATACCTGCGGCAGGCGCTGTTTCTGCTGGAAGAGGGCGCGACGCCGCGCCAGGTCGATCGCGCCGTGGAGAAGTGGGGCATGGCGATGGGACCGTTCCGTATGTCCGATCTCGCCGGGAACGACATCGGCTGGGCGATCCGCAAGCGCCGCTACCGCGAGCGACCCGACATGAAGTACTCGAAGATCGCCGACCGGCTGTGCGAGCAGGGGCGCTTCGGCCAGAAGACGGGCCTGGGCTGGTATCGCTACGAGGCCGGACGCCGCGACGCGATTCCCGATCCCGCCATGGAGAAGATGATCGTCGCCTACAGCGCCGAGATCGGCGTGCAGCGGCGACGGATCGACGACGAAGAGATCGTGCAGCGCCTGATCTTCGCGCTCGTCAACGAGGGCGCGGCGATCCTCGACGAGGGCATCGCGTCGCGCGCCTCCGACGTCGACATGGTCTACCTCACCGGCTACGGCTTTCCCCTGTACCGCGGCGGGCCGATGTTCTACGCCGACGAAGTGGGACTGTACAACGTGGTCGCGACCATGAAGCGGCTCGCCGCGAATCCCCACGGCGACCCGGATTTCTGGAAGCCGGCCGCGCTGCTCGACAAGCTTGCAAGCGAAGGCAAGCGTTTCAACTAGGAGCGGAACATGAGCGAAGCCGTGATCGTTTCCACCGCGCGCACGCCGCTGTGCAAGTCCTGGCGGGGCGCCTTCAACATGACCCACGGCGCCACCCTCGGCGCGCACGTTGTGAAGGAAGCCGTGTCGCGCGCGGGAATCGATCCCGCCGAGGTCGAAGACGTGATCATGGGCTGCGCCCATCCCGAGGGCGCGACCGGCGCGAACATCGCGCGGCAGATTGCGCTGCGTGCCGGCCTGCCCGTGGCGACGGCGGGCCTCACCGTCAACCGCTTCTGCTCCTCGGGGTTGCAGACGATCGCCATCGCCTCGCAGCGCATCCTCGCCGGAGAGGGTGGCATTTACGCGGCCGGGGGCTTGGAATCGATCTCGTGTACGCAGAACGAGATGAACAAGCACATGCTGCACGAGGACTGGCTCGAGCGGAACAAGCCCGAGATCTACTGGCCGATGCTGCAGACGGCCGAGAACGTCTCCAAGCGCTACAACATCCCGCGCGAGCGCCAGGACGAGTACGGAGCGCGCAGCCAGCAGAAGGCGGCCGCCGCCTTGACGGCCGGCAAGTTCAGCGACGAAATCGCGCCGATCAGGGTCGTGATGGGCGCGGCGGACAAGGAGACGTCCCGCATCACCATGAAGGAGGTCACCGTCTCGGCCGACGAGGGCATCCGGGCCGATACCACCTACGAGGGCGTGTCGAAGATCCGCCCGGCGATAGAAGGCGGGGTCATCGCCGCGGGCAACGCGAGCCAGTTCTCCGACGGCGCCTCGGCGTGCATCGTGATGGACGCCAAGGCGGCAGCGTCGCGCGGACTGAAGCCGCTTGGGATCTTTCGCGGGTTCGCTGTCGCGGGCTGTGAGCCCGACGAGATGGGAATCGGTCCGGTGTTCGCCGTCCCCAAGCTGCTGAAGCGCGCCGGCCTGAAAGTCGACGACGTCGGCCTGTGGGAGCTGAACGAAGCCTTCGCAGTGCAGGTGATCTATTGCCGCGACCGCCTCGGCATCCCCGACGAGCGCCTGAACGTGAGCGGCGGGGCGATCGCCGTGGGCCATCCCTACGGAGCTTCGGGCGCGCGCCTCACCGGGCACGCGCTCATCGAGGGCAAGCGCCGTGGGGTCAAGCACGTCGTCGTGACGATGTGCATAGGCGGCGGCATGGGAGCCGCCGGCCTGTTCGAGGTGGCGTGAAATCTGCCCGCCGGTGCGCTATTTCGCCTGGTGTAATATCCTGCGAGGGGAGGGAGCGCGTGTGGAGATCCCTCATGTTGGCGGTTCGAATCGTGGTGACCGGCGTCGCGATGTCGCTCTCCGCGGCGGCGTGGGCGCAGGACAGGAGAGTCGTCACCAAGACTCTGGTGGCCTCGGAAGCCCAGAAGGAATGCATCTCGCTCAGCAGCAAGCAGCGTCTTCTGTACAAATTTCGCGCTGACGGCCCGGTGAGCTTCAAGCTTTCGCACCAGGACGAGAGAGAAGTGATCGATCTCAGGCGCGACGCCACCGGAAGCGCTTCGGGCAGTTTTGCGCCCCGCGCCACGGGAGACCACTGCTTGGTGTGGACCAATACCGGCAAGCACGCGGTGACCCTCCGCTACGAGTTCGAGCGCGGCTCGCGGTGAGCGCGCCGCGGCTCCGAGCTTGAGCGGCGGCGAGGAGCGCGGCACCGCGCGGCTGGTCGCCGTGCTTGCGGTATCCCTCGCGGTGCAGACCTTGACGGCGCTGGGACTCGCCGTGCCCGCCGTGCTCGCGCCGGTTGCCGCGGCCGACTTCGACGTGGCGCCGACGGCACTAGGCCGGTGGGTCGGCTTTTCCTACATGATGGCGATGTTCGCGGGCCTCGCGGGAGGAACCTTCGTCGGCCGCTACGGCCCCGCGCGTATGCACCAAGTGGCCGTTCTCGGAGTCGCGCTGGGCCTGGCGATCGGCGCGGGCGCGCAGGTCGCGCTCCTGCTCCTGTGCGGCGCCCTGCTCGGGGCCGCCCACGGCCTGGTGAACCCGGCGAGCTCGGCGATCCTCGCCGTCGCGTCGCCGCCCCGGATCCGCTCGATGGTGTTTTCGATCAAGCAGACGGGAGTCCCGCTCGGGGGCGCCATCGCGGGGGTCCTCGTTCCGGGCCTGATGCTGTGGACGAGCTGGCAGACGGCGGTGCTCGCGCTCGCCCTCGGCGCGGCGACCCTGCTCGCGGTGCTCGCTCTGCATCGCTCCCCCTACGATACGACCCGGAGAAAAGAACGCCTGCATTTGCGGAGCTTCGCCGCACCGGTGGCGGAGGTGTGGGTGAACCGCCCGATTCTCGAGCTGGCGGTCGTTTCGGGAGTGTACTCTGCGATCCAGATCAGCTTTCTCACTTACCTCGTGTCCTACCTCAAGCTCGAGCTCGGATACTCGCTGGTCGCCGCGGGCGCGGTGTTCTCGGTCGCGCAGATCTCGGGTGCGTTCGGCAGGATTCTCTGGGGGGTCGTCGCCGACCATCTGTTCAAGCCGCGCGGAGTGCTCGCCGCGCTGGGTTTGGTGATGATTTTCTGCGGAGCCGCCCTGGCTTCGTTGACTCCGGCTTGGCCCTCGGCAGCGGTGCTCGGGGTATGCGCGCTCTACGGCGCCACGGCGGTGGGCTGGAACGGCGTGTTTCTCGCCGAAGTCGCGCGGCTCGCGCCCGAGGGCCGCGTCGCCGTTCTCACCGGGGGGACACAGTTCTTCACTTTTGCGGGCGTTCTGATCGGGCCGCCACTCTTCGGGGCGATAGCTTCCCTGGCAGGCAGCTACGGCGCCGGTTTCGTCGCCACGGGGATCCTGCCCTTCGTGGTCCTTGCCACGATGGCGAGAGGTCCAGGAGAGGCGGGAAGCGGGGAGTCCCGGCCATGAGCGCCGATTCCAGGGAGGCGGTGCTGCTTCTGCACGGGGCCTGGATGAATCCGCTGGTGATGAGCTACCTCGCGCACGCCTTGCGCCGCGAAGGGTTCACCGCCCAGACGATGGGCTACCGCACCATGCGCGACCCGCTCGAATCGCATCTGTCGCGCCTGGCGAACCGTGTCGCAAGGCTGGAAGCGGCGCGCGTGCACCTGGTCGGCCACAGCCTGGGCGGCGTGATCGCGATGCGCTACCTGCAGCGCATCGCGGACCGGCGCGTGCACCGCGCGGTGCTGCTCGGCGCCCCGGTCGCGGGCTGCCGCGCGGCAGCGCGCTTCGCCGAGCACGCGGGCGGCGAGCTGATGATGGGGCAGAGCCTCGCCGTCTGGCGCGAGCCGGTGGACGTCGCGGTCGACCCGCGCTTCGAGATCGGCGCGATCGCCGGCAACCGCGAGCTCGGCCTTGCCGGAATGGTGGTGCGGCTGCCCGCGCCGAACGACGGGGTCGTCTGCCTCGATGAGACGAGATTCTCCGGGCTGCGGGATCACCTCGTGCTTCCGGTCGGTCATACGCTGATGCTGATGTCGTCCAGGGTCGCCCGGCAGACTGTGAGCTTTCTCAGGACCGGCGCCTTCCGCCGATGAAGCTGCCGGTTGCGCTCGTCCTCACGGTCCTGTGCCTGTCGGGGTGCTCTTCGGTCGAGTACTACGCCCAGGCCGCGAGCGGCCAGTTCGAGGTGATGTGGCTCTCCGCGCCGATCGACAAGCGCCTGCAGGAATCCGGCACGCCGCCTACCCTTCGCGAAAAGCTCAGGCGGGTGCTCGTGATCCGCGACTTCGCGAGCCGCGAGCTCGCGCTTCCGGACAACGACAGCTATCGCCGTTACGCCGACTTGGGCCGGCCCTTCGTGCTCTGGAACGTGTTCGCGGCGCCCGAGTTCTCGGTGACGCCGATCCAATCGTGCTTTCCGGTCGCCGGTTGCGTGAGCTACCGTGGTTTCTATTCGGAGGACGCCGCGCACAAGCACGCCGACGCCCTCGCGAAGGAGGGCGACGACGTCTACGTCGGCGGGGTCAGCGCCTACTCCACGCTGGGCTGGTTCTCCGACCCGGTGCTTTCCACGTTCATCAATTACCCCGAGCCCGAGATCGCGCGCATCATGTTCCACGAGCTCGCCCACCAGGAGGTATACGTCAAGGGCGACACCGTCTTCAACGAGTCCTTCGCAGTGGCGGTCGAGGAGGAAGGCCTGCGCCGGTGGCTCGAGCGCGAGGGCACGTCCGTGCAGCGCGCGGACTACGCTGACTCGCGCCGCAGGCAGGGCGAGTTCGCGGCGCTCGTGCTCCGGTACCGGAAGCGGCTCGCCGACTTCTATGCAGAACCGCTGTCGACCGAGGAGAAGCGCGAGGGAAAGCGGCGCCTCTTCGCGGAAATGGGCGACGACTACGCGGCGCTGAAGACCTCCTGGGGCGGATTCACGGGCTTCGACCGCCTGATCGCGCGCGGCCTGAACAACGCCTTCCTGGTGTCGATCGCGAGCTACACCGAGCTGCTGCCGGCGTTCCGCGCGCTGCTGGCGCAGAACGAGGGCGATCTCTCCGCGTTCTATCGCGCGGCGCACGGGCTGGCAAAGCTGGACAAGCGCGATCGCGACGCGCGGCTCGCGGCGCTCGATCCTAGCTGAGCGGCAGCATGACGTGCCTCTTGTACGCGGGACGCTGCTGCAGCCTGTTGTAGTAGGCTTCGACTCGGGGCAACGCGGGTCGCTTCACGTCCAGGGCGTTCCACCGGTACACGAAGGTGCCGAGCGGGATGTCGCCCATCGTGAAGGACCTTCCGCCCACGTAGTCGCGGCCCTCCAGGCTCTGCTCCAGCGCTTGGAACGCCTGCGCCGCCTTCTCGACGCCGTCGGCGATCACCTTGTGATCGCGCTTCTCTGGCGGCGTGCGGACGAGGCCCCAGAACACCGGCGTCATTGCGGGTGCGACCGTGCTGGTCGCCCAGTCCATCCAGCGGTCCACGTCGGCACGCTCCTTGGGGTCGGTCGGCCAGAGTGTTCCCGCGCCGTGCTTGGAGGACAGATAGCGCACGATGGCGTTCGACTCCCACAGCACCAAGCCGTCGTCTTCGATCGTCGGCACGCGGCCGTTGGGGTTCATCTTGCGGTAGAAGGGCTCGTTCACCACGCCGTACTGAAGGCCAGCGTCGGTGCGCTGATACGGCACTTTCAACTCCTCGAGCGCCCACAGCACCTTCTGCACGTTGATCGAGTTGATCCTGCCCCAGAGCTTCAGCATATCTCGTCCTCCGCGTGTCCGTCGTCGCAGCGCATTCTACGATGATGCCGCTGGGTTACCATAGGACCACCTCATGTCCTTCCGTATACTCGCCCTTTCGCTCGCGATCGCGCTCTGCGGCTGTGCGATCTTCACCGAGACCTACGGCGTCCAGGAGGTCGACAACTGGGCTGCCAGGAACGAACCGCTTGCCGAATCCGGCAAGATGAAATGGTCCGAGTTCTACTCCCAGTATCTCGAGAAGGTATCGGCGACCCCCGTGATCGGGCAGAGCCCCGTGGTCGAGCGGCTGGGGATCATGGTCACGGCTTCGCTCTTCTATGAACGGGGACGCATCGACAAGACGGCGTTCGACTCGGTGCAGGGCATCGTGCGGAAGTACCAGACGCTCGATGACCCGGCCGCGAACCTGCTCGCGAGAAACGCGCTGGTGAAGGCGCTCGGAGCGAGCTCGCCGCGCTAGAACCCGACCGGCAGGCTGTCGCGCCGCGGGTCCGCGGCGGCGAGATAGCCGTCGTCGAGGCGGTGCGCGATCTGCGCGCAGCCGAAGGCGTTGTAGTCCTCGGGGAGCTTCATCACCTGGTGGCCGCGCGAGGCGAGCTCCGAGATCGTGGCGGCCGGCCACTCGTCCTCGAAGGTGACCTGCAGCCCGTTCACCACGCGGAAGCGCGGCGCGTCGATCGCGCCCTGCGGGCCCAGCCCGTAGTCGGTCATGCGCACCATCATCTGCGTGTGCCCTTGCGGCTGCATGCTGCCGCCCATCAGGCCGAAGCTCATGAGCGGCTCGCCGCCGCGCGTCACGAATCCCGGGATGATCGTGTGGAAGGGACGCTTGCGGGGTGCGACCTGGTTGGGGTGGCCGGGCGTGAGCAAAAGGCCCGAGCCTCGGTTCTGCAGGCTGATCCCGGTCCCCGGCACGACCACGCCCGAGCCGAATCCCATGAAGTTCGACTGGATCATCGACACCATCATGCCGCCCGCGTCCGCGGCGGTGAGGTAGACCGTGCCGCCCTTGGGGAGCGTGCCATGGCCGAAGTTCTGGGCGCGCTTCATGTCGATCAGCCCGGCGCGCGATTTCAGGTAGTCCCGGTCGAGCAGCTGCGACGGCTCCGGGTCCATCGCTTTCGGATCGGCGACGTAGCGGTATGCGTCGGCGAACGCGAGCTTCACCGCCTCGATCTGCAGGTGCGCGCTGTCGGGCGAATCGACTGGGTAGTCCGCTACGTCGAAGTTGGACAGGATCCCCAACGCCATGAGGCACACGATGCCCTGGCCGTTCGGCGGGATCTCGTGCACCGTGATGCCGCGGTAGTCCTGGCTGATCGTCCCCACCCAGTCGTTGGTGTGGGCGGCAAGGTCGGCGCGCGTCATCGCGCCGCCGGTCTTCTTCGCGTAGGCCTCGATCTTCTCGGCGAGCTCGCCCTGGTAAAAGGCTTCGCCCTTGGTCGCGGCGATCTTCTCCAGCGTCTTGGCCTGATCGGGAAAGCGGAAGATCTCGCCCGCGCGCGGCGAGCGGCCGCCGGGCAGGAAGGCCTGCGCGAAGCCGGGCTGGTCGCGCAGCTCCGGCACCTGCGGATCCCAGCGCTCCGCGACGAACGGCGACACCGGATAGCCGTGGGCCGCGTAATCGATCGCCGGCTCGAACAATTTCTCGAAGGGGAGCTTGCCGAATTTCTTCGACAGGTCGACCCAGGCCGAAACGGCGCCCGGCACCGAGACGCTGTCCCAGCCGCGCGCCGGGATGCTCTTCTTCCCCTTGAAGTATTCGGGCGTCCACGCCGCGGGCGATCGCCCCGAGGCGTTCAGGCCATGCAGCTGCTTGCCGTCCCAGACGATCGCAAAGGCGTCGCTGCCGATGCCGTTCGAGATCGGCTCGACCACGGTGAGGGTGATCGCGGCCGCGAGCGCCGCGTCGACGGCGTTGCCGCCGGCGAGCAGCATGCGCAGGCCTGCCTGGGCGGCGAGCGGCTGGGAAGTGGAGACGACGTTGCGCGCCAGCGTCGGGCGGCGGAACGTGGGGTAGGGGGTGTCGAACAGGACAGGTCTTATCGCTCGTTGCAGCATCGGGGTCTCAGGCTTCAGGCTTTCGAAGCGATGGAAAGTGCATTGTCTATGTCCCAGAGGATGTCGTCCAGCGTCTCCAGGCCGACGGAGATGCGGATCATGTCCGGGCTCACGCCCGCCTTGGCCTGCTCCTCCTCCGACATCTGGCGGTGAGTGGTCGACGCCGGGTGAATGATGAGCGTCTTCGCGTCGCCGATGTTGGCGAGGTGACTCATGAAGGTCGCGGCCTCGATGAATCTCTCGCCCGCCTTCGCTCCACCTTTCACGCCGAAGTTGAGCAAGCCGCTCGCGCCCTTGGGCAGATACTTCTGCGCGAGCCTGTAGTACTTATTGCCCGGCAAGCCAGGATAGTTGACCCACGACACGCGGGGATGGGCATCGAGGAACTTCGCCACCGCGAGCGCGTTGGCGCAGTGGCGGTCCATGCGCACCGGGAGGGTCTCGAGCCCTTGAAGCAGCATCCAGGAGTTGAAAGGCGAAAGCGAGGCGCCGAAAGTGCGCAGGGTCTCCATGCGCGCCTTCATGGTGTAGCCGAAGTCGCCGAAGGTCTCATGGAAGATGACGCCGTGGTAGCCGCGCGAGGGCTCGGTCATCCCCGGGAACTTGCCGTTGCCCCAGGGGAATTTCCCGGATTCGACGATGATGCCGCCCATGGTCGTGCCGTGGCCGCCGATGTACTTCGTCGCCGAGTGCACCACGATGTCGGCGCCCCATTCGAACGGCCGGCACAGATACGGCGAGGGCACGGTGTTGTCGACGACGAGCGGGACACCCGCCTCGCGCGCGATCTTCCCGACCGCATCGAGGTCGACGATGTTGATCAGCGGATTGCCCAGCGTCTCGGCGTAGACGAGCTTCGTGTTCTTCTTGAGCGCGCGCCTGAAATTCTCCGGGTCGTCGGGGTTGACGAACGTCGTGTCGATGCCGAGCTTGCGCAGGTTCACTTCCAGCAGCGTATAGGTGCCGCCGTACAGCGTGGCGGCGCTGACGATGTGGTCGCCCGCTTCGCAAAGCGTCAGGATCGCGGTCATCTCGGCCGCTTGGCCCGTGGCGGTGGCGACCGCCGCACGCCCGCCCTCGAGCGCCGCGAGCCGCTCCTCGAACACCGCCGTGGTCGGGTTGGACAGGCGCGTGTAGACGTTGCCGAAGGTCTGCAGGTTGAACAGGCTTGCCGCGTGGTCGGCCGAGTCGAAGACGTACGAGGTGGTCTGGTACAGCGGCACGGCGCGCGACCCGGTGGCCGCATCGGGGATCTGCCCGGCGTGCAGCGCGAGCGTCTCGATGCCGAACTTGCGGTCAGCCATGAGTCAGTAGGACAGCCACTGCGGCCGTTTCGCCGAGATCACCCGCGTATTCACGCCGCACCAGTTGAGTCCCCCGAACAGCCGCCCGTGCTCGATCTTCACGCAGCGGTCCATTACCGCCTCGAGTCCCGCCGCCTCGGCCTTCTTCGCGGCCTCGACGTTCAGCACGCCGAGCTGCTGCCACAGCACCTTCGCGCCGATGGCGATCGCGTCATCGGCGATCGGCATGATGTCCTGGGTCTTGCGGAAGCAGTCGACGATGTCCACTTTCACCGAAATGTCGCGCAGCGACTTGTAGCACTTCTGCCCGAGGATCTCTTCGTACCGCGGATTCACCGGGATCACGGTGTAGCCGTGCTCGATCATGTATTTCGCGGCGAAGTAGCTGGGGCGGAACCAGTCCCCGGAGAGACCGACGACGGCGATCACGCGGTTCGTCTTGAGGATGCGGCGCAGACCCGGGATGTCGTCGACCATGGCTCCGGAATTCTATCGTATAGTTCCGACCTCACCATGACCGCTTCCCGAACCGCGGCGCAGATCCTCGTCGACGCGCTCAAGATACACGGCGTCGACGCCGCGTTCTGCGTCCCGGGAGAAAGCTATCTCGCCGTGCTCGACGCGCTCTACGACGCGCGTGAGGAGATCCGCCTGATCGTCGCGCGCCAGGACGGCGGCGCGGCCTACATGGCGGAAGCATACGGGAAGGTTACCGGCAAGCCGGGCATCTGCTTCGTCACGCGCGGCCCCGGCGCGACCAACGCCTCCATCGGCGTGCACACCGCGCACCAGGACTCCACCCCGATGATCGTCTTCATCGGCCAGGTGCCGGGGGAATTCGCCGACCGCGAGGCTTTCCAGGAAATCGACTACCGGCAGATGTTCGGGCCGATGGTGAAGTGGGTGGCGCAAATCGATCGCCCCGAGCGCGTGCACGAGTACGTCAGCCACGCCTTCCACTTGGCCATGTCCGGACGCCCAGGGCCGGTCGTGCTTGCGCTGCCCGAGGACATGCTGACTCAGACCGCGAGCGTCGCGGACGTCGCGCCCTACCAGGTCGTGCAGGCGAGCCCTTCGGCGGCCGACATGGAGAAGCTGCGCGGGCTGCTCGCGCGCTCGCAGCGCCCGCTCGTCATCCTCGGCGGCACGGTGTGGACGCGCGAGGCCTGCCGCGACCTTGAGATATTCGCTGAAGCCAGCGGACTGCCGATCGCCGCCTCGTTCCGTTTCCAGGATCTCATCGACAACAACCACGACCACTACGTCGGCGACGTCGGCATCGGCATCAACCCCAAGCTCGCGGCGCGAGTACGCGAGGCCGACGTGCTGCTCGTGATCGGCGCGCGCCTGGGCGAGATGACGACGGGGGCGTATACGCTGGTCGAGCCGCCGCGGCCGAAGCAGAAGCTCGTGCATGTCCACGCGGGCGCTGAGGAGCTGGGGCGCGTCTACCAGGGCGAGCTTCTCATCAATTCCGGCATGCCGCAGTTCGCCGCGGCTGCGAGGAATCTCGACCTCGACGGGACGGCGTGGAAGTCGTGGCGCGAGCAGGCGCGCGCGGACTACATTCAGTGGACCCGGCCCGCACCGATCCCGGGGAAGGTCCAGTACGCGGAGATCGTCGCCTGGATGCGCGAGCACCTGCCGAAGGACGCGATCATCGCCAACGGCGCGGGCAACTTCGCCGGCTGGATCTCGCGCTTCTACCGCTACCCCGGGCTGCGCACGCAGGTCGCGCCGACCAACGGCTCGATGGGCTACGGCGTCCCCGCGGGCATCGCCGCCAAGGTTGCCCGGCCCGATAGCATCGTCGTCTCGGTGAACGGCGACGGCGACTTCCTCATGAACGGGCAGGAGCTCGCGACGGCGGTCCAGTACGAGCTGCCGGTGATCTTCATCGTCGTGAACAACGGCATGTACGGAACCATCCGCATGCACCAGGAGCGCGAGTACCCGGCGCGGGTGTACGCGACCGCGCTCCGGAACCCGGACTTCGTCGCGCTGGCCCGCGCGTACGGCGCGCACGGCGAGCGCGTGGAAGAGACCGGCGCCTTCGCGCCCGCTTTCGAGCGGGCGAGGGCGGCGGGCAAACCCGCGCTGATCGAGGTCCGCATCGATCCGCAGGCGATCACGACTTCCACGACGCTCGACGCGATCCGGGCGCGCGCACTCAAGGGCTGAGCACGCGCCTCACTTGAGATCGACGAGGTAGATGACGTAGGGCGGCATGTCCGCCGCCGGATAGAACGTAGCGCCGTAGCGTCGCCACAAGTCCCGCACCTCCGCGGGCTTGCCCGCGGCGCTCGCCCCAAGCATCGCCACGGAGAGCAGGTATCGTCCCCAGACGTCCCCTCCCCTGGCGGGTCCATCGAGAAGCGCGCGGGAGCGGGTCTCCATCGCTCCGGGATCCCGAGCCGCGACCGCGGCGTAGACGTCGAGCCTTTCCTTGAGGGTGGCGGATCGGGGAGCGCATCCGAGCCATCGGCGCTCGATCCACAGGGCGCGCTCCTGCTCCGGAGCCACGTGGCCGATGGTGGTTTCGGCGGCGACGTGGAGCTGATCGATCGCGATCTTGGAGGGCGCATCCCCGCACAGCGCGCCGCTGCGCCCCAGAACGAGCGCTACCTCGGTCGCGAACTTGTCGTGGGACCGCAGGGGATCGGCCGTGCGGTCCAGGAGGAGGCGCGCGACTTCCACCGCGGTCGATTGTGTCCGGATGCGTACCGACGGATCGTACGGGGGAGCCGGCGCCTTCAGGTACCACGTGGGCGCGCCGCTCGTCATCTGCAGGACCGGAAGCGGGGCGACGGCGAGGCTCTGGACGGCCCGTGCAGTGGTTCCCTCGAAGCGCGCCCGCGGGGCTTCGAGCTGCACATAGGGATGGAAGTCCGAGTTGACCGGCGGGGAAAGCGCCGCGAGCAGCGGCTCGATCTGCCGCTTGTGGCCGAGGCTGCGCGCGGAAATGCTCTCGGTGCGCTCGATGCCGAGCCGCCGCAGCGCTTCCGTGAACGCGGCCTCGTTCTGCGGAAGCGGATTCGGCCGCGGGACCTCGCCTTGCGCGACGGCGACGATGATCAGGTCGCCGGGATTGGATTCGTAGATCTCGTAGTCGGAAAAATTCTGCCCCAGCGCGGCGAGGACCGAGCCCATGAGCCGGTCGCTGAACTCGTAGCCCTGCAGCCACTGGACGAACAGGCCGCCCGGCGCGAGGTAGCGCTTGGTGTCGCGGTAGAACTCCGTGGTGAAAAGGCCCGCGACGCCGTTGACCCAGGGGTTCGAGGGCTCGGTGAGAATGACGTCGTAGCGCTTTCCGTGGCGCGCGAAATAGCTCTTGGCGTCCTCGAAATAGACGTGGCTGCGCGGGTCGTTGTAGGGACGCGCGACGCGCTTGGAGAACACTCGGGCGCCATCGAACATCGCGGGCTCGATCTCGACGCTGTCCAGCGACTGCGGACCCGCTTGCGAGAGCACCGTCTCGGCGCTGAGACCCGAGCCCCAGCCGACGATGGCGTAAGTCTTCGCTTCGGGCTTGATGAGCAGCGGCAGCGCCGCGAGCAAGGTCATGGTGTACTCGTCCGGGGTCGGCGGCAGCCTCAGGTCGAGCACCAGTCCCGCGTCGGGCTTGCCGTTGGTGAGGATCGTGAGCGTGCCGCTCCCTTCGCGGCCGCGCACCGCCACCGACGCGCTCTTGCCGTCGCGGTAGAACACCACTTTCCCGAAGTCGGGCTCCGCCTGTCCGTAGCGGAATACGCCCGACGAAAGCCGCTCCGGATCGAGGATGGCGGCCCGGGCCGTCGCCGCCGCGGCGAGCATGCCCACGAGCACCGCCGCGAGGGCGTGGTGCTTCCGGGACGGCGCCTGCGAGTAGCGCAGCAGCCAGGCGCCGAGCAGCATGTCGGCGACCGTGCCCAGCACGAGCGCCAGCTTGAGGCCCACGCCCGGCAGGAGCACGTGGACCGCGACGATGACGCCCGCGATCGAGCCGAGCGTGTTGGCCGCGTATACCTGGCCGATCGCCCGTTCTCCGCGCCCGGCGCGGAGCAGGACGTGCGTGAAAAGCGGCAGCGTCATCCCGGCGAGGAAAGTCGCGGGGAGCATCACCGCGAACGCGAGGGCGTGGCTGAAGAGGTTGAACAGGGGGTAGGCGCTGTCCTTGTGCTGGAGCACGCTGAGCACCCAGGCCATCCAGTCGAAGGTCCAGTGATATACGAACACCGTCGCGAGCGCCGCCAGTCCCATGAGGAGTTGCACGGCGCCGCCGAAGCGGACCGGATCGGCGATGGCGTCGATTCTCCTGCGGATCCACAGGCCGCCGAGCGCGAGCCCGGTGATGAAGGCCGAGAGCATCAGCTCGAACGCCTGAAACGAGGAGCCCAGCACGAGCGCGAGCATCCTGATCCAGACGATCTCGTAGATGAAGGAGGCGAGCCCTGTTACGAAGGCGGCCACGAGGAAGAGCCGCGCCACGCGGCCCCCGGCGAGGTCGGTCGCGGCGGAGGGGGCCGCGACTACGGCTGGCGGCTCGCGGCGACGCGCGATGGAGAGGACCGCCGCGGCGAGCGCGACATTCAGCGCGCCCGCCAGGCGCATCGTCCCCGGCATGCCGATCCACCCGATCAGCACGAACGCCGCGGCGAGCGCGCCGGTCGCCGCGCCGATCGAGTTCGTGAAATACAGCATCGCCAAGTGGTGCCCGCTCTGCTGCGGCCCGCGCCGGATGACCGCGCCGGAAAGCAGCGGGAAGGTCATGCCGAGCAGCACCGTCTGCGGGACGATGAGCAGCGCGCACAGCGCATACTTGTACAGCTCCACCACGCCCGGCGAGCCGAGCGCCGGGATCACGTTGTCGAGCGAGACCTGCGTCAGCAGGACGAACAGCTCGTGGAAGACCAGCGCCGCCGCCCCGATCGCCGCCTCGATCCAGCCGTAGGCGGCGAGCAGATTGGCGAGGCGCGCGCTCCAGCGGCTCGCGAGCCACGCGCCCAGCGCCATGCCGCCCATGAAGGCCGCGAGGACGAACGATTGCGAGAACGCCGCCGCCCCCAGGAAGAGTTTCAGGTAGTGCGACCAGACCGATTCGTATACGAGGCCGGTGAAGCCCGACAGCGCGAACAGCGCGAAGAGCAACCTGACCTCACGGTTCATCGGGCGGCCCGCGTCAATGCTGGAGGATCTTGGAGAGGAAGAACTGCGCGCGCTCCGACCGCGGTTTTCCGAAGAAGTCGTCCTTGGCCGCGTCCTCGACGATCTCGCCGCGGTCCATGAAGATGACGCGATGCGCGACCTTGCGCGCGAAGCCCATCTCGTGGGTCACCACCATCATCGTCAGTCCTTCCTTCGCGAGCGACACCATCACGTCGAGCACCTCCTTGATCATCTCGGGATCGAGGGCGGACGTCGGCTCGTCGAACAACATCGCGATCGGGTCCATGGCGAGGGCGCGCGCGATGGCCACGCGCTGCTGCTGGCCGCCCGAGAGCTGGCCGGGATACTTGTCCTTGTGCGCGAGGAGCCCGACGCGGTCGAGCAGGGCGAGTCCCTTCCGCGTGGCTTCCTCCAGCCCGCGGCCGAGCACCTTCTCCTGCGCCAAAGTCAGGTTGCGCGTCACGGTCATGTGGGGGAACAGCTCGAAATTCTGGAACACCATGCCGATGCGCGAGCGTAGCCTGGGCAGATCGGTGCCCGGGTCGCCGACCGAGACGCCGTCGACGGTGATCTCGCCCTTCTGGAAGGGCTCGAGGCCGTTCACGCACTTGATGAGCGTCGACTTGCCGCTCCCCGAAGGGCCGCACACGACGACGACCTCGCCCTTCCTCACCTCGGTGGAGCAGTTCGTCAGCACCTGGAATGCGCCGTACCATTTGCTGATGCTCTTGATCGAGATCACCGGTCCTCTCCCGTCACCGGATTATGGCGATTTTCGTCTGGAAGCGCCTGACGCCGTATGACAGGCCCGAGCACAACGCGAGGTAAACGACCGCGACGAAGGGGTACATCTCGACGACACGGCCGTCGCGCTGCGCGACCTTGGTCGCGGCGCCGACGAAATCCGTGACGTTGAGGAGCGACACCAGCGACACGTCCTGGAACAGGATGATCGTCTGGGTAAGCAGCACCGGCAGCATGTTGCGGAAGGCCTGCGGCAGGATGACCAGGCGCATCGCGGCCCAGTA
>DASSQD010000042.1:0-18672 GCA_035702665.1 Burkholderiales bacterium
GAGCACGGCGACGAGCTTACGCCCGACGGCTTCGCCAGCAACCATGCCGGCGGCGTCCTCGGCGGCATCTCGACGGGCCAGGACATCGTCGCCAATCTTGCCGTCAAGCCGACGTCGAGCATCCGCCTGCCGCGCCGTTCCATCGATCTCGCCGGCAAGCCGACGACGGTGGCGACCGAAGGCCGCCACGACCCCTGCGTCGGCATCCGCGCCACGCCGATCGCCGAGGCCATGCTTGCCTGCGTGCTGATGGACCACGCGCTGCGCCACCGCGCGCAATGCGCGGATGTCAAGCCACCGGCGGAGCCGATACCCGGCAAGGTTCGCTAGGAGTTGGTTCCCGCGAACGCGTGGGCGTGGAGCAGGCGCAGGCCTACGTCTCCGGTCGGGTCGGCGTCCGCCGGATACCGGTTCCAAAGCGCCGCGGCTTCCGTGCGTTTTCCAAGGGCGAGGTAGCCTGTCATGCCGGCCGCGATCAGGTACTGGCGGTGGCCGCTCGGGAGATCGCTTGTCTTCGCGAGCAGCGCCTCGGCGATGCGCGCCATGTCTGCGCCCGAGCGCCCGCCGACCGCGCGGAAAAGTTCGATCCACTGCCGTTCCTCGGCGGTGAGCTGCGCGCCGCACGGGGCGCGCTCGATCCGCTCCCAGACGGTTCCCGCCTCGTCGGCGGAGAGCATCGGGTTCAGGGTGCGCGCGAGCTCATACAGCGACTGGAGCCAGATGTCGGAGCCCCCCGCGTCCCGGCATTCGATCAATCTCGCGCGCACGAGCTCCAGGTCCTTCTGGAAAGAGCGCGGAATGGCGACGGGCTCGGGCGGAATCGCCGACAGCAGATAGTTCCTGGCGTAGCCGGCGCGCCGGGCGAGCTCGAGCGCCTCGAGATACTCCTGCCCCTCGCCCTTGGGATCCGCGCGGCGGTCCTTGCCTCCCTCGAGCATCGCGACGACCGGAACAGCGTAGGTGAGTAGGCGCGTCAGCTCGTCGGCGGACTGGTGGAGGAAGCGGTATTTCGCCGCGTTCAGGTCGAGATAGGGGTCGTAGTCGGAATTCGCAGGCACGCCGTAGCTCGCGAACATCGGGCCCAGGGAGCGCTTGCCGCCGATGCGCCGGACCGCGATGTCCTGGATCGAGCTCACGTGCACGCGCCGCAGCTCGCGCGCCACTCCGGGCATCGCGGCGACGTCGGCGAGCGGGCGCTCTAGCGTGTCCGTTTCGCCGGCGACGATCAGCAGGTCGCTGCCGGTGGCCGCGTAGACGGCGTAGTCCGGGAAATTGTCGCCCAGGGCGCGCATCACCGAAGCGATGAGGCTGGCGTCGATCTCGTACATCTGGAACCACTGCACCAGAACGCCCTCTTTGTTCAGGTGGCGGCGGACCAGGCGGTAGAACTCGGAGGTGAACAGGCTCGATACCCCGCTGACCCAGGGGTTCGAAGGCTCCGAGACGATGATGTCGTACTTGCGGTTGTACGTGGAGAAGAAGGCTTTGGCGTCGTCGAACACGATGTGGCTGCGCGGATCGGCGAAGGCGTTGGAGTTGCGCGGAGTGAAGCGCCTCGACGCCTCCGCCATCGCCGGCTCGATCTCGACGGTCTCGACCGAGCGCAGAGCGCTCGAGCCGAGCAGCGTGTGCGTCGTCAGGCCCGTGCCGATCCCGATCACCGCGGCGGCGACCGCGTCGGGACGGACCGCCAGCGGAAGCGCCGCGGTGAGCGTCATCGTGATCTCGTCGGAGACGCGGGCGCCGTTCGGGTCCATGTTGATCGCGCCGTCGGACTTGCCGTTGGTGCGCAGGCTGCGGTCGGTGCCGAAATCCATCAGGCTCACGGTGGTCGTCTTGCCGTCGCGATGCGAGAGCATGGTCGCGTCGCGGTTCGTGTAGAGATCCCCGTGGCGGAAAACGCCAGACGCCATCTTGTAGGGATCGAGCTGGACTGCGGCGAGCACCGTGCCGAAGCAAACGAGGCACAGCCCCGCCGCGCCGAGGCGCAGGGTCCGTTCGCCGGCGGCGCGCCACAGCAGCACCAGGCCCAAGCCCGCGTCGAGCGCCGCCCCGCAGGCGATCAGGCCTTTCAGGCCGAGCCAGGGCATGCCGATGTGGGCGGCGAAGAACACGCCCAGGATCGAGCCCAGCGTGTTGGCCGAGTACACCGCACCGATCGCCTTCTCGCCCTGGCCGCCGCGGAGCAGCGCGTAGGTGATGAGCGGCAACGTCATTCCCGCGCAGAAGGTCGCGGGAAACATCACGGCGAGCGCGATGCCGTGGCTGGCCGCGAGAAAGAGCGCGTAACCGGCCTCGGTCCGCGCCAGGGCCCTGATCACCGCCTGCATCAGCCCGAACATCTGGCCGTAGAGCGGCAGCGTAGCGAGGGCGAGCAGGCCCATCATCGTCAGGACCACGCCGAGGAAGCGCACGGGGTCGGCGATCGAGTCGATGCGCCGGCGCACCCAGTAGCCTCCGCAGGCGATGCCGAGGATGAAAGCCGAGAGCATCAGCTCGAACGAGTGCGTGGACGCTCCGAGAACGAGCGACAGCATCCGGATCCAGCCGATCTCGAACACGAAGGACGCCGCTCCGGTGAGCAGCGCCACCGTCAGGAACAGGCGGTAAGGCTGCTCGCCGCCGGAGCCGGTCCGGTCGTCGGCCGCGGCGAGGGCGGGTTCTCCCCCTCGGGCCAGCGTCCACACCGCCGCGGCGAGCAGGAGGTTCAGGGTTCCCGCCACCTGGATCGTCCCGGGCAGGCCGAGCGCCCCGATAAGGACGAAGCCGCTCGCGAGCACGCCGATGGCGGCGCCGAAGCTGTTCGTGAAATAGAGCATGGCGAGCGCCTCGCCGGGCGCCGCCGGGTAGCGGCGGATCAGCCCCGCGCTCATCAGGGGAAAGGTCATGCCGAGCAGCACCGATTGGGGCAGGATCAGGGCGCCCGCCAGCGTCCACTTGAACAGGGTCGCCGAGATCTCTCCGCCGAGCGCCGGGAGGACGCTCGCGTACGCCGAATCGGTGGCGGCGACGAAGAGCGGATGGAACGCCAGGGCCGCGAGGCCGATGAGCCCTTCCGCGACGGCGTAGCCGCGCAGGAGATTCCGCCAGCGGCCCGACCCGCGGCTGCAGACCCAGGCCCCTATCGCCATTCCCCCCATGAAGAGCGCGAGCACCAGCGTCTGCGCGTACGCGGCATGGCCGAGAAAGAGCTTTAGATAGTGACTCCAGATCGACTCGTAGATGAGTCCTGCGAAGCCGGACACGGTGAAGAGGAGGAAGAAGACGCTGCGCGGTACGCGTTTCATGTCATCGGCTCGGCGCGGGACGCGGCATTATACGGGCCGCGGGGACTTGATTCCCGGTTCACGGGAAGGAAGAATTGAGCGATGAGATCCGGGACGTGGCTCGTTGCGTCCGCGCTTGTCGTGCTCTGCGGGTGCCAGACCGTGCAGACGACCGAGGGCGGCGTGGTCGGCGTCGAGCGCAAGCAGAGCATGTCGACGCTGGTGTCCTCCGCCCAGATGGACAAGAGCGCCGCCGATGCCTACGCGAAAGTGCTCGCCGACGCGCGCGCCAAGAACCAGCTCAACCGCGACCTCGCGCAGGCCGAGCGGGTGCGCGGCATCGCCAGGCGCCTGATACCCAGCACCGCCGCGTTCCGCGGCGACGCCCCGGGCTGGAAATGGGAAGTCAACGTCATCACCACGAACGAGGTGAACGCGTGGTGCATGCCCGGCGGCAAGATCGCGGTCTACACGGGCCTGATCACGAGCCTCAAGATCACCGACGATGAGCTCGCCGCGGTCATGGGACACGAGATCGGGCACGCGCTGCGCGAGCACGGGCGCGAGCGGGCGAGCGAGGAGATGACGAAGCAGCTCGGCGTCCAGGTGCTGAGCGTGTTGATCGGGGTCAATCTCGAGAACCAGTTGACCGATACCATCCTGAACGTCACGCTTTCCCTGCCGCACTCGCGCACGCAGGAGACCGAGGCCGATCGTATCGGCGTGGAGCTCGCGGCGCGCTCGGGCTACGATCCGCGCGCCGCGGTGTCGCTGTGGGAGAAGATGGGCAAGCTGGGCGGCGGCAAGCCGCCCGAGTGGCTGTCGACGCACCCCTCCGACCAGACGCGCACGCGCGACGTGCAGAACTACGCCGAGAGAGTCATGCCTTTGTACGAGGCCGCGCGCTCTCGCTGAGCGGATCGGGCGGGTTTTCGCCGCCGCTTTCGCGGGTGTCGAAGGGACGATCCGGTATAATTTATATTTGCCTGCTGTCGAAGCCGCAATGATCCCCCGCACGCTCTACGACAAGCTCTGGGATTCACACGCCGTCCACTCGGAGGAAGACGGCACGACCCTGCTCTACATCGACCGGCACCTGGTTCACGAGGTGACCAGCCCGCAGGCCTTCGACGGCATGAAGCTCGCGGGGCGGAAGCCCTGGCGCGTGTCGGCGAACCTTGCCGTAGCGGACCACAACGTCCCGACCACGGGGCGGGCGGGCGGGATCACGGACCCGGTGTCGCGCTTGCAGGTCGATACGCTGGACAAGAATTGCGCCGAGCACGGCATCGTCGAGTTCAAGATGAACGATGTGCGCCAGGGCATCGTGCACGTCATCGGCCCCGAGCAGGGCGCGACGCTGCCGGGCATGACGGTCGTGTGCGGCGACTCGCATACCAGCACCCACGGCGCATTCGCCTGCCTCGCTTTCGGCATCGGGACTTCGGAAGTCGAGCACGTGCTATCGACGCAGTGCCTGCTCGCGAAGAAGATGAAGAACATGCTGGTGCGCGTCGAGGGTCCCCTGCCGCGCGGCGTGTCGGCAAAGGACGTGATTCTCGCCGTGATCGGGCGTATCGGGATCGCAGGCGGGACCGGCTGCACCCTTGAGTATGCCGGCAGTACCGTGCGCTCGCTCTCGATGGAAGGGCGGATGACCCTGTGCAACATGTCGATCGAGGCCGGCGCACGCGCCGGCCTGATCGCGGTCGACGAGACCACCATCGCCTACCTCAAGGGCCGGCCGTTCGCACCCCGCGGCGAGCTGTGGGGTCACGCGGTCGCGCACTGGCAGACCTTGAAGAGCGACGCGGGCGCGAGGTTTGACAAGGAAGTGACGATCGACGCCCGGACTATCAAGCCGCAGGTGACCTGGGGCACCTCGCCGGAAATGGTCGTGACGGTGGACGAGCGCGTCCCCGATCCTGACCGCGAGAAGGACTCGATCCGGCGGGAAGGAATGGAGAGGGCGCTGACCTATATGGGCCTCGAGCCCAACACGCCTATGACCGAGATCCGGCTCGACAAGGTGTTCATCGGATCATGCACGAACTCTCGCATCGAGGACCTGCGGGCCGCGGCGGCGATCGTACGGGGACGGCAAATCGCCTCGAACATCAAGCTCGCGATGGTCGTGCCCGGATCCGGCCTCGTCAAGGCGCAGGCGGAGAAGGAAGGCCTCGACCGCGTGTTTCGGGACGCCGGTTTCGAGTGGCGCGATCCGGGCTGCTCGATGTGCCTCGCGATGAACGCCGATCGGCTCGAGCCCGGCGAGCGCTCCGCGTCGACCTCGAACCGGAACTTCGAGGGCCGGCAGGGCGCGGGCGGAAGGACGCATCTGGTCAGCCCGGAAATGGCCGCGGCGGCGGCGATAGCCGGGCACTTCGTTGACGTGCGCCAGTGGAGATGAAGGGTTAGCGCCGATGGAGAAATTCACCGTACACAACGGACTGGTCGCGCCGATGGACCGGGCCAACGTCGACACCGACCAAATCATCCCCAAGCAGTTCCTGAAGTCGATCCGGCGCACCGGCTTCGGCCCGAATCTGTTCGACGCCTGGCGCTATCTGGACGAGGGGTGGCCGGGCAAGCCCGACTCCGAGCGCAGGCTCAACCCCGATTTCGTGCTCAACCAGCCGCGCTACCGGGGCGCGAGCATCCTGCTCGCGCGCAAGAATTTCGGCTGCGGCAGCTCGCGTGAGCACGCGCCGTGGGCGCTCGCCGAATACGGCTTTCGCGCGGTGATCGCGCCCTCGTACGCCGACATCTTCTTCAACAACTGCGTGAAGAACGGCCTGCTTCCCGTGGTTCTCGGCGAAGCGGAAGTGGACCGGCTGTTCCACGAGGTCGCCGCGTTCCCGGGGTTCCGCCTGGTCGTCGATCTGGACAAACAGGTCGTCGCGACCCCGGACGGCGCCAAAGCGATGCGCTTCGAGCTCGACGCTTTCTTCAAGTATTGCCTGTTCAACGGCTTCGACGACATCGGACTGACGCTGCGCCACGCCGACAAGATCCGCGCCTTCGAGGAGCGGCGCCGCACCGAGCAGCCCTGGCTGTTCGTCTAACTCTAACCGTCATGAAGATCGCGGTCCTTCCCGGCGACGGTGTCGGTCCCGAAGTCGTCGCCGAAGCCTTGAAAGTCCTCGAGGCTCTCCGACGGGAGGGCCTCAAGGTCGAAGTGGAAAGCGCCCCGGTCGGCGGCGCCGCTTACGACGCGGCGGGCGACCCGATACCGGAGGCGACGCTCGCGCTCGCGAGAAGATCGGATGCGGTCCTGTTCGGTGCCGTCGGCGGCCCGCGTTACGATGCGCTGCCGAGGGAGAAGCGACCCGAGCAAGCGATCCTCACGCTGAGAAAGGAGTTGGATCTCTTTGCCAATCTGCGGCCCGCTTCGGTCTTTCCGGAGCTTGCCGACGCGTCGACGCTCCGGCCCGAGGTCGTGACCGGGCTCGACCTCCTGATCCTGCGTGAGCTGACCGGCGACATCTATTTCGGCCAGCCGCGCGGCATCCGCACCGGCGGGGACGGGGTGCGCGAGGGCTTCGACACCATGCGCTACTCCGAGCCCGAGATCCGGCGGATAGCGCATGCCGGCTTTCGCGCGGCGCTGAAGCGGAGGAAGAGGGTTTGCTCGGTCGACAAAGCCAACGTGCTCGAGACCTCGCAGCTGTGGCGCGAAGTGATGAGCGCGGTCGGCCGGGAATACGCAGGCGTGGAGCTCAGTCATATGTACGTAGACAACGCCGCGATGCAGCTCCTCAAGAGCCCGAAGCAGTTCGACGTCATCGTGACGGGGAACATGTTCGGCGACATTCTCTCCGACGAGGCGTCGATGCTCACCGGATCGATCGGCATGCTGCCCTCGGCTTCGCTGGACGAGAAGGGCAAGGGCCTGTACGAGCCGATTCACGGGTCGGCGCCCGACATCGCGGGAAAGAACATCGCCAACCCGCTGGCGACGATACTCTCAGCTGCGATGATGCTGCGCTACAGCCTTGAGCAGGAGGCCGCGGCCGCGCGGGTCGAAGGAGCGGTTCGAAGGGTGCTGTCGCAAGGATACCGCACGGCGGACATCTTCCAGTCGGGAACCCGCAAGGTGGGGACGCGCGAGATGGGCGACGCCGTGGTCGCTGCGCTGCGCTGACCCGCAGGCTTTTTGCGCCCCGGTGCGTTAGCATACGTTTATCGGAAATACGGGAAGCACGATGAAGCGAGTCGGATTCGTGGGGTGGCGCGGAATGGTCGGATCGGTGCTCATGCAGCGTATGCACGCCGAGCGCGACTTCGCGCTGATCGAACCGGTGTTCTTCTCGACCTCCCGGGTGGGCCAGATCGGGCCGTTCATCGGGAAGGAAAGCGCGCCGCTTAAGGACGCTAGGAACGTCAAGGAGCTCGCGGCGATGGACGTCGTGGTGTCCTGCCAGGGGGGCGACTACACGAACGAGGTCTTCCCCAAGCTGCGCTCGTCGGGCTGGAAGGGCTACTGGATCGACGCCGCGTCGGCGCTACGCATGCGCGAGGACGCCGTGATCATCCTCGATCCGGTCAACATGGGTGTGATCAAGGACGCCCTGTCGCGCGGCGTGCGCAACTATATCGGGGGCAATTGCACCGTGAGCTTGTTGCTCATGGGCATGCACGGGCTGTTCAGAGCTGACCTGGTCGAGTGGGTGACCGCGATGAGCTACCAGGCGGCCTCGGGCGCCGGGGCCGAGCACATGCGCGAGCTGGTGCGCCAGATGGGATTCGCGCATGAGGCCGCGAAGTCCGTCCTGGACGATCCCGCGGGGGCCATCCTGGATGTCGACAAGGCCGTGACTTCCGCACTTCGCGACGACGCCTTCCCGCGCACGCAGTTCGGGTCGGCGCTCGCCGGAAGCCTGCTTCCATGGATCGACAAGGATCTCGGCAACGGGCAAAGCCGGGAAGAGTGGAAGGGGCGGGCCGAAGGCAACAAGATTCTGGGGCGCGAAGATCGCCCGATCCCGATTGACGGCGTCTGCGTACGCGTCGGGGCGATGCGCTGCCACAGCCAAGCCCTCACCGTGAAGCTGCGGCGCGACATCCCAGTCGACGAGATCGAGCAGTTGCTTGCCGAGGCGAACGAGTGGGTGCGGGTCGTGCCGAACCGGCGCGAGGAGAGCCTCCACGATCTCACGCCTGCTGCGGTAAGCGGTACGCTCCTAGTGCCCATTGGTCGGATCCGGAAGCTCGAGCTCGACAAGAACGGCTCATACCTCGCTGCGTTCACAGTCGGGGATCAGTTGCTCTGGGGTGCCGCGGAGCCGTTGCGCAGAATGCTGCGCATTCTCCTTGAGGCACAGTCCTAGTTCGGCTCAGGTTCGGGGCTCTCCCTGGGTTTCCGGCTGGAAACCATCAAAGTTCTCGCAAAAATAGGGACTTGAGGCAAAATCCCACGTGAAAGTTGAGCTTGCAAGGCTAAGGCCATGATGGTATTTTAGTTTGTTTCCACGTGGGTTTAGGGTGGCAAGTGGGGAGCTTCGCCTCTAAAACTTCTTTAGCGGCAATCGCGGGCTTGGCGCTGCCCTCGCTCGCGCTGGCGGCCGGCTTGGGCAAACTGACGGTGCTGTCCTCTCTTGGGCAGCCGCTTAAGGCCGAAATCGAGATCGTTTCCTTGCAGCGCGGTGAAGGCGATGCACTAGGTGCGCGCCTTGCGCCATCTGACGTCTTCCGTCAAGCCGGCGTCGACCTCAATCCGGCGTTGTTAGGGCTCAAGTTCGCCGTTCAGCGCAAGGACAGCGGCCAATATGTGATGACCGTAAGCTCCGCACAGTCGGTGAACGAGCCCTTCGTCGACATGCTCGTCGAACTGAACTGGGCCAATGGCCGGCTTGTCCGGGAGTACACTTTCCTTCTCGATCCTCCCGAGTACGCCGGGCCGAAATCGAGCGTGGCGCAGGCGCCGTCCCCCGCGCCCGCGACGCTGGCCGAACAGGCTGCGCCCCAAGCTGCCGCGCCTCAGGAACCGCCGGCCGGCGTCCAGGCAGCACCGGCGGAGCCGACGCCCGTCATAGCGGCCGTGCCGCTGGGGCCGAATGTTCCCGGGCAGGCAGCGCCCTCCGAGCCCAAAGCGGCGGAAGCCGCCGCGCCAAACGCCTCGGCGGCCGTCGAGCCGGTCCCACTGGCGGGGCAAGTCGAGGTCATGCCTGTGGAGCCGAAGCGCGCAGAACCCGAGCGTGTCCCGGTGGAGGCGGCCGCTGTGCCCGCGCAGCCGGAAGGTCTGGTTCAGGAGCCCGGCGTGAAAGGCACTTACGAGGTGGTGCGCGGAGACACCCTGTCCAAAATCGCAATCCGCAACCAAGTCGAGGGTGTCAGCCTGCAACAAATGCTCGTGGCCTTGTTCCGAGCCAATCCCGATGCGTTCGTGGCCGACAACATGAATCGCCTGCGTGCCGGCAAGATCATCAATATTCCCGAACAGGATGCGGCCGAGAGCGTCGCCCCTGCCGACGCAAGGCGCATCGTCTCCGCCCAGTACGCCGACTTCAACGATTACCGACGCAGCCTGGGCATTGCGGTCGCTTCCGCGTCCGCGCCTCAGGGAGCCACCCGGCAGGCATCGGGTGATATCAGCCAGCCGAAGGAGGAGAAGCCTGCTGCGCCCAAGGAGCCGCCGAAGGACGAGTTGCGCCTTTCGCGCGGGGACGACGCGAAGCGCGGTGCGAAGGGCGCGGGCGGTGCTGCCGCGGACGATCTGGCGGCCAAAGACAACGCGCTGAAGGAGGCGAACGAGCGCATCGCCATCCTGCAAAAGAACGTGCAGGACCTGCAGAACCTTGTGGAGATGAAGAACAAGGCCGCCGCCCAGCTACAGCAGCAGGCGGAAGCAGCAAAGGCCGCGGCCCAGAAGGCCGAGGCGGCCAAGGCGGCGCCTGCGGCCAAGGTCGAACCGGTCCCGGTCCCCGTCGCTCCCAAAGCACCTGAGAGCGCGAAAGCCCCCGAGCCTGCGAAGGCCGCACCCCCGACGAAGGCACCCGAAGCTCCGAAGGCACCCGAGGCCGCGAAGGCCCCCGAGGCCGCGAAGGCGCCGGCGGTCGCCAAGGCACCGGAGGCGGCTCCGGCGGCCAAGACCGAACCAGTCAAGGCCCCGGAGGCGCCCAAAGCCGCTGAAGCGGCCAAAGCCCCCGAAGCCGCGAAGGCGCCGCCGCCCCCCGCAAGCGTCGCCGCAGCACCCGCCAAAGCTGCACCCAAGAAAGCGGCGCCTGCACCTCAGCCCGAGGCGAGCTTCATCGATGACCTGATCGGCGACCCGATGGTCCTTAGCGGCGCCGGCGGGGCCGTGGTGCTCCTCGTCGGCTATGCCGCCTATGCGTGGCGCAGGAAGCGGAGCTCGCAGTTCGAGAACAGCATCATGAGCGTCGTGCCTTCGGACGCCGACTCGGTGCTGGGAAGCGTAGGCGGCCGCAACGTCGACACGAGCTCAAGCTCGATCCAGAGCGACTTCGGCCAGGGCACGGGCAAGGCCGCGGCGGAGGAAATCGATCCGATCGCGGAAGCCGACGTCTACATGGCGTACGGACGCGACGCGCAGGCGGAGGAGATCCTCAAGGACGCGCTCTCCAAGGATTCGAGCCGGCAGGCGATCCGCGTCAAGCTGCTTGAGATCTATGCCAACCGCAAGGACACGAGATCGTTCGAAGCGGCCGCGAATGAGCTTCACGCCGCGACCGGTGGCCGCGGCGGGGAATGGGAGAAAGTCGCCGCACTGGGGTTGTCCATCGATCCGGGCAATACGCTCTACGGAGGCAAGCCCAGCAGCGCGCCCGCGCCGACCCCGAGTCAGCTGCCTCCGGGGTTCAACGAAACGGCCCAGATGCCGGCGTTCAATCCGCCGACAACCTCCGCACCCGTCGCGCCGCACACCGAGGCTCCGCTCAATATCGATTTCGACATCGGCACGTCGACCTCGGCGCCGTCGCCCCTGCCGGACCTCGATCTGGGCGTCGCATCGACTCCGTCGGCCCAGCCGGCCGCTGGCCTGGATTTCGACCTCGGGATCGGTGGTGACAAGAGTGCCGCTGTCGCAGCGCTGGCCGCGCCGGCAAGCGCGTCTGCGGAGCCCCCACTCAGCATCGACTTCGATCTGCCGATGGGCAATCAGCCCGCAGTGACTGCGGCACTGGCCGCCGCGCCTGCGGCTGCTCCGTCGCTCGAGTTGGGCGCCATCGACTTCGACCTCGGCACGAAATCCGTCGCGGAACCCAAGGTGGAGGCGAAAGCGCCCGCCTTGGATCTGGCCAGCATCGATCTCGATCTGGGCACCTCCGGGGCGGCGGGCGGCAATGGCTCGGGCGGCGCGCCGGATCCCCGATGGCAGGAAGTTGCGACGAAGCTCGATCTCGCAAAGGCGTATGAAGAGATGGGCGACAAGGACGGCGCCCGCGAGCTGCTGAAGGAAGTCGTCAAGGAAGGCGACACGGCGCAGCAGCAGCAGGCGCAGACGATGCTCCAGGCGCTCGGCTGATCTCTACCGGAACTCTCGGGAAGCAATCGGCGCCACGTGCGCCGATTGCCGTTTTTGGGAAGGCAATGCATGAAATTCGCCATCGGAGTGAGCTACTGCGGTGCCGGTCTCGAAGGTTGGCAATCGCAGGCCTCCGGCAACACGGTACAGGACTGTCTGGAGCGCGCTCTCTCAGACGTCGGCGGCCAGCCGATCGCGCTGACCGCCGCGGGCCGCACCGACGCGGGCGTGCACGCGAGCGCCCAGGTCGCTCACTTCGAGACCAGCGTCGATCGCCCCGAGTCGGCGTGGGTGCGAGGCGCGAACTCCCTCCTCCCCGCGGGCATCGCCGTGCAATGGGCCGTGCCGGTTCCAGAGGATTTTCATGCGCGCTATTCGGCGGTAACGCGCACCTACCGCTACGTGCTCTACAACCATGCGGTGCGTCCGGCGCTGCTTGCCGGACGCGTAGGCTGGTTCCATCTGCCCCTGGATCTCGAAGAAATGCGGAAAGGGGCCGCCTGCCTTGTGGGAGAGCACGATTTCTCGAGCTTCCGCTCCGCCGAGTGCCAAGCGAAGAGCCCGGTCAGAACGGTCGAAACAGCGGCGGTACGCAGGGGCGGGTCCTATGTCGCGTTTGATTTCACCGCGAACGCCTTTCTGCACCACATGGTTCGCAATATCGTCGGCTGCCTCGTCTACGTCGGCAAAGGCAAGCATCCGCCCGCGTGGATCTCCGAGCTCGTCGCTGCCCGCAACCGCGCTCTGGCTGCGCCGACGTTCGCCCCCGACGGGCTGTACCTCGTGAGCGTCCGCTACGACGCACGCTGGAATCTTCCGGCCTTTCCCGACATGATGCCGCTCGACCCGGGGTTCGGCGCATGAGAACAAGGGTGAAGATCTGCGGTATCACGCGACCGGAGGACGCCGTGGCGGCGGCGGCACAAGGCGCCGACGCGGTCGGATTGGTGTTCTATCGTCCGAGCCCGCGCTATGTGACACCCGAGCGCGCCCGGCAAGTTGTCGCGGCCACGCCGGCCTTCGTCTCGACGGTGGCGGTGTTCGTCAACCCCACGCGCGACGAGGTCGAGACCGTGATCCGCGAGAGCGGGGTGGCATTACTGCAGTTTCACGGCGAGGAGACGCCGGATTTCTGCTCGGGGTTCTCGCGGCCCTACATCAAGGCGGCGCGGATTCGGCCCGAGTTGGATTTGCTAAAATACCTGTCCCCTCATATGGATGCGCGCGCGTGGATGCTCGATGCCTTTCACGAGGATCTGTGGGGCGGCACCGGGGGGGCGTTCGACTGGGGGTTGGTGCCGCGGGACGCGGCGAAGCCCATCATCCTTTCGGGCGGACTGACTGCAGACAACGTCGCAAGCGCGGTGAGGCGAGTCAGACCCTACGCTGTCGACGTGTCGACCGGCGTGGAGGTTTCCAAGGGAATCAAGGACGCCGCGAAAATCGCGGCATTCATCGGAGCGGTAAGGCGTGAAGATAGCTGATCTTCCGGACGAGCGCGGGCACTTCGGCCCTTACGGCGGCGTTTTCGTCGCTGAAACGCTTATCCACGCTCTCGACCAGCTCAAACAGGCCTATGAGCGCTGCCGCAACGACCCTAAGTTCGTGGCCGAGTTCGAATACGAGCTGAAGCACTACGTCGGCCGGCCGAGCCCGATCTACCACGCCAAGCGCTGGTCCGAGATGCTGGGCGGCGCGCAGATCTACATCAAGCGCGAGGACCTCAACCACACCGGCGCGCACAAGATCAACAACACCATCGGCCAGGCGCTGGTCGCGCGCAGCATGGGCAAGCCGCGCGTGATCGCAGAGACCGGCGCGGGCATGCACGGCGTTGCGACCGCCACCGTGGCCGCGCGCTACGGCTTGGAGTGCGTTGTCTACATGGGTACCGAGGACGTCAGGCGCCAGGTGCAGAACGTCTACCGCATGAAGCTCCTCGGCGCCACGGTGGTGCCGGTTGACTCGGGGTCAAAGACCCTGAAGGACGCCCTGAACGAGGCGATGCGCGACTGGGTAACGAACGTCAGCAACACGTTCTATATCATCGGCACGGTCGCCGGCCCACATCCCTATCCCATGATGGTGCGCGACTTCCAGTCGGTCATCGGGCGCGAGTGCTTGACCCAGATGCCGGAGATGTGTGGGCGCCAGCCGGACGCGGTGATCGCCTGCGTCGGCGGCGGGTCGAACGCGATGGGCATCTTCTACCCGTACGTCCCGCACAAGAACGTGAGGCTCGTCGGGGTCGAGGCGGGAGGATTCGGCATCGCCAGCGGCAAGCACGCGGCGTCGCTCTCGGCCGGAAAGCCGGGCGTGTTGCACGGCAACCGTACTTACCTCCTCCAGGACGAACACGGCCAGATCCTGGATACGCACTCGATCTCCGCGGGCCTCGACTATCCTGGCGTTGGGCCCGAGCACGCTTGGCTCAAGGACACCGGCCGCGCCGAATACGTGACCATCGACGACGAAGAGGCGCTCGCTGCGTTCCACGACCTGTGCCACTACGAGGGTATCATCCCGGCGCTGGAGTCGGCGCACGCTATGGCGTACGCGGCAAAGCTTGCGCCCACACTGGCGAGGGACAGAATCCTGCTCGTGAATCTCTCCGGCCGCGGCGACAAGGACATGCACACGGTCGCCGAAAAATCGGGGATCAAGCTTTGATCGACTCCCGCGCGAGCCTGCTCAACCTGGACTTCTTCGAAGGTATTGCGCGCGTGCGCGACGCGAGCGTCGACCTCGTGATTGCCGATCCACCCTACGGCCTGGGCAAGGACTACGGCAACGATTCGGACCGCCTGAACGGCGAAGCCTACCTCGCATTCAGCCGCCGCTGGATCGACATGGTCCTCCCCAAGCTAACAGCCAGCGGCAGCCTGTACGTGTTTCTCACGTGGCAATACAGCCCCGAGGTATTCGCCTACCTCAAGACCCGCATGCTCATGGTCAACGAGATCATCTGGGACCGGAAGGTCCCGAGCATGGGCGGAAGCACCCGGAAATTCTCCTCGGTGCACGACACGATCGGTCTGTTCGCGAAGTCGCGCGACTACTATTTCGACGTGGACAGCGTGCGCATTCCGTACGATCCTGAGACCAAGAAGGCCCGCACGCGTTCGATCTTCGTCGGCAAGAAGTGGCTCGAGGTCGGCTATAACCCCAAGGACCTGTGGAGCGTTACGCGGCTGCACCGCCAGGACCCCGAGCGCGCCGACCATCCGACGCAGAAGCCGCTTGAGATCATCGAGCGCATGGTGCTCGCCAGCTCGCCCGCCGAGGGCAGGGTGCTAGATCCCTTCATGGGGAGCGGCACAACCGCGGTCGCCGCTTTGAAGCACGGGCGCCGTTTCACCGGCTTCGAGATCAACTCCGAGTACTTTGCCACCGCCAAGCATCGCGTGAAGAGCCTCGACGAGGAGCCAGCGCGCACCGGCCGCGCAAAGCTGGCGACGGCCCGCTAGAGCATGTCCAGGATAAAGGCCACCTTCGAGCGGCTGGCGCGCGAGCGCAGGAAGGCGCTTATCCCCTACGTCACTGCGGGCGATCCCAGGCCTAGTGTCACCGTGCCGCTCATGCACGCGCTCGCCAAGGCGGGCGCCGACGTGATCGAGCTCGGCGTGCCGTTCTCCGATCCCATGGCCGACGGGCCTGTAATCCAGCGCTCCGGCGAGCGGGCGCTCAAGCACCGGGTTGGACTCGATCAAGTCGTGGGGTTCGTCGCCGAGTTCCGCAAGACCAACACCGCTACGCCCGTGGTGCTCATGGGATACGCCAACCCGATAGAAGCCATGGGACTGAAAACCTTCGCCGACGCCGCCCAGCGGGCGGGCGTGGACGGCGTGCTGGTCGTGGACTATCCGCCGGAGGAGAGCGCGGACCTCGCGTCCATGCTGCGCGCGCGCGGCATGGACATGATCTTTCTGCTCGCTCCGACATCGACGGAACAGCGCATAGAGCTGGTCGCGCGGCTTGCGAGCGGTTACGTCTACTATGTATCCTTGCGCGGGGTGACCGGCGCGAAGCACCTCGACCTGGACGACGTCGCGGCCAAGCTGCCGACCATTCGGGGCAAGACCGGGTTGCCGATAGGAGTCGGGTTCGGCATCCGGGACGGGGAGACGGCGCGTGCGGTCGCTAGGATCGCCGACGCGGTCGTGATCGGCAGCAGGATCATCCAGGAAATGGAGCAAGCCACGCCGGAAACCTGCGTGGAGAAGGGCGCGGCCTTTCTCAGGGAAATTCGGGGAGCGATCGACGCATGAGCTGGCTGCAAAAGCTGCTGCCACCGAAGATCAACCGTACGGGGACCGGAGCCAAGAAGAACGTCCCCGAGGGCCTGTGGAGCAAGTGCCCCTCCTGCGCGGCGGTGCTTTACGCAACGGATCTGGAGAAGAACGCCAATGTGTGCCCGAAGTGCGGCTACCACAACCGCATTTCGGCGCGCGAAAGGCTCGACCTTCTGCTGGATCCGGAGGGACGCTTCGAAATCGGGGTCGAGGTGACACCGGTGGACGGTCTGAAGTTCAAGGACGACAAACGCTATCCCGACCGCCTCGAGGACGCCGAGAAGGAAACCGGCGAAACGGATGCGCTGATTGTGATGCAGGGCGCTATCAAGAGCGTGGCGCTCGTCGCAGCTGCCTTCGAGTTCGAATTCATGGGCGGATCGATGGGCTCGGTGGTGGGGGAGCGCTTTGTGCGCGGGGTGCACGCCTGCCTCGACCAGAATCTGCCGCTCGTATGCGTAACGGCGACCGGCGGCGCGCGCATGCAAGAGGGCCTCTTTTCCCTCATGCAGATGGCCAAGACCACGGCGGCGCTGACGCAGCTCGCGGCCCACAAGCTGCCGTTCGTTTCGGTGCTCACGGATCCGACCATGGGAGGGGTGTCCGCGAGCTTTGCCATGATCGGCGATGTGGTAATCGCGGAGCCGCGTGCGCTCATAGGCTTCGCGGGCCCGCGGGTAATCGAGCAGACGGTGCGCGAGAAGCTTCCTGAGGGTTTTCAGCGCGCCGAGTTCCTGCTCGAGAAGGGCGCGGTCGACATGATCGTCGATCGCCGCCAGATGCGCGACAAGCTCGCCAATCTCCTTACGCTTCTGCAGCGGCAGGCTCCGATTCCGGTCTGATCCAGCCCCGGTGCTTCATGCCCGGCCGTAGCCTCGCCGAGTGGCTCGACTACATCGAGCGAATACACCCGAAGTCTATCCAGCTCGGACTCGAGCGCGTGGCGAAGGTACGCGACGCGCTGGCAAAGTCGAGCCCGGCCGTCATCTTCACCGTGTCGGGAACCAACGGTAAGGGTTCTACTTGCGCGATGCTCGAATCCATGCTGCTTGCGGCCGGCTACAAGGTCGGGCTGTATACGTCTCCGCATCTCGTGTACTACAACGAACGCATTCGCGTCGGCGGCGCTCCGGTCGGCGACGAGCGCCTTTGCGCCGCGTTCGAGGCGGTCGAGCGCGCAAGAGGAGGCGTGACGCTGACCTACTTCGAGTTCGGGACGCTCGCCGCGTGGGAAATCTTCACCTCGGAGGCCCTCGACGCGGTGATCCTCGAGGTGGGGCTCGGCGGACGCCTCGACGCCGTCAACGCGTTCGACCCCGATTGTGCGCTGCTGACGTCAGTCGACCTCGATCACATGGACTACCTGGGGGACACCCGCGAGCTCATCGGCGCGGAGAAATCGGGGATATTCCGGGCTGGCAAGCCAGCGATTGTCGCGGATGCAGACCCGCCGCGAAGCGTCCTCGACCGCGCGGCTTCGATCGGTGCAGACCTGCGTCTTATCGGTCGTGATTTCGGGTTCTGGTTGCAGGGGCAGCAATGGATGTACTGGGGTCCCAGCGGGCGTCGCGGCGGCCTCGCCGTGCCGGCGCTGAGAGGCGAGCGCCAGCTCGCCAACGCCGCCGCGGCGCTCGCGGCGCTGGATGAGCTTCGCGTGCGGCTCCCTGTCGCTATGCAAGACGTGCGCATGGGCCTCGCCCGCGTCGACCTTCCGGCGCGGTTTCAAGTGCTCCCCGGGCGTCCGGCGGTAGTCCTGGACGTGGCGCACAACCCGCAGGCCGCGCGGGTGCTCGCCGACAATCTGACGGACATGGGCTTCTACCCTGAGACCTACGCGGTATTCGGCATGCTCAGGGACAAGGACATCGAGGGCGTATGCAGGGCGCTGAAGGGCAGGTTCTCCGCGTGGTTTGCCGCCGATCTTTCAGTGCCCCGGGGAGCGACCGCCGGCGCGCTCGCCGACGCCATTGCGCGCGCAGCGGCGGGTGGCGAGGTCGTGTGCTTCGAAAAACCGCGCGACGCGTACGCCGCGGCACGGAAGCGCGCACGCGAAAATGATAGAATTGTCGTCTTTGGATCGTTCCATACCGTTGCCGAAGTCATGCAGGGGTCGCAGGCTCGGCGGGCCTGACCTGAGTCGGAGGTTCGATTGTCGGACGACGCCAACCTGCTGAGGCGCCGCGCGCGTCGGCGACTGGTCGGGGCCATAGCGCTAGTGGTTCTCGTGGTCGTTGTCCTGCCCATCATCCTCGACCAGAAGCCCAGGCCTGGCCCGCAGGAGCTGACCGTGCAGATTCCCAGCCAGGACGGCGGACCCTTCAAGACGCGGATCCTTCCACCGTTGCAATCCGCGCCGACCGTCCCGCCGAGCGATCCTCCCCAGGCAACGAAGGAATCCGCGGACAAGTCGGCGCCCGCTGAGCCCACAGCGGGGAAGAAGGAAAGTGGGAAGGCCCCTGAGAAAGCGCGGGCGAGACCGAAAACAGCCCAGACGTTCGTGTTCCAGCTCGGCGTGTTCGCGAACGCCGACAACGCAAAGCAGGTCCGCGACCGGGCGACCGCTGCGGGCGTCAAGAGCTACACTGAGCAGGTAAGAGGACAGCAGGGCGAGCAGACCCGCGTGCGCGCC
>DASSQD010000043.1:0-20336 GCA_035702665.1 Burkholderiales bacterium
CGTCGAGAAACTCGGGACGGTACGCTTCCCGACCTCGTGCAGCGCGACGGTGCAGCCGCAATTCGAGCGCGCGGTGGCATTGCTGCATTCCTTCTGGTTCGATGCGGGGCTCAAGGCGTTCGGCGCCATCGCTCGGGCCGATCCGGAGTGCGCGATGGCACACTGGGGAAGCGCGATGCTCATGTACGGCAATCCCTTCGCCTGGCCTCCCGCCCCCAAGGCGCTGGCCGACGGCTGGGCCGAGGTGGAGAGAGCCAAGGCCGCGCAAGCCAAGACCCAGCGCGAGCGCGACTACATCGGTGCGGTCGAGGCGTTCTACAAAGACTGGGACAAGGCGGATCACCGCACCAGAGCGCTCGCGTACGCGAACGCGATGGAGCAGATTGCGCAGCGCTATCCGGAGGACTCCGAAGCGTCCGTGTTTTACGCACTCGCGCTCGACGTGACCGCGCTGCCCACCGACAAGACCTACTCGAACCAGCTGAAGGCCGCGGCGCTCCTCGAGAAGGTTTTCGCCGCGCAACCCGATCATCCCGGCGTGGCGCACTATCTGATCCACAGCTACGACTATCCGCCGATCGCGGAGCAGGGCCTGCCTGCGGCACGGAGCTACGCCAAAATCGCGCCATCGGCGTCGCATGCGCTGCACATGCCGGGGCACATCTTCACGCGGCGCGGGTTGTGGGACGAGTCGATCGAAACGAATCTCCGCTCGGCGGCGACGGCGAAGAACCATTTCGACAGCCTGCACGCCCTGGATTACCTGGAGTACGCCTACCTGCAGGAAGCCCGGGACGGCGACGCAAGACGCGTGCGCGAGCAGATCAGTGCAATTACGAAAGTCAGCCCGGAGCATTTTGTCACCGCCTATGCGCTCGCGGCAATTCCTTCACGGTATGCACTTGAGCGAGGGCAATGGGCGGAAGCGGCCAAGGTGTCGCCGCAGCTGACCGAAGGGGAGTTTCCTTGGGACAAATTCCCGCAGGCCGTAGCTGTGGTGGTGTATACGCGCGCACTCGGTGCCGGACGCAGCGGCGACGGCCCTGGTGTGCGCAAAGCGATCGACAAGCTCCAGTCGCTGCGCGAAGACATGGTCAAGGCAAAGATACCCTACTGGCCTCAGCAGGCCGATATCCAGATCAAGATTGCGTCTGCTTGGGCCGCGTTCGCCGAGGGAAACAAGCCCGAAGCGCTGAAGTTGATGCGCGAAGGCGCCGGCATGGAGGATGCGAGTGAGAAGCACCCGGTGACCCCGGGGCACGTCGCTCCAGCGCGCGAGTTGCTAGGGGAAATGCTCCTGGAACTCAATCAACCTGCGCTAGCGCTGAAGGAATTCGAGGCATCGCACAAAGTCGAGCCCGGCCGCTTTCGCGGACTGCTTGGCGCGGCGCGGGCTGCCGAACTATCCGGTGACACGGTGACGGCCAAGCGCTACTACGCCGCCCTGGTGAGCCTTGCCGCGAAATCCGACGGCAATCGCTCCGAGCTCACATATGCCAGGGCCTATCTGGCTCGTCAGTGATTCGCCACAGAAGGGAAAACCATGAAAACCGTAGTGGGCATACTTGCGATCCTCGCCGGCATACCTGCTGCTTTTGCGGCGGACGTCGAGGCCCGCAAGGCCACGGCCGCCGCCGTGTGCGCGGCGTGCCACGGCACAAACGGCGCGAGTGTGAACGATACCATCCCCAATCTCGCTGCCCAGCGGGCGCGCTACCTCGAGGCGCAATTGAAGATGTTCAAAGACGGCACGCGCAAGCAACAGAACGCGAACAGCCCGACGGCCATTATGAATGCGATTGCGATGCAGCTCAGCGCCGAGGACATCGCCAATCTTGCCGCTCATTTCGCCGCCCAGCCGGGCGCGACCGGCACCGCGAAGTCGGAGCTTCTTCCCGAATTTGCGAAAACCAGAGTTACTTTTCCAGAAGGCTACAAGACCTCTTTCACCAAGTACGCCACGATCAATTTTCCCGACCGCAAGCAGGTGCGCTACCACTACGCCAACGCCGTGGCGCTGCAGGCGGCGAAGGCCGGCAAGCCGCTGCCCGACGGCTCGGTGCTGTTTGTCGAGGTTTATTCCACGAAGCTCGACGCCGACAACAAGCCGTTGATGGGCAGTGACGGCTTTCTCGTCGCCGACAGGATCGCGTACTACGGGGCGAAGGCGCGACAAGCGGGCTGGGGCAAGGACTTTCCGGATATGCTGCGCAACGAGGATTGGAACTACGCCATCTTCACCCCGCAGAAGCAGCACCGCGCGGGCGTCAATCAGGCCGAATGCCTCGCCTGCCACAAGCCGCTCGACAAGGTCAGCTACACTTTCACGCTGAAACAGCTCGCCGAAGTCGCCCGGGGGAACTAGAAGACTTAGAGAACCGGCGCGCTACTTCAGTATGTGGTACAGGTCGCTGTAGTCGTCGGTCCAGAGCCGGACGTGCGGCGGCGCCGTCGGTATCCTCTGCGCTCCCGCCTGCAGCAGCGGTCCCTCGAAGGCCGCGGGAGACGCCGACAGCAGCAGCCAGTCCGAGCGGTACACCCCGATTTCGTCGTCATCTTCGTTGTCCACCTCGCGGAGCTCGAGCGACAGCGCCTGCGCGGCGCGCTGCACCACGGGGATGAGGTCGAGGTAGCGGTTGGAGATGTGAACGGCGAGGATGCCCTCGGGGCGCAGCTGCTTCAGGTAGGCGCGGAAGGCCTCGACCGTCAGCAGGTGCACCGGAATGGCGTCGCTCGAGAACGCATCGAGCGCGAGCACGTCGAAATTCTGGGGAGCCTCCCGCTCGAGCGACAGGCGCGCGTCGCCGAGCTGCACCTCCACTTTCGCGGGACTGTCCTTCAGGAAGCTGAATTCCGAGCGCGCAAGCTCGACCACCTGGGGGTTGATGTCGTAGAAGCGAAAGACGTCTCCGCGCCGCCCGTAGGCCGCGAGCGTCCCGGCGCCCAGCCCCACGACGCCCACGCGCAGGGCCCCGCGCGCGCGGGCGTCGAGTATCGCGAGCGCCACCCCCGAGGTCGGACCGTAGTACGTAGTCGGCCAGTCGCGCCGGTCTTCTTCCGTGAACTGCTTGCCGTGGATGATGGTGCCGTGCGAGAGCACCCGCATGGCATCGGGTCCTTCGCCCGAATCCCGCACGTTGAGCACGCCGTAGAAGCTGCGCGCCGTGACCCGCGTGTCGGCCGAATTCTCCGTGTAGGTGCGGGCGAGCTGTACGGCGAGCGCGACCGTCGCGGCGGCGAAGACGAGCCTCGCGGCCGTGGCCCAGCGTCCGTGAAGCACGCTCGCGCGGTCGCGCAGCAGGGCGAGCGTCACGAACACGCACAGCGCGACCATGCCGAGCGGCAGCTCGTAGAGCTCGTCGAACACGTTCGGGGCCACGAGCCCCACCAGGACGCCGCCCAGGGCGCCCCCCAGCGCCAGCATCAAATAGAAGCCTGTCAGGTAGCGGGGGTGCGGCTTCGAGCGCGCCAGCTCGCCGTGGCAGACCATGCACGCCGCGAACAGCGTCGCGGAGTAGAGCGGGATCAGGCCCCAGATGTTCGGGTTGGAGCGCGTGAGGGTGACGCACACCGCGACGAACCCCGCCGCGGTCAGGGGCAGGAAGAGCCAGCGCCGGTACCAGCCCGAAGCTTCGAAGCACAGCACGAAGGAGAGCAGGTACAGCGCCAGCGGCAGCACCCAGAGAAAGGGAATGGCCGCGATGTTGAGGGTCATGTAGCCCGTGAAGGCGAGGAGCAGCGTCGAGGCGCAGGCGGCGAGCGCGACCCACAGCGCCTGCAGCGACGGTCCCGGCTCCTCCCCATCCTCGCCCGGGGCGGCGGGCGCGTCCGCGCCGCGCCCGCGCCACGCGAGCAGGCCGCCGAGCAGGGCGAACGCTACGAAGCCCGCGGACCAGATTCCCGCCTGCTGCCTGAGCGCGAGCAGCGGCTCGACCAGCAGCGGGTAGCTGAGGAGCGCGAGCATCGAGCCCAGGTTGGAAAGGGCGAAGAGCCGGTAGGGCGTCGCGCCCGGATGCGAGCGCGCGTGCCATGCCTGCACCAGCGGGCCGGTGGTCGAGAGGATGAAGTACGGCAGGCCGACGCTGGTGGCGAGCAGGCCCAGTATGCGCCAGGTCGGGTCCCCGCCTCCCGAGGGCTTCCACGCGGCGCTCGCCGCGAGGGGCAGCGTCGCCGCGGCGAGGACGAGGAGGACGACGTGCACGGCGCGCCGCGCGGGAATCCGCTGCGTCACGTAGGCGTGCGAGTACACATAGCCGCCGAGGAGCAGCAGCTGGAAGAACAGCATGCACACCGTCCACACCGCGGCGGTGCCGCCGAACCACGGCAGGATCATCTTGGCGATCAGCGGCTGCACCTGGAACAGGAGAAACGCGGAGAGAAAGATCGTGGCGGCGTAGAGGATCATCGTCGGATCGGGTCGAATCGAGGCCGCAGCGGACCGCGCCGGAGAATCGCCAGACGCTCCGGGCGTCGCCGTCGGACGCGCTAGAAGGTGCCCGGGTAGATGCCGCCGTCGATGAGGAAGTTCTGCCCGGTGATGTAGCCCGCCTGCGCGCTGCACAGATACGCGCACAGGTCGCCGAACTCCTCGGGCGTTCCGAAGCGGCCCGCGGGGATCGCCTTCTCGAGGTCCCGCTTCACCTCCTCGACGGTCCTGCCTTTTTCCCGGGCGTTGAACTCGGTGTTGCTCTTCAGCCGGTCGGTCCAGAAGCGCCCGGGCAGGATATTGTTGATGGTGACGTTGGCGGCCACGGTCTGGCGCGCCAGACCGGCGACGAAGCCGGTGAGCCCGCTCCTCGCGCCGTTCGAGAGTGCCAGCTCGGCGATCGGCGCCTTCACCGCGCTCGAGGTGATGTTGATGATCCGCCCGAAGCGCCGGGAGACCATGCCGTCCACGGTCGCCTTGATGAGCTCGATCGGCGTGAGCATGTTCGCGCCGACCGCCTTCACCCAGTCGTCGCGCGAGAACTTGCGGAAATCCCCCGGCGGCGGGCCGCCCGCGTTGGTGACGAGGATGTCCGGCTGCGGGCAGGCGGCGAGCGCCGCGATGCGTCCCTGCTCGCTGGTGATGTCGGCGGGCACCGTGACGAGGGTCGCGCCGGTGGTCGCCCGCATTTCCTCGGCCGCTTTCTCCAGAGCCGCACGGTCGCGCGCGACCAGCGTGACGCGGCAGCCCTCGCGCGCGAGCGCCGTCGCGCATCCCCGTCCCAGTCCCTTGCTCGCGCCGCATACGAGCGCGGCCTTGCCGCGAATGTTCAGGTCCAAGATTTCTCCGGAAAGACGCCGGCTACTTCGCCTTGAGGGTCACGAGCACGACGCCGCCGAGCACGAGCGCCGCACCCGCCAATTGTACCGGGGTCATGACCTCGTCCAGTCCCGCCCAGCCGAAAAAAAGCGTGGTCACGGGACCCAGGGCGCCGAACAAGGCCACCTGGTTCGCACCGATGCGCTTCAGCGCTTCGGTCGTGATGAACACGGGCAGGACCGTCGCGAGCAGCGCCATGGCGATCGCCAAGCCGTAGACCTGGACAGGCATGGCGAGCGCCGACAGCGGCCGCAGCAGCAGGAACTGCAGTATGCAGAAGCCGCTCGCGACGCTCGTGGCGTAAGCGGTGAAGCGCATCGAGCCGACCCGCTGCACCACCTGGCTGCCCGCGACGAGGTAGACGGCGTAGCCCGTCGCGCTCGCGAAGCACAGCGCGGCGCCCAGAGCGAGATCCTGGTTGGCGCCCTGCGCGGCGTTCGCCATCACCAGCGCGACCCCGGCGTAGGTGACCGCGAGGGCGACCACTTCGCGCGGCGTGGGGCGCTTGTGCAGGAACGCCATCGAGAGCAGCACCACCAGCGTCGGATACATGAAAAGGATCAGCCGCCCGAGGCCGGCCGAGATGTACTGCAGGCCCAGGAAATCGACGAAGCTCGAAAAGTAGTAGCCGACGAAGCCGAGGAAGACGATCGCCCACACGTCCTCGCGCTCGAGCGGCGCGCGCCTCGCGTCGCGGCCGACCCAGGCCGCCGCCGCGAGGAAGAACGGCAGCGAGAAGATCATGCGCAGCGCGAGCAGGGTGACCGGGTCGACGACGTAGCCGTAGGCGAGCTTGATCAGGATGGGGCGCAGCGAAAAGCATACGACTCCGGCGACCGCCATCGCGACGCCGGCGGCGCGATAAGAGGTCCGCGAACTCACCTGCGGCGCTTGCCTCCGCCGAGGATCGAGCCGAGCACGCCCCGCACGACCTCCCTGCCGATCTGCGAGCCGATCGTGCGCGCCGTGCTCTTCGCCATCGACTCGATCAGGCCGTCGCGGTGTCCGCCGCGGGGCCCCGTCTTGCCCATCAGCACGTCGCCCAGCGTGTCCATCAGGCCTCCGCCCTGGCCGGCGGGAGCGGCGCCGCCCGCGGGCGTGGGCACCGACTCCTGGCGCGCGACGGTGCGGCCTTTCAGCTTCTCGTAGGCCGACTCGCGGTCGACGGCCTGCTCGTAGTGGCCGTAGAGCGCCGAGGCCTTGATCGCGGCGCTGCGCTCGGCGTCGGTCAAGGGCCCGATGCGGCTGGCGGGCGGAACGACGAGGGCGCGCTCGACCACGTTCGGCGTTCCCTTTGCGTCGAGGAGCGAGATGAGGGCCTCGCCCACCGACAGCTCGGTGATCGCCGTCTCGACGTTCAGTTTCGGGTTGGCGCGCAGGGTCTGCGCCGCCGCCTTGACCGCCTTCTGGTCCTTGGGGGTGAACGCGCGCAGCGCGTGCTGCACGCGGTTGCCGAGCTGTCCCAGGACCGAGTCCGGGATGTCGAGCGGGTTCTGGGTCACGAAGTAGACGCCGACGCCCTTCGAGCGGATCAGCCGCACCACCTGCTCGATCTTCTCGAGCAACGCCTTCGGCGCCTCGTTGAACAGCAGGTGCGCCTCGTCGAAGAAGAACACGAGCTTGGGCTTGTCGGGATCGCCGACCTCGGGCAGGTGCTCGAACAGCTCCGACAGGAGCCACAGCAGGAACGTGGAATAGAGCTTGGGCGCGCCCATGAGCTTCTCGCCCGCGAGGATGTTGATCACGCCGCGGCCGCGGTCCACCTGCATCAGGTCGTCGATGTTGAGCGCCGGCTCGCCGAAGAGCTTCTCGCCGCCCTGGTGCTCGAGCTCGAGCAGGCCGCGCTGGATCGCGCCGATCGAGGCGGTGGATACGTTGCCGTACTCCGTGGTGAAGTCCTTGGCGTTGTCGCCCACGTGCTGGAGCATGGCGCGCAGGTCCTTCATGTCGAGCAGCAGCAGGCCGGCGTCGTCCGCGATCTTGAAGACCAGCGTCAGCACGCCCTGCTGCGTGTCGTTCAGTCCGAGCATGCGGCCGAGCAGCAGCGGCCCCACGCCCGTCACGGTCGCGCGCGCAGGGTGGCCGCGCTCGCCGAAGACGTCCCAGAAGACGACGGGACAGGCGGCGAAAGCGAAATCCTCGAGCTTGAGCAGCTCGATGCGCTCCTTGAGCTTCGCCGACTGCGCGCCGGGTTGCGCGAGGCCCGAGAGATCGCCCTTGACGTCCGCCATGAACACCGGCACGCCGATGCGGGAGAACCCCTGGGCGAGCGTCTGCAGCGTCACCGTCTTCCCCGTGCCGGTCGCTCCCGCGATCAGGCCGTGGCGGTTGGCGAGCGCGGGAAGCAGCTCGAGCTCCGCCGTCTTCGACTTGGCGACGAGCAAAGGTTCGGTCACTGGAGTTCTTTTGGCTTGCGCGATGCCCGAAGGTAAAATTATGGCATGGCAGGACATTCCAGATGGGCCAATGTCAAGCACAAGAAGGCCGCCGCTGACGCCAAGAAGGGCAAGATCTTCACGCGCCTGATCAAGGAGGTCACCGTGGCGTCCCGCCTCGGGGGCGCCGATCCGGGCATGAACCCGCGCCTGCGCCTCGCGATCGACAAGGCCTACGACGCCAACATGCCCAAGGACACGATCGAGCGGGCGATCAAGCGCGGCGCGGGCGGGCTCGAAGGCGTCAACTACGAGGAGATCCGCTACGAAGGCTACGGCATCGGCGGCGCGGCGGTGATGGTCGATTGCCTCACCGACAACCGCACGCGCACGGTGGCCGAGGTGCGGCACGCGTTCACCAAGAACGGCGGCAACCTCGGCACCGACGGCTCGGTTTCCTTCCTCTTCAAGCATTGCGGGCAGTTCGTCTTTGCGCCGGGGACGAACGAGGACAAGGTCATGGAGGCCGCGCTCGACGTCGGCGCCGAGGACGTGATCACGAACGACGACGGCTCGATCGAGGTCGTGTGCGCCCCGGCCGACTTCACGGCGGTGAAGAGCGGTTTTGCCAAGGCGGGACTCAAGCCGGACCTCGCGGACCTCACCATGAAGCCGACCGCCGAGAACGTGCTCGCGGGCGAGGAAGGAGGCCGCATGCAGAGGTTGCTCGACGCGCTCGAGAACATCGACGACGTGCAGGACGTGTATACGACCGCGGTCATCGATCAATGAGCGGGCAGTAGCGCATAATCCGCGGATGTCCGGCCCCGCGCTGAGGATACTTGGCATCGATCCGGGTTTGCGCATCACCGGGTTCGGGGTCATCGACAAGAACGGCGCGAGCCTCGCCTATGTCGCCAGCGGCTGTATCAGGTCGGGCGACGCCGATCTGCCCGCCCGCCTGAAGACGATCCTCGAGAACCTGCGCGAAGTCATCGGCAAGCACCGGCCGCAGCAGATCGCCCTGGAAAAGGTCTTCGTCAACGTCAACCCGGCGTCCACGCTCGCGCTCGGACAGGCGCGCGGCACGGCGATCTGCGCCGCGGTCGACGCGGGCCTGCCGGTCGCGGAATACACCGCGCTCCAGGTCAAGCAGGCCGTGGTCGGCAACGGCCACGCGAGCAAGGAACAGGTGCAGCACATGGTGAAGCGGCTGCTCAAGCTCGCCGGCTCGCCCTCCTCGGACGCCGCCGATGCGCTCGCCTGCGCGATCTGCCACGCCCACGGCGGGCGGCTGGGCGCGCTTTCGACGCGGGGCTTTCGCATCAAGCGGGGCCGGCTCGTATGATCGGGAAAGTCACGGGCGTGCTCCTGGAGAAGAACCCTCCGCAGATCCTGATCGAGGCCGCGGGGGTGGGGTACGAGATCGAGGTGCCGATGAGCACCTTCTACAACCTTCCCGCGTCCGGCGAGCGCGTCGCGCTGCTGACCCATCTCGTCGTGCGGGAAGACGCCCACCTGCTATACGGCTTCGGCACGGAAGCGGAGCGGCGCGCTTTCCGGCAGCTGCTGAAAATCAGCGGCGTTGGACCTCGCATCGCGCTCGCCGTGCTCTCGGGGATGAGCGTGGGCGAGCTGGTCGAGGCGATCGCCGCCCAGGAATCCGGCCGGCTGGTGAGGATCCCGGGCATCGGCAAGAAGACCGCGGAGCGCCTGCTCCTCGAGCTGAGGGGAAAGCTCGGCGACGCCGTGAGCGGAGTCGCCGTCAACCGGGAAAAGCCCGCGGCGAGCGATGTGATCAACGCGCTGCTGGGGCTGGGCTACAGCGACAAGGAGGCGCAGCTAGCGGTGAAGCACCTGCCCGAGGGGTTGTCGGTGTCCGAAGGCATCCGCCAGGCGCTGCGGTCGCTGTCCAAATCGTGAAGCTCCGGACGGTAAGATAGCGGCATGGCCATCGAGACCGACCGCCTCATCTCCGGCGCCCCGGTGTCGCCGCAGGAGCAGGCTTTCGAGCGGTCGCTGCGCCCGAAGTCCCTCTCCGAATACATCGGCCAGGAGAAGATCCGCGGCCAGCTGTCGATCTTCGTCGAGGCCGCGAGGCGGCGCAAGGAAGCGCTCGACCACGTGCTCCTGTTCGGGCCGCCGGGCCTGGGCAAGACCACGCTCGCGCACATCGTCGCGCGCGAAATGGGGGTGAACCTGCGCCAGACCTCGGGCCCGGTGCTCGAGCGTCCCGGCGATCTCGCCGCGATCCTCACCAACCTCGAGCCGAACGACGTGCTCTTCATCGACGAGATCCACCGCCTCGCCCCGGTGGTCGAGGAGATCCTCTATCCCGCGCTCGAGGATTACCAGATCGACATCATGATCGGCGAGGGGCCCGCGGCGCGCTCGGTCAAGCTCGACCTTCCGCCCTTCACCCTCGTCGGCGCGACCACGCGCGCCGGCATGCTCACGAACCCGCTGCGCGACCGCTTCGGCATCGTCGCGCGGCTCGAGTTCTACACCGACGCCGAGCTGCAGAAGATCGTGTACCGCTCCGCGGGCCTGCTCGAGATCGAGGTCGCGGCCGAAGGCGCGCTCGAGATCGCCAGGCGCTCGCGCGGGACGCCGCGCGTCGCCAACCGGCTGCTGCGCCGCGTCCGCGATTTCGCCCAGGTGAGAGCGCAGGGCTCGGTCACGCGCGAGGTCGCCGACGCGGCGCTGAAGATGCTGGACGTCGACGTGCTCGGCCTGGACGTGATGGACAGGAAGCTGCTGCTCGCGGTGATCGAGAAGTTCTCGGGAGGCCCGGTGGGCCTGGAGAACCTCGCGCACGCGATCGGCGAGGAGGCCGACACGATCGAGGACGTGCTCGAGCCCTTCCTCATCCAGCAGGGCTATCTGCAGAGAACGCCGCGCGGGCGCGTCGCGACCGTCTCCGCCTACCGACATCTGGGGCTCGCCGCGCCGAAATCGGGAAACGCGGGGGAGCTGTTCGGGCAATGAAGGAATCTCCCGGCCACGAGCCCTTTTCCTGGCCGGTTCGCGTTTACTACCAGCACACGGACGCCGGCGGCATGGTCTTTCATGCGAACTATCTCTCGTTCATGGAGTGCGCGCGCACCGAATTGCTGCAGTCCCTGGGCTTCGACCTGGGGGAACTTGCCCGGCGCGATCATGTCCTCTTTGTGGTGCATTCGGCGCAAATCGCCTACCATAAGCCCGCGTTGCTGAATGATGCACTGAGGGTGACCGCGAGCGTGAAGCAGGTGGGCCGGGCGCGGCTGGTGTTCGATCAGGCGGTGATGCGCGGGGAGGAGACACTGGCGAGCGCCGAGCTGAGCCTGGCGTGCGTCAGCGCGAAGAGCTACAGGCCGGTCGGCGTGCCTGAGGCGATTCGAAAAAAACTAGAGGGATTGCGATGAGCACAACCCAGGATCTCTCCATCCTCGCGATGGTCGCGAACGCGAGCGTGGTCGTGCAGCTGGTCATGCTGCTGCTGCTGGTGGTCTCGTTCATGTCGTGGTACTTCATCTTCCTCAAGATCTTCACCATCGGCCGGGCCAAGAAGAAGACCGAGAATTTCGAGCGCGATTTCTGGAGCGGGTCGGACCTCGCGGCGCTGTACCAGAGCGCGGTGAATCACCGTCATTCGACCGGCAGCCTCGAGCGCATCTTCGAGGCCGGCTTCCGCGAGTTCTCGAAGCTGAAGAGCCAGCGCGGCGCCTCCGACCCGAGCCTGATGGTCGACGGAGCCAGGCGCGCAATGCGGGCGACGTATCAGCGCGAGATGGACCGGCTCGAGGCGCACCTCGCCTTCCTCGCGTCGGTCGGCTCGGTCAGCCCCTACGTCGGGCTGCTCGGCACGGTGTGGGGCATCATGCACTCCTTCCGCGGACTGTCGAACGTGGTTCAGGCGACCCTGGCGGCGGTCGCCCCGGGCATCGCCGAGGCGCTGGTCGCCACGGCGATCGGCCTGTTCGCCGCGATACCCGCGGTGGTGGCGTACAACCGCTTCTCGCACGACGTCGACCGGCTGTCGGTGCGCTTCGAGAGCTTCATGGAGGAGTTCTCCAACATCCTGCAGCGGCAGGCGCAGGCGCGGCTGGCGGCGGCGCATCAGGACACCAAGGTCTGAGCGATGCGCGCGCGCCGCCTGATGAACCAGATCAACATCGTCCCCTACGTGGACGTGATGCTGGTGCTGCTCGTCATCTTCATGGTGACGGCGCCGCTCGTGAATCCCGGCGCGATCGATCTTCCGAGCGTCGGCAAGTCCTCGCAGCCCCCCGCGGCCCCGCTCGAAGTGATCGTGCGGCGCGACCAGTCGCTGATGCTGCGCGAGCGCGACAAGGGCCGCGCCGACGAGCGCGCCGTGACCAGCGCCCAGCTGGTGGCCGCGCTGCGCGAGCGGCAGAAGAAGACTCCCGATCAGCCGGTGGTGATCTCGGCCGACAAGGACGTGCGCTACGAGGCGGTGCTGAAGGTCATGGACGAGTTGCAGCGGCAGAACATCCGCCGCGTCGGCCTCCTGGTGAAGCCGGCGACATGAGCTACACGATTTCCGCCGACGAACCGAGCGGCGTCACTCCTGCAGCGCTGTCCGCGGGGGTGCACCTGGCGCTCCTCGGCGTGCTCGTCTTCGGTCTGCATTGGCAATCGAAGCACCCCGACGCGGTCGAGGTCGAGCTGTGGAGCCAGCTGCCCGAGGTCGAGTCGCCTCCCCGGGTCGAGACCCCGCCCAAGGTCGAGCCCAAGCCCGAAGTCAAGCCGCCGCCGAAGGTCGAGCAGAAGGCGGCGGTCAAGCCGGACATCGCGATCGAGCGGGAGAAGAAGGCGCCGAAGAAGAAGGAGGAGCCGCCGCTCAAGTTCGACGACACCTCGCGGATCCAGCAGCAGCTGGCGCAGGAGCAGAAGGCGCTGCAGGCGCGCGCGCGGCCGGACGCCCAGAAGCAGCCCGCGCAGGCGGCGCCGCCGCCCAGCCCCGATGCCGGCTACGTCGACAAGATCCGCTCCAAGATCAAGAGCAACGTCGTGCTGCCCTCTAATATCAACGGAAACCCAGAGGTGGTGTTCGACGTGGTACAGCTGCCCACCGGCGAGGTGCTGGTGGAGTCCGTGCGGCTGGTGAAATCGAGCGGCAACCAGCTGTACGACGATGCGGTCGAGCGCGCGATCCGGAAGAGCTCGCCCCTGCCCAAGCCCGATCGCCCCGAGCAGTTCAGGCGCGAGCTTCAGCTCAAGTTCAGGCCGCAGGAGTAAGCATGCGCAAGGTCCTTCTGGCGTTGTTTCTGCTCGTAGCTACACCCGCCCGCGCCCAGCTCACCATCGAGATCATCGGCGGCGGCGCCAACCAGATCCCGATCGCGGTCCTTCCCTTCGCCGGCGAGAGCGCCCTTCCGCAGAGCGTCACCGAGATCGTCGAGCAGGACCTCACGCGCAGCGGCCGCTTCCGCACGCTCTTCGTCGGGGGTATCAGCCCCGTGCCGTCGGACATGGCGCAGGTCAATTTCGCCGACTGGAAGAGCCGCCTCGCCGACGCGCTGGTCATCGGCCAGGCGCACCGCCTGCCCGACGGGCGCTTCGAGGTGCGCTTCCGCCTGCTCGACGTGCAGAAGCAGGCGCAGCTCGGCGGTGTCGCGTACACCCTGACGGCAGCGCAGGTGCGGCTGACCGCCCACAAGCTCGCGGATTTCGTCTACGAGAAGCTGACGGGAGAGCGCGGGGTCTTCAGCACCCGCATCGCGTACGTGGTGAAGCAGGGCGAGCGCTTCGAGCTGCGCGTCGCCGACGCCGACGGGCAGAACGCCCAATCGATCCTGGCCTCCCACGAGCCGATCATGTCGCCTTCCTGGTCGCCGGACGGGACGCGCATGGCCTACGTCTCGTTCCAGAACAAGAAGCCGATCCTGTTCGTGCAGAACCTCTCGGCGACCCGGCAGCCGGCTCCGGTGGCCGCTTACCGGGGATCGAACAGCGCGCCCGCCTGGTCGCCCGACGGAAGGACCATGGCCGCCGTGCTGACGCGCGACGGCACGTCGCAGGTCTATCTCATGAACCCCGACGGGACCAATCTGCGCACGCTCACCAGTTCCTCCTCCGGCGCCATCGATACGGAACCATTCTTCACCCCCGACGGTCAATCGATCTACTTCACCTCGGACAGGGGCGGGAGCCCGCAGATCTACCGTATGGCGGCGAGCGGAGGCGAGCCGACCCGGATCACCTTCGAAGGCGACTACAACGTGTCGCCGCGCGTCAGCTCCGACGGCAAGACCCTCGCCTATATCTCGCGAATAAACGGACGCTTCCAGCTGATGGCCATGGACCTCGAAAGCCGGCAGACCCAGGCCCTGACCGAAGGCCCGCGCGACGAGTCGCCCACGTTCGCGCCCAACGGCCGCATCATCCTCTTCGCATCCGACGTCGACGGCCGCGGCGTGCTCTACGCGGTGTCGAGCGACGGGCGGTTCAAGCAGCGCCTCGGAGTCCAGGCGGCCGACATCCGCGAGCCGTCGTGGGGCCCCTTTATGGGGAACTAGAGGTCTGACAGAATGCACGCTGCACCGATCCAGGGGAGTACTAGGGGAAAATCTGGGGGATCAGCGACCCTCATTTGATAACCCGCTCGAAAGGAGGCCATTATGAAAAAAATGCTGTTCGCCGCTCTTGCCATGGCGCTGATGTACGGCTGCGCCAGTTCTCCCACGACCGAGACGCCTTCGGCGTCGCCGGGCACTCCCGGACAGACGCCTCCGGCGGCGCCGCCGTCGACGTCGGTGCAACCGCTTCAGCCCGGCGCCGTGCAGGGCGAATCGATCAAGGAGGGGACCCTGGCCAAGCGTTCGGTCTTCTATGACCTCGACCAGTACAACATCAAGGACGAGTACCGGCCGCTCCTGCAGGCGCACGGCAAGTATCTGGCCGAGCACCGCGGCGCAAAGATGCTGGTCCAGGGCAACTGCGACGAGCGCGGCAGCCGCGAGTACAACATCGCGCTCGGCCAGCGGCGCGCCGAAGGCGTGAAGCGCATGCTGGTGCTCATGGGCGCGACCGACTCGCAGGTCGAGCCGGTGAGCCTGGGCGAGGAGAAGCCGCGCTGCAACGAGCACGGGGAAGGATGCTGGTCGCAGAACCGACGCAGCGACATGCTCTACGGCGGGGAATACTAGGCGATGCGGCAGCGGCTGGCGCCCGCCGCGTTTGCGGTCTGGGCCGCGCTCCTCGCGGGCGCGGCCCACGCGGCGCTGTTCGACGACGACGAGGCGCGCAAGCAGATCAACCAGCTGAAGAGCCAGACCGACGCCCGCCAGAAGTCGATCGAGGAGCGCCTCGCCGCGATCGACGCCAAGCTCGGCCAGATGGACTCGAGCGGGCAGAACCGGGTGCTCGACCTCGCCCAGCTGATCGAGGCGCTCAAGCAGGACATGGCGAAGCTGCGCGGCCAGATCGAGGTGCTCGCCAACCAGACCGAGACGCTCGAGCGGCGCCAGAAGGACCTCTACGTCGATCTCGACAACCGGCTGCGCAAGATCGAGCAGACGCAGACGCAGCTGCAGGACAAGATGAGCCAGGGCGAGCGCAGCGCCGCCGCCGAGAAGCAGGCCTACGAGACCGCGCTCAACCAGTTCAAGCTCGGCAACTACCAGCTGTCGATTACGAATTTCCAGAACTTCATGACGAATTTCTCGAGCAGCGAGCTGCTGCCCTCGGCACAGTACTGGATCGGCAACGCCTACTACGCGATGCGCGACTACAAATCGGCGATCGCCGCCCAGCAGAAGGTGGTGCGGCTGTGGCCCGAGAACGCCAAGGCGCCCGACGCGCTGCTCAACATCGCCAGCGCGCAGACCGAGCTCGGCCAGAGCAGGGAGGCCCGCGAGACGCTGCGCAACCTGGTCAAGAAGTATCCCTCCAGCTCGGCCTCCGAGCAGGCCAAGCAGCGCCTCGCGCAGAAGCGATAGGGCGGGGCGCGGCCGCTTGAGCGAATCCGCGGCGCTCGCCTCGACGGTGGTCTGGGGCGCGTTCGCGCTCGCTTTCGTCTTCGGCGCGGTCGCCAACAAGACGAACTTCTGCACGATGGGCGCGGTGTCCGACGTCGTCAACATGGGCGACTGGAACCGCATGCGCATGTGGCTGCTTGCGATCGCGGTGGCCATCGCCGGCGCGAGCGCGCTGCAGCTCTCGGGCTGGATCGACGTCTCGAAGTCGATCTACGCCGTCCCGCGCTTCACCTGGCTGTCGTACGTCGTCGGCGGGGCGCTCTTCGGCGCCGGCATGACGCTCGCCTCGGGCTGCGGCTCGAAGACGCTGATCCGCATCGGCGGCGGCAATCTCAAGTCGCTCGTCGTCGCGATCGTGCTCGCGATCACGGCGTACATGACGCTGAAGGGGATCCTCGCGGTGTTTCGCGTCGCCGCGATCGACGCCGTGGACGCGACGTTCGCGCGGCCGCAGGATCTGCCCTCGCTGCTCGCGCCCGTGCTCGGCGTCGACCGGAAGATCGTCCTCGCCGGCCTCGCCGCGGCGCTCGCCGCGGGCCTGCTCGCGTTCGTGTTCAAGGAGCGCGAGTTCCGCACCTTCGACAACGTCCTCGGCGGCACGGTCGCCGGGCTGGTGGTGGTGGGCTGCTGGGTCCTGTCCGGGCACCTCGGGCATCTCGCCGAGGACCCGGCGACGCTCGAGGAGAAGTTTCTCGCCACCAACTCCGGGCGCATGGAGTCGTTCTCCTTCGTCGCGCCCTACGCCTACCTGCTCGAGCTGCTGATGCTGTGGAGCGACAGAAGCCGCGTGATGACGCTGGGGATCGCGGCGGTGCTGGGGATGCTCGCGGGCTCCTTCGCCTGGGCGCTCGCGTCGCGCAGCTTCCGCCTGGAGAGCTTCCGCGATTCGGCCGACCTCATCAACCACCTCGTCGGAGCGCTGCTGATGGGCTTCGGCGGGGTGCTCGCGCTGGGCTGCACCATCGGCCAGGGCATCAGCGGGCTGTCGACGCTCGCGCTCGGCTCGTTTCTCGCGTTCTTCTCGATCGTCGCCGGCGCCGCGGCGACGATGAAGTTCCAGTACTGGCGGCTGACGGGCGAGTAGCTAGAAGGTGTACGCGAAGCCCAGGGTGACCACCGGGTAGTAGCGGAAGTTCTTCAGGTCGTCGTTCGCCGTCTGCTGCTGCGCCGCTACGTCGCTCTGGAGCGTGGTGCACTGAGGGGCGGTCAAGGCGGGGCCGCAGGTCGCGGTGAGCGTCGCCTGCGGCGATTGCTGGAACACCACGCCCAGATCGAAGGTCAGCGAAAGGCCGCTGCCGATCGGGCGGCCGTAGCCGATACCCGCGTAGGGCACGTATTTCTTGAAATCCACCTGACCTTCGAGCGCCGAGACCTGCGACGTCGAGTATGTCACTCCGTTGATCGTAAAGTTACCGCTCGCGTCGGGCTTGCCGGTGAGCCCGAGCTTGTTGCCGTTGTACATCGGGCCCGCGCTGATGCGGAAATTGTTCGCGAAGGGATACCAGTCGAGGAGCAGCGATCCCGTTTTCAGCGTGGCCTTGCCGTCGTACTGGAGGTCGGAATTCGTGAAGGTCCTGCTGTAGTTGTAGGCATCGGCGTTGAGCCTGACGCCGAGCCTCTGCGAAAACGGATACGAGAACTCGACTCCGAGTCCGAGCGTGCCGGCGCGGACCCCGATCGACCCGTCCGCCCAGGCCGCGGCGGGAAGGAGCGCCAGCGCAATCGCGAGAATTCTTTTCATGGAAGCCTCCCGTTCGATGTTGCGACCGCGGCCGAATGGTAGCAGGAAAGGACGGATTGCCCGGTCAATTTGTTCACATCCGGCGCCGCCGGCGCGACTTTTCGTTGACGTTGTCTCGGACGGGATAATAAAATGCCGCCTCCTTTTCGGGCCGTTAGCTCAGGTGGTAGAGCAGCGGACTTTTAATCCGTTGGTCGCAGGTTCGAATCCTGCACGGCCTACCAGTCGGATCAGTGGGCTGAAACGACCACCACCCACTTCCGTATTGACTATCGTCAGCTTTGAACTCTTGGCGCGGGTTCGAGCACCAAAGCGGCATGAGACGTGAAATCGGAGTCGCGCTGAGATTGCTCGTCGCAGGCGCATTGACGGTCTGCTCCGGCTGCGGAACCCGATCGAGCGCTTCCTCGCCGTCGCCGCCGGCCGCGGTCCCGCCGCCCGCGCCCGCGGCGGCGTTCTTCTGCTCCTTCGCGGGATCGCCTTCGGATTGCGGATTCGCGGAGCAGGCCAAGGCGCCCGGGCGCGCGAGCATCGTCAACAGCGGGCTCGCCGGGAGCGTCATCGGGCTGGCGCATGTCGCGCTCCCGATCGGGCGAGACGGCCCGAGCGCGGTTCGCCTGCACACGGAGCCGGGCGACAGCGACGTCGCGGGCAGCCTCGACGCCGAGCGCAACGATCTCGCGCTCACTCAGGCGGCCACCGATTGCTACGAGGGGCGCGAGCAGTGGTGGGCGCACTCGATCCTCTTCCCCGACGACTACGTCGATCCCCCGGCGAGCACCGCCACCGCCTGGAACTGGGCGACGGTGTTCGACTTCCACAACAGCAGTCCGGGCGCGGGACAGGCGAACTTCCAGATCAACGCCTGGCCCGCCACCGCGATGTCTCAGGATCGCCCGACCGGCCTCGCCTTCCAGATCGCCTACGGCGACCAGACCCAGCCCACCGTAAAGAGCTTTCCCATCGGCCCGCTGGTCAGGAACGCCTGGTACGACTTCGTCTACCACGTGAAGTGGTCGTCGGGCGCCGACGGCTTCTTCACCGCGTGGGCCAACGGGGCGAAGAAGATGGACTACAGCGGCCCGACGCTGTATCCGGGCCAGGGCTGCTATCTCAAGCTCGCGAACTATCACACTCCGTTCGGCAAGCCGAGCTCGGTGCTCCACGACCGCGTGATTCGTGGCGCAACGGCGGGTTCGGTGTCGGCGACGCCGCTCGAGGGAGTCGCGCCGGTCCGCTAGACCGCTTGCGCGTTCGCGCGCCGAGTACGGCGGTCGTCCTGGAACGGGCCGTCACCGGCACTGCGCCCATTTGATCGAGATCAAGAGGCACGCGGGGATGCGGGCTAATCTCGATCATGGAAGTGGAAATCACGTCGGGCTCACCCGTCCGGGTGATGCGTTCGCCCCCGGGAGCGCGGCAGGATTCCGATCATGGGACGGACATCGGACATTGATGCGAGGACCTATCGCGCGATCGCCGCGCTTCTGTGCGCGATCGGGCTCGCCGCCTGTCACCACGACAACCAGGAGGGCGATTCGACTCCTCCTCCCGCGCCTCCCGACCTGACCGGAACCTGGGCGGGAAGCTGGACAGGCGTCGATCCCGCGGCCGGTCTGGTGACCGGAACCTGGGTCGCGGAACTCTCGCAGACCGCCACGGGCGTCGGCGGCGGCGCCTCGCTCCGCGGCGACGTCGACTGCATGGATGGCGCGATCGCCGGATCGGTCGATCCGAGCAATGCGGTGACCGGGACGTTCGATCGCTCGCCTTGCCAGATGAATCAGTGGGCGCTGACGGCGCTGAACGTCCAGGACAACAGCGCCACGGGCGCGTGGACCCAGATATCGAGCGGAGCCCAGGGCACGCTCACCGGGACCCGCATCGCCAGGCCGGGAGGGCCGGTCATCCGCTTCGTGAATCCGCCCGGCGGCGCCGCCGGCGCGCTGGTCACCGTCGTCGGAGGAAACTTCGCCGTTTCCGCGTCCGGCAATGCGCTCAGCTTCGGCGGCGCGGGCGCGGGCCTGCTCGACACGGATACCTCGGTCCTGACGGCGACCGTTCCCGCTTCGTCGGCCACCGCGCCGCTGACGCTCGTCACTCCGCTCGGAACCGCGATCAGCCCGCTCGCCTTCAATCGCGACGTCGGGTTTCCCGTCGCGACGGTGAGCGCCTCGCCGGCGGCCGCGGCGGGTGCCGAAGGCCTGACCTTCAGCCCGGACGGCCGAAAGGTCTACGTCGCCAACCGCGATGCCGCGAGCGTGAGCCTGATCAGCACCGTGAAGCACGTGCAGTTGGTCTCGCAGCCGATGGGCGCGGCGGTCCAGGCGATTGCCGCGCACCCCGATGGAAGATGGGTCTACACGACCGCGGGCGCCGACGGCATCTACGTGCTCGACGCGGGCACTGCGACCCACGTCGACACCATCGCGCTCATCGACGGCGGCAATCCCGTGGGGGCCGGCACCGGCACGGCCCCGATACCGAACGGTCTCGCGATCAGCCCGGACGGACGCTATTTGTACGCCGTCGACAACCAGAGCGGCGGCAAGGCGCTGGTCGTCGACCTTGCGACAAGATCGGTGGTGACGAGCTTCAGCCGGACCGGGATGATGCCGCTGGCTGTCGCCGCGCATCCGCGCGGGCAAAAGGCGTATTTCGCGTTCGCGTCGACGCCGGCGGCAGGCGGCGACGGGATCGTGGCGTTCGACGTCGCGACGCTGAGCCCGCTGCCCAACCTGATTTCCACGGGCGCGATGCCCGAGGGCATCGCGGTCACGCCGGACGGTGCGAAAGTCTACGTCGCCAACGCGCTCGACAACTCCGTCACCGTGATCGATGCCACCGCGGACTCGCCGACGGGAACGATCGCCGTGGGGCACGGGCCGCTGGGAGTGGCGATCAGTCCAGACGGCTCGCACGCCTACGTG
>DASSQD010000044.1:0-9918 GCA_035702665.1 Burkholderiales bacterium
ATGCAACCCGAGCTGCAACCGATTCGCACTGGCAACACTCTTCCCTCACAGGACTACGCGGCGCAGCAGCACCGCGTGCTCCGCAATACGTACTGGCTGCTCGCGCTGTCGCTGGTGCCGACGATCATCGGCGCCGCGATAGGAACGAACCTGAATTGGAGCTTCATGGCGACCAACCGGGTCCTAGCGTCGTTCGCAATCATCGCGATTTTCTACGGATGGATCTTCGCGATCGAGCGCAACAAGACCAGCTCGCTCGGCGTAGCTTTGCTGCTGGGGTTCACGCTCTACATGGGGCTGCTCCTAGGGCCTTTATTCCAGTTCGCGTTCCAGTTCCGGAACGGTGCGCAGCTAGTGATGATGGCGACCGGCGGCACCGCCGCTGCTTTCTTCGGGCTCGCCACCCTTGCTTCGACGACCAAGCGGGATTTCAGCTTCCTCACCAACTTCCTCGCCGTCGGCGGCATCGTGCTCATGCTGGGTGTGGTCGCCAGCATATTCCTCGCCAGCCCGATTCTGGTCTTGACGCTCCTAGGAGCGTTCATTCTGTTCTCGTCGGCCATGATCCTCTGGCAGGTCAACGCGATCGTTCGTGGAGGTGAAACGAACTACATCTCAGCGGCGCTGACCTTGTACGTTTCTCTCTGGAACCTGTTCACCAGCCTGCTGCAGCTGCTGGGCGTGTTCGGCGGCAATCGTAACTGAAGATAGAAGTCTCCAAGAAGGGCGCTTTGGCGCCCTTTTTTTATTGCCTTTCGAACGAGGCTATCGATTCGACGTGCGAGGTGTGGGGAAACATGTTGACCACGCCGGCGGCCGCCAGCCGGTAGCCGAGCGCGTTCACGAGCACGCCCGCGTCGCGCGCGAGCGTCGCCGGGTCGCAGGCGACGTAGACGATCCGGGACGGCGGCTTCGCCTCGAAGGACTTCACCAGCTCGATCGCGCCCTCGCGCGGCGGATCGAGCAGCACCTTGTCGCACGCCGGAAGCCTCGCGCACTCCTCCGGTTCGAATAGGTTGGCCATCGTGAAGCGGCAGCGCTCGGCGAGGCCGTTCGCCGCGGCGTTCGCCTGCGCCCGGCCAAGCAGTGCCGCGCTGCCTTCGACGCCCAGCACCTCCGCCCCGATCCTCGCGATCGGCAGAGTGAAATTGCCCAGCCCGCAGAAGAAATCGGTGATTCGCTCCCCCGCCCGCGGGTCGAGCAGCGCCAGCGCCCGCATCACCAGGAGCCGGTTCACCTCGGGGTTGACCTGTGTGAAGTCGGTCGGCCCGAAGGCGATGCGCACTCCGAATTGCGGCAAGGCGTAGTGCAGCTCCGGCGCATCGAGCGGCCAGAACGGCCGCGCCGAGTCGGGCCCCGCCGGCTGCAGCCACAGCTGCACGGCGTGTTCGTCCGCGAAGCGCCTGAGCCGCTCGCCGTCCTCCGCTTCCACCGGCGCAAGGACCCGCAGCACGAGCACCGTCGACGCCTCCCCCACGGCCACCTCGATCTGCGGGACGCGCTCCCGGATCGCCAGCCGGTCGATCAGCAGGCGCAGGGGAGCGATGAGCCCCGAGACCTTCGGCGGCATCACTTCGCAGCTTGTCATATCCGTGACGTAGGTCGACTTGCGCTCGCGGAAGCCCACGAGCGACCCGCCCTTCTTCTCCACCCAGCGCGCCGACATGCGCGCGCGATGGCGGTAGCCCCAGGGAAGCCCGTGCAGGGGACGCAGCATGCACTCGGGACGCACCCGGCCGACGTGCCACAGCGCGTCCTCGAGCACCCGCTGCTTGGCGGCGACCTGCGTGCGCTCGTCGACGTGCTGCATCGAGCAGCCGCCGCAGGTGCCGAAGAAGGCGCAGCGCGGCGCGACCCGCGACGAGGATTCCTTCCTGATCCGCACCAGCTGCGCGGCTTCCCACGCGGGCTTCTTGCGGTAGGAGGCGTACTCGACTTCCTCGCCTGTCACCGCGCCGTCGACGAAGACGGTCTTGCCATCGGCGTGCGCGACGCCCCGCCCCTCCCGATCCAGGGACTCGATGCGCGCGATCGGCATGGCGCGCGTTCTAGGCCCAGCGCGAAACGAACTCGCGCCAGTGCGCCTCGCCGGACTTGGCGAGCGTGTCGCGCACCCGCTTGAGCTCCTTGTCGTACTGCTCCCGGTCGAGCAACCCGCGGATCAGCTGGAAGCGCAGGAACACGAGGTAGGTGTTGGCCGCGTCGGTCGCGCAGTAGTCGCGGATGCTCTCGATCTCGCCGGCCTGGTACGCTTCCCAGACCTTGGAGCCGTCCAGGCCGAGCTTGCCGGGGAAGCCGAGCAGGCGCGCGATCTCGTCCAGCGGCGCCTGGCCGCGGTTCTGGTAGAGGGACAGCACGTCCATCAGGTCGACGTGCCGCATATGGAAGCGGGCAATGTAGTTGTTGTAGCGGAAGTCCCGGTCCTCGTCGCCTTGCTCCCAGTAGCGATGCGCGGAGACACCGTGGATCAGACTTCGGTATTGCAGCACGGGCAGGTCGAATCCTCCGCCGTTCCACGACACCAGTTGCGGCGTGTACTTCTCGATGCCCTCGAAGAAGCGGCGGATGAGCCCCGCCTCGTCCTCCTCCGCGCTGCCCAGGGCCCAGCAGCGGAACGAGTCCTCGTCGCGCAGCGCGCAGGCGATCGCGACCACGCGGTGCTGGTGCAGGGGGAGAAAATCGTTTCCCGTGCGCGCGCGACGCTCGCGGAACGCGAATTCGGCGACATCGCGATCGGGAACCTGCGCCTCGATGCCGTGCAGCAGGCGCAGCCCGGCGATGTCCGGCACCGTCTCGATGTCGAAAGCGAGGATCGGCGTCATTCGCTCGCGCGGTGATCGCCGTCAGTCTGGGAAGACGCCGGTGGAGAGATAGCGATCGCCGCGATCGCAGACGATCGACACGATGGTTGCGTTCTCGACCTCGCTCGATATCCGCAGGGCGACCGCGAGCGCGCCGCCCGAGGAGATGCCGGCGAAGATCCCTTCCTCGCGCGCCATGCGCCGGGCCGTCTCCTCGGCGTCGGTCTGGCTCACGTATTCCAGCCGGTCGACGCGGGTCTTGTCGTAGACCTTGGGGAGGTAGGCCTCGGGCCATTTGCGGATGCCCGGTATCTGCGAGCCCTCCTCGGGCTGGCAGCCGATGATCTGGATCTTGGCGTTCTTCTCCTTGAAGAAGCGCGAGCAGCCCATGATGGTCCCGGTCGTCCCCATGCTGCTGACGAAGTGCGTGATCGTGCCCCGGGTGTCGCGCCAGATCTCCGGGCCCGTGCCCTCGTAGTGCGACAGCGGGTTGTCGGGGTTGGCGAACTGGTCAAGGATGCGTCCCTTGCCTTCGCGCTGCATCTTCTCGGCGAGGTCGCGTGCCGCCTCCATCCCGCCCGCCTTGGGCGTGAGGATGATCTCGGCGCCGAACGCCCGCATGGTCTGGCGCCGCTCGGCCGAGAGATGCTCGGGCATGATCAGGATCATGCGGTACCCGCGGATCGCGGCGGCCATGGCGAGGGCGATCCCGGTGTTGCCGCTGGTCGCCTCGATCAGGGCATCGCCGGGCTTGATCGTGCCGCGCTTCTCGGCGCGCACGATCATCGACATCGCCGGCCGGTCCTTGACCGAGCCGGCCGGGTTGTTGCCTTCGAGCTTGAGAAGGACGATGTTGGAGGTCTTTCCCGGCAGGCGCCTCAGCCGCACGAGCGGCGTTTCCCCGACCGTATCCTCGATCGTCTTGTAGGTGAGCTGGGGATTCCTGTCCATACGACTATGATAGCCCAGGAGGCAAGAAGATCAGCCGCCGGCGGCCTTTCTTTCGTCGAAGAGCTGCCTGCAGTACCGTCCGACGCCCTCCTCCACCGTGAGCAGCGGCGCGGAATAGCCCGCGCGGCGCAGCGCGCCGATGTCGGCCTGCGTGAAATTCTGGTACTTGCCCTTCAGCGCCTCGGGGAAGGCCACGTAGTCGATCAAGCGCTGCCTCTGCGCCTCCTCCAGCGCCAATGGAAGCTCGCCGTTCGCTTTGCGGCAGGCGTTGATCGTCGCGAGCGCGACGTCGTTGAAGCTCTGCGCCCGTCCGGTCCCGACGTTGAAGATGCCCGACACTTCCGGATGGTCGAGGAAATGCAGGTTGATCCGGCTCACGTCCTCGACCGAGACGAAATCGCGCCGCTGCTCGCCGTCGGCGTAGCCGCCCGAGCCGGCGAAGGGGCGCACCCGGCCCTCGGCGAGGTACTGGTTGAAGAAATGCCAGGCGACCGAGGCCATCCTGCCCTTGTGCCATTCGTTGGGGCCGTACACGTTGAAATAGCGGAACCCCGCCACCTGCGAGCTCGCCTCGGCCAGGCGCCGACGCACCACCTGGTCGAACAGGAACTTCGAGTAGCCGTAGACGTTGAGCGGCGCCTCGAACTTTCGCTCCTCCCGGAAGGTGCTGCTCGCCCCGTACACCGCCGCGGACGAGGCATAGACGAAGGGCACCTCTTCCTCGATGCAGAAATCGAGCAGCGCCAGCGAATAGCGGTAGTTGTTCTCCATCATGTACTGGCCGTTCGTCTCCATGGTGTCGGAGCACGCGCCTTGGTGGAGCACGGCGTCGATCGACTCGGCGAAATCGCCGGCTTCGATGCGCTTCCTGAACTCGTCCTTTTCGAGATAATCGTCGATCTCGCACGATGCGAGGTTCTTGAACTTGTCGCCGCGCTCCAGGTGATCGACGGCGATGATGCGCGTCTCGCCGCGCGCGTTGAGCGCGCGGACGAGATTCGAGCCGATGAACCCCGCGGCACCGGTCACTACGATCGTCATGTCCCTTCCTCTTTCACGCCTGCGCCAGCGCGGTTTGAAGTTCCTGCGGATGCACGACCGCAGTGCCAAGCTTCCCGACCACGATTCCACCGGCCTGGTTGGCTACGCTCACCGCGTCGCGCAACGGCGCGCCCGCGCCGAGCATCACCCCGAGAGTCGCGATGACCGTGTCGCCGGCGCCGCTCACGTCGAACACCTCGCGCGCCCGTGCGGGCTCGTGGCTGCGCTTGTCCCTCTCGTACAGCGTCATGCCCTCCTCGCTCCTCGTCACCAGCAGCGCGACCAAGCCGAGCTTTTCGCGCAGATCCTGCGCCCTGGCGGTCAAATCGTCCTCGTTCTTCCAGCGTCCCACCACCGCCTGGAGCTCGGAGCGGTTGGGGGTGACGACCGTGGCTCCACGGTAGCGCGAGTAGTCGTCGCCCTTCGGATCGACCAGGACGATCTTTCCCCTGGCGCGCGCCACCTCGATCATGGGGGCGATGTGCGTCAGCCCGCCCTTGCCGTAGTCGGACAGGATGACGACGTTGCGGTCCGCGATCATGTGGCCGAAGTCGGCCAGCTTGTCGAGAAGGACCTCGTGGCTGGGAGCAGTCTCGAAATCGACGCGCAGCATCTGCTGGTGCCCGCCAATCAGGCGCAGCTTCACCGTGGTGGAGACTTCGGCATCGCGGTGCAGGTAGGCGTTGACGCCCGCCTTCTCCAGCAGCGCCGCGAGCGTGCGGGCGGGCTCGTCCTCCCCGACCACCGAGAGCAGCGCCACGTTCGCGCCGAGCGCGGCCGCGTTCATCGCGACGTTCGCCGCGCCGCCGGGAGTCTCCTTGCTGCGGGCCGTGTCGATCTTGACGATGGGGACCGGCGCCTCGGGCGAGATCCGGTTGACCTCGCCGTACCAGTACCGGTCGAGCATGACGTCCCCGACGACGAGGATCTTCGCCTTGTGCAGCTCCGAAAAGATCCTGTCTCCCGGCTTCACGCTGCTACCTCGCCTGCGCCCTTCCCACCGGATAGTACTCCAGCCCGGCGCGCTTCAGTTCCTCGGGATCGTAGAGGTTGCGCCCGTCGAACACCGCGGGAGTCTTGAGCTGCGCCTTGATCGCCTGGAAGTCGGGGCTGCGGAATTCCTTCCACTCGGTGACGACGGCGAGCGCGTCCGCGCCCTCGAGCGCCGCGTGCGGCGATTCGGCGTAGGTGACGCCCTTCAGGTGCGTGAACTCGCGCTTCGCCGCGGTCATCGCGATCGGGTCGTAGGCGCTGACCGTCGCGCCGCCCGCGAGCAGCTCCTCGATGAGGACGCGGCTCGGAGCCTCGCGCATGTCGTCGGTGTTGGGCTTGAACGCGAGGCCCCACACCGCGATCCGCCGCCCGCCGAGCTTGCCGAAGCGCTTCTGGATCTTCTTCGCGATCACGTGCTTCTGCTCGGCGTTCACCTGCTCCACCGCGTCGAGGACGGGGAGCGTGGCCCCGACCTCGGCGGCGGTACGGACGAGCGCCTTCACGTCCTTGGGAAAGCACGAGCCGCCGTAGCCTATTCCCGCGTACAGGAACTGGTAGCCGATGCGCGGGTCGGACCCGATTCCCTTCCGCACCTCCTCGATGTCGGCGCCGAGCTTCTCCGCGAGGTTGGCGAGCTCGTTCATGAACGAGATGCGCGTCGCCAGCATCGCGTTCGCCGCGTACTTGGTGAGCTCGGCAGAGCGCACGTCCATGACCAGCAGGCGCTCGTGGTTGCGCTGGAACGGCGCGTAGAGAGCGCGCATGACCTGCGTCGCCTGTGCGTCGTCCGAGCCGACCACGACGCGGTCGGGCCGCATGAAGTCCTCGACCGCCGCGCCTTCCTTCAGGAACTCGGGGTTGGACACCACGGCGAACGGAACCTTGGCGCCGCGCCTGGCGAGCTCCTCTGCGATCGCCGCGCGCACCTTGTCGGCAGTGCCGACCGGCACGGTCGACTTGTCCACCACCACGCGGTACTCGGTCATGTGGCGGCCGACGTTGCGCGCCGCGGCGATCACGTGCTGCAGGTCCGCCGAGCCGTCCTCGCCCGGCGGGGTGCCGACCGCGATGCACTGCACCGTTCCGAACTGCACGGCGCGCGCCACGTCGGTCGTGAAATGCAGGCGCCCCCCGGCGACGTTGCGCTTGACCACCTCGGCGAGCCCGGGCTCGTAGATGGGGATGCCGCCGTCCTCGAGGATGCGAATCTTCTTCTCGTCGAGGTCGAGGCACAGCACGTCGTTGCCGACCTCCGCAAAGCACGCGCCGGTCACCAGACCGACGTACCCGGTTCCGACCATCGTAATCTTCAAATCATGTCTCCCGTGGTTGTCCCGAGCCGATGCGGCTCAGGGTGTCTGATCGAATTCCTCGCTGCGCTTCGGCGGATAGGTCTCCCATCCGCCGCAGGCGGGGCAGTGCCAGTAGAACTGACGCGCCTTGAAGCCGCAATTCTCGCATCGATAGCGAGCGAGGCGGCGCGTATAGCTGTGTACGAGGTTGCGTACCAGCTCGAGGTCGTGGCGCCCCTCGGCCGGCGTGACCAGGACCTGCGCCTCGAGCATCTTGTCGAGGCCCAGGAGCGTCTGGCTGCGCTTCAGCTCGTCCTTCACCAGCTTGTAGGCCGCCTCGGCGCCCTGGGAGTCCAGGGTCGACTGGAAAGCGACGTCGAGCAGGTCGAGCGAGGGGAAGTTCGACAGGTATCCGCGCAGCAGGGTCAGGCCTTCCGCGGTGCGTTCGAGCGCCCGATGGCTCTCGAGCAGGCGCTGCGCGACCAGCGCGAGATATGCCGGATTCTGCTGCTCGATGCGCTTCCAGGCTTCGATGGCGCCCTCGTGGTCGCCCGAGGCCGCGAGGATATCGCCGAGAATGATGTTGGCCCGGACGCACTTGCGGTGCGCTGCGAGCGCCGACTCCAGGTGGCGCTTGGCGCCCTCGGGCCGCGAGTGCGTCGCCTCGGTCAGCGCGAGCTCGCAGTAGTAGTTCGCGATCTCCTTCGGCGCCGACTGCCCCGGGTCCCTCTCGAGCTCCTTGGCGATGTCCACGGCCTTCATCCAGTCCTTTTCCTGCTGGTAGATCTCGAGGAGGAACTTCATCGCCACGGCGCGGTGCGGCGAGCCCTTCAGCTTCGCGAACATCTCCTCCGCCCGGTCGAGGAGCCCGGCCTTGAGATAGTCCTCGCCCAGCTCGACCATCGCCTGAAGGCGCTGCTCCTCGCCGAGATCGGACCGCTCGAGCAGGTTGCGGTGCATGCGGATCGCGCGCTCGGTCTCGCCGCGGCGCCTGAACAGGCTGCCCAGGGCGAAGTGCAGCTCGACCGTCTCGGGGTCGACCTTGACGACCTCGATGAACGCCTCGATCGCCTTGTCCGGCTGCTCGTTCAGCAGGAAGTTGAGGCCCTTGAAGTAGGAGCGCGGCAGATGCCGCGATTCCAGCAGCAGCTGCTTGATGTCGACGCGCGCCGCGAGCCATCCCAGGCCGAAGAACAGCGCGAACCCGAAGAGCCACCACAGCTCGAAGTTGAGGTTGAAGTCCACGGCGCGGCTAGGCTCGCGGCGGCGCGTCGCGGCTTTCGCCCGCGCGCAGCCTGCGCTGCAGCTGCTGGATCTCGCGGCGTTGCCCCAGGACCCGCGACATGCAGGCGAGGACACCGACCGCGGCGCCGCAGGCGAAGAACAGGAGCAGCGCGACGATCATCGGCGTCTCCCAGGTGCTCCCCAGGAAGAAGCGCAGCTTCACCGTATCGGTATTCATCAGCGCGAAGGCGAACATCGCAAGAAATAGCAGCGCCCGAAAAAGCCAGGACAGTTGTCTGACGAATCTCATCAAAGCAAAACGGCGGCACCTTGTCGATGCCGCCGCTCAAGTACCGCCGGCCCGATTTCCTTATTTTTGGTCCACCCTCTCGCGCAATTCCTTGCCCGCCTTGAAATGCGGGACGAATTTCTCTGGAACCTGCACCCGCTCGCCCGATTTCGGGTTGCGGCCGACCCGCGCCGGCCGGTGATTCAGCCCGAAGCTCCCGAAACCGCGGATCTCGATGCGCTGGCCCTTGACCAGGCTCTGCGTCATCGCGTCCAGGATCATCTTCACCGTGAATTCGGCGTCCTTGGCCACGAGCTGCGAGTAGCGCGCAGCAAGCCTCGCGATCAGTTCGGACTTGGTCATGCCGGTCCCCGATTACTGTTGAGCGTTCTTGTTGTCCAGTTTCGCCTTGAGCAGCGCGCCCAGGTTCGTGCTCCCGGTGCTGGCGGCGCTTTCGCTCTGCAGCTTGGCCATCGCCTCGTTCTCTTCGGCCAGGTCCTTCTGCTTGACCGAAAGATTGATGGTGCGGTTCTTGCGGTCGACGTTGATGATCATCGCGTTGACGCTGTCGCCTTCCTTCAGGTGGTTGCGCGCGTCCTCGACGCGGTCGCGGGAGATCTCGGAGGCGCGCAGGTAGCCTTCCAGGTCGCCGCCCAGGCTCACGACCGCCCCGCGGGCGTCGACCGACTTGATCGTCCCGGATACGAGCTTGCCTTTCTCGTGAGTGGCGACGAAGTTGTTGAACGGATCGCCCTCGAGCTGCTTGATGCCGAGCGATATCCGCTCGCGCTCGACGTCGATCGAGAGCACCTGCGCCTCGACCTCCTCGCTCTTCTTGAAGCTGCGCACGGCTTCCTCGCCCGGCGTGCTCCAGGAGAGATCGGACAGGTGGACCAGCCCGTCGATCCCGCCCGGCAGGCCGATGAAGATGCCGAAATCGGTGATCGACTTGATCGGCCCCTTCACCTTGTCGCCCTTCTTGAAGTTCATGCCGAACTCTTCCCAGGGGTTGGGCATACACTGTTTCATCCCGAGGGAGATGCGGCGCCGCTCCTCGTCGATCTCGAGGATCATGACCTCGACCTCGTCGCCGAGCGCGACCACCTTCGAGGGATGCACGTTCTTGTTGGTCCAGTCCATCTCCGAGACGTGCACCAGGCCTTCGATGCCCTGCTCGATCTCGACGAACGCGCCGTAGTCGGTGATGTTCTTCACCACGCCCTTCACGACCGCGCCTTCCTTCAGCGTCTCGAGGAGCGCCTGGCGTTCCACGCCGGCGGTCTCTTCCATCACGGCGCGGCGCGAGACCACGACGTTGTTCCTCTTG
>DASSQD010000045.1:0-32945 GCA_035702665.1 Burkholderiales bacterium
CTGGCGAGCTCGGTGCTGCTCTACCGCATCGGGCACGGCTGGATGATGCTTTTCGCGGAGATGGTTATGCCGCTCCTGGATGTGGGTCAGCGAGCATTCCCAGGCTCTGGAACCTTAAGTACAACTCCCTACACGCCCACGCGTCCGTCGCCGCGTAGGTGATCTGCACCGGCGATAGCTCCCGCGCAGCCCAATTCGATGTCTTGGTGCCCTTGGGGATGCGGAAGCCGAGCAGTATCCCCGCGAGGTTGCGCACGCCTGTTTGTCCAAGGCCGGCTGAGCGCGCGACGTGGCCGAGGTCGAGCATGTTTTTCTCTTCGAAGGGGAAGACTTGCTTGAGGGCGCGCAGGTCGTCCTTGAGGGAGATGCCGGCCTTGACGATGCGCGGATCGGCGAGGAGGTTGGCGAGCAGCGGGTGGGTTTCGGTGCGGCGCAGCTGGAAGAGGTAGACGGCGCGCGCGGTGGCGACTTGGACGAGGCACGGCAGGTGGTGCTCGCCTTTGCGGAAGGCGGGGCGGGTCTCGGTGTCGAGGCCGACGACGGTCTCGGTTTGCAGGTCGGAGCGCGCTTCTTCGAGCTCCGGCGCCGTCGCGACGACGCAGATCCGGCCTTCGTAGCGGCGGATGGGCAGGTTGACCAGGTCTTCGCGCGAGATGGTGCGGGGGAGCCTGGCGGAGGTCGGGGCGTCCATCGCGGTGCAGCTTAGCGTATAGAGGTGCGGTCCGCCCTATATACTGGTCTCCGCAGTCACCCGCCAGGAAAAGGAATCCGCATGCCCCGCATTGTCCTCCACGAAGTGCAGGTCCATCCCGCCGTGCGCGGGAAGATCGCGAGCTACGGCTCCGATATCGTTCAGGAGGTCCAGGCGGCGGTGGAGGCGAACGAGGTCGTGGTGGTCGGGATGCGCATGAATCCGTTCCCGAAGAAGGCGAGGAAGCTGCTCGACGCGGCCGGGATCGCCTACAAGTATCTCGAGTACGGCAGCTACCTCAGCCAATACCGCAAACGCCTGCCGCTCAAGCTCTGGACCGGCTGGCCGACGTTTCCCATGGTGTTCGTGAAGGGCGTGCTCGTCGGCGGCGCGGACGATCTCGCGAAGCTGATCGCGAGCGGGGAGCTGAAGGGCAAGCGATGAGCGCCGGCCTGCGCCTCGTCCTCGACACCAACGTGTGGCTCGACTGGCTTGCGTTCGGCGATCCCTCGGTCGCGGCGATCAAGGCGGCGGTCGCGGAGGGACGCGCGGAGGTGTTCATCGACTCGGAGTGCGAGGCGGAGCTCGAGCGCGCGCTGGGCTACGACCTCGGCAGGAAATTCACGCTCCATGCCACCGCGCAGGCCGCCTGTCTCGCCGAGTGCCGGCGCGTGTCGCGGAGGATAGACAAGCGGGCGACGCAGGCGGAATGCGCCGGACTGCCGCGCTGCCGCGACAAGGACGACCAGAAGTTCATGGAAGCGGCGCTCGCCGCGCGCGCGGACTTTCTCGTGACGAAGGACCGGCGGCTGCTCGATCTCGCGCGGCGCACCGTGCGCTTTCGCATCGTGCCGCCGGAGGATCTCGCGGCGAGACGCTAGGCGACCGAGAGCAGCTCGACGTCGAACACCAGCGTCGCGTTCGGCGGAACGGCGTTGCCCGCGCCCTGCTCGCCGAAGCCCAGGTGCGGCGGGACGACGAGGCGGCGCCGGCCGCCGACCTTCATGCCCTGCACGCCCTCGTCCCAGCCGGCGATGACGTCGCCCGCATCGAGCTCGAACTCGAAGGCTTCGGCGCGCTCGCGGCTGGAATCGAATCGCCTGCCGCCCGCGAGCCAGCCGGTGTAGTGGACGCTGACGGTCAGGCCCGCGGCGGCGACGCTGCCGTCCCCGAGCAGGGTGTCCTCGATGGTGAGGCCGGTGCCGGTGACGGTGGCGTGCATGCGGGCGGCGCGCGGGTGGAGATCGGGCCGGCCGCTGCTGACCAGTACGAGTCCCGCGCGGATCGGGTCCTTCACGAAACCCGCAGCAGCTCGACTTCGAAGGTGAGCGTCTCGTCCGGCGGGATGGTGTCGCCGGCGCCTTCGTGCCCGTAGGCGAGCGCGGGCGGGATCACCAGGCGGCGCGTGCCGCCGACGCGCATGCCGCGCAGGCCCTCCTCCCAGCCGCTCATGACCTCGTTCTTGCCGAGGGTGAACTCGAAGGGATCCTGCTTCTCGCGGCTCGAATCGAACTGCGTGCCGTCGGCGAGCCAGCCGGCGTAGTGGACCGTGACGTCGCGGCCGGAGGCGGCGGACGCGCCCTCGCCGAGGACGGTGTCTTCGATGATCAGGCCGCTAGCGGTGGTGATCGCGGGCATGGGATTTCCTCGTGATGAAGGCGGCGCAAGGCGGATTCCGCGGAAAACGGGCCTCGCGGGAAGCCGGTGGGGACTGCGGACGGGCCAATGTACGCGAAAGCGGCGCCATAAGCCACAACTATCGGCCTGCGCGCCCTCGCCCGCCGCGGTTATCATCGCGAGTCCGGAACGCCCGCATGCCGCTCGTCGCCGCCTTCGCCACCTCGCACGCCTACACCTTCCAGGAGCCCGAGACCTGGGACAGGCGGCGCGAGCGCTCCCGCGCCAACGTCGCGAAGAAGGCGGGCAGGCTCGCGCCCGACACGCGCGAGGCGCAGGCCGAGACGCTTGAGGACAACCGCGAGCGCTACGCCGCGATCCGCGAGGCGCACGCGAAGATCCGCGCCGCGCTCAAGCGCATGAGGCCCGACGCCGTGCTCCTCGTCGGCGACGACCAGGCCGAAAACTTCACCGCCGACAACATGCCGCAGCTCCTCGTCTACACCGGCCCCGACTACCTCGCCGGAGACTGGGACCGCAAGCTCGCCGCGACGGTCGAGAACCACCCGGAGATCGCGAAAACGATCGTCCGCGGCTGCGTCGACGAAGGCTTCGACGTGTGCTGGTCGGACCGCTTCCGCGACGGCAAGCTCCTGTCGCACGCGCACACCGAGCCGATCCTCTACCTCATCCGCGAGTCCGGCGTGCCGGTCGTACCGGTGTTCGTTAACGCCGTGCATCCGCCGGCGCCGTCGGCGGCGCGCTGCTACGCGTTCGGGCAGGCGCTCGCGCGCGTGATCGCGCGCGATCTCGCCGGCAAGCGCATCGTGCTGTGCGCCTCGGGGGGGCTGTCGCACTTCTCGCCCTCGCACCCCTGGGGGCATCACGTCGGCGGCCGCTACGTCGGCGACATCGCGGTCGAGTTCGACCGGCAGATCGTCGCGTGGATGCGCGACGGGCAAGGCGAGAAGCTCGCGAAGTTCACGTCGCGCGAGCTGATCGAGAACGGCGAAGGCGAGCTGCGCCAGTGGATCGTGATGCTCGGCGCGCTCGGCGATGCCAGGCCGGAGTTCCTGGTGTACGAGCCGCTCTTCCGCTCGATCATGGGCATGGGCGTGGGGTATTGGAAGCTGGAGGATTGACATGAGCGCCTTCAAGAGATCCCTCGCTGCGCTCGGGATGACAGCTGGTGTGCTCGGGATGACGTTCCCGGCAAGAGCCGCGATGACTCGAGTGCATGTCATTCCGAGGGCGAAGCCCGCGGAATCTCGTTACGGCCGGTGCTGGAGGAGATCCCTCGCTGCGCTCGGGATGACGGCTGGTGCGCTCGGGATGACAATGCTGTTCGGGGTAGCTGTAGCGCAGAGCCCTTCGACCGGCTCGGGGCCGGGCTTCCCGTCGCGGCCGATCCGCCTCATCGTCTCCTTCCCGCCCGGCGGCGGCGCGGACCTCACCGGGCGCGCGGTCGGCCAGAAGATGAGCGAGATCCTCGGCCAGCCGGTGGTGGTGGAGAACAAGCCGGGCGCGAACGGCCTCGTCGGCTGCGACGCGGTGGCGAAGTCCGTGCCCGACGGCTACACGCTGCTCGAGACCGACCGCGGCGCGCTCGGGGTGAACCCGAGCCTGTACAGGAAGCTGCCCTACGATCCGCTGTCCGACTTCGAATACGTCGGCATCGTCACCACCGCGCCCTACGTGCTGGTGATCGATCCGCGGCTGCCGGCGAAGACCCTCGCCGAGCTGCGCGACCTGTCGAAGGCGAAGCCCGGCTCGCTCAACTACGGCAGCTACGGCGTCGCCAGCATGGCGCAGCTCAACATCGAGGCGCTGAAGGCGAAGATGGGCGTCGACCTGACGCACGTGCCCTACAAGGGCGCGGGGCCGGCGATCCAGGCGGTGGTCGCGGGCGAGGCGGCGGCGACCATCGCGTCGCCCGCGGGCGTGCTCGGCTTCATCCGCGAGGGGCGGCTGCGCCCGCTCGCGATCGGCGCTGCGGAGCGCTCGCCGCTCCTTCCCGCCGTGCCGACCCTCGCCGAGGCGGGAGGCGACAACGACACTCTGGTCCCTACCTACTTCGCGTTCGCGCTGCCCGCGAAGACGCCGGCGGCCGTCGTCGCGCGGCTGCACGAGGCCATGAAGGCCGCGGTGCACGCCCCCGACGTGGCCGGGCGCCTGAACGCGGCGGGCCTGGAGCCCGCGGGCGGAACGGGCGCGGAGCTGCTCGCGCTGGTGAAGCGCGACATCCCGCGATTCCGCGCGATCATCCAGAATATCGGCATTCAACCGGAGTGATGTCATTCCGAGGAGCGAAGCGACGAGGAATCTCGCTACAGGAGATCCCTCGCTGCGCTCGGGATGACGGTAACCGGATCAACTGACCAAGGAGACAGCGATGGCGAAGGGCTACTGGGTGGTGGCGTACCACGAGATCAAGAACCAGGAGGCGTGGCAGGCCTACGCGAAGCTCGCCTCGCCTGCGATCGAAGGCGCGGGAGGAAAGTATCTGGCACGCTCCAACCCCGCGAAGACCTACGAGAGCGGGCTCAACCAGCGCGTCGTGCTGATCGAATTTCCCAGCCTCCAGCAGGCGATCGCCTGCCACGAGGGCGCGCCCTACCAGGCGGCGCTCAAGCACCTCGCCGGCGGCGCGGTGAAGCGCGACCTGCGCATCGTCGAGGGCATGTAAGCCTCTTGCCGCTGCCGACCGAGCTGCTCGAGGCCTACCGCAAGACCGACTACGCGGTCTTCGGCAAGCCGGAGCTCGTGCTGCGCATCGGCGAGCGCAGCGCCGATCTCGACGAGCTGCTCGAGGCAGAGGGCGCGCAGACGGCGGCGTTCATCACCGCCGCGAATCCCGGGGGCCGGGCGCGGGGCGCCTGGCCGAACGAGGTCGCGAACGCCGCGCTCGTGGAGGCCCTGAACAAGGCCGGCGTGCGCTGCTTCGAGGGCGAAGGGCGCGCGCGCGACCGCAAGTGGGTCGAAAAGAGCGTGCTCGCGGTCGGGATCTCGCGCGACGACGCCGAGAAGGCCGGCCGCGCCTTCGGGCAGAACGCGATCGTGTTCGTCGAGCGCGGACGCGCGCCCGAGCTCGTGCCGCTCTAGGGCCGGAGCGCCTCGGGCCTGAGGTACTGCTGGCGCCAGTCCTCGAAGGGCAGCTTGTCCGCGGCTTCGGTTTCGCGCTGCTTCGCGAGCGACGCCTCCGCCGCGCGCACGAAGCGCGCGTCGGTCTCCGCGGGGAAGGGCTTCTCGAGCAGCGCGCGCTTGTGCGCGAGCGACTGCGCCAGGACGAAGCGGGTGTACGAATCCTCGTAGCGCGCGTGCATCTCGGCGAGCATGCGCGCCGAGGGCGGCTTCGCCGGGTCCTCGAGCGCGGCGATCGCGGCGGCGAGCGCGTCGCGGTGGGCGTTCTTGCCGTGGGTGCCGCTGCGCGCGTCGTCGAGCGCCGCGGCGATCGCCGCGCACTCGCGCAGCACCTCGCATCCCCAATCGCGCAGAGCGACCTTGCGGCCGCCGCGCTCGAGCGAAAGGCCCGGCTCGCGTCCGCGCGCGGCGACGGCCTGCTTGTTGCGCCCGATCTCGCCGATCTCCTCCTGCGTGTCGGGCGGGCTGTCGGCGAACAGGCAGTACAGCAGGTACACGTCGAGGAACAGGCAAGTCGCTGGCGCGATGCCGATCGCGGCGAAGGGATCGAGGTCCATCGCGCGCACCTCGATGTACTCGACGCCGCGCTCGCGCAGCGCGTGCAGCTGGCGCTCGCCGGGCCGGATCCGGCGCTTTGGCCGGATGGTGCTGTAGAACTCGTTCTCGATCTGCAGCATGCTGGTCGAGAGCTGCCGGTAGTCCGTGCCGTTCATGATGCCGATCGACTCGTACGCCGGGTAGGCCTGCGTGAGCGCGCTCTGCAGGCAGGCGGCGTAGGTCTCCAGGTTGTTGTAGCTCACCAGGAGCGAGTCCTGCGCCTCGGAGAGGTAGCCGAGCCGCCCCATGCGCAGCGACGTCGCGTGCGGCAGGTAGAGCGTGCCTTCGGAGAGCTTCTGCAGCTTGTGCGGCCGGCCCTGCACGAAGGAGGAGCACACCGCGGGCGACGCTCCGAAGAGGTAGAGCAGCAGCCAGCCGGTGCGCCTGAAGTTGCGGATGAGGGCGAAGTAGGCCTCGTTCGTGTCCCGGTAGCCGGGCAGCGGCCACGCGGACTCGGGGAGCGAGAAGTTGTAGTGCACGCCGGAGATCGCCTGCATGCGCCGGCCGTAGCGGTGCGCGAGCCCCATGCGGTACACGCTCTTCGCGCGGCCGATGTTGGAGGAGCCGTAGCGCCCGATGGGGATGTCTTTCTCGGCGGGCAGCCCGCAGGGCATGCTCGCGCACCACATCACCTCGTCGCCGATGCGGCTGTAGACGAACTGATGGATACGCTCGAGCTCCGCGAGGCAGGGGCCCACGCCGGGATGCACGCCGGTGATCAGCTCGAGCTGCGATTCGCTGAAGTCGGTGGTGATGTGCGCGTGCTTGAGCGCCGAGCCGAGCGCGGGCGGGTGCGGCGTCAGCGCGAGCGAGCCCTGGTGCGTGACGCGCAGGCTCTCCTTCTCGATGCCGCGGCGCAGGCCTTTCAGCACGGCGGGAGAGAGCGCGCGCAGGCGTTCTTGGAAGAGGGCTCGGGTCATTTGGGTTTTTCTCGGGACGGCACAGATCCCGCACGAGGGCCGGGAGGGATGGGCGGTTCCTTTGGTCGATTATCGCGCGCTCGCATTACGCTCGCCACCCCGTCCGCGGGCATCGCCGACGGGGGCAGGCGATGTACGATGACGGCCTTCCGGAGGAGGGATCCATGCGTTTCTGGAATCGCACGCTGGCCGCAGGGTTATTGCTCGTGGCCCCGCTCGCCGCGGCGCAGACCTATCCCGCGAAGCCGATCCGCATCCTGCTGCCCTTCGCGGGCGGCACCGACGCGGTGGCGCGCCTGCTCGCCTACAAGCTCTCGCCCGCGCTCGGCGAGCAGGTGCTGCCCGAGCAGCGCCTCGGCGCGGGCGGCAACATCGCGCACCGCGCGGTCGCGGCGGCCGCGCCCGACGGCTACACGCTCCTCATGGCCGCGCCGCCGCTCGTCATCAACCCGCACCTGAACGCCAACGCCGGCTTCGATCCGCTGCGCGATTTCGCGCCGGTCGCCTATCTCACGGCGATCGCCAACGTGCTCGTGGTGCACCCGAAGGTCGCGGCGCGCAGCCTGAACGAGCTGATCGCGCTCGCGCGCGCGAACCCGGGCAAGCTCTCGTACGGCTCGGGCGGCGTCGGCTCCTCGAACCAGCTCGCGGCCGAGCTGCTGAAGTCGATGGCGGGGATCGACATTCTGCACGTGCCCTACAAGAGCGCGACCCTCGCGCTGACGGGGCTCCTCGCGGGCGAGGTCGACGTGGTGATCGTCGCCGCTTCGAGCACCGCGGCCTATGTCAAGGACGGGCGGCTGCGCGCGCTCGCGGTGCTCGACGCCAAGCGCTCCTCGGCGATGCCGGGGGTGCCGACGGCGGCGGAGGCCGGGGTCGCGCTCGCGGCGGTGAACTGGTACGTGCTGCTCGCGCCCGCCGGAACGCCGCGCGCGATCGTCGAGCGCCTGAACGCGGAGTCGGTCCGCGCGATGCACGCGCCCGACACGCGCGAGCGGCTCGCGGCGCTCGGCGGCGAGCCGGTGAGCGGGTCGCCCGAGGACGCCGCCGCCTTTCTCAGGAAGGAATACGAGCAGTGGGGCAAGGTCATCCGCGAGGCGGGAATCAAGGCCGACTAGGCGGTGCGGCGCCGAAGCCGCCGGGCCGCAGCAGCAATAGGAGAAAGGGACCCGTGCTGCTGCGGGCCCGGCCGCCGCGGTTCTGAAGGGTCGCCTAGGCCTTCCTGTCGGAAGTGCCCTGGGCGACCGGAGCCTTGAATGCGATGTAGAGCCCTCTGCCGAACTGCCAGACGCAGAGGATGAGGACGATGGTGAGGAGCAGGAAGCCGACGGTCTTCAGCACGCTGTTCTTCGGCTTCTGGCGCAGGGCGGCGCGCGAGGGCGGCGGAAGGTCGGGCAGGGCGCACTCCACCCCGAAGGGGATGCGGTCCGACTCTCTGCGGTAGGCGTGCTGGAAGTCCATACCAGGTATTAAGCAAGAAGCGAGCCTTTCGGTTGACACGCTCGAATTCCAAAGGTTTATAGAGACTTGCGACACAGCGGCGGCGCGGCCCTGGAGCATCGTCAGCGTCGGCTCGCGGTCATTCTGCGCCGTTCCTCGTCAGACGCCCGGCCGGGTTGCACCCGGTCCACGGCCACCAGCCCCGAGTACTTGGCGGCGAAATAGTGCGCCAGGATCAAGTCGTCCGCCGAGGCCCGGGCCGCGCTTGCCGGGGCTCTCGCTTGCGCGGCGCCGTGCGCATTCCCGGCCATCAGCACGACGCAAGCCGCGAGCACGATCGCGGTCGCCACGCCGATGCAGAAAGTCACGAATAGCGTCGCGAGAAAATCGACGACGATGAGGCGGGTCCTGGACCTGCTCCAAGCTTCCATGCGAATCCCCTTCTGAGGTATGCCCGGCCCTTCTTGGGTCGTGCGCTTATTGAAGCCCTGCAACAGGGCGCGGAAGGGAGGGAAAAGCGACAAAGTGCAGAAGAATTGTGACAAGAGGGTGATCTATGTCGCTTCCCCAATACCTGACAATATTGTTAGGATGCGCCCTCAAGTTTTCGAGCAATCAAATGTTTACCTAACGCCGGAGAGAAAATGAAGCTAGTCCGTCTGGCCTTTTCGCTTTTCCTCACGCTCGTCCTGGGCGCGCTCGCCTCGCCTGTCCTCGCCCAGAAAAAAGACAACCAAAGAGAGATCGTGATAGGCCACGTGGCGGGCTACACCGGCCCGGTGACCAAGGACGCCACCGAGATGCGCGACGGCGCCCAGGTGTATTTCGACTCGATCAACGCCAAGGGCGGCGTGCTGAACCGCAAGCTGCGCCTGCTCGCGGTCGACGATCACTTCAAGCCCGACGAGACCGTGCAGCAGATCACCGCGCTGAAAGGGAAGATCTCCGCGCTGCTGCCGCCGGTCGGCTCGGCGCAGTTCGACAAGGTGCTGAAGGAGGGCGTGCTCGACAAGATCGACTTTCCCATCCTCGGCGTGATCCCCGGGGTCGAGTCGTTCCGCCAGCCGCTGCGCAGGAACCTGTTCCACTTCCGCGCCGGCGACTTCGACCAGATCTCGAAGATGATCGACCTGACCACCTCGGTGGGCCAGACCAAGATCGGCGTGCTCGCGACCGACAACCCGAACGGCGAGCAGGTGACGGCGTTCATGCAGGAGTCGCTCGCCAGGAAGAACCTCAAGCTCGTCGCGGTCCAGAAGTACGCCATCGGTCCCAAGATCGACTGGGCGCCGATCATCAAGAGCTACCAGCAGTCGCAGCCCGACGTCATCGTCCTCGTCGGGCCGCCCTTCGCCACCGCGGCGTTCATCAAGGAGGCGAAGTCGGCGGGGGTCGGCTCCGCGCTGTACGGCCTTTCCTACACGGACTTCAGGCTGACCACCAAGGTCGCGGGCAACCAGCTCGCGCGCGGCGTCGCGATCTCGCAGGTCTTCCCCAACCCCGCCAACCGGGTGGTGCCGATCATCAAGGAATTCCGCGACAACTTCGAGAAGTACGGCAAGGCGCAGGGCGTGCCCTCGCACTTCAATCTCGAGGGCTACCTCGCGGCGAAGATCCTGGTCGAGGCGATCCACCGGAGCAAGGACGCCTCCAGCGCCGGCGTGATCCGCGGGCTGGAGATGCTGCACGACTGGGACATGGGCGGCTACGTGGTCGACTTCTCGCCCAGCAAGCACAACGGCTCGAGGTTCGTCGACATGTCGATCATCAGCGGCGCGGGCGAGCTGATCTACTAGCGCCGTCCGGAACCTTCCCGCGGCCGGGCCCTCCAAGGTCCCGGCCGCTTTGCTTTCGCACCCAGCCCGCATGCCCCGCCGCATCGCCATCGTGGAAGACGACCCGGCGATCCGCGCCAACACCGCGGACGCCCTGAGGAAGCACGGCTACGATGTGAGCGCCTACGCCGCGCGCGGCGAGGCGCTGGGCGCGTTCCGCGCGCGCCTGCCCGACCTGGCCCTGATCGACATCGGCCTGGGCGACGAGCCCGAGGGCGGGTTCGCGCTGTGCCGCGACTTGCGCGCGATGTCGCCGGCGCTGCCGATCCTCTTTCTCACCGCGCGCGACTCGGACTTCGACGCGGTCTCGGGCCTGCGCCTGGGGGCCGACGACTATCTCACCAAGGACGTGAGCCTGCCGCACCTGCTCGCGCGCATCTCCGCGCTGTTCCGCCGGATAGACGCGCTGCGCGAGCCGAAGGCGGCCGAGGAGGCGCTCGAGCGCGGGCCCCTGAGGCTCGACGCGAAGCGCTTCACCGCCGAATGGCGCGGCCAGCCCGTCGGGCTCACGCTCACCGAGTTCTGGATGGTGCACACCCTCGCGAAATTCCCCGGGCACGTGAAGGACCGCGAGGCGCTGATGCGCGAGGCGAACCTCGTCGTCGACGAGGGCACGGTGACCTCGCACGTGAAGCGCATCCGCCGGAAATTCGCCGCGGTCGATCCGGCCTTCGACCAGATCGACACCGTCTACGGCATGGGCTACCGCTGGAAAGCCTGAGCGCCTGAAGCTCCCCGCATTCAGCCTGCGCGTCAAGCTCGCGCTCGTCGCGGTGCTGCTGCTCGCCCTGCCCTGGGCCGGGTACAGCTACGTGCGCGAGATGGAGCGCTTCCTGCTCGAGGGCGAGGAGCAGGCGCTGCTCGCCACCGCGCGCGCCGTGGCCACGGCGCTGCACGACCGCCCGGGCCTGATGCGGGCGCCGCCTTCGCGCGACGACGAGCTCCGGCGCGAGGCCGAGGAGGAGCTGCGGCGCCTCGCGGCCGAGCGCGGCGAGGCGCCGGAGCCCGCGGATTCCGATCCTTCGATCATCGACCGCGAGGAGGCGGTGGCCGCGCGGCGCGAGATCGAGGAGATCTCCGATATCCTGCGCGGCGTCGAGCGCAGCACCTCGCGCATCTGGGTGGTGACGCGCGAGCTGCGCGTGCTCGCCCTCGCGGGGAGCCTGAAGCGCGAGGGCGCCGCGGCGGAGGAGACCTTCACCCGGCGCGCGCTCGGGCTGCTGATCCCGCGCCCGAACGAGGACTTCGACGACGCCATCGCCGACGACGTGCTCGCCACCGGCCGCGAGATATCGGAGGCGCTCGCGGGCAGGCCGGGCGTGCGCCTGCGCAACACGCCCGACGGCAAGGCGGTGGTCATCTCGGCGGCGCACCCGATCTGGAACGGCGACGAGGTCGCGGGCGCCGTGGTCGCCGAGGAGAGCACCAACCCCATCCTCTCGGTGCGCAACGTCGCGCTCGAGCGGCTGCTGGTGCTGACGCTCGCCGTGTTCGCGATTGCCGCGGCGGTGCTCATCTGGTTCGCGACGCGCATCTCGACCCGCATCCGGCGCCTGCGCGACGAGGCCGAGGCCGCGATCGACGCGCACGGACGCATCGCGCATCCGCAGTCGCGTCTGATCACCGCGCAGAACTCGGGCGACGAGATCGGCGACCTGTCGCGCAGCTTCTCGGCGATGCTCGGCAAGCTGTCGCAGCACCACGCCTACCTGGAGAGCATGGCGAGCCGGCTGTCGCACGAGCTGCGCACGCCGGTCGCGGTAGTGCGCTCGTCGCTGGAGAACCTCAAGCTCGCGCCCGCCGACGCGCGCGTCTACATCGAGCGCGCCGAGGAGGGCCTGACGCGCCTGGGAACGATACTCACGCGCATGAGCGAGGCGACGCGCCTGGAGCAGGGGCTCGCCGCGGTCGAGCGCGAGCCCTTCGATCTCGCCGCGGTGGTCGCGGGCTGCGTCGAGGGCTACCGCCTCGCGTACCCGGCCCAGGCCTTCGAGCTCGCGCTGCCCCAAGACAAAGCGGTCGTCAGCGGCTCGCCCGACCTCGCCGCGCAGCTCCTCGACAAGCTCGTCGCCAACGCGGCCGACTTCTCCAGGGCGGGCCAGCCGGTCCGGATCTCGCTCTCCACCGCCTACGCGAGCGCGAGGCTGCGCGTCGCCAACCAGGGGCCGCCGCTGCCCGAGGCGATGCGCGGCAAGCTCTTCGATTCGATGGTCTCGATCCGCGCGGAGCGGGGCGGCGCGGAGCCGCACCTGGGGCTGGGCCTGTACGTCGCGCGCCTCATCGCCGAATTCCACGGAGGCGCGGTGAGCGCGGAGAACCTAGCGTCCGGGAGCGGCGTCGCCGTCACCGCGACGTTTCGCCTGGCCTGAGGCCTCGCCCGAGGGCGGCGGCCGCCTGGGCCTGCCGTGTCCCGACAGCTCCGCGCCCGCGTCCCGCGGGAGCGCGGCGTGGAAGAAGAGCGACGCCGCGGAGAGCAGCGCGATCGCGGCGAAAGCGGGCGGGAAATCGCCGACGGCGACGTCGGCGTGCCCCTGCACCAGCCCCGAGATCTGCAGCGCGTAGGCGCCGATGGCCACGCCGAGACTCTGCGCGAGGCGCTGCGCCATGCTGGCGATGCTCGACGCCTGGCTCATGGTCTCGCGCTTCACTTCGGCGAACGAGATCGCCTGCAGCGAGGTGAACTGAAGCGAGCGCAGGCAGCCCGACACGAGCAGCACCAGGAAGATCACGACGTGCGGCGTCGTCGCGGTGAACAGGCCGAAGACGCCCACGGCCGCCGAGCAGACGAGGGCGTTGACGGTGAGCACCTTGCGGAATCCGAAGCGCCTGAGAATGATCGAGGTGAGCGTCTTCATGAACATCGCGCCGACCGCGGTCGCGCAGGTGAGCAGCCCCGATTGCAGCGGATTCATGCCGAAGCCGAGCTGCAGCAGCAGCGGCAGCAGGAACGGCGTCGCGCCCACGCCGATGCGGAACAGGCTCCCCACGAGGACGCCGGCGTGGAAGGTCGGAAGCCTGAAGAGCGACAGGTCGATCACCGGGTGCGCCGTGCGGCGCGCGTGCCACGGATAGAACGCGAGCGCGCCCGCGCCCGCGACGATGCACGCCGCGGTGATCTTCTCGGGAAGGAGATGCCCGCCGAGCGAGGACAGCCCGAGCATCAGCACCGACAGCCCCGCCCCCGAGAGCGCGAAGCCGGCGAGGTCGAGCGGCGGCACGTCGGACTCCCTGACGTTGGGGATGTGGCGCAGCACGAGGACCAGGCCCAGCGCGCCGATCGGCAGGTTGATCAGGAAGATCCAGCGCCAGTGGAAATAGAGCGTGATCGCTCCGCCGAGCGCCGGGCCGGTCACCGGCCCCAGCAGCGCGGGGATCGTCAGGGTGTTGAGCGCCGCGAGGAGCTCGTTCTTGGGCACGGTGCGCAGCAGCACCAGGCGGCCCACCGGAACCATCATCGCTCCGCCGATCCCCTGCAGGAAGCGTGCCGCCACGAACGCCGCCAGCGTGCCCGACGCCGCGCACAGCAGCGACCCGCCGACGAAGACCACGATGGCGCTCGCGAACACGGTGCGCGAGCCGATGCGGTCGGCCACCCAGCCGCTGATCGGGATGAAGACCGCCAGGCCGACCAGATAGGAGGTCAGCGCGAGCTTGAGCGCGAGCGGGCTCTCCCCGATATCGGCCGCGATGGCCGGGAGCGCGGTCGCGATCACCGTCGAATCCATGTTCTCCATGAAGAGCGAACACGCGACGATGAGGGGAACGAGAACGGTGCGCTGCACAGCGCGTATTTTGGGGCAAACGCCGCCGTGCGACTCGCGTAGAATCCGCTGGACCTGGAGGGGGAATCCGCCATCGTGGACATCGAGCACTACGATCTCCTGATCATCGGCGGCGGCGTCAACGGCGCGGGCATCGCGCGCGACGCCGCGGGCCGCGGCATCAAGGTGCTGCTGGTCGAGCAGGGAGACCTCGCCTCGGCGACCTCGTCGGCCTCGACCAAGCTCATCCACGGCGGCCTGCGCTACCTGGAGTACTTCGAGTTCCGGCTGGTCGCGGAGGCGCTCGCCGAGCGCGAGACGCTGCTCGGGATCGCGCCGCACATCATCTGGCCGATGGAGTTCGTGCTGCCGCACGAGTCGCACCTGCGCCCCGCCTGGCTGATCCGCGCCGGGCTCTTCCTCTACGACCATCTCGGCCACGGCATCCCGGGGTTCGGCCCGAAGAGCAGCCTGCCATCGTCCAAGGGGATCCGGCTCCTGCCCGAGGGCTACGGCGCGGGCCTCAAGCCCGAGTTCGAGCGCGGCTTCGTCTACTACGACTGCTGGGTCGACGACGCGCGCCTGGTGGTGCTGAACGCGCGCTCGGCGGCGGCGCTGGGCGCGACGATCCTTCCGCGCACGCGCCTGGTCTGGGCGAAGCGCGAGAACGGCCGCTGGGTCGCGCGGCTCAGCCCCGAGTCCGGCGAAAGCCGCACCGTGCACGCCGGCGCGATCGTCAACGCCGCCGGGCCGTGGGTGAGGCAGGTGCTCGACGAGCTGCTGAAGGTCCCGCTGTCGGCGAGCGTGCGCCTGGTGAAGGGCAGCCACATCGTGGTGCCGCGGATCCACGCGGAGCGCCACGCCTTCATCCTGCAGAACCCGGACCGGCGCGTCATCTTCATGATTCCCTACGAGCGGCAGTTCACGCTCGTCGGCACCACCGACGTTCCGGTCACGCGCGACGATTTCCGCGCGAAGATCACGCGCAAGGAGATCGAGTACCTGTGCGAGGCGGCGAGCCGCTACGCGCAGACGCCGATCACGCCGGGAACCGTGGTGTGGAGCTACTCGGGCGTGCGGCCGCTGTACGACGACGGCAGCGAGGATCCCGCGGCGGTGACGCGCGACTATCACCTGATCCTCGACAAGGGCGCGTGGCCGAACGACCCGCCCTTGCTGTCCGTCTTCGGCGGAAAGATCACCACCTACCGCAAGCTCGCCGAGCAGGCGCTGGCGAAGCTCGCCTGGCGCTTCCCGGGCAAGTCCGCGTGGACGCACACCGAGGCGCTGCCCGGCGGGGACCTCGGCGGGCGGACGTTCCGCGAGCTGCTGCTCGATTTCCGCCGGCGCTATCCGCGGCTGCCCAAGATGTGGATGACGCGCGTGCTGCGCAGGCACGGCTCGCTCGCCGAGGAGATCATCGGCGACGCGCACGTCGAGCGCGAGCTGGGCCGGTACTTCGGCGGCGGCTTGTACGAGCGCGAGGTCGACTACCTCGTCAGGAACGAGTGGGCGCGCGAGGCCGACGACGTGCTGTGGCGCCGCACCAAGTGCGGCCTGCATATGACCGGCGACGAGAAGACCGCGGTGCGCGACTACCTGGCGAAGCACTGAGCCCGTGGAATGGTGGCTGGGCTATGCCGCGATCGGCGCGGCGGTCGGGTTCTTTGCCGGCATGCTGGGCATCGGCGGCGGCGCGATCATGGTGCCGCTGCTGGTGATGATGTTCGAGGCGCAGGGGCTGCCCAAGTCGCAGATCCTGCACCTCGCGGTCGGCACGGGGATGGCGACCATCCTCTTCACCTCGGTCGCCAGCGTGCGCGCTCACGCGGCGCGCGGCGCGATCCGCTGGGACATCGCGAGGAACATCACCCCCGGAATCCTCCTCGGGGGACTGGTCGGCTCGGCGATCGCCAGCTTCATTCCGCCGCTCGTCTTCGCCGCCGTGTTCACGGCGGTCATCTACATCGCGGCGACGCTGCTGCTCCTCGACCGCAAGCCCAGGCCTTCGCGGGAGGCGCCGGGATTTGCCGGCATGTCGGCGTTCGGCTTCGCGGTGAGCGCCGTGTCGGCCTTCAGCGCGATCGGCGGGGCGTTCATGACCGTGCCCTTCATGCTCTGGTGCAACGTTCCGCTGCTGTCCGCGATCGGCACCGCGGCCGCGATCGGCTTTCCGATCGCCCTCTCGGGCACCGTGGGCTTCATCGCCACGGGGCTGCGCGAGACCGGGCTGCCCGCCCACAGCGTCGGCTTCGTCTATCTGCCGGCGATGGCCGGGATCGTCGTGGCGAGCATGCTGATGGCGCCGGTGGGCGCGGCGACCGCGCACCGCCTGCCGACGGCGTGGCTGAAGCGGATCTTCGCGATCCTCTTCTACGTGATGGCGACGAGGATGCTGCTCAGTTTTGCGTAGGGCTCTTGGCGAACACCAGGAAGTAGTTCTGGCGCATCAGCTTCTTCTTTTCCTCGAGCAGGCTGAACCCCGCCGCCTCGATCTCGCTGATCGCGGTCCGCTTGTCCAGGCGCACGTGCGCGACGCGGGCGGCGGGCGTGACGCCCGGGATGCGCTCGTAGTCGACGACCACCATGCGGCCGCCGGGCTTGAGCGCCTTGCGGATCGAGGCGAGCGTCTCCGCGGGATGCTCGAAGTGGTGGTAGACGTCGCTCAGGTAGGCGAGGTCCACCGAGCCCTCCGGCAGCTTGACGTCGGTGCCGTCGGTGAGGACCGCGGTGACGTTGCGCACGCGGCGCTTCTTCGCCGTCTCCTGGATGTAGTCGACGAAGGCCTGCGAGATGTCGACCGCGTAGACGCTGCCGCCGGGCTTCACGGCGTCGGCGAACAGCATCGTGAAGAGGCCGGTTCCCGCGCCGATGTCGGCGACCGTCATGCCGGGCTTGGCGCCCGCGGCGGCGACGATCTCGTCGCGCTTGACGTAGACCTCGCGCCGCTCGTTCTCGAAGGTCCTGTTCCAGCGCGCGACGTCGGTGTCGACCACGTACGGCCGGTTGATCTCCGGCTTGGCGCCCTCCTCTGCGGCGACGGGCGCGGCCATCAGCAGCAAGGCGAGCGAGACGGGCAGGCGGCGCATCCTAGGCAACATACCAGAAATAGTACGTGACGAACCCGAGCAGCGCCGTCAGCCAGTAGCCGGCGAGCGTGGCGCGCATCAGGTTCTTCCACCCGCGCACGTGCAGGGCCGCGGGCAACACGCCGTTCATCTGCAGCACGATCCACAGACCCGCGCAGGCGGTGAGGGTTCCCGCGGCCGCGTGCGCCCAGGTGACGCCGATGCGAAAGTCGGCCAGGTCCGCGGTCTTCGCGATCCTGACGTCCTGCATCGATCCCGCCATCACCAGCGCGACGAGGCCGAGGTTGAGCGCGACCCAGGTCGTCTGGTTGATCTGGTGGGCGTCGATGTTGCCGCGGCGCGCGAGCACGAAGCCGTAGGTGACGCCGGCGACGAGGAAGATCTCGAGGATCAGGTTGGCGTCTGCGATCAACGGCCCGGGGCCGAAGAAGCCGTGCGCGGCTTCCAGCCCCGCGGCCCAGATCCCGGTGATCCAGGCGAGCGCGCCCGCCACCATGACCGCCGCCGTGACGATCGCCTGCCGCTTGTTCGGCGACGCCATGGCCTAGATCACGCCGCCTGCGCGCAGCCTGGCGATCGCGCTCTCGTCCAGGCGCAGCACGTCGCGGAGCACCTCCTCGGTGTGCTGGCCGAGCACGGGCGGCGCGAGCCGGTGCTCGAGCGGCGTCGCGGAGAAGCGCATCGGGCTCGCCACCAGCGACAACCTGCCCGCGACCGGATGGTCGAGCTCTATCCTCACGCCGCGCGCCTTCACCTGCGGCTCGTCGAACACCTGCGCGACGTCGTTGATGGGGCCGTTCGCCACGCCTGCGCCTTCGAGCAGCTCGACCCACTCGTGCGTGGTCTTCTTCGAGAAGATCGACTGCAGCAGGCGCGTCAGCTCGGCGCGGTTCTCGACGCGCTTGCCGTTCGAGGCGAAGCGCGGATCGTCGGCGAGCTCCGGGCAGCCGGCGACTTCGCAGAACTTGCGGTAGAGATTGTCGTTGCCGCAGGCGAGGATGACGCGGCCGTCCTTCGTGCGGAACGGCTGGTAGGGCACGATGTTCGGATGCAGGTTGCCGATGCGCTTCGGGGACTTGCCGGTCGAGAAGTAGTTGGTGTTCTGGTAGGCGAGGAGCGCGATCTGCGAGTCGAGCAGCGCGAGGTCGAGCTGCTGGCCGACGCCCGTCTCGGCGCGGTGCGCGAGCGCCGCGCAGATCGCGATCGAGGCGTACATGCCGGTGATGATGTCGGCGACGGGGACGCCGGCGCGCTGCGGACCGCCGCCCGGCGCATCGTCGGGCTCGCCGGTGACGCTCATCATGCCGCCCATGCCCTGGATCATGAAGTCGTAGCCGGGGCGCTCGCGGTACGGGCCGGTCTGGCCGAATCCGGTGACCGAGCAGTAGATGATCCGCGGATTGATCTTCCTCAGGTCCTCGTAGGCGAGGCCGTAGCGCGCGAGGTCGCCGAACTTGTAGTTCTCGATGAGGACGTCCGAGATCTTCGCCAGATCGCGCACCAGCTGCTGGCCTTCGGGCTTCGAGATGTTGATCGTGATCGACTTCTTGCCGCGGTTCGCCGACGTGTAGTAGGCCGAGTCCTGGGTGTCGCGTCCCTGCCGGTCCTTCACCCAGGGCGGGCCGAAGGCGCGCGAGTCGTCCCCCGCGCCCGGGCGCTCGACCTTGATCACCTCGGCGCCGAGATCGGCGAGGTTCTGGCCCGCCCAGGGACCGGCGAGCACGCGCGAGAGATCGAGGACGCGGACGTGCGACAAGGGACCGGGCATTTCCACCTCGCGAAAGAAAGTGTCGCCGTACGGCGACGGGCTATTCTAGCCGACGCGAAGCTACAATAGCGGCGATGCGCTTTCTGCTATGGAAGACGATCTGCGCTGCGGCCGTGTGCGCTCCGCTCGTCGTCCTCGCGCAGCAGCAGCCTTCGGACTACGCCCGCGAGAAGCGCTGGGCCGACCAGATCGTTCCCACGCTGGTCGCGGGCGAGGCGGTGTGGCTCGAGGCGCCGCGCACCGAGAAATTCCTCGGGATCTACACCGAAGCGAAGGACGCGAAGGGCGCGGTGATCCTCGCGCACGGGCTGGGCGTGCACCCGGACTACGGCGTGATCGGCGAGCTGCGCACGCGCCTCGCCGACGCGGGCTACACGACGCTGTCGGTGCAGATGCCGATCCTCGCCGCGGAGGCGCCGGCCGCGCGCTACCCGGTGCTCTTCTGGGAGGCCGACGCGCGCTTCGCGAGCGCGCTCACCTACCTGCGGCGCAAGCGCTACGGCAGGATCTGGCTGGTGTCGCACAGCATGGGATCGCGCATGGCGAACCACTACATCAGCGCGCACCCGCAGGTGCCGCTGGCGGGGTGGATCTCGCTGTCGATCTCGAGCGGCGACATCGGACCCTTCAAGAAGATCAAGTTTCCCGTCTACGACGTCTACGCCGAGCACGACCTCGAAGCCGTGATCAAGGGCGCGCCGAGGCGCGCCGAAACGCTCAAGCGCATCCGCGGCTCCAGCCAGACGATGGTGTTCGGCGCCGACCACTACTTCGCAAAGAAGGACAAGGACCTCGTCTCCCTCATCCGGCTGCTCCTAGAGGGGGAGCCGAAATAGCGGGGATGCTGCAGCGCCGCGCACGACCCCCTGCAGACCTGACCTAGGTCAATTGCGGCGCCCCAGGGGGAGCGTCTAAACTCTCCCTTCTGCCTGGGATTCATGGGGGGGTCAGATGCCGCTGGTCGCTATGACGCGCGAAATGGGGTCGCTCGGAATGGACGTGGCCCGGATACTCGAATCCGAGCTGAAGGTGCCGCTGGTGTACCACGAAATGATCAACAACCTCGCCGACAAGATGCGGCTCCGGAAGAGCCACGTGATCCGGCTGCTCGGCGGGAAGGCGAATCTCCTGGAGCGGCTCACCGCCGACAAGACCAGCCTGTCCATCTATACGGCGGACGAGATGCTCCAGGTCGCGAGCAAGGGCGCGGTGATGCGCGGCTGGGGCGCCGCGCACCTGCTGCGGCCGGTGAAGCACGCCGTCTGCGTGCGCATCTGCGCGCCCTTCGACCTGCGCGTGAAGCGCATGATGTCGCGCCTCGAGACCAGCGACCGCGAGACGGTCGCCGCCGAGATCCGCAACAGCGACGAAGCGCAGGGGGCGATCGCCAAGCGGCATTTCGGCGTGGATTGGCAGGACCCGGAAGGCTACGACCTGTCGCTCAACACCGAGCGCATGAGCGTCGAGCAGTGCGCCGAGGAGATCCTGCAGGTTACCAAGCAGGCCGAGTTCCGCGAGACCGAGGAGTCGCGCAAGACGCTGGGCGACCTCGCCCTTCAGGCGAACGTCAAGGCGGCGCTGCGCGCGGACCCGGCGACGCGGACGCTCTCCTTCGCGGTCGACTCCGACGGCGCCAGGGTGCTCATGCGCGGCATCGTCGCCACGCGCGACGACTCGAACAACGCGGCGCGGGTCGCGATGGCCGTGCCCGGCGTGATGGCGGTCAAGAACGAGCTGAGGGTCACGGCGGAGATCCGGTCGCCGATGGGTGAATAGGACGGATCCGGAATAACCGGACCGCAGGGGAAATCGAAAATCTGGAGGAGACGAAATGAGGAGCTTCAGGCGCGGTGGAATCACGGTAGCGTTCGCGGGTGCCCTGATCGCCGGACAGGCGCTCGCGGCGCCGACGGTGCTGCGGGCATCGCACCAGTTTCCGGGCGGGAAGGGCGACGTCCGCGATGACATGGTGCAGATGATCGCCAAGGAGGCCAAGGCGGCGAACGTCGACCTGGACATCCAGGTCTACCCGGGCGCGTCGCTGTTCAAGCCCGAGCAGCAGTGGAACGCGATGGTGAACGGGCAGCTGGACATCACGCTCTTCCCCCTGGACTACGCGAGCGGACAGGTGCGGGACTTCAGCGCCACGCTGATGCCGGGACTGATCCGCAGCTACGACCGCGCCAAGCGCGTCAACGAGTCGAAGTTCATGAAGGACGTTCGCGCGTCGATCGAGAGCCACGGAGTCATGGTGCTGTCCGACGCCTGGTTCGGCGGCGGCATGGCCTCCAAGCGCGGCTGCATCGCCACGCCGGCCGACGTGAAGGGGCTGAAGTTCCGCGCCGCGGGCCCGACCTTCGCGCAGATGTGGCAGTCGGCGGGCGCCTCGATCGTCTCGGTTCCCTCGAACGAGATCTACAACGCCTTCCAGACCGGCGTGGCCGAGGCGACCGACACCAGCATGGGGAGCTTCCTCTCGTTCCGGCTCTACGAGCAGGCGAAGTGCCTCACCGTGCCCGGCAACAACGCGCTGTGGATGATGTACGAGCCGCTGCTGATGTCGAAGAAGACCTTCGCCCGCCTGTCCAAGGCGCAGCAGGACGTACTGGTCGCCGCGGGAAGGAAAGCGCAGAAGTACTACGAGGACAAGGCCGAGGCCGTCGACGCCGCGACCATCAAGGCGTACAAGGACCACGGTGTCGAGATCAAGAGCCTGAGCGACGCCGAGTACAACCAGTGGATCGACGTCGCGAGGAGGAGCTCGTACGCCGAGTTCTCCAAGGACGTTCCCGACGGCAAGAAGCTGATCGACGAGGCGCTGTCGGTCAAGTAGCGCTGGCTCTTCACAATCGGAGGGCGGGGCTCGCCCCGGCGGCGAATGGATTCCTTTGTCCGATCGATCGGCCTGATATCGCGCGCCTGCGGCTATTTCGCCGCCGCGCTGATCGCCGTCGGCGTGGTGGTCGTGTGCGAGATGGTGTTCGTGCGCTTCGTGCTCAACGAGAACACCATCTGGCAGACCGACTTCGTCACCTACAGCCTGGTCGCCGCGACCTTCATCGGCAGCCCCTTCGTGCTGCTGACCCGCGGCCACGTCAACGTCGACGTCCTGCCGCACTACCTCGGCGAGCGCGCGCGCTTCCGGCTCGCGCTCGCGGCGGCGCTGATGGCGCTCGCGTTCTGCATCGTCATGCTGGCGCTCACCACGCAGTACTGGCTCCAGGCCTGGAACGAGCGCTGGCTCTCGAACACCATGTGGCGCGTACGGCTGTGGATTCCGTACGCTTCGATGCCGATCGGGCTCGGAATCCTGACGCTGCAGTACGTGGTCGATCTCTACAATCTCGTCACCGGGCGTGAGCCGCCGTTCGGCATAGGCGAGGAAAGAACGCATTGAGCCCCTCCACCCAGGGCCTCCTCGTCCTCGTCGTGACGCTGATCGTGCTGCTCTCCGGCGCGCCGGTCGCGTTCGGCCTGGGCGCGCTTTCGATCGTATTCATCGCCGTCTTTCAGGGTGTCGGCGCGCTGCACGTGGTCGCCGAGAACTTCTTCGCAGGACTGAACGACTTCACGCTCGTCTCGATCCCCATGTTCGTGATGATGGGCGCCGCGATCGGGTCCTCGCCCGCGGGGAAGGACCTGTACGAGGCGCTCGACCGCTGGCTGTACCGGCTGCCGGGGGGCCTGGTGATCTCGAACCTCGGCGCCTGCGCCATCTTCGCCGCGCTCACCGGGTCGTCGCCCGCGTGCTGCGCGGCGATCGGCAAGATGGGCATTCCCGAGATGCGCCGGCGCGGCTACCCCGACGACGTCGCCACCGGCTCGATCTGCGCCGGCGGCACGCTCGGCATCCTCATCCCGCCTTCGATCACCTTCATCCTCTACGGCATCGCGACCGAGACCTCCATCGGGCGGCTGTTTCTCGCCGGGGTCATGCCGGGTGTCATGCTCACGCTGTTGTTCATGCTGTGGACGCTGTTCATCATCTGGAGGCGCGGCTTCCGGTCTCACGCGGCCGATTTCCGCTACAGCTGGAAGCAGAAGTTCGGCTCGATCCCCAAGATCGCGCCGTTCATCCTCATCATCATGGGCGTGATGTACGCGCTCTACGGCGGGGTGGCGACGCCCTCGGAGGCGGCCGGGGTCGGCGCGGCGCTGTGCGTGGTGCTCGCGGTGCTGATCTACCGGATGTGGAGGCCGAAGGACTGGTGGGCGATCCTGCGCGACACCACGCGCGAGTCGGTGATGATCCTGATGATCATCGCCGCCGCGGTCATCTTCGGCTACATGCTGACCTCGCTCTACCTCACGCAGACGCTGGCGCAGGCGATCGCCGACGCGCATTTCAACCGCTGGGTGCTGATGGGCATGATCAACCTGTTCCTGCTGGTGTGCGGCTTCTTCATTCCTCCCGCGGCGATCATCCTCATGACGAGCCCGATCCTCCTGCCCATCATCACGGCGGCCGGGTTCGACCCGGTGTGGTTCGGCGTGATCCTCACGATCAACATGGAGGTCGGCCTGATCCACCCGCCCGTCGGGCTGAACATCTACATCGTGAGCTCGATCGCGCCCGACGTGCCGGTGACGCGCATCATGTGGGGGACGATCCCCTACGTGCTGTGCATGTTCCTCGCGATCGTGATCTTGTGCGTCTTTCCCGAGATCGCGACCTGGCTGCCCGACCACCTGATGGGCGCGGTCAAGCACTGAGCGGCTAGCCGCCCTGCAGGTTGGCGGCCTGGATGACCTTCAGCGTGTTTGCCTGGTCCTGGGCGAGAAACTTCCGGAAGTCGTCCGGGCTCCCGGTGAAGAGCTCGGCGCCCTGCTTCGCCAGGCCTTCCTTCACCTCGGGGACTTCGAGCGTCTTCGCGAGCGCCGCGTTCAGCTTGTCGACGACCGCCGCAGGCGTGCCCTTGGGGGCGATCAGGCCGGCCCAGCCGCTGTAGTCGTACCCGGGAACGGCGTCGGCCACCGGCGGGATGTCGCCGAGCATCGCCGAGCGCCGCGGCAGGCTCTGCCCGATCGCGCGCAGGCGCCCGTTCTTCACGTAGGCCATCACCGCCGGGGCGGGCGTGATGGTCCAGTGCGTCTGCCCGGCGATCACCGAGTTGACCGAGGGCCCGCCGCCCTTGTGCGGGACGGCAAGCGAGTCGAACCCCGCCATGGTCATGAGCAGCACGCCCGAAAGATGGCTCTGCGAGCCGATCCCCGCGGTCGCCATGTTCAACTTTCCCGGGTTCGCTTTCGCGTAGCCGATCAGCTCCCTCACGCTCTTGACCGGCAGGTCCGGGTTGACGATCAGCACGTTGGGCGTCACGGCGAAGCTGCCGACCGCGGCGAAATCGGCGACCGCGTCGTAGGGAGGCGTCTTCTTCAGCAGCGGCGCGATGATCATCGAGCCGTTGGAGGCGCAGATGAGCGTGTAGCCGTCGGGCTTGGCGTTCTTGCCCGCCTCGACGCCGATGAGGCCGCCCGCGCCGTCGCGGTTCTCGACGAACACCGGCTGGCCGAGCGCGTCGCCGAGCTTCGCGGCGAGGATGCGGCTCATGGTGTCGATCGAGCTGCCGGGCGCGTTCGGCACGAGCAGCTTCACCGCGCGGTTCGGGAAGGGTTCCTGCGCCTGGGCGGCGCAGCTGGCGAGCGCGAAGAGAACGGACAGGAGCTTCCTCGGCATCAGTAGGACCTCGGCAGGTGAAGGACGTGCTCGGCGAGGTAGCAGAGCACGAGGTTGGTGGAGATCGGCGCGATCTGGTACAGGCGGGTCTCGCGGAACTTGCGCTCGATGTCGTATTCCTCGGCGAAGCCGAAGCCGCCGTGCGTCTGCAGGCACATGTCGCCTGCCTGCCACGAGGCCTCGGCGGCGAGCTGCTTCGCCATGTTGGCCTCGGGACCGCAGGGCTTGCCGGCGTCGTAGAGCGCCGCGGCGCGCTCGACCATGAGCGCCGCGGCCTCCGTCGCCATGTGGGCGCGCGCGATCGGGAACTGCACGCCCTGGTTCTGTCCGATCGGGCGGCCGAAGACCTTGCGCTCGTTGGCGTAGGCGGTCGCCTTGGCGAGAAACCAGCGCGCGTCGCCGATGCACTCGGCGCCGATCAGGATGCGCTCGGCGTTCATGCCGTCGATGATGTAGCGGAAGCCCTTGCCCTCCTCGCCGACGAGGTTCTCGGCGGGGATCTCGAGGCCGTCGAAGAACACCTCGGTGGTGGCGTGGTTGATCATGGTGCGGATCGGCCGGATCGAAAGGCCCTTGCCGAGCGCCGATCTCATCTCGACGATGAACACCGACAGGCCGTCGGTCTTCTTCTGCACCTGCTCGCGCGCAGTCGTGCGCGCGAGCAGCAGCATCAGGTCGGAATGCTCGGCGCGCGAGGTCCAGACTTTCTGGCCGTTCACCTGCCAGCGGTCGCCCTTCTTCACCGCCGTGGTCCTGATCGAAGACGTGTCGGTTCCGGCGGACGGTTCGGTCACCCCGAAGGCCTGGAGGCGGAGCTCGCCTGACGCAATCTTCGGAAGGTACTTTTTCTTTTGAGCCTCGCTGCAGTGGCGCAGCACCGTGCCCATCGTATACATCTGCGCGTGGCACGCGGCGCCGTTCGCTCCGCTCCGCTGGATCTCCTCGAGCACGGCGGCCGCGGCCGTCAAGCCGAGACCGGCGCCTCCATAGGGCTCGGGGATGAGGCAGGAGAGCCAGCCCGCGCGCGTGAGCGCGGTCACGAATTCCGTGGGATAGCGCCGCTCGCGATCGGTCGTGCGCCAGTACTCCATCGGAAAGGTGGCGCACAGCTTCGCGACGGCTTCGCGGATTTCCTGCGGATCGTGCTCGCGGGCGGACATTTCGTCTCCTCTTCGAAAGGTTATCATAGCGGTCCCGTCCAACCGCCCCGCCCTTTCTCCATGCCTCACGTTCCGGCCTCCACCGCGCTCGCGCGCTTTCGCGTCCTCGATCTTTCGCGCGTGCGCGCCGGTCCGACCTGCGTGCGGCAGCTCGCCGATTTCGGCGCCGACGTCGTCAAGATCGAGACCCCGCCCAGCCTCGAGCACGACACCATGGGCGGCCCGCGCCACGGCCCCGATTTCCAGAATCTGCATCGCAACAAGCGCTCGCTCACGCTCAACCTCAAGGACAAGGAGGGCGTCGACATCTTCATGAAGCTGGTGAAGACCGCCGATGTGGTGGTGGAGAACTACCGGCCCGACGTGAAGTTCCGCCTCGGCATCGACTACGAGTCGCTGAAGAAGGTCAACCCGCGCATCATCCTGGCGAGCATCTCCGGCTTCGGGCAGGACGGGCCGTACCGCGATCGTCCCGGCTTCGACCAGATCGCCCAGGGCATGGGCGGCTTCATGTCGGTCACCGGGATCCCGGGCCAGGGGCCGGTGCGCGCCGGCGCCGCGATCGCCGACGTGTCGGCGGGCCTGTTCGCCGCGCTCGGGATCATGACGGCGCTGCTCGAGCGCGAGCGCTCGGGCGAGGGCCAGTGGGTGCAGACGAACCTGCTGATGTCGCAGATCGCGATCCTCGACTTCCAGGCGGCGCGCTTTCTCCAGACGGGCAAGGCGCCCGGGCAGGCGGGCAACGACCACCCGACGAGCATGCCGACCTCGGCGTACAAGACCAAGGACGGCTACATGAACCTCGCCGCGACGGGCGAGGGCATGTGGCGGCGCGTGTGCGAGGGCATAGGGCGGAAGGACCTGCTCGAGCGGGAGGACTTCAAGGGCGACCAGAACCGCTCGAAAAACCGCGTCGCGCTGAACGCGGAGATCGCCAAGGCGCTCGCGGCCAGGACCACCGCCGAATGGATCGACATCCTCACCAAGGCCGAAGTGCCCTGCGGGCCGATCTACGGCATCGACCAGATGTTCGACGACCCGCAGGTCAAGCACATCGGCGCCGCGGTGAGCGTGAACAGCCCCAAGCTCGGCGATATCCGCGTCGTCAACCAGGCGGTGAAGCTCTCGCGCACGCCGGCGCGCATCGCGGCGGCGCCGCCCGAGGTCGGCGAGCACACCGGGGAGATCCTCAAGGACCTCGGCTACGACGAAGCGGCCATCGAGGCCTTGAAGCAGCGAAAAGTGGTCTAGCTGGATCTCGCCGGAGCGCGGGGCGCGCTACTGGCGGTCTCCCTTGGGATTGGGATCGGCCTTCGCCGCGCTCTTGGGGTCCTTCTTCTCGTCCTTCTTCTCGTCGCCGACGCCGGCCTTCTTGATTTCCTGGCCCATGCCCTTCAGCAGGTTGCCGAAGCCGTCGCTGGTCTTCTTCGCGGCCTTGTCGAGGCTGTCGTCGGCGGCATACGCGACCCCGCTCAGGGCTGCGATCAGAGCTGCAATCATCACGATTCGCATTGCTGTGGTCTCCAATGAAAGCTCCCCCGCAGGCTTAGACGCCGGCGCAAGGCGCACGTTCAATCGCTATTTTCCCCTGAATTCGGGCTTGCGCTTGGCGAGGAACGCGGCGACGCCCTCGCGGAAATCCTCGGTGTCGTAGCAGGCGTAGGCCTCGTTGCGCTCGGTCTTGCCGACCGGACGCGGCGAGGCCAGGCGCCGCGCGAACTTCTTGTGCCAGCGCGCGACGAGCGGCGCGCCGTTCGCGATGCGACGCGCGGCGGCCAGCGCTTCGTCCTCGACCTTGTCGTCGGCGACGACGCGGTTGACGAGGCCCATGTCCTCGGCGTCGGCGGCGGAGAGGATGCGGCCTTCCAGCAGGATCTCCATCGCCGCCGCGCGGCCGACAAGCCCGATCAGTCCCTGCATCTCGACGTACCCGACGACGAGCCCGAGCTTGCTGATCGGGATGCCGAAGCGGCTCGAGATCCCGCAGATACGAAGGTCGCATTGCGAGATGATCTCCATGCCGCCCCCGACGCAGGCGCCGTGGATCATGGCGACGACAGGATGGCGGCAGGCGCCGATCGCGCGCATCGTCGTCTCGAGCTGCTCGCCGTACTTTCTCGCGACCCTGGAGTTGTTGCGAGTCTTCGCGAACTCCGAGATGTCGGCGCCCGCGGCGAAGGCTTCGTTTCCCGCGCCGCGCACCACGACGCAGCGCAGCGCCTTGTCGCGGTCGAGCTCGCGCATCGCCTCGCCGAGCCGTTTCCACATGGCGAGGTCGAGGGCGTTGAGCTTGCCCGGGTTGCTGAGCGCGACCGTCGCGACCGGACCGTCGCGCGAGAGGAGGATTTCCCCCGGCATGGCTACGCGGGGCTCCCGGCCAGCGCCGCGCGCATGCGCCCGACGACGGCCGCGATCAGCGGCCAGAACAGGAGCAGTAGCGCGAGCGTGGTGATCGAGCCGACCAGCCCGTTCGACCAGAACACGCGCAGGTCGCCCGCCGATCCGATCATCGACAGGCGGAACGAATCCTCCGCGCGGTTGCCCAGGACGAGCGCGAGGGTGAACGGCGCGAGCGGGATCGCGATCTTCTTGAAGACATAGCCGACCACGCCGAAGAGCAGCATCAGCCAGATGTCGAACATGGCGTTCTGGATCGCGTACGCGCCGACCGCGCAGGACACCACGATCATCGGCGCGATCGCGGCGAAGGGGACGCGCAGCACCGCGGCGAAGAGCGGCACGGTGGACAGCACCATCACCAAGCCTACGATGTTGCCGAGGTACATCGACGCGATCAGGCCCCACACGAAGTCCTTGTGCTCGACGAAGAGCAGCGGCCCGGGATTGAGGCCCCAGACCATGAGGCCGCCGAGCAGGATCGCCGCCGTCCCCGATCCGGGAATGCCGAGCGCGAGCATCGGCAGCAGCGCCGAGGTCCCCGAGGCGTGCGCCGCCGTCTCGGGCGCGAACACGCCCTCGATCCGTCCCTTGCCGAACGATTCCTTGTCCTTGGAGAAGCGCTTCGCGAGGTTGTAGCCCATGAACGAAGCGGCGATGGCGCCCCCCGGCGTGATGCCCAGCCAGCAGCCGATGACCGAGGAGCGCAGCAGCGTCACCCAGTACTTCGGCAGGTCCTTCCAGACCCGGAGCACGACGCGCGGGCTGATCGCGGCGGCGTGTCCGCGCAGCGCGAGGCGTTCCTCCATCGTCAGCAGGATCTCGCTGATGCCGAACAGGCCGATGACCGCCACGAGGAAGTTGATGCCGCGCAGGAGGTTGTCGGAGCCGAAGGTCATGCGCAGCTGGCCCGACACCGTGTCCATGCCGATGCCGGTCAGCAGCAGCCCCAGCGACATCGAGATGATGGTCTTGTGCTTCTCCTCGCGGCCGAGGCCGACGAAGGAGGAGAAGGTGAGGAAGTACACCGCGAAGAACTCGGGCGGCCCGAAGCGCAGTGCGAACGACGCGATCCCCGGCGCGAGGAAGGTGATGAGCAGGACCGCGACCAGCGAGCCGATGAAGGAGGACGTGAACGCCGCGGTCAGCGCCTCGGCCGCCTTGCCCTGCTGCGCCATGGGGTAGCCGTCGAAGGTCGTCGCGACGGACCAGGCCTCGCCGGGGATGTTGAACAGGATCGAGGTGATCGCGCCGCCGAAGAGCGCGCCCCAGTAGATGCACGACAGCATCACGATCGCCGAGGTCGGGTCCATCGTGAAGGTGAGCGGCAGCAGGATAGCCACGCCGTTCGGGCCGCCCAGGCCCGGCAGCACCCCGACGAAGATACCGAGCACCAGGCCCAGCATCATCAGCGACAGCGTCTTGAAGGTGAGCAGCACCTCGAATCCGTGGAGCAGCAGGCTCAGCGCTTCCATGGCCTAGAAACCGAACAGGGCCTCGAGCGGGCCCTTGGGCATGATCACGTCGAAGGCGACGTCGAAGGTGACGAACATCGCCACTGCGAAGACGAAGCTCGTCGCGAGCGACTTCCACCAGCCGATGCCGCCGATGATGCGCATGAAGCCGGCGATGAGGAGGAAGCTCGCGGCGTAGAGGCCGAGCCACTGCGTGAAGAGGCAGAACAGGAAGGTCGGCACCAGCACCTGCATGACGCGCCGCAGCTGGTCCCTGTTCACGAAGGGCGATTGCGAGCCCGCGCGCCGCAGGAGCGCCTTGACGAGGCCGAAGAGGCTGGCCGCGCCGAGGAGCAGCGACAGGTAGAAGGGAAAGTAGCCCGCCTTCGGCCCGTCGCTCGCCCAGCCGGCGCCGCTCCTCCAGTTGTCGTACGCCATCAGCGCCGCGAAGGCGGCGAGCAGCAGCGAAACGGCGATGTCGACCGCGCGCGTGCTCGCGACCGCGCGCGGCTGTTCGGCCGGGTCAGACATTCACTTGTCGAAGCCCGCTTCGATCATCAGGCTCTTGTTGAGCGCGTCGTCTTCCTCGAGGAACTTCAGCATCGCGGCGCCGGTGAGGAAGGCGGGCTTCAGCGCCTGCTTCTCCATGTACTCCTTGTAGTCGGCGGTCTGCGAGACCTTCCTGAACAGGTCGACGTAGAACGCCTTCTGGTCCTCGGTCACCTTCCCGGGCAGGAACATCGCGCGCAGCATCAGATACTGCACGTCGAGGCCCTCTTCCTTGCACGTCGGGATGTCGTTCCAGGACTGCTTGTCGGTGACTTTGGTCTTGTATCCGATGCGCTCCTTGTCGAACACGCACAGCGCCCGCACCTGCCCCGCGCGCCACACCTCGAGGTTCTCGGAAGGATTGTTGACGTTCGACTGGGTGTGGTTGCCGACGAGCTGCGTCGCCGCCTCGCCGCCCGACTTGTACGGCAGGTAGGCGAATTTCGCGCCGGTCCTCTTCTCCATGAACACGGTCAGCACCTGGTCCTCGCGCCGCGAGCCGGTGCCGCCCATCTTGAAAGGCGGGTTGGCGGTCTTGGCGGCCGCGATGAAGTCCTTCACGCTCTTGTAGGGCAGCGTGGTGTTGTCCCACAGCACGAACTGGTCGAGGGCGACGAGCGCCACCGGGGTCAGCTCGCGCCAGTTGAACGGGATCTTGGCCGAGATCGGCAGCATGTAGATCAGCGAATAGGCGATCAGCACCCGGTTGGGGTCGCCTGCGCCGGACTTCATGTACATCAGCGCCTCGGCGCCCGAGGCTCCGCCTTTCAGCGAGACGACCATCGGCTGCTTCATGAGCTTGTTCTTCTGGATCGCGGCCTGCATCATCCGCGCCATCTGGTCGGATGCGCCGCCCGCGCCCGCGGCGACGACGATTTCGACCGGCTTGGTCGGCTCCCAGGCGGCGAAGCCCGGCGCCGCCAGCACGGCCACGAACGGAACGGCCGACCAGGCGGCCCTGTGCGACATTTTCATGACTCCTCCTCGGTGTTATGCGACTTTGCGGGACGGGGCGCGAGCGCTCTCGGTCAGATGCTCGAATGCCGCGAGCACGCCGCCCTTCTTGTGCGGCACTCCGGCGAGTTCCAGCCCCATCTCGACGCCGGCGAGCGTGCCCGCGAGCGTGAGATCGTTGAAGTCGCCGAGATGCCCGATGCGGAACACTTTGCCTGCGAGCCGCCCGAGGCCGGTGCCGAGCGACATGTCGTAGGCCTCCAGTATCATCTTGCGCAGCCGGTCGGCGTCGTGTCCGGCGGGCATGACCACCGTGGTGAGCGAATTCGAGTACTCCTCGGGGACCGCGCACAGGATCTCCAGGCCCCACGCGCGCACCGCGCGGCGCGTCGCCTCGGCGTGGCGCGCGTGGCGCGCAAATACGTTCGTCAACCCTTCGTCCCGGAGCATCCGCAAGGATTCGCGCAGCCCGTAGAGCAGGTTGGTCGCCGGCGTGTAGGGAAAGTAGCCCGTCTTGTTGTTCGCGAGCATCTCGTCCCAGCTCCAGTAGGCCCTTGGCAGCTTCGCGGTACGCGACGCGTTGAGCGCCTTCTCGCCGACGCAGTTGAACGAGAGCCCGGGCGGCAGCATCAGTCCTTTTTGCGACCCCGCGACGGTGACGTCCACGCCCCACTCGTCGTGGCGGTAGTCGATCGAGGCGAGCGAGGAGATCGTGTCGACCAGGTAGAGCGCGGGATGGCCGGCCGCGTCGATCGCCTTGCGGATCGCCCCGATGCGGCTGGTCGCGCCCGTGGAGGTCTCGTTGTGCACCACGCACACCGCCTTGATCGAGTGCGCGCGGTCCTCCTTCAGCTTCGCCTCGACCGCGGCGGGATCGACGCCGCGGCGCCAGTCGGTGGGCACGAGCTCGACCGAAAGGCCGAGGCGCGTAGCCATCTTGTTCCACAGGCTGGCGAAATGTCCCGTCTCGAACATGAGCACGCGGTCGCCGGGCGAGAGCGTGTTCACGAGCGCGGCTTCCCAGGCGCCGGTCCCCGACGCCGGATAGATCACGACGGGCTGCCGGGTCTGGAAAACCGACCTGAGGCCATCGAGGATCTCGAGCGTCATCGTGCCGAACTCGGGGCCGCGGTGATCCATCGTCGCGTTGTCGATCGCGCGCAGGACGCGGTCCGGAACGTTGGTGGGACCGGGGATCTGCAGGAAGTGGCGTCCGCTCTTGTAGGTCATGGGCATACGCTCGTCTTGGACGAACGGCTAGTTTATCGGAAATGCCCCCCGCGACCATGATCTGGCTCAAGCCTGCGGTATCATGGAGCACCCCTGCCCACCGCTCGGAAAGAACCCATGCCTCTCTCGATCGACATCGTCTCCGACGTGGTCTGCCCCTGGTGCTACATCGGCAAGCGGCGCCTGGAGGCCGCGCTCGATCTCTACCGCGAGCGCAAGCCCGACGCGCCGGCCCCCAAGGTCACCTTCCACCCCTTCGAGCTGAACCCGGACATGCCGCGCGAAGGCATCGCCCGCGCCGACTACATCGCGAAGAAATTCGGCGCGCGCGGCTACAGCGCGCACGACCGCCTCACGCACGCGGGGGCGCAGCTCGGCATTGCGTTCGCTTTCGACAAGATCGAGCGCCAGCCGAACACGCTTGCCGCCCACGCCCTGATCGAGGCGGCGCGGCTGAAAGGCATCCAAGGCGCGGTGAAGGAAGCGATGCTCAAGGCCTTCTTCGCCGACGGGGTCGATCTCAGCGACGAAGCGACGCTGGTGCGCGTTGCCGCCGAAGCAGGGCTGGATCGCGAGGCGGCCGCAGCCGCCGTCGCCGACGAGGGCTTGCGGAGCGCCGTCGCCGAGGAAGAGGAGAAAGCGCGCGCCATGGGCGTGAACGGCGT
>DASSQD010000046.1:0-43091 GCA_035702665.1 Burkholderiales bacterium
ATGCGCTCGCGCAGGCGAGGCGCGGCAAGCTACGCGGCCTCGCCGTGACCTCGGCGAAGCGCACGCCGCTCGCGCCCGACCTGCCGGCGCTCGCCGAGGAGTTGCCCGGCTACGAACTCATCGCCTGGTTCGCGCTGATGGCGCCGTCCATAACGCCGGGCGACGTGGTGCGGAACCTCCACGGCGCCACGGCGGCAGCGCTCGCGAAGCCAGCAGTGAAGGAGAGGTTTGCAGCCATCGGCACCGACGTGGCTCCACTCGACCCCGCGCAGCTCGGTAAGTTCATCGACGCCGAGATCGCGCACTGGGCGAAGCTCGTCAAGCTCGCGGGGATCGAGCCGGAGTAGCAAGGAGCGCGAGCGCCGACACCGCGAGCAGCAGTGCGGCGAGGATAAGCGCCCCGGTGAAACCTCCCGTCGCGCGCACCCCGTAGGCCGCCGCCAGAGGGCCCGCGATCTGGCCCAGCGCGAACGCGGCGGTCATCGCGGCAATCAGCGCACGCGCGCGCGGGCCCGCGACCCTGCGCGCTTCCTGCAAGCCGACCTGCGTGATGACGATGAAGGTACCGCCGACGCACAGCGCCGCGACCAGAATTCCCGCGAGCCCCGGCAGCGCGACCGGAACGACGACTCCCGCCGCCATCACCAGATGGCTCGCTGCCCAGACGGCGCGCAGCGAAAATCTGCGCGCAGCCCGCGTGGCGGCAAAGGTCGACAGGACTGCGGCGGCTCCGAACACGGGCCACGCCCAGCCAAAGAACGCGGGATCCGCGATCACCTGCTTCGCCATGACCGGCAGAAACGTGGCCGGGATGATGTAGCCGAAACCGTAGCCGCCGTAGCACAGCACCAGCCGCCAGAAGTCCGTCTCGCGGCGCTCGGTTTCCGCAGCCCGCGCTTCCACCCGCTGCGCGCTTGCGCCGAACACCGGCCAGATGATGGCGGTGGCGGCGAGCGCCGCCGCACCCAGGGCCGCCCAGGCCACCGAGGAGCTCGCACCCGCGCCCATCGCGATGAGGCAGCCCGCCCCCGCTACCACGACGCCGGTACCGACACCGGCGTAAGCCACGCCGCCGAGATCGGCCCGGCCGAGCTGCGACAGGCGCTCGAGTGACCAGGCGGAAACGAACACCAGCACCCAGGCGCTCGCGACGCCGGCGACCGCGCGCAGGATGATCCACGACAGGAAGCCGCCGTGAAGAGCCATCGCGATCGTGGATAGCCCGGTGACCGCGAGCCCGGTGCGAATCGCAGCGGATGCGCCGATCGAGAGGCGCACCGCCCAGAGAGCGCCGAGAAGGTAGCCGAGGTAGTTCGCCGAAGCGAGCCAGCCGCCGTCCGGCACCGACAGCCCAGCGTCCTGCTGCATCATCGGCAGGATGGGCGTGAAGGCGAAGCGGCCGATACCCTGCGAAACGGCGAGCGCCGTGAGCGCGGCGAGCGCGACCCGCATGCCCGCGCCGCCTCCGCGCTGGTCGTCCTTTGTCACCCCGACAGTATAGGGCGACGCGTCCGCCCTCAGCCCGTCAGCGCAAGGCTTTGGACCTCGCCGTCCAGTACACGACCAGGATGAGGAAGATCCCGAGCAAGGTCCCGGAAGGAATCTTCTGCAGGAAATCCATCGTGTTCGCGGCGACCGACGCGATGAATCCGCCGCCATCCTTGCCGAGGATCAGGTGCAACAGGACGCACAGAACGACCAGCATGAAAACCAGCTCGACGGCGAGCCAGCCGTATTTCCTGATCTTCTCGATCATCTTGTCCCCGGAGGGAAAGGGGGCGGGACCGGGCCCGCCCCCTGCGTACGTCAAGCCGATATCAGGCGAGAGTGCGCTTCGAGAAGAGCCAGAGGATGACCCCCAAAGCGATCAATCCCACGAGGCCGTTGGCGCCGAGATCCTTGATCAGGCCAACGATGTTGCCCACGACCGCCCCGAAGAAGGGCAGGTTATTGCCCACTAGCAGGCTCGCTACGATTGCTAGGGCCAGCAGCATCAGCCCCATGTCGGTGATTGCTCCAATCCAGGCTTTAACGTTCTTTACGGCATCCATACCAGTTCTCCCCTTCTATTGATAATGGACCGCTGAGATTGAAACTACCGCAGTACGGCGCCGCTGTAATACATCAGATCGTCATAATAATCAAGGGGAAATTCAGGAACGCTCTCGGTCGCCTTCGATACCATTGTCCAACTTCTTGATTATTAAAACGCTGCATCGCAGCACCTGACCCGCTCACGGGGCAAGCGAGCACGTGATCTGTCCTATGCCCCAAACATTCGTGTTTCCGAGATCGTCACCGGCGAAGTAGAGCCGCAGGGTCGTTCCGTCCAGCAGCGCGGCTCCCGAGCGGATCTCGCGCTGCGTCCATGCAAAGTCCGTGAGCCTGCGCAGCGGTGCCGGGTCCTGCACCCAGCCGGTCAGGCCGTCTGCGGAATACGCGTGGTGCAGAGCCTCCTGCGTCCAAGTGCCGTTGCCGTGGTCGTTGGCGACGTCGACGAAGACGTGCACCTTGCCCGCGATCACCGCGGCGTTGGGTGTCGAGTAGCCGACCCAGTCGGACGCGCGCGGATACACGCTCTGATCGGGCTTGAACGCCTGCGCGGGCGCGCTCCAGGCGACGCCGTCCGCGGTCGTCGTCACGCCGACGACCTGGAGGCTATTCGCAGGCACCAAGGTGGAATCCACTCCCACCGCGGTGAAATAGAGATAGAGCGTGTTGTTGAACACGACCGGGCCCGGCTCGCCCACGATGAACTGGTCGAAGTCTCCCGAGACGCCCGAGGGCCCGAGCAAAAATGTGGCGTCCTTGGTCCATACGATCCCGTCGCTCGAAGTCGCGTGTCCGATCTTGAAGTTCATCGCGTTGAGGTTGGGCCAGGCGTCGGGATAGCCGGTCCAGAAGATGTGGTACTTGCCGCCGAAGGACACGACCGCCGGCGTCTCATTGCCGCCCTCGTCCCACTGCCCCGAGTTGACCGTAAGGACGGGCGTCGACGGATCGAGCGTCCAGCTCGTCGCGTCGGACGAAGTGAAGCGGTAGATCTGGACCGGAGAAGAAGCGGGACCCGCCGGCGGAAAGCCCAGGTTCGACGATGCATACATCCAGTACTGCGCGCCGACCTTGAGGACGTGCGGATCGTTCCAGTCCGCGGCGGAGAATCCCGAGCCGATCTGCAGCTCCGGCGAGATTCCGCCCTGAAAGCAGCCGGAGGCGATCCTGCTAGCGTCCACCGCCGGAGCCGCAGCGCCGCCCCCGGAGCCGCCTTTGCCGCACGACGCGGCGAGGCCGAGGACGAGAACCGATGCGCAGACGCGGGCGAGCGAGTGGGCCATGAGCGGCGATCATGCCACAATGACGCGGCTTCCCCGGACACCATGACCCTCAAGCGCTCCAAAGGTCCCGCCGGCACGCTGATCGTGCTGGACCACGAATCGAAGGTTCTCAAGGGCAACCCCTTGCACGATCCGCACGTGCGCAAGCTCGCGGTGTGGCTGCCGCCGCAGTACGGCGAGGGCCGCAGGCGCTTTCCGGTGCTCTACGACCTCGTCGGCTTCACCGGGTCGGGGCTGTCGCACGTCAACTGGAAGCCGTTCGGAGACAACGTGCCCGAGCGCGCGGCGCGCCTGCAGCGCGAGGGAAAGATGGGGCCGGCGATCTTCGTGTTTCCCGACTGCTTCACCGCGCTCGGCGGCAACCAGTATGTGAACTCGAGCGCGATCGGCGACTACGCCGACTACCTCGTGAAGGAGATCGTCCCCTTCGTCGACCGGCATTTCAGGACACTCCCCACCCGCGATCACCGCGGCTGCTTCGGCAAGTCCTCCGGCGGGTACGGCGCGATCCTGCACGCGATGAAGTACGCGAGGACCTGGGGTGCGGTCGCCGACCACTCGGGCGACGCGCACTTCGACTTCGTCTACTGGCACGACTGGCCGAACACGTTGAACGAGCTGCAGAGGCACCGCGCGCGCAGGCGCAGGCCCGGCCCCTACGACGCTCGCGGCGAATCACGGCGCAAGGGCCTCGAGCAGGGGCTCGACGACGGGCGGGTCAGGCGCTTCCTCGAGCACGTGTGGAAGAAGGAGAAGCTCTCGACCGCCGAGGGCCACTGCATTATGAACCTGTGCATGGCGGCGACCTACGACCCGGACCCGCGGGCGCCGAACGGCTTCCGTGTGCCGTTCAACCTCGAGTCGGGCGAGGTCATCGCCGAGCGCTGGCGCGAGTGGCGCAAGAACGACCCCATCAACCTCGTCGACAAATACCGCGACAACCTGAAGACCCTGCGCGGCATCTACATCGACTGCGGCTGGCGCGACCAGTACCACATCCACTACGGCTCGCGCGTCCTGTCGGCGCGGCTCTCGGCGGCCGGCGTCCGTCATACCTACGAAGAGTTCGACGACAACCACTCGGACATCGACTACCGAATGGACGTGAGCCTGCCGTTCCTGTACAAGGCGCTGAAGCCCTGACCCCTTTGTACCGCCCCTTGCGGGATGTTTCGGCAAGGGATACGCGGACATGCGATTGATCTGCGTCAATATGCGCGTCTTCATCGCGCGCACGCTATCTGCGTGATACCCCGACGGAGGAGGCCGCCATGAGCGATTTTCGGTCGACAAGGGATTACCCAGGAACAGCGATCACCATCATGATCGCGCTGGCGCTCATCGGAATAACCGACGCGTTCTACGATTCGTATGCGATTTACAGCGGACAACCGCTGTGGTGTCCGCCGCCGATCGATGGATGCAACATCGTGGCCGCGAGCCCCTATGCCCGCATACTGGGCGTGCCGCTTGGCTACCTCGGCCTCGCCTTCTACTTGGCGATGCTCGGACTTGCGGCGGGGCTTCGCTCGGCGCCTGGTTCACGAAGTCTGCGGTGGGTCGCGCTTCTCTATACCGGAGCGGGCCTCGGCGCGTCGATATACTTCTTCTACGTCCAGCGCACCTACATCCATGCATTCTGCATTTACTGCCTGGTCTCGGGGGTCCTGGCGCTTCTTCTGTTCATCGCGGCGAACCTGCACTTCCGGGCCTCGCGCGCGGACGCGCCGCGCGTGCCGCACGAGGCGGCCGCCTCCGCCACCTAGGCTGCCGCGCGGGCGCTCGCGCGGCGCAAGTCGCCAAGAACGCCGGCCATGCTAATCTTTCCTGGCCAATGTTCCGAAGCGGGGAGGCCATGCCCTACGACCTGAAGCGATTCATCGAAGACTGCCGTGGGACGCTCAAGCGCGACCCGGGTCCGGCGGGCCGCGAGAAGGTCCGCGTTCTGCTCGAGCGTCTGCTGCAGGACAGGGACTTCATCGCGGCGCACTGCTCCCAGCGCACGCCCAAGGGGCTCTACGTCCTGCACGACGACGCCGACCTCGGCTTCCAGGTTCTCGCGCACATCAACGAGAAAGCGCGTGCCTCGCCGCCGCACGACCATGGCGCGTCCTGGGCGATCTACGGACAGGCGGTCTCGCATACCGACATGACCGAGTACCGGCGCACCGACGAGGGCTCCGACTCCGGGACGGCGAAGCTCGAGGTGACCAAGAAGTACCGCCTCGACCCCGGTCAAGCCGGCATCTTCGCCGACGGCGCCATCCATTCGATCGACTATCCCGACGGATCCATGTTCGTCCGCGTCACCGGCACGAACCTGGACCGCATCGCGCGCTCGAGCTTCGATCTCGAGACGGGCGCAGTAAAGCAGATGGCGGCGCAGCGGGCGACGTGAGCGTCGCCGCTGCGCCGACCGCGGTCCCGGCAGCCAGGCTCAGGGCGATGCTCGCCGACGGCGGCGAGCTCGCCCTGCTCGACGTCCGCGAGGAGCTGCCCTTCTCCGAATCGCACCTGCTGCTCGCGCGCTCGTCCCCCTTGAGCCGCCTCGAGCTGCGGGTGCCGCTGCTCGTCCCGCGGCGCTCGGCCCGCGTCGTCCTCGTGGACGGCGGCGAGGGGCTCGCCGCGCGCGCGGCGCAAGTACTGCGACGGCACGGCTACACGGATCTCTCCGTCCTCGAGGGCGGGACGCCCGCCTGGGAGAAGGCGGGCTTCGCGCTCTTCTCCGGCGTCAACGTGCCGAGCAAGGCCTTTGGCGAGGTGGTCGAGCACGCGAGCGCGACGCCGAACGTCGACGCCCGCGAGTTGAAGCGCATGGTCGATGCGGGCGAAGACCTGGTCGTGCTCGACAGCCGGCCGTGGGACGAGTTCACGCGCATGTCGATCCCGACTGCGCGCAACGTCCCCGGCGCGGAGCTGGTGCTGCGCGTCGCCGACCTCGCGCCGTCGCCGCGCACCACGGTGGTCGTCAACTGCGCCGGGCGCACGCGCAGCATCATCGGAGCGCAATCGCTCATCGACGCCGGCGTTCCGAACCGGGTAGTGGCGCTGCGCAACGGCACCATGGGCTGGACGCTCGCCGGCCTCGCTCCCGACCGCGGCAGCGACCGGCGGCTTCCCATGGCGCCGCCGTCGGCGGGGGCGCTCGCCTGGGCCAAAGCGGCCGCCGGACGCGTCGCCGCGCGCGCGGGCGTGGCGCGCGTCGATACGTCGACCCTGGAGCGCTGGCGGCGCGAGGAGCGCACGCTTTTCGTCTTCGACGTGCGCGACCCGCGCGAATACGCGGCCGGGCATCTTCCGGGGGCGCTGTCCGCGCCCGGCGGGCAGCTCGTGCAGGCGACCGACCAGTACGTCGGCACGCTGAACGCGCGCATCGTGCTCGTCGACGATCTCGAAGTGCGCGCGCTCATGACCGGCGCCTGGCTGCGCCAGATGGGCTGGAAGGAGGTGTTCGCGCTCGCCGCGTCCGGGAGCGAGACCGGCTGGCCCGCGCCGCCGGTCCTCGGGACCGTCGAGGAACCCCGCTCGCGCCTCGATGCGGCCGCGCTGTCCGCGATGACCGCGCGGCGCGCCGCGACCGTGATCGACCTGTCGCTGAGCCGCGAATACCGGAAGGCGCACATCCCGGGCGCCTCGTTCGCGATCCGCTCGCGCCTGGACCGCGCGATACCGAAGATCGACCCCGTCGGCACCATGGTGCTCACCTCAGAGGACGGCGTGCTCGCCGCGCTCGCGCTCGAGGAGATGCGCGCCCTCACCGGACTGCCCGTGCGCTACCTCGGCGGCGGCAACGCCGCCTGGACGGCGTCGGGATGCGCGTCGACCGCCGAGGAGCCGCGCTTCGCCGACGAGCCGGTCGACGTCTGGCTCAAGCCCTACGATCGCGCAGGCGGGCAGACCGCCGCGATGCAGGCGTATCTCGACTGGGAGGTGGACCTGCTGACGCGAGTGGAGCGCGACGGCACCTGCCGGTTCGAGCGCCACTCGATGGAGGCTTGAGCGCATGGCCACGCTCGAGATCCGCGGCGTCAATCTTCGCTATGAGGTGATCGGCGAGCGCGGACCCTGGGTCGCGCTCACGACGGGCGGCCGCCGCGGCCACGATGAGTTCGTGCCGCTCGCGCGAAAGCTCGCCGACCTCGGACACCGCGTTCTCCTGCACGACCGGCGCAATACCGGCGCGTCGGACGTCCTCATCGAGGGCGACGAGGTCGAGGAGGCGATCTGGGCGGACGACTTGCGCGAGCTGCTGTCGCGGCTCGGCGCCCTGCCCGCCTTCGTCGGCGGCTCTTCCTCGGGCGCGCGGACCTCGATCCTGCTCGCGCTGCGCCATCCCGACGCAGTGCGCGGACTACTGCTGTTTCGCGTCACCGGCGGACCCTTCGCCGCGCAGCGCCTGCCCGAGAACTATTACGGGCAATTCATCCGCGCCGCGCGCGAGGGCGGCATGGCCGCGGTGTGCGCGACGCAGCAATACCGGGAGCGCATCGCCGCGAACCCCGGCAACCGCGAACGCCTGATGCGCATGGATCCGCGGCGCTACATCGAGGTGATGAGCCGCTGGCGCGACCGCTTCGTCCAAGGCGCCGGCTTTCCGGTGATGGGCGTGAGCGAAGCCGAGCTCGCCTCGATCCGGGTGCCGGTCGCCGTCATCCCTGGCAACGACAAGACCCACTCCTCGGAAAGCGGCCGCGCCTGCGCGCGCCTGATCCCGGGTGCCGTGCTGCACGAGCTGCCGCTCCACGACCAGGACCTCGCGCTGGTTCCCTTCGAGGAGTGGGGACCCCACGAGGACGAGATCGCCCGCGTGTTCGCCGAGTTCATGAAAAAGGCGGACCTTGCGCTACCATCTGCACTTCGTTCCTGAAGGAGTCGACCCGTGAAAACCCTGATCCGCCCGTTCGCCGCGCTCGCTCTCGCCTGCGCCTGCACTGCCGCCGGAAACGCCGTCGCGCAAGGCTATCCCACCCACCCGATCAAGGTCATCGTGCCCTGGCCGCCCGGACAAGCGACCGACGTCGCCGCGCGCATGGTGGCCGAGAGGCTCTCGCCCGTGCTCGGCCAGCCGCTGGTGGTCGACAACCGCCCGGGAGTCGGCGGCGTGCTGGGGTCCGAGACCGCGGCCAAGTCGCCCGCCGACGGCTACACCCTGCTCGCGGGCTCGAGCGGACCCATCTCGATCAGTCCCAACGTGCAGAAGGTGGCCTACGAGCCGCTGAAGGACTTCGCGCCGATCAGCCTCATCGCGGTGAATCCCTTCGTGCTCGTGGTGAATCCGTCGATCCCCGCGAAGAATGTCAAGGAGCTGGTTGCTCTGCTCAAGGCAAATCCCGGCAAGTACTCTTTCGCGTCGTCGGGGTCGGGCGCGACCAGCCACCTGATGTCGGTGCTGTTCAATTCGATGGCGGGCGTGAACGCGGTGCACGTGCCGTACAAGGGCAGCTCGCAGTCGATCACCGACGTGGTGAACGGCCAGGTCGCCTACACCATCGAGACGGTTCCCGCGGTCGCCGGTCTGGTCAAGGCGGGCAAGCTGCGCGCGCTCGGCGCGACCAGCGTGACGCGCGCCCAGGCCATGCCCGACGTTCCGACGATTGCAGAGACGCTTCCCGGCTACGAGATGTTCGGCTGGATCGGCCTCGTCGCTCCCGCCGGAACGCCGCAGGCGATCACCGACCGCATTTCGGCCGAGACGCGCAAGATCATGCAGGACCCGGAGATCAGGCAGCGCTTCCTCTCCGCGGGCATGGAGCCGGCGGGCAACACGCCGGCGGAGTTCACCGCGTTCATGAAGAAGCAGAACGAACGCTACGGCGCGATCGTGAAGCAGGCGCACATCAAGCTGGATTGAACCGGCCCGCCGGCGAAACGAAAACGGCGCCCTTGGGCGCCGTTTCGCTTTTCTGCGATCTCTACTTCATCCGGTCCCCACGCCAAGATACGCCAAAGCACAGGAGCCGGAAGCGCCTCCCGCTGCTCTTCCACTACAATCCGTCCGGAAGGAATAATCCGATGAGCAAAGTGTTGGCCGCTGTCCGGACCGGCCCGAGCCGGACCGAGATCCGCGAGTTTCCCATGCCGGAGATCCCCGAGGACGGCGCGCTCCTGAAGATGGAGGTCGCCGGGATCTGCGGCACCGACGTCAAGCTCTACAAGGCCCCGCCCTCCACCGCGCCCGTCATCATGGGGCACGAGAACATCGGCGTGATCGCCAAGGCGGGGCGCGAGTTCGCGCGGCGAAAAGGATTCAAGGAAGGCGATCTCGTCTTCGTCGAGCATTACGTGATGTGCGGCAAGTGCGAGTGGTGCCATGCGGGGCAGTACCGCCACTGCGAGAACACCGACTGGCGCAAGAACCCCGACGCGATCCGCTACGGCTACACCTCCGCCGAGCGCGCGCCGCACCTGTGGGGCGGGTTCGCGCAGTACGTCTATCTGCCCTGGAACGCGGTGGTGCACCGCGTGCCGGCGGGCGTGACGCCGGAGCTCGCGGGTCTGGTCACGCCGATGGCGAACGGCGTCGAGTGGTCGCTCTTCGACGGCGGCGTCGGCTACGACTCGACCGTGCTCATCCAGGGACCGGGTCAGCAGGGACTGTCGCAGACCGTGATCTGCAAACAGGCCGGCGCCTCGATGATCATCGTCACCGGCACCTCCAAGGACGCGGCGCGTCTGAAAGTCGCGAAGGAGCTGGGCGCCGACCACGTCATCGACGTACAGAAGGACGACCCGCTCCAGCGCGTGATGGAGATTACCGGCGGCCGCGGCGTCGATGTCGCGCTCGATTGCACCGCGGGCGCGGGGACGATCCCGATCCTGCTCGGCGTCGAGGCGCTCAAGCGCAAGTGCGGCACCATCGTGGTCCAGGGCGAGATGAAGGAATTCCCGAACTTCCCGCTCGAGCGCGTCACCGTCAAGGCGATCACCATCAAGAGCGCGCGCGGCCACAGCTACCGGGCCTGCGAGCTGGCGCTCGCGCAGATCGCGTCGAAGCGTTTTCCGCTGGAGAGGGTCACCACGCACCGCTTCGGGCTCAAGGACACCGATCTCGCCATACGGTCGGTGGGCGGACATGGCGTTCCCGATGTGATCCACGCGTCGCTGATGCCGTGGAGCTAGCTCCTCCTCAGACCGCCAGGTAGCGCGCCCGCGTCGCCTCGTCGGCGGCGAGCTCGGCCACGGTTCCCGCGAAACGGATCCGCCCCTTCTCGATGACGTAGGCGCGGTCGGCGACTGCGGAGGCGAAACGCCAGTTCTGCTCGGACAGCAGGACTGCGATGCCCGTCGATTTCAGCTCGCGCAGCGCCGCGGCCAGCTGGTCGACGACCAGGGGCGCGAGTCCTTCCGAAGGCTCGTCGAGCAGAATGCACGAGGGGTTGCCCATCAGGCAGCGCGCGATCGCGAGCATCTGCTGCTCGCCGCCGGAGATCCTCGCGGCGGGGCGATCGCGCGCCTGCGCGAGGTTGGGGAACAGTGCGAACACCCTTTCCGGGCGCCAGCCCCCGCGCTGCCGCGCCACGTCGAGGTTCTCGATCACGGAAAGATCGGTGAAGATGCGCCGGTCCTCGGGTACGTAGCCGAGACCCGCCCTCGCGATGCGCCACATCGGCAGGCGGTCGATGCGCTGACCGTCGAAGACGATCTCCCCGATTCGCGGACGCACCCAGCCGATGATGCTTTTCAGCGTCGTCGACTTCCCCGCGCCGTTGCGACCGAGCAGCACCGCCGCCTCGCCGGCGGCGAGGTCGAGCGCGACATCGCCGAGGATGTGCGCGCGGCCGTAATAGGTGTTGAGATTACGGACGGAGAGCATCACGCCTCCGGTGACCCGAGATAGATCTCGCGAACTTCCGCGCTCGCCCGCACCTCGTCGGGTCTCCCCTGCGCGATCACCTCCCCACGGTGCAGCACCAGGATGCGGTCGGCGTGGGCGAACACCACGTCCATATCGTGCTCGGTGAAGAGCACCGCGATCGAGAGCTGGCGCGCGATCGCGGTGGCGAGCGCCATCAACTCCAGGCGCTCCGCCGCCGCCATGCCCGCGGTGGGCTCGTCCATGAGCAGGAGCTGCGGCTCGTTCGCGAGCGCGACGGCGAGCTCGACGCGCTTCAGGTCGCCGTAGGCGAGCACCGCGCAGGCATGGTCGGCCTGGCCGGCCATGCCCACCCGTTCCAGCAGCCGGTCGGCTTCCTCGCGGTACAGGCCCGCGGCGCGCGTCCACGGATTCGCGAGGCGGCGGCGGTGCGAGAGCAGGGCGGTTTGCACGTTCTCGCGCACCGTCATCGAAGCGAAGGTCGCGGTGATCTGGAAGGTCCGGCCGACGCCGCGGCGGGCGATCTCGCGCGCCTTCAGCCCGACGACTTCCTCGCCTTTCAGCCTCACGCTGCCCGCGTCGGGCGCGAGCTGACCGTCGAGCAGGTTGAAGCAGGTCGTCTTCCCCGCGCCGTTGGGCCCGATCATCGCCAGCACCTCGCCGGCCGCGACGTCGAAGCTCACCCCGCGCACGGCGTCGACTTCCCCGAAGGACTTGGAGAGACCGGCGGCTTCGAGGATCACGCGTCCCCCCGCGAACCGCGGAGCGCGCGCAGGGCACCGACGATGCCCTGCGGGAAGGCCAGCACGATCGCGAGGATCGCGACGCCGAGCAGCGCCCGCCAGTAGTCGGTGTTGCGCGCGATCGCGTCCTGCAGCCAGGTGTAGACCGCCGCGCCCGCGAGCGGCCCGGTGAGCGTCTGCACCCCGCCGAGCAGCACCATGACGAGCGCGTCGACCGAACGCGACACGGCGAGCGTCGAGTCTGGGGAGATGCTCCCCTTGGAGAACGCGTAGAGGCCCCCGGCGAGCCCGGCAAACGTTCCGGCCGCCGCAAAGGCAAGCCACTGGACGCGCCGCACGTCGATGCCGATCGCGGCGGCGCGCAGCGGTGAATCGCGCCCGGCGCGCAGCGCCCAGCCGAAAGGCGCGAACAGCGCGCGGCGCATCAGCCAGAGGCCGAGCGCGCAAAGGGCCAGCGTGAGCTGGTAGAACGCGGGACGCGAGGCGAGCCACGCCGAAGGCCACACGCCGACCATGCCGTTGGAGCCGCCGGTGAGGATGTCCCATTCGTACGCGATCGACCAGACGATCTGCGCGAACGCGAGCGTCAACATGGCGAGGTAGACGCCCGACAGGCGCACGCAGAACCAGCCGAAGAGCATGGCGCCCGCAAGAGCCGCGAGCGGCGCCGCGGCGAGCGCCGCCTCCATCGGCCAGCCCGCCTTCTGGAGCAGCAGGCCCGCGCCGTAGGCGCCCAGTCCCAGGTACGCAGCGTGGCCGAAGGACACCATTCCGCCCGGACCCAGGATGAAATGCAGGCTCGCGGCAAAGAGCGCGAACACGAAGACGTCGATCGCGAGCACCAAGGCATACCCGTCGGTCGCGAGCGGCAGTGTTGCGAGCGCGACGAGCGCGACGATCACAACCGCTTTCCCGGCGCGATTCCACGGGCGCAGCGGCTCCGCCTCGGCCGGCGTCGTCCGCAGATCCGTCCAGGGCCTCCCCAACAGCCCTTGCGGCCGCAGCACCAGAACGACCGCCATGACCACGAACTCCGCGACCAGCGTCAGCTTCGACAAGCCGGCGGCGATGCACAGCGCCTTGATCTCGCCGATCAGCAGCGCCGCGAGAAAGGCGCCCGGGATGCTTCCCATGCCACCGAGCACCACGACCACGAAGGCGTCCGAGATCGCGGCGATGTCGAGCGAGAGCTGCGCCGGCTCGCGCGGAATCTGAAGCGCACCCCCGAGTCCCGCGAGCGCCGCCCCGAGCGCGAACACGCCGGTGAACAGCCACTTCTGGTTCACGCCGAGCGCCGCGACCATGTCGCGGTCCTGCGTCGCGGCGCGCACCAGCCTGCCCCAGCGCGTACGGGACAGGAGCAGCCACAGCGCGCCCAACACCGCCGGGCCGATCGCGATCAGGACGAGATCGTATTGAGGGAACGGCGAGCCCGCGATCTCGACCGAACCGCGCAGCCCGGGCGCGCGCGGACCGAGCAAGTCCGCGGCGCCCCATAGCGCGAGCGCGCAGTCCTTGATCACGAGCGTGAGCGCGAAGGTGGCGAGCAGCTGAAGCAGCTCGGGCGCGCGGTACAGGCGTCGCAGCAGCGCGATCTCGAGCACCGCGCCGAGCGCGCCCACCGAGAGCGCTGCCGCGGCGACGCCGGCCCAGAAGCCGAGCGGCGTGGCGCCGAACGCGCCGATGAAGCTGTACGCGCAGTAGATGCCGAGCATGTACAGCGCGCCGTGCGCGAAGTTGACGACGCGCGTCACGCCGAAGATGAGCGACAGCCCCGCCGCCACCAGGAACAGCGTGGAGGCGCTCGCCAGCCCGTTCAGGAGCTGGATGGCGATCGAGGACATGCCTACTCCGGAGGACGGAGCTTCCTCACCTCCGCGTCAGGCGGCAGGAACTTCGCGCCGTCGGCGTACGTCCACGAGGTCATCACGCCCTTGCCGTCCTTCACCCCGGTGCGGCCGACGTAGGCGCCCATGGTCGACTGGTGGTCGATCTCGCGGAACACGATGCCGCCGAACGGCGTCTCCATCTTGAGCCCCTGCATCGCCCCGACCAGCTTCTCGCTGTCGAGGCTCCCGGCCTTGCGGATCGCCGCCGCCGCCGCCATGACCATCGTATAGCCGACGACCGAGCCCGCGCGTGGATAGTCGTTCCAGCGCTTCTGGTAGGCGGCGACGAATCTGCGGTGCCCGGGCGTGTCGATCGCGTACCAGGGATAGCCCGTGACGTACCAGCCCTGCGGCGCCTCGTCCTTAAGCGGGTCGAGGTACTCGGGCTCGCCGCCGAGGAGATCGAACACCGCGCGCCCCTTGAACAGGCCGCGGGTCTCGCCCTCTCGCACGAAGCGCGCCAGATCGCCGGCGAAGAGCGACGAGAAGATCGCGTCGGGCTTCGCGTCGGCGAGCGCCTGCACCACCGGGCCCGCGTCGATCTTGCCGAGCGGCGTCGCCTGCTCGGCGACGAACTCGACGTCGGGCTGCGCGCGCTTCAGGAGCTCCTTGAACGCCCGCGTCGCCGCCTGGCCGTACTCGTAGTTGGGGTACACGATCGCCCAGCGCTTCTTTGCGAGCCTGGCCGCGTCGGGAACGAGCATCGCGGTCTGCATGTAGGTCGAAGGCCGCAGGCGAAAGGTGTAGCGGTTGCCGTTCTCCCACACGATCTTGTCGGTGAGCGGCTCCGCGGCGAGGAACAGCACCTTCCTCTGTTTCGCCAGGTCGGAGACCGCCAGGCCGACGTTGGAGGCGAAGGTGCCCATGAGAAAGGCGGCCTTCTCGCGCGTGAGCAGCTCGTCGGCGACGCGCACCGCGTCGCCCGGATTGCCGCTGTCGTCACGCGACACGATCTCGATCCGGCGGCCGAGAACGCCGCCCGCGGCGTTCACCTCCTCGAGCGCGAGCTGCCAGCCCTTGCGGTAGGGCTCGAGAAAAGACGCGAACACCTTGTAGCTGTTCAGCTCGCCGAGCCTGATCGGCTCCTGGGCCGCGGCCGGACGCGCGAGCGCGGCCGCGAGGACGGCGGCGAACATGAGCCGCCGCTGATTGACGTTCATCGCTTTCCTCCGTTGGTCAGTTCGCGACTATACAATGGAGGGGCCATGCCGTCCCGCTTTCTGCGCGCGCTGATAGCGCTCGCCGCGTTCCTGTACGCGGCGGCAGGCGCCGCGCAGTCCTACCCGGCGAAGCCGGTCCGCGTCATCGTCCCCTTCCCGCCCGGGGGCTCCGCCGACGCGGCGTCGCGCAGCATGGCGGACAAGCTCTCTTCGCTGTGGGGGCAACCGGTGGTGCTGGAACACAAGCCCGGCGCGGGTACCACCATCGCCGCAGCCTACGTCGCGGCGAGCCCGGCGGACGGCTACACGATCCTTTTCTGCGGCGCGATCTCGCACGCGGCCTCGGCGAACCTGTACCGCAACCTGAGCTACGACGCGCTGAAGAGCTTCGCGCCCCTCGGCACCATCGCGCTTTCGCCCTTCATCCTGGTCGTGAACCCGAGCGTGAAGGCGGCCAGCGTGCGCGAGCTGGTCGACATCGCGAAGGCCAGGCCCGGCGTGCTCAACTACGCCTCGTCGGGGAACGGGGCCTCGCCGCACCTCGCCGCGGAGATGTTCGCGCGCGCCGCGGGGATCCGCATGGTGCACGTCCCGTTCAAGGGCATGCAGCCGGCGCTGGTGGCGCTGCTGAGCGGAGAGGTGGATCTGACCTTCGCGGACGTCGCGGTGATGCCGCTGGTGCGAAGCGGCAGGCTCACGGCGCTCGCGGTGACGACGGCGAAGCGTTCGCCGCTCGTGCCGGGCGTCCCGACGCTGGGCGAATCGGGCGTGCCCGGCGTCGACATCCCCAGCGTCGCCGGATTTATCGCGCCGGCAGGCACGCCGCGCGAGACCGTCGCCTTCATCAACGCCTCGATGGGCAGGGCGCTCGCGGCCGCCGACCTGCGCGAGCGCCTGGTCGGACTGGGCTTCGAGCCATATGCCAGCAGCCCCGAGGACTTCGGCGCGTTTCTCGCCGCAGAAGTCCGCCGCTACGCCCAGGTGATCCGGGACGCCGGCATCAGGATCGACTGAATTCCGGCGTCGGGCGGCTCAGTGGAGCACGGTCGCCATCGTCCCGGCGGTGAGCGTCTTGGAGCCGTCGTCGTAGGTGCCGCCGAAGGCGACAAAGCTCCTCGCCTTCTTGCCGGCGCCCAGATCGGCCTGCAGCGCCGTCTGGTAGGCGCCGAACTGCGTATACACCTGGACCATGCCGTTGACGCCGATCACGAAGAGGCCGTGGGCCGGATCGGGCGTCTGCACGGTCGGGGTGTCGGTCAGCGCCAGCTGCGTATCGACTCCGTCTCGGAAAATGTCGTGGAAGAAGCCGGCGCTGAGCAGGTTCACCATCATGCTGCTCGACGTGAAGCCGTCAAAGGGCGCGGGCTCGAGCGCCGGCCAGCCCACGACGAGCGTCGCCGGCGCGCCGGTGGTGTTGATCAGCGTGACGGCGTTGAAGTCGTCGGTCGCGGTCGCCTCCCCGAACGGCTGCATGAAGCCGCGCGCTTTCAGCGGTGTAGTGGCGCCGATGCCGGTGGTGTCGAGTCCGCTCGGGTTCACCTGATACGAGGCCGGATTGGCGTCGTTGCCGGGGGTCCCGGTGCCGGTAAAATCGAACAGCGCGATCGGCCGGCCGTCGATTCTCGCCAAGTTCATCACGACGACGCTGCTCGACGCGCTGCTGGCGATGCCGTTCAACTGCGTAACCAGCAAGCGCGCCAGCCCGTTCGACGCGTCGAGAGCCATACCCCCGGCGTTCAGCGTGCCGAAGACGGTGACGCGCTGGCCGACCGAGATGTCGTTCGTCGTGCACGTGATCGACGGCGCACAGAACTTGCCGCTCCCTTCCTTCATAACCTTGGTCGAGCCTCCCACCGTGACCGTTACCGTGTCCCTGAAGATCAGCGTCCCCGGGTTGCGAACGAGCTCCGCGCCCTTCACTACGAGAGTGTTGCCGCTGCGCGACAGCACGTTGCCGGAGAGCACGTCGTCCGTGCCGAAGGCGACGCTCGATCCTGCGAGGACCTCGGTAGCGAGGAACCGCCTGTTCGGGAGATCGAAGGTCCCGATCGCCACCGTGGCGGTCAGCGCGGGCTCGGCCGCCAAGGCCGCCAGGCCCGCACCGCCGACATAGCCGACCCGGTCGATCTCGAAGGTCGTGTTCGAGTCGGTGAAGAAGGTCATGCGGCCGTGGTCTCCCTGACGCAGGAAGAAGGGCCGCAGGACGAGCGTGAAGCTGCTGTTCATGGTGTCCACGCCGGCGAGCGGGCCGCGGATGCGGTGCTGCTTGGGTGCGTCCGGATTGACGTCGGCGACGAGCACCGGGTTGACGGTCACGACCGGCGAGGCGGGAACGTTTGTCACGGTATTCGACGCGGCAAGATTGAAATCTAGATCGAACAGCGCCGGGATGCCGGGAGCGATCGGCAGCATCCTCGCATTGTCGAGCTTGACCGTCATGGACATCGTGCTGACCTGATGACCCTGGTTGTCCACGATATTCGCGGCGGCCACCTGCAGCGGGTGGCCGTTGCCGTCGTCGACCTCCAGGTCAGCGTTCGTGTAGTCGAGCAGCATCGTCGCACTGACGTAGTTGCCCATGGGTACGGTCGCTGCAGTCACGAACTCGCTCAGATCGACGAGCTGCGCGAAATCGATCCGCGCGGTCTGTGGCAGCGTCTGAACCGTCATGCCATCGGCCCGCGTGAGAGTGAGCGACGTCACGTTGACCGTGTAGCTCAGGAAATCGCCCGCAGCGTCGGTCATGCCGATGTTGACGGTCCCCGTCGCCATGCTGCCGTCGCCATTTGACGACATCCCGCAAGACGCGAGTCCCGCTGCGAGCGCGATCGTCAGGAAAGAAGCCTTGAGAACCCGGAGAAACCTTCGAATCACGAAACCCGTTTGACTGTTCATGTTCGTCGCTCCATAGCAAAGAGGCGCTTCACGGAAGACTTCATTCGCCGAAACATTTCGAAACAGATTTCTTTTTCTTCTCGACGGAAACTCGAGGACAGAACGCGCGGCACTAACGGCGGTTGACGCGGGCGACGTTCGTTGGTTCCCGGCAGGATCTCGCGTATGGACTTCGTCAGACGCGGGCGACGCTAGCCGCGCGCCGACGTCGAGGAAACGCTACTGCAGAGCGGCCGCCATCGTTCCGGCGGTGAGCGTCTTGGTGGCGTCGACGTACGAACCGGTTCCGCCTGCGGCGAAGAAGCTGCGCGCCTTGCGCCCGGAAACCAGGCCGGCCTGCAGCGCCTGCTGGTATGCCGAGAACTGCGTGAACACCTGCGCCGTGCCGTTCACGCCGATCACGATCACGAACAGGCCCGCACCCTGGGACATCACGAGCGGCGCATCGGTCGTCAGCAGGCGCGTGTCGACGCCGTCGCGGATCACATCGTGCAGCGCGCCCGCGTTCGCCAGGTTCAGCGTCAGGCCGCCCGCGGAGAAGGCGAAGGGCGCGGGCTCGAGCAGCGGCCAGCCGACCACGAGCGTTGCAGGCGAGCGGGTAACGTCGATCAGCGTCGTCGCGTTGAAGTCGCCGGCGGCGCCGGCCGTACCCAGCGGAGCCGGAAATCCGCGTACCTTGAGCGGCGTGCCGTTCGCGATGCCCGCGAGGGACAGTGCGCCGGTCGCCACCACATACGCGGCGGGGTCGGCGTCGTTGCCCGGGGTTCCGGTGCCAGCGAAATTGAACAGGCCGACCGGACGGCCGTCTATCCTGGCGAGCGCCATGCCGACCGTCGCGCCCGCTACGCTGCTCGCGGTCCCGTTCAACTGCGTCACCAGCAGGCGCACGAGGTCCGCCGAAGTCATCGACGTCGCCGGCGTGTCGAGAGTTCCGAGCGCGGTGATGCGCTGGCCGACCGAGATATCCCCGGTGGCGAACGCGCCGGCCGTCGTCTCCTTCAGAACCTTGGTCCCCGGCCCCACGGTCACCGATACCGTGTCGCGGAAGATGAGCGTCCCGCCGCTGCGCACCAGCTCGGCGCCCTTCACGGTGAGCACGTTGCCGCTGCGCGCGAGCACGTTGCCGGTGAGGACGTCGTCGGTGCCGAGCGCGACGCTCGTCCCCGCGAGCACCTCGGTCGCAAGAAACTGCCGCGTGCCGGGCACGAGGGTCCCGATCGCCACCGCGGCGGTCAGGCGCGGCAGCTGGGCCAGGGCCTGGAGGCCGGCGGTTCCCACGCTCTGCACCTGGTTGATCTCGAATACCGTGTTCACGTCGGTGCGGAACATCAGCCGCCCGTGATCGCCCTGCGCGAGGTTGAACGGGCGCAGGACGAGCGTGAACGCTCCTGAGGTGCCGCCGGCTCCGGCGACGCTGTCGAGCGGGCCGCGAATACGGTGCGGCTTCGGAGAAGCGGGATCGACGTCGGCTATGAGCAGCGGAGCAACCGTCACTACCGGGTTCGCCGGCACGCTCAAGTCCACGGTGTTCGAGGCCGCTAGATTGAAATCGAGATCGAGCAGCTCGAGCCCGATGGGCGAGATCGACAGCGGCCTCGCGCCGTCGAGCTGCACCTTGACCGACAGCGCCGTGACCGGACTCCCCTGGGTGTCGTGGATGTTGGCGAGCAGGACCGGCACCGGCACGCCGGTCCCGTCGTCGACGCGGATGTCCGCGCCGGAATAGTCGAGGCCGAGCGTCGCGCTGACGTACCTGCCCGCGGGGATCGTGGCGCCCGCGACGAACTCGCTCACGTCGGCCAGCTGGGCGAGGTCGACGCGGGTTCTCTGCGGCAACGTCTCGACCGCGGTCCCGTCGTCCTTGGTCAAGGACAGCGACGTCACGTCCACGGCGTAGCTGAGAAAATCGCCGGCGGCATCGGTGAGGGCGACGTCGACGGCGCCCATGTCGTCGTTCGACCCTTTGCAGGTGCAGAGGCCCAGGGCCACGGCGAGCACAAGGGCGGTCGAAAGCGGGCGTCGGTGTCTCATCGTGTGCGGCTATTGTAGTACCGCCGCGCGGACGGTCATACGCGGAACGACTTCAGGGTCTCCGGCGCGAACAGCTCGTCGACCGCCAGCCTGCGCTTGGACAACCCCTGCTCGTGGTGGTAGCGCAGAAAGGTCTCCAGCACGTGGCGGTTGGGCTCGACGCCGTAGGGCCACCAGTCCTCGCCGAACAGGGAGCGCGCCTCCTCGACGTGGGCCGATTGCCAGGGCAGCATCGTGGTGAGCGCCATGCTGGTCCCCAGGTTATCGTAGGTCTTGCGCTGTGCCTGCGCGAAGGCCTTGGCGAGCGACTGGGCGATCCAGCGGGACTTCTCGTAGAGCTCGCGGCGGATCACGACCGTATGCATGATCGGAAATATCTTCGTCTTGCGGTAGTACGCCTTCTCGACCTCGACGAAGTCCTCGAACAGCCGCTTTACCTTGCCGGGCTCGGCATGAAAGGTCGAGGGCGTGCGGGCGGTGTGCATGGCGTCGAGGTCGCCGTCGGCGATCATGCGCGCGAGCGTTTGCCGCGGGCCGATCGGCTTCACGTCGAATTCCGGGGGCAGGTCGAGCGCGAGCTTTTCGTCGCGCCCCGGCTCCTCCTCGCCGCCCGTGCGGTAGGCGCAGGACGCCGGATCGACGCCGTATTCGTCGTGGAGCATGCCGCGGATCCACACCGGCGCAGTCATCTGGTACTCGGGCACGCCTATGGTCCGGCCGGCGAGGTCTTTCGGCTCGCGGATGCCGCTTTTCGCCGACACGAAGATGCAGGAGTGCCGGAAGAAGCGTGACGGGAACACCGGGATGGCGATGAACGGCCGTTCCTCGCGCGCCAGGGACACGCAGTACGAGGACAAGGACATCTCCGCGATGTCGAACTCGCGGTTGCGCAGCATGCGGAAGAAAGTCTCCTCGACTAAGAGATTGTTGTAGACGAGGTCGATGCCCTCGGGACGCACGCTGCCGTCGGCGAGCGCGCGCGTGCGGTCGTAGTCCCAGCACGCGAGGGACAGCTGGAGCCGGGACAAGCTTTTCCCTACACCGACACCGGATCGGTGTCTAGCGCGGGGAAGAGGCCGTGCCTCGCGCCTTCCTTGTAGTGCTGCCCGGCAGGCAGCTCGATCGCACAGCTGCGCACGCGCTGCTGCGCCGGATCGAGCGCCGGGATCGGCTTGCCCTCGCGGTTCGCCTTGGCCGCGCGCAACAGGCGCGAGCGCGTCGCGACGATGCCCTTGTCGGTGAGGCACAGGTGCTCGCGCGTGCGGTCCTGGATCGGGCCCATCGATTCCTGCAGCGAGGCGTCCTGCATGGCGATGCCCTCGACACCGCTGTACCTGCGCCCTTCCTTCTGCATGCCGCGGTCGATGAGATAGTCGTTCCTGCGGTTCGCGAGCGGGATGAAGGTGCCGGGCACGTACTTCACGTGGATGCCAGCGCCGCCCTCCATCGCCTTGCGCTCGGCGTCGGTGAGCGCGCGGTTGGGATGGTAATTGATGCTCCAGGCCCAGCAGTTCTGGTCGTCGATCGGAACCCACACGTGCGCGCCCAGGGGGTGCCCCGCGCGCGGAGGAATGATGGTGTGCCAGGGCATGATCCAAGGCGTGATGCGCCAGTAGTATCGGCCGCCTTCCGCGTTGCGCCTCGCCCCGATCAGCAAGCCGCCCTCGAAGTCGACCACTTCGAAGGACGGCATGCGGTCCTCGAGGTTGTACCGGTTGGCCTTGCTGCCCTTGAACAGCGGATCGGTGTTGAGCTCGCCCGAGTGCAGGAAGGAGACGTGGCTCGAGTCGATGCCGCCTTCGATCGCCTGAAGGTAGTTGGACTCCTGGATGCGCTTGGAGATGAAGCGCCGCTCGGGCGCGACCAGAGTCCACTCGAGCGCCGGCGGCGCGGGCTTCTTCCCCGGCGGCCCCATGTAGATCCAGATCACGTCGCCGTGCTCGATCGCGGGATAGGACTTGAGCTTGATGCCCGCCGCCATGCTCGGCTCGGAGGGAAGATCGACGCACTGGCCGGTCACGTCGAATTTCCATCCGTGGTAGGGGCAACGCAGGCCGCACTCCTCGTTCCTGCCGAACCACAGCGATACGCCGCGGTGGGCGCAGAACTCGTCGATGATGCCGATGCGCCCTTCGGCGTCGCGGAACGCGACGAGCTTCTCGCCCAGAAGCTGCACGCGCACCGGCGGGCAATCGCGCTCGGCGATCTCCCACGCGTGCAGCGCGGGAATCCAGTAGCGCCGGAAAAGGTCGCCCATCAGGGTGCCGCGATCGGTCCGAGTGAGCTGGTCGTTCTGTTCCTGGGTCAGCATGACGATCCCCTAGTCCGCCCGGGCGCCGGAGGCGCGCACGATGGGCTCCCAGCGCTTGATCTCGGAGGCGACGAATGCCGTGAACTGCTGCGGGTCGAGGTCGCCGGGCTCGATGCCCTCGGGGCGCAGCCGCTCGCGCACGTCGGGAAGATGCAGGCTGCGTCGCACCTCGGCGTTCAGGCGGTCGACGATCTCAGTCGGCATTCCCGCCGGGCCGGAAAGCGAGAACCAGATCGAAGCCGTGAGCTCGGGATATCCCAGCTCGGCGAAGGTCGGCACGTCGGGAAACTCGGGAACGCGCTTCAGCGAGCTGACCGCGAGAGCGCGCGCTTTGCCCGCCTTGATCTGCGTGGCCGCGGTGGTCAGCGTGGTCGAGGTGACCGTCACGTGGCCGGCGATCAGGTCGGACACGGCGAGGCTCGCGCCCCGGTAGGGCACGTGCGTCATCTGGATTCCGGTGACCTGCTTGAGCTGCTCGGCGATCAGGTGCCCCTGCGTGCCGTTGCCCGGCGACCCGTAGGCGAGCTTGCCGCTTTCCGCCTTGGCGTAGGCGATGAACTCCTTCAGGTCCTTCGCGGGCAGCTCGGGATAGATCACGAGCACACCGGGCGGGCCACCGAACAGCGCGATGTGGGTGAAGTCGCGCAGGGGGTCGAAGGGAAAGCTCTTCGACATCGCCGGCGCGATGCAGTGCGAAGCGACGCCGGACACGACCAGCGTATAGCCGTCCGGCGCCGCCTTGGCGACGAGCTCCGAGCCGACCACGCCGCCCGCGCCGCCGCGGTTCTCGACGACAAAGGTCTCCTTGAAGGTCTCTCCGAGCTTCAGCGCGACGAGGCGGCCCAGCGTGTCGGCCGTGCCCCCGGGCGCGAAGGGCACGACGAGCCGCACCGGCTTCGAAGGCCAGCTCTGCGCGAGCGCCGCGCCCCAGGGGAGCGTCAGCGCGAGGAGCAGGATGATCGTCTTGCGAAAACGCATGGGGCGACTATTCTAACCGAGGGGGCGCGCTACAATGAACTGGTGCGTGCTGCATAGAGGAACGAACCCATGGAAATGACCGGCGAACAGCTCATCCCCGTTCCGCAGGAAAAGGTCTGGCAGGGACTGAACGATCCCGAAGTGCTCAAGGCCTGCATCGCCGGCTGCGAGTCGATCGAGAAGGTGTCCGACAACGAGTACAAGGTCGCGATCGTCGCGGCGGTCGGGCCGGTCAGGGCGAAATTCGCAGGCAAGCTGCTGCTCTCCGACCTCAATCCGCCGAATTCCTACTCCCTCTCCTTCGAGGGATCGGGCGGCGCGGCGGGCTTCGGCAAGGGCGGGGCGCAGGTCTCGCTGAAGACCGAAGGCTCGTCGACGCGTCTGTCCTACTCCGCCAAGGCGAGCGTCGGCGGCAAGCTCGCCCAGGTGGGTTCGCGGCTGATCGACGGCGTGGCGAAGAAGATGGCCGACGATTTCTTCGCGGCGTTCAACGAGAAGCTCGCCGGAGCGGCCTCACCGAAAGGCGACGACATCACCGTGCCGGTCGGCGCGAAGCGAAGAATCCATCCCGCCTGGTGGGTGGCGGGCGTGGTGCTGCTCGCGCTGCTCGTCTACCTCGCGTTCCAGCCCGCGCACTAGGCCGCGAACGCGGCAGCCGGGAGGAAAACCCTCGTATCGGGGGTCGAGCGGTTCCTTCTCAGGCGCTCGTCCACGAGGGCGATGATCTCGCGCAGCGTATCGGACGCGAGCCCATACTGCCCCGCGATTTCCCGGACCAGGCGGTCGACGCGCTCGATGTGCTGGGCGCCGCCGAAGAGGGCGCGCGCGGCGGAGGAAGGCTTGCCGAGGGTCTCCGCGGCCTTCGCGTACTTCTCGAAAGGCACGAGGTCGTCCGCCTCGGCCCCGATGCGCGCGCACAGGCCCGACACCCAGTCGTAGATCTCCCGGGACCTGCCGATATCGCCGTGCACCGCGTCGCGGATGGGGATCATGTCGCCCGGCCGGATGCAGCGGTAGTTGCCGGTCATGAGCATCGGCCATTTCGCGAGCGGCACGAAGATCGAATCGTGCACCTTGAGCTTCACCGGGACCTCCAGCGCTTCCTGGCCCGGGTCGAAGCGCGCCGACTCGATGCCGGACTCGAGGTCCCTTAGCATCGCGGTCGGCTCCTCCGCGTCGAAGCGCGCCACCTTGAAATTCGTGGGCAGGCCCACCTGCAGGACGTTCTTCGGCTCGTCGTGCGGCCGGAACGCTTGGGGATCGGGGCTCGCGAGCGTCATCAGCGAGGGATCGAAACTCTCCCAGACGCGGGGGTCGGCGTAGCAGTCCTCGAGCGGCGCGACCCACAGGCCGGGAAGGCGCCTCAGGTACGGCAGGGGCGGCATGTTCATGATCGCGAGGCAGGGCCGGCGCGACGCCGCGATGCGCCGCATCAGGCCCCGCACCCCCTTGCTCCCGTAGTGCGCCTCCTGCATGCCGAGGACGACGAGGTCGTATTTGCCGGGGTCGGCCTCGTCCGGCGTCATCGCGTCGAGCTCACCGGGGAGCGAGACGGAGCTGATCTCGAGCAGGCCCCGCCAGCCCTTGATGGGAAAGCGCACCCGCGTTCCCTCGCGGTTGATCAGCGCGGCGGTGTCGCGCGTGCACACGAGCGATACGCGGTGGCCCGCCATGAGCAGCTTGGTGCCGAGGAGCGAGCCGTACGAAGCCCCGAGGATGAGAACCCTGGTTCGAGCCATTGCGCCCTCCGATTGGACATCAGCGTCCGTGCGAGGCAGTATAGGTCCGCGGGCTGCCAAATTTGACTGAGGAAATTTCACAATGTCAATTTCACACACGCGCAAGAGCCACTTCCTCGGCGTGAAGCTGCGCGCGCTGCGCAGGCGCAACGGGCTGACGCTCGAGGAGCTCTCGGCGCGCTGCATCCAGCTCGATTCGCGCGCCGCGCCCTCGGTGTCCTACCTCAGCATGATCGAGGGCGGCAAGCGAGTGCCCTCGGAGGAGGTGCTCGGCATCCTCTCGACCCTGTTCCAGCGCGAGCCGCGCTGGTTTCTCGACGACAACCCGGAAACGGAATCTCTGCCGAAGCAGCGCGCCGGCGGCGCCGCGGGCGTGCCGCTCGAGCCCGCCTTCCTGTTCTCCAAAGCGCTGCTGCAGGCGGCGATCCCAGAGCTGCTCGCGCAGACCGGCACCACCGGGCGGCAGTTCGCGCACCTGCTGATCCGCTCGCACCAGGAAATGTCGCGCAACGACTTCCCCGACCTCGAGCGCTCGGCAGAGAGCGTCGGCGAGCGCAGGTTTCCGCTCGACGTCGAAGACCTGATGCGCCTGTGCAGGCACCACGGCCTCGCGCTGCGCTGGTTCGACAGGAAGCCCGTGCTCGCGCACGACAAGGACCGTGAGGTGCGCAGCATGGTGCGCTCGTTCTTCGAGGCGCCGCGCTCGATCTACCTCAATCGCGAGCTGCAGGCCGACCCCGCGCGCCTCAAGTTCGACCTCGCGTCGCATCTCGCTCACAAGGTGCTGCACGGCGGCGACGGCCTGAAGTCGGCGCACGCGACCGGCGGCGAGATGGGCGGCAGCCCGGAAGGCGCCGATTTCGCCCCGGGGATGAACGCGCGCGACGTGCTCCACGCCTGGCGCGATTTCGAGTGCAGCTTCTTCGCCGGAGCGCTGCTCGCCCCCAAGGTCCCGTTCCGCAGGTTTCTCGCGCGCGAGTCCTACCGCGTCGAGGCCGGGGAAAAGATCCAGCTCACGCCCGCGGTGGTGATGCGCCGCATGACCAAGGTGTCGCCGTATCCGTACTGGCATTTCTTCGATGCTTACCCGCCGGGCCACCTGCGCGCGGTCTACCGGGGCAACGGCATCCCCCTGCCCTGGGGCAACATGGCGCAGGTCACCGATCCCTGCCCCAACTGGGCGGTGTTCCGGATGCTCGGCGACAGCCGCGGCCCCGACCGCGGCTCGCAGATATCGGTGCTGCGCGACGGCGACCAGTCCCTGCTCTACTGCTGCCACTCGCGGCGGACCGGCGACATGGCGGGCAACCCTCACGTGCTGTCGGTGGGAATCGATCTCGCTCCGGCGCTGGGCTCGCACGGCGTCAATGCGGAGGACGTCGTCGCTTCCATCGCCGGCGAGTGCCTGCACCACCACGGCGAAGCGAGGATACCCCGCGCCGCCGGCGCGGCCATCGCGGGCGCGGCCAAGGTGCTCAACATCGCCTGGGTCGAGGACGCCCTGGCGAACCCGGCGCGCATCATCTGCCCGCGCAGCACCCGCTGCCCGCGCTCGCCGCATTGCGACGGCGCGCGCGCCTCTCGCGCGCGCGACATCACCGACGTGCGCGAGGAGATCGTCAACCGGGCGAGGCGGGGGCACTGAAGGCGGCTTTGCCAAGCGCAGGCTGATAGGAGAAAATGCGCTGCCCGTTTCGGCGAGGTCCGGCCGGGCGTGAGGTGGAGGGATCCTCGTGAAATTCCTGCTGTCGCTGTCGCGGCTGATCGATGCGGCAAACAATCGTGTCGGCCGGGCAATGTACTGGCTGATACTCGTCGCGGTCCTGGTCAGCGCCGGAAACGCGGTGGTGCGCTATGCGTTCAACCGCAGCTCGAACGCCTGGCTGGAAGTCCAGTGGTATCTCTTCTCCGCCGTGTTCCTGTTCTGCGCCGGCTACACGCTGCTGCACAACCAGCACGTGCGCATCGACATCATCGCCGGACACTTGTCGAAGCGCGCGCAGGCGTGGATCGATGTCGCAGGCACGTTGCTGTTCCTCCTGCCCATGGCGGTCACCATCATGTGGCTGTCCTGGCCGGTGTTCGTCGACGCGTTCCGCAGCAACGAGATCTCCACCAACGCGGGCGGCCTGACCGTATGGCCGGCGCGCCTGATGGTCCCAGTCGGATTCTTCCTGCTTGTGGCGCAGGGGCTGTCCGAGCTGATCAAGCGCATCGCGTTCCTCCGAGGACTCATACCGGACCCGACCGAGAAGCACGAGGGGCCCAGCGAGGCCGAGGCGCTCGCCGAGGCCATCCGCAAGGAACGCGGCGAGACCGCATGATCGAGTTCCTCATGCATAACATGGCGCCCCTGATGTTCGGGGCGCTGGTGATCTTCCTGCTCGTCGGCTACCCCGTCGCGTTCGCCCTCGCGGCGATCGGCATTTTCTTCGGCCTTCTGGGGATCGAGCTGGGGCTGCTTCAGACGACGCTGTTCCAGGCCCTGCCCCAGCGTATCTGGGCGATCATGTCCAACGACACGCTGCTGGCGGTGCCGTTCTTCACCTTCATGGGCCTGATCCTCGAGCGCAGCGGCATGGCCGAGGACCTGCTCGATACCATCGGCCAGCTGTTCGGGGCGATGCGCGGCGGCCTCGCCTTCGCGGTGATCTTCGTCGGCGCGCTGCTGGCCGCCACGACCGGCGTCGTGGCGGCCTCCGTCATCTCCATGGGGCTGATCTCCCTGCCGATCATGCTGCGCTACGGCTACGACCGTCGCTTCGCGACAGGCGTCATCGCGGCGTCGGGGACGCTGGCGCAGATCATCCCGCCGTCGCTGGTGCTGATCGTCATGGCCGACCAGCTCGGCCGCTCGGTCGGCGACATGTACGAAGGCGCGTTCATCCCGGGAATCGCGCTCGCCGGGCTGTACGCCCTCTACACGCTCGGCGTCACCCTGCTCAGGCCGACGTGGGCGCCGGCGCTCCCGGCGGAGGCGCGTACCTTGCGCGAGCCCGACGGCTCGAGCGGCACGCCCTCGCTGCTCGTACTCGTGATCGTCGCGGCGGCCGCCGCGGTGGCGTTTGCCAAGTTCTACCTTTCGGCGGACGTCGCCACCGACGAAATGCTGGTCGTATCGACCGCAGTCGGCGTGGGCGTCGCCTTCTTCGCCTCGGTCATCAATCATCTGCTCAAGCTCGGCCTTCTATCCCGGGTAGCCGAACGCGTCACCTTCGTCCTGATCCCTCCGCTCGCGCTGATCTTCCTCGTGCTCGGAACAATCTTCCTGGGCATCGCAACGCCCACCGAAGGCGGCGCGATGGGGGCGAGCGGCGCGCTCGCCATGGCCTTGGCGCGCCGTCGCCTGTCCCTCTCGCTGCTCAAACAGGCGATGGACACGACCGCGCGACTCACGGCCTTCGTGGTCTTCATTCTCGTCGGCGCGCGCGTCTTCAGCCTTACGTTCTACGGCGTCGACGGCCACATCTGGGTCGAGGGCCTGCTCACAGGCCTTCCCGGCGGTCAACTGGGCTTCTTGATCGTCACGAACATCCTGATATTCGTGCTCGCCTTCTTTCTGGATTTCTTCGAGCTCTCGTTCATCGTGATACCGCTGCTCGGTCCGGTCGCGGAGAAGCTCGGCATCGACCTCATCTGGCTGGGCGTGCTCTACGGGGTCAACATGCAGACCTCGTTCATGCACCCGCCGTTCGGCTTCGCGCTGTTCTACCTGCGCAGCGTCGCCCCCGCGAAGGACTTCACCGACAAGGTGACCGGCAGGTTGACCGCGCGGGTCACGACCGGCCAGATCTACTGGGGCGCGGTACCTTTCGTGCTGATCCAGATCATCATGGTGTCGCTCATCATCGCATTCCCCAACATCGTCACCGGCGGCATCGCGAAGAAGCAGGCGGTCGACGTCAACAAGATCCAGATCGTCGTGCCGGAGGAGACACCCGAGCCGGGACAAGGCCAGAGCACGGAACAGGAAGATGCGGAGAAAGCCTTGGAGCGCGAGCTCGGGGGCGACGCGGACAAGAAATCCAAGTAGCGCAAAAAGAAAGCCCCGCGTCGCCGCGGGGCCTTCTTGTAGCCGGCGCGCTATTTCTTCCCGCGCTGCGACAGGCGCTCCGCCGCGATCATGAAATTGTCGAAACGGTTTTCCGCAACCGCGAACCACTGATCCTGTTCGTTGCGGAACTTCTTCCAGGGACCGTAGACCTTGGCGAACTTCGGATTCTTCGCGGCGAATTCGTCGTAGACCTCGGTCGCCGCCTTGTAGCACGCCGCCATGATCTCGTTCGAGAACGGCTGGAGCTTCACTCCGGCCCCGAGCAGGCGCTTGAGCGCATCCGGGTTTAGGGCGTCGTACTTCGCCATCATCCAGACGTTGGCCTCGGCGCACGCCGCCTCGAGAATCGCCTTGTAGTCGGCCGGCAGCGCCTCCCAGGCCTTGATGTTGACCAGCAGGTCGAGCTCGGGACCGCCCTCCCACCAACCCGGATAGTAGTAGTACTTCGCCACCTTGGCGAAGCCGAGCTTTTCGTCGTCGTAGGGGCCGACCCACTCGGCCGCGTCGATCGTGCCCTTCTCGAGGGCCGGATAGATGTCGCCGCCGGCGATCTGCTGCGGAACGACGCCGAGCTTGGTGAGCGGTAGACCCCCGGTTCCACCGATCCGCATCTTCAGCCCCTTCAGATCGGAGACCTTGTTGATCGGCTTCCGGAACCATCCGCCCATCTGGCAGCCGGTGTTTCCCGCCGGGAACTGGATGATGTTGTACTCCTTGAAGAACTCTCGCATCAGGTCCAGGCCGCCGCCGTGGTACATCCAGGCGTTCTGCTGCCGGCAGTTCAGTCCGAACGGAATGGCGCATGAGAACGCGAACGTCGGGTCCTTGCCGAAATAGTAGTAGGTCGCGGTGTGACCGCACTCCACTGTGGCGTTCTGCACCGCGTCGAGGACCTGCAGTCCGCCGACGATCTCGCCCGCGGCGAACACCTTGATGTTGAACTTGCCGCCGGTCGCCGCTGCGACCCGCTTGCCGATCAGCTCCGCACCGCCGTACAGCGTATCCAGGCTCTTGGGCCAGCTGGCCGCCATGCGCCAGTTGACGGTAGGACCGGAAGTCTGCGCCCGGGCCTGCGCCGCCACCAGCGTCGCGCCAGCGGCCGCGCCCAGGCCCGCCGTCCTGATGAACTCGCGTCTTTTCATTTGCCACCCTCCTCCAGTTGAGAGATCCCGGCCGATTATACGCCCACGGCCGGAGCCGATTTTCAGCTTCCGGCGATCGTCATTCCCTCGACGAGGATCGACCCGGAGGTGCGCGAACCGCGCGTGAGGGCGTCCGACCCGATCGCGACGATGGAGCGGAATATGTCGCGCAGGTTTCCCGCAATGGTGATTTCCTCGACCGGATAGCGGATCTCGCCGCCCTCCACCCAGAAGCCCGCGGCGCCGCGCGAGTAGTCGCCGGTAACGAGGTTGATGCCGAAGCCGATCAGCTCGGTCACGAGAAGGCCCCGGTCCATCTTCCGGATCAGCCCGGGAAGGTCTAGGTCGCCGCCCTCCAGGATCAGGTTGTGGTTTCCGCCCGCGCTACCCGTCGTCTTCATCCCGAGCTTGCGCGCCGAGTAGCTCCCCAGGAAGTAGCCGCGCAGCATCCCGTCCTTCACCACGTCGCGCTCGCGCGTGGCCACGCCCTCGTCGTCGAACCACGAGCTCGCCTGTCCGCGCGGCTGGTGCGGCCGCTCGACCAGCGTAACGCCGCGGGAAAAGACGTCCTTGCCCAGTGCGTCGAGGAGGAAGGTCGCCTTGCGGTACAGGTTGCCCCCGCTCGCCGCGGAGACGAAGGTCGCGATCAGGTCGTTCGCCACCGGCGCCTCGAACAGCACCGGGGCCTGTGTCGTTCCGATCTTGCGGCTGCGCAGGCGCGCCAGCGCGCGCCTGCCGGCGTAGTCGCCGACCGCCTCCGGCTTCGCGAGGTCGCGCGCCGAGCGCTGCGACACGTGCCAGTCGTCGCGCTGCATCTGGCCGTCTTCCGCGGCGATCACGGCGCACGACACGGTGTGGCGCGAGGTGGGGAACCCCTCCATGAACCCGTGGCTGTTGCCGAGCGCGAACTGCCATTGCTGGGCGGAAACGCTCGCACCCTCGGAGTTGACGATGCGCTTGTCGAGCCGGAACGCGGCGCTCTCGCACCGCTTCGCGATCGCAATCGCCTCGTCGACCGGCAGGTTCCAGGGGTGGAACAGGTCGAGGTCGCCGGAATCGCGCGCGAGGTCCTCCGGATCGGGGAGTCCCGCCGCTTCGTCCTCGGCGGTGAAGCGCGCGATCGTCAGCGCCGCATCGACCGTATCGCGGATGGCGCGTCCGGAAAAATCAGCGGTGCTCGCGTAGCCCTTGCGCTTGCCGACGTAGACGGTGACGCCCAGGCTCTTGTCGCGGTTGTACTCGATCGTCTCGACCTCGCCCTTGCGCACCGTCACGGTCTGGCCGTAGCCGTCCGAGGCCTCCGCCTCGCAGCCGCTCGCGCCCTTCGCCGCGGCGTGCGCGAGCGCGTCGGCCGCGACCGTCTTCAAGGAGGCCAGATCGTGCGAAAAGCGGGGCTGCGCCATGCGGGAAAGCCGGGGAAAGACGCTATGATATACGGGCGTGCAGGAAGAGGAAAAACCCAGCAAGACCCAGCGCAAGCGCGAGATGCACGAGCTGCAGGCGCTCGGCGCGCGCCTGGTCGAACTCAACTCGGAGCAGCTCGCCGCGATCGGATTGCCCGAAGACCTGCGCGACGCGATCGAGTTCGCCCGGCGCACCACCAAGCACGAAGCGCGGCGGCGCCAGATGCAGTACATCGGCAAGCTCATGCGCTCGGTCGATCCCGTGCCGATCCGCGAGAAGCTCAAGGTCTGGGACGGAGTCTCCGCCGAGCACACCGCGCGGCAGCATCGCGTCGAGCGCTGGCGCGACCGACTGCTCGAGGACGATTCCGCGCTCGAGGAGCTGCGCCGCTCCCACCCCGCCTTGGACGCGCGGCATCTGCGTGCCCTTGCGCGCAAGGCGCGCGAGGAGCGCGCGGCGGGCGCGCCGCCGCGCGCCTACCGCGAGCTCTTCCGGGCGCTTCGCGAGATCGTCGCGGGCGCGGCCGAGGACGGCGACGCGGCCTGACCGCTGCGCCGCTATACTTGCGCCCATGACGGCGGCAGGCGACGAGCTGCTCATCGGGCTCGTGTCGATCAGCGACCGCGCCTCGAGCGGGGTCTACAAGGACGAGGGCATCCCGGCGCTCGAAGAGTTCTTCGGGCGCGCGCTCGCCAGCCCCTGGCGCACGGTGAAGCGCCTCATTCCGGACGAGCTCCCGGTGATCGAATCCACCCTGATCGAGCTCGTCGATCGCGAGAAGTGCCAGCTGGTGCTGACCACGGGCGGAACCGGTCCCGCGCTGCGCGACGTCACCCCCGAGGCGACGCTCGCCGTTGCCGACAAGATGATGCCGGGATTCGGCGAGCAGATGCGCCGAATCAGCCTGGAGTTCGTCCCGACCGCGATCCTGTCGCGGCAGGTGGCGGTGGTGCGCAAGGGCGCGCTCATCATCAACCTGCCCGGCCAGCCCAAGTCGATCCGCGAGACGCTCGAGGGCCTGAAGGACGCGGACGGCAGGCAGATCGTGAACGGCATCTTTGCCGCGGTCCCTTACTGCGTCGACCTGATCGGCGGCCCGTACATCGAGACGCACGCCGACGTGGTGAAGGCGTTCCGTCCCAAGTCGGCGATCCGTCCGAAGAAGGCCTGAGCGGATGGCGCAGATCCTCGACGCGATCGAGATCGAAACTGCGAAGGATCCGTCCGCGAGCGTCATCTGGATGCACGGCCTGGGCGCGGACGGCAACGATTTCGCGCCCATCGTGCCAGTGCTGCAGCTGCCCCGCGCGGCGATACGCTTCGTCTTTCCCCACGCGCCGATCCGGCCGGTGACGATCAACGGCGGCATGCGCATGCGCGCCTGGTACGACATCAGCGACGGCGCGATCCGCCGCGAGGACGAGGGCGGCGTGCGCGCCTCGCAGAAGCTGATCGAGACGCTGATGGCGCGCGAGAAAGAGCGCGGCGTGGCGGCGAGCCGCCTCGTGCTTGCCGGGTTCTCGCAGGGCGGCGCGATCGCGCTGCAGACCGGACTGCGCCACGCCGAGCGCATCGCCGGCATCATGGCGCTGTCGACCTACCTGCCGATCGCAGACAAGCTCCCGGCGGAGGCCGGCGAGGCGAACCGGGATGCGCCGATCTTCATGGCGCACGGCAGCTACGATCCGGTGATCCCGCTCGCGCGCGCCGAGCAATCGCGCGGGATCCTGCAGTCGCTGGGCTACGCCGTGGAATGGCGCGAGTACGGCATGCCGCACTCGGTGTGCCCCGATGAACTGGCCGACATCGGCGCGTGGCTCACCAAGGTGCTCGGCGCGCAGGCCTGAGCGGGCGCTACTCGCCCGAGTCGCGCCTCATGGTGCGGCAGCGCACCAGGTCGTAGTCGTCCCCCCGCTCCATGGCACCGGTGGGCAGCAGCAGATAGACTCTGCCGTCCTGCTCGAGCTGAAGATTCTGCCCGGGAGCGAGGACGCCGGTGCGCAGCAGGAGCTGCGCCTCGGGCGCGGAATCGAGCTGGCCGAGCACGATCGCGGTCTCCGTGTCCGGGCTGAGCCCCGCCTGACCGCTCACCAGCCTCACCTGCGCCGGCACCGCGGCCCGTCCCACGGTCTGGATGCCGACCGCTCCCGTCTGCGTCATGTCGCGCTGGAAGCGCCGCACCACGCCGACGATCCAGTTGGAGCCGCCCTCGGGCTGCAGCCCGAGCAGGCAACCGATCTTCAGCCAGTCGCCGCGGAGCTGGGGCACGACCGCGCCGAAGCCTCCGGAGCTGACATTCTCCACGATCCAGCTCTCGATCTTCTCGGGGTCGAACAGGGCCTCGCCGCCCGGATCGAGCGCAGAGAGCACGCCGTCGAAACCGTAAGTGATCGTCACGCGCGACTTGACCCTGTGGCGCGGCGTCTTCCTCTCGGGCGGCTGCGAAGACCAGTTCATCGCGAGGTGGTCGAGGACCTCGACGATCACGTTCGGTTCGTAGCTCCCGCCGAGGCTGACGCTCGAAGGCACGGCGTTCGTCGTCTTCACCGCGTGCAGCAGCTGCCTGACGTGGCCGACCGCAGCGGCCGCCGAAAAGAAGCGCAGCGCGGGAGCGGGCTCCGGCGAGCGCCCGACCCGCACCGGCGGCAGCGTTGCGGCGAGATCGATCCCGTAGTTGGAGTCGGGCCGGGGATCCGGCGTGAGCCTGAACGAGTGCACGAGATGGGCAACGAGACGCTCGACGAGCTCGATCTCCACCGGCAGCAGGCTGTCCGGCGACGACACCGCGAGCATCACCGCCTTGATGAATTCCTGCTCGGCCGTGGTATCCCCGGGCGCGCCCGCGAAGGGGACCACCCTCGCGTCAGCGTACCTGCGGTGCTCGGCGAACGCATAGATCTTGTTGACCGAGCTCCAGAGAGTGTTGTCCTGTAGCCCGTAGCGGATGTACTGCCACTTCATCTGTCCCGCGAGCGCATGCAGCGCCCGCACCGTGAGCAAGGGCATGCTCGGCTTGAGCACTTCCCAGCCCTTCTGGCTGGTGACAAAAACGTCGACGCAGATGGCGAACGCGATCGCGGACTGGCGGTAGGACTCGCGTATCGCGGTCCACAGCCGGTTCTCCTGGTACTTCGACAGGCGCGGCGAGGAGAGATAGTCGCGCTGCAGCCGGCGCAGGTGGCCCTGGGCGGCGTCGTCGATCATCAGCACCAGCTGCGCGCGGTGATCGTGGGCGAAGCCCTTCCAGGCGCGCACCGATTCGAGCCAGTGGTTCAGGTCCTCGAGCGCCTTGAAGGGATCGCTCCCGGGAATGGCGTCGACGATCTTCCGGGCCTCCTTGACGTCGGCCATGGGATGATCGGACTTGCCACCCCCGAACAGATTCATCGTGTCTCCCGGTCGCGCGCGCCGCAGGGCAGCCAGGATTAGTTCGTGGTGCTGGCGAGTGGACTCGAACCACCGACCTACTGATTACGAATCAGTTGCTCTACCAGCTGAGCTACGCCAGCCTGCGCGCCGCGCGAGGGGACGCATTATAACAAGCGGAATCGCCCCGGGACCGCTCCGCGGACCGTGCGCTACTGCGGGCGGGTGCGGACGATGATGTCCACGCCCTCGGAAACCGTTCCCTCGGGCAGGGGCGGCAGCCCGACCACCCGGATGTTGTCCGCGGGGATATCGGTCAGGCATCCGCTGACGACGTCGTAGAGGTGGTGGTGAGGCTCGGTGTTGGGATCGTAGACGATCCTGTCCGGATCGACGACCAGCTCGCGGATGAGCTTCTTCTCGACGAACAGCTTGAGCGTGTTGTAGACGGTCGCCTTCGAGGCCTCGGCGAACCGCGAGTTGACCAGCGCGAGGATCTGATCGGCCGAGAGGTGCTCGCGCCGCGTGAACAGCGTGTGCGCGATCTCCAGGCGCTGGTGCGTCGGGGTGATGCCCCGGTGGCGCAGCAGTTGCGCCACGCTTTCGCGGTCGCGTTTGTGGGGCTTCTTCATGAGAAGAGCATTCTAGACCATGATCTGGACTGTGTCTAATTCGTACGGAGATCGCGTTCGGACCTGCCGGCGGAACCGTGAACTAGTTCCGCTAGAATCCCCGCCCGGACGCCGTACGCACCTCGATTTCGTCCGCTCGTCGGGAGGTTTTGCGGCAGCCTTCCCGGGTTCTCTATCATTGAGCCGCGCAAGAAAGGGAGCCTCCCATGCAACGCCAGACCGGTTTCACGCTCATCGAATTGATGGTCACGATCGCGATCATCGCGATCCTCGCCGCGATCGCCGTACCTTCGTATACGGTCTACATCACCCGCTCGAGGATCCAGGAGGCAACGACCAACCTCCTCGCGATGCGGACGAAGATGGAGCAGTATTTCCAGGACAACCGCAGCTATCTCGGCGGCTGCGCCGCAGGCACGGTCGCAGCGCCACCGACGGCGCTGAAGTATTTCACCGTCTCCTGCCCCCCTGCCAACCTGACCGCGAACACCTACACGGTCCAGGCCGTCGGCAGCACGCCCGACCTTACGGGCCTGACGCTGAGCATCGACCAAGCCAACGTGCGCAGGACCGTATCGGTTCCTCCAGGCTGGAACCTGCCCGCCACGAACTGCTGGGTCTCCAAGAAGAGCGGGGACTGCTAAGAACATGGCTCGCCGGAATCAGCGCGGCTTCAACCTCATCGAGGTCATGGTGACGCTGACCGTGCTCGCCGTGCTCATCACGCTCGGCGCCCCGAGCTTTTCGGACTGGCTCCACACCCAGCGCATCCGCTCGGCCGCCGAGGCGGTCGTCAACGGCTTGCAGATCGCGCGCGGCGAGGCGATCAAGCAGAATCAACCCGTGGTGCTAGGGTTCGAGCCGGGGCTGGGCACCGGCTGGACCGTCTGCCCGGCTACGGTCCAGCCCTGCGACTCCACGACCCCGGCCCCTCCTGCCCCCAACAGCTACATCCAGCAGAAGGGCGCGCAGGAAGGCACGGCCAACGCGTTCCTCACCGCCAGCGCCACGCCGTCGCCGCAGCCGCCCGTACCGGCGACGCTGGTGACGTTCTCTGCGCTGGGGGCCGCGCTGCCGCGAAACCTCGACGGCTCGCAGCCGGTCGTGCAGGTCGACGTCTACTACAACGATCCCACCACGTGCAGCGCCAACGGGGGGACGATGCGCTGCATGCGCGTCGTGGTGACCGCCGGCGGCAACGTCCGCATGTGCGATCCGACGCCGGGGGTCGTCGCTCCCGACCCGCGCGCCTGCCCGTGAAACTGGAGCCGACCATGCGCAAGCACACTCCGCTCCATCGTCCGCAGACGGGCGTCATGCTGATCGAGGCGCTGATCGCGATCTTGATCTTCTCCATCGGCATCCTTGCGGTCGTGGGCATGCAGGGGACCGCGATCAAGAACGTGACTCAATCAAAATCCCGCAGCGACGCGGCCATGCTCGCCAATCAGCTGATCGCCCAGATGTGGGCCGACAAGGGCAACATCGCACAGTACAACTACCCGGGATCCGGGACGATTCCCGCGAAGCTGGGAACGCTTTCCCCGACTCCCACCGGCTGGATCGGGCAGGTCAGCAAGCTGCCCGGAGCCACCACGGCGCTGCCCGTAATCACCGTGCCCGCCCCAGGGGCGCCCGCTGCCACGGCATCGGGCGCGACCGTGCAGATCCAGATCTTCTGGCAGATGCCCGAGGAGGTATCGCTCGGCCTGCCGCCGCACGACTACACCGTGATCGTTTCGATCTTCCTCTAGCGACCGACCATGCGCGCCACTCCTGCCCACCGCGGTTCCCGGGGCTTCAGCATCATCGAGCTGATGGTCGCGATGCTGATCGGCCTGATCGGCATCATCATCATCTTCCAGGTGTTCGAGGTATCCGAAGGCATCAAGCGCACCAGTACCAGCGGCGGCGACGCCCAGCAGAACGGCGCGATCGCGCTGTACGCCATGGAGCGCGACCTGCGCAGCGCAGGGAGCGGGTTCAACGATACCCCCTCGGTCGGCTGCACCATCCTCGGCTACGATTCCTCGCGCACCACGAACAACTTCACGCTGACGCTCGCGCCGGTCTTGGTCACGAGCGCGGGGCCCGGAGGTCCCGACAGCGTGTCGGTCTTCTACGCGTCCAAGCCGCTGGTCGGGGACGCGACGCCCCTGAATGCACCCGCGGCGGTGGGGTCTACCTCCGTGCAGGTGTCGAGCGCCTACGGCTACGGTCCAGGCGACCTGGTCATTCTGAACTACCCCGCGCAGGTGCCCGCGGTCAATTGCCAGCTCAGGGAGCTGAGCAACGTCGCAGGAATCGTTCTCATCCACAGGGATGCCGGCCAAACCTACCTGTCCGTGTCCGGCACCACTCGAACCGTTCGATTCAACCAGCCGGGAGGCCTGACCGTGGCGTACGGGGGCGCGGGGACTTCCGCCCGGGTGATCGACCTGGGCAACCTGTACGAGCCCGTGGGGAACCCGACGGTCCCGGTCTACAACACCTACGCCATCGTCAACAATGCCCTCACCGTGACCTCGCCGTTCGTCGTCGCCGGCGGCGCGCCGGTCGTCAACACCATCGCGGACAATATCGTCCAGCTGCGCGTCGCCTATGGACTGGACGACGGCGTCAACAACGGGTCGGTCAGCATCGGGGCCGGCTACACGGCCTGCGATGGCATCGTCGACCGCTTCGTGGACGCCGCCACGTTCAACGCGATTGCGGCCCTGCCGGTATGTCCGACGGCGCTGCAGACGAAGTGGCAGCTTCTGATTGCCATGCGGGTGGCGGTCGTGGCGCGCAGCGCGCTCGCGGAAAAGCCGACCGGGATCAACGGAACGAATTGCGACGCCACCACGGACGGCACGGAAGGCGTCAGCGTTCCGGACCAGCGTCCGACCTGGACCGGCGGAATCATCGACGTGTCGGCGTCGGGGGATCCGAGCGCAACGTCGCTCCTCAACTGGAAGTGCTACCGCTACAAGGTCTTCGAGACGACGGTCCCGCTGCGCAACTGGATATGGAGGTCGAGCTGACATGAGGCCTTCGGTCAAACTCGCTTCGGGCGCGGCGCTGCGGAGCCGCCAGCGCGGAACCATGCTGATCATCGCGCTCATCGTCCTCGTGGCGATGACGCTCGCGGGGCTCGCCGCGATGCGCTCGGTGGATACCGCGACCATCCTGGCGGGCAACATCGCCCTGCGGCAGGCGAGCCTCAACGCAGCGGACCAGGGTTTGCAGGCGGGTTTCAACGTGCTCGCTACCCCGGGCCTCAATCCGAACGCCAACCTGGACATCGACGGCATGAACGTGGGCATCGCCGGCTACTACTCCAGCGCCTCGATCACCGAGCCCAACTGGTCGGACCCCGCGACGTGGAGCAACCCGAACCGGCCGACCGTGCAACTGCCCGCCGACGCGGCGGGAAACGTCGTCTCGTACATCGTCGAGCGCCTGTGCACGACGGCGAACGTTCCGGCGAGCGGCGCGGGCCAGGTTTGTGGCGTCACCATCAGCTCCGCCTCCGCCAGCCGGCAAGGGGAAGACAACTTCAGAGCGCAGGACGCCCTGTTCAACAACCTGCCTCAGGTCCACTACCGGATCACGGCGCGCGCCGTCGGTCCGCGCAACTCGGTCGCCATCGTGCAGGCCATGCTTCGGTAGTTCCACGGGAGATTTCTCATGACGCGCACCTTCGCAACAAAGATCACGGCTTGCCTGGCGGCCGCCTGCATGGTGGCGCAGCCGGCTTTCGGCGCGGTCACCGACATCGCCAACGTGCCGCTGGGCTCCACCGCGGGCGCGACCTTCCTCCCGAATCTGCTCTTCACGCTCGATGAGTCGGGCAGCATGGCCTGGCATTTCCTTCCCGACTATGTCGACCCCAACACGTCCGGCATGACCAACAATCCATGCATGACCGACTCCACTGGGAGCACCAACTGCAACTCCGCAGCCAACGGGTTCCCGGCCGGGGACCCGCCTTACGCCGCGGGCGGCCAGTTCGCGATGAACGGGGTCGCATACGATCCCAATTTCACGTACCTGGTCGGCCTGACCTCGGCCGGCGCGCCCGTCGCCACAGTGACGCCGCCCACGGTGACTAACGACGCCTATCTCGGCGGCGGCACCACCAACCTCACGACGGGCATCCAGGATCAGCGCTATTGCAACAAGAAGCCTACCAACGCCCCCGGTTCCTGGGCTACGGTGTGCAAGCGCAACGGCCAGGACGACACGAGCGGGAACCTGACCACGGGGCTGCCCGACGACCAGGGCAACACCATGACCGCGGGACAGTTCCCCTACCACACCAATGCGTCCAACGCGAGCGCGGGCGCGATCTTCGGGATGCCCGAGATGATGCCGATCGGCAGCTTTACGCGCAGCGGCACCACCGTGACGGTCGGCACGATCACGCCACCCGGCCTCACGACGTCGGACAAAGTCTATGTCACCACAGGCAACAACAACCTGAACGTGACGTGCGTCGCGGTCGCGTCGGTGACCGGCCCGAACGCCCCGCCGAATTCTCCGTACACGTTTACCTACGCGACGAGCTCGTCGGGCACGATCGCGGCCACCAGCGGCTCCTATCGCAAGTGCGCGACGGGGACCTTTTCGCGCAGCGGCACCACCGTGACGGTCAACACCGCCGCCGCCCACGGCCTCGCATCCAACGACGGCATCACCACGTTCGTCGCTACCGGCAACGCGATGAACATCACCTCGGTGGCGATCACGGTGACCAGCACGACTCAGTTCACCTACCCGGTCGGCGCCAGCGGGACCATTTCCTCCACGGCCGGATTCTGGGTACGCGACGACCTGTACAACGTCGTGAGCAACGTCAACGGCCCGGCGATCTCGTATTGGATCAAGCCGATCGAGTGGTGCACGGACGTGGCGCTGACCGACTGCGCCCAGTACATTCCGCCCGCGACCGTCCCGGCCGACCACCCGTTCCCGGCATACGTGCGCTTCTGCAGGTCGCAGGCCGAAGCGCTCGCCCCTGGCGCAGTGACGTTCGTGCCCTCCGTTCCGGCGGTCGCGCGCTGCCAGCTCAAGTACGTGAATACCACCGTGAGCGGCACCCCGGTGCAGTACATCTACCCGCGCTACGGCTGGTTCAACCGCGACACGATCAAATCGACCGTGGGGACCTACTCCAACCGGCCCAATCGGTCGGACTGCGCAGCGGCTCCCACGTGCACCTACGCCGAGGAGATCGCGAACTACGCGAAGTGGTTCGCGTACTACCAGACGCGCATGCAGATGATGAAGACTTCCGCGGGACGGGCCTTCCTGCCTTTCATCTCCGCGCCGACGGCTTCCCCGCCGAAGGCGGACCGGCTGCGCGTGGGTTTCATCACGATCAACCCCAACGTTCCCAACGGAGGCTCCTCGGCGCAGACCAACATCCAGTCGTCGAAATATCAGAGGATCGATACGTTCAACACGGGCAACGCCGGCAACTGGTACAACAAGTTCTACGCCATCATCCCCGGCAACAGCACGCCGCTGCGTCTGGCGCTGTCCCGGGCGGGATGGATCTACTCGGGAAAGCTCAATACGGGACTAACCACGGGCATACCGACGAGCGACGATCCCTTGCAGGCGTCGTGCCAGAAGAACTTCACCTTCCTGACGACCGACGGCTTCTGGAACCAGGGCCAGGGGCAGGACATCGCGGGCACCGCGATCGGCAACGGCAACACGACTCCCAACGGCACCAACGTCAATTCCGCCGCCGTCAACCAGGACGGCATGGACGGCGATTCGGCGTTCAACGCCGGAGCGGGCAATCCGAACCCCTACGCTGGCCTGACGCCGCCCGATTTCTTCTCGAGCCGCGCGCTCGGCACTTACGACGGCACCGCGGCCGGGTCGAAGCCCGTTACCGCGGGAACGAACCAAGGCACGGCGGGCACGCTCGCCGACATCGCGATGTACTACTACCGGACCGACCTCCGCGGAGGCCACGACCTCAACAACAACGCGACCGGTCCCTCGACCAGCCCCAACACCGTGCCGACCGCCGGCGCCGACGTCGCGACGGACAACGTGCCCGCCGTGTCGGGCAGCCCGGACTTCGCCGTTCACCAGCACATGAACACGTTCACCATCGGCTTGGCGGACGGCCTGTTGCGCTACCAGCCGAACTACGACGCCAAGCCCACGCCTCCGGGCGACTTCAACAACATCCTCACGGGCCAAGTCGGCAAATGCTTCTGGAACGGCGCCGGAGTCTGCAACTGGCCGGCCCCGCTCCAGAACGGCCAGGAGGCCCTCGATGACCTCTGGCACGCGGCAGTGAACGGTCGCGGCAAGTTCTTCTCGGCGCTGAATCCCACGGCGCTCGCGAACGGCCTGGACGGCGCTCTGAACGCCCTGCAGGTGACCACCGCGTCGGCCTCGGCGGCCGCGACCTCGAGCCCGCAGGTCTCGGCGTCGAACACCCTAGCCTTCAGCACCACTTACGAGACCAGCCTGTGGGCCGGCCAGGTCTACGCGCAGCTCATCGATCCGCAGACCGGCCAGGTGATCACCATCGGGCCCAACAACGGCAAGGTGTGGCAGGCGGACACGCTCATGCTCAGCAAGATCGGCCCGGCGAGCGACAGCCGCAATATCCTCATGATCGATCCGACCAACGCCAACGGCACCAAGCTGAAGCCGTTCCAGTTCGTCAGCATGACCGCCGCGGAGCAGGCGTTCTTCCTCAACAAGTGCGTCCCGGCGAGCAACATGGCCCAGTGCACCACGCTCACGCCGACGCAGCTGCTCACGGCGAACGACGGCGTCGACCTGGTGAACTTCCTGCGAGGCCAGACGGGCAACGAAGCCACTGTGTTCCGCGATCGCTCCGAGCAGGACCCGAACACGCAGGCCACGATCCAGACGGTAATGGGTGACATCGTCAACGCCCAGCCTGTCGACGTGCTGGCGCCGTTCTTCAAGTACGAGAACGAGTCGACCCATCCCGAGCCCGCCGGGCAGACCTACCCGACGTTCAGGACCAACAACGCGAGCCGCGTTGGGCCTCTGCTGATCGCGGCGAACGACGGCTTCCTGCACGCCTTCAACCCCAATACGGGCGTGGAGAACTGGGCGTATGCGCCCAAATTCCTGATGCCGAACCTGTACCAGCTTTCCGATTTCGGCTACCCGGGGGCGCACCGCTACTTCGTCGACGGCACGCCGGAGACCGCCGACGTCTTCGACGCCACCGCCGCGGTCTGGAAGACCATCGTGGTGGGCGGGGCGAACTCGGGCGGTCGCGGCTTCTACGCGCTCGACATCACCGATCCGGTCAACCCGAAGAGCTTGTGGGAATTCTGCGCCGATTCCACGCTTTGCCCCACCGATTCTTCCGGCAACATCCACAGCGATTCCGACCTCGGATTCAGCTACGGCAATCCGATCATCGGCCGGCGCGTTTCGGACGGACGTTGGGTTGTGGTGGTCACCTCCGGGCTCAACAACGTCAGCCCCGGCACCGGCGTCGGCTTCTTCTACGTGCTCGACGCGATCACCGGCCAGATCCTGCACAAGGTGAGCAACGGCGTGGGAAGCAGCACCCCGCTGGCGCCCTCGGGGCTCATGAAG